>NZ_JAQYWT010000370.1:0-561984 GCF_036322545.1 Streptomyces sp. SP18BB07
AAAGCAGGGGCTGCGCCCCATGCTTTTCATCGAAGGGCCGAAGGCTCCTTCAGGGGCGCGGGGACCTGCGCGACCAGCCCCCACCGGACCCGCACCCGAAGAACGCACCCGACAACCCACCCCCTTTTGTCACCCCGGCCCGGCATCATGTCCGCATGCGTGCTGCTCGGCTGATCAAGATGGTGTTGTTGCTGCAGTCCCGCCCCTCCATGACCGCCGCCGAACTCGCGCGGGAGCTGGAGGTGTCGGAGCGGACGGTGACGAGGGACGCCCAGGCGCTGTCGGAGGCGGGCGTGCCGGTGTACGCGGACCGGGGCCGTGCCGGGGGGTACCGGCTGATCGGCGGGTACCGGACGCGGTTGACGGGGCTGGCCCGCACCGAGGCCGAGGCGTTGTTCCTCAGCGGTGTGCCGGGCGCGCTGCGGGAGATGGGGTTGGAGGACGCCGCCTCCGCCGCCCGGCTCAAGGTGTCCGCCGCCCTCCTCCCCTCCCTCCGCGACGCCTCCCGTACGGCCTCCCAGCGGTTCCACCTCGACGCGCCGAGCTGGTTCAAGGAGCCGAAGACGCCCGAGCTGCTGCCCGACGTGGCGGACGCGGTCTGGGACGACCGCCGGATCGTCGCGCGGTACCGCAAGGGTTCCACCGAGGTCGAGCGGGCCCTGGAGCCGTACGGTCTCGTGCTCAAGGCCGGCGTCTGGTACCTGTGCGCCCGGGTCCCCGACGTGGACGCCCCCTCCGGCGCCGGCCCCCGGCCGGGTTCGGGGGTCTTCCGTACCTACCGCATCGATCGCTTCACCACCGTCGACACCGGCGACGACCGCTTCACCCGGAACGAGGAGTTCGATCTGCCGGCCTACTGGGACGAGCAGGCGGAACGATTCGCCCGGTCGATCCTGCGCGCCGACGTCGTCGTGCGACTGTCGGCGGAGGGGGTGCGGAGGCTGCCGCACGTGGTGGACCCCGTGTCGGCCCGGGACGCGTTGAGTGCCGTGGCCGACACCCCCGACGAGCACGGCCGGGTGACCGTCGCCCTCCGCGTGGAGTCGGAGGACGTGGCGTACACCCAGCTCATCGCATTGGGAGCGGAGGTCGAGGTGCTGGCTCCCGCCGGGCTGCGGGAGCGCTTCGCGGACGACGCGCGCCGCCTGGCGGAGCTGTACGAGGCGCCGTGAGACAAGAATGGGTCGTTCTTGACGTGCGTCCCACCCGCCCAGGCACGATGCTGGACCAGTGATGGACGAGACGGAGTTCTGGGAGTTGGTGGACACGGCCCGCGAGGACGCCGAGGGCGATCCGGAGGACCAGGCCGACCTGCTCGTGGAACGGCTCGGCCGACTGGACCCGGAGGCGGTGCTGGACTTCGCCCGCCACTTCGAGTCCCGTTACAACCGCGCGTACACCTGGGACCTTTGGTGCGCCGCCACGGTGCTGCTGGGCGGTGCCAGTGACGACGCGTTCGACTACTTCCGGTGCTGGTTGATCGGCCAGGGCCGGGAGGTGTTCGAGGGGGCGGTGCACGACCCCGACGCGCTCGCCGATCTGCTGGACGACTTCGACGAGGAGATCGACGGGGACGCCGAGGAGCTGGGATACGCCGCGGACGAGGCGTACGAGCAGCTCACCGGTGTGGTCGCCCCGGACCTCGGCATCCCGCCCCCGCCCGGCGAACCCGAGGGCACCCCGCTCGACTTCGAGGACGATTCCGCGCTCGCGGAACGCTGCCCGAAGCTCTGGGAGCGGTTCCGGGCCTAGCGACTCCGGGCCTGGGCCGGCCGGGGACCGTCGACGGTCACACGCGCAGTCCGCGGTTCGTCGTGCGGGGCAGGTAGGCGTACGGCTCGGTGGTGTACGGCCCGCCGTGGTGGCGTCGTTCCTTGCCCGGGGCCGGGTGTTCGGGGGCCGCGGCGCCGTGCAGGGGCGCCGAGTTGGCGCGCTCCAGCGCGGACGCGGTGACGGCGGACGGGCCGAGCACGACGACGGCGGTCGCGCAGGCCACCGTCCACGGGCTCCGCAGCGCCGAGGACCAGGACTTCTTCGGGTCTCGGGACTCGCGCTTCGTACGACTGCTGATCATTTTCCCCACCTCCGGTCGGCTTGACGACCACGAAGGTAGGGCGCGGATCTGGGAGAACTCTGTGAGGCGACGGCGCGCTGTCTGTGAACCTCATGAGATGTGCCGCCTGGCTAGATCCGGCCCTGGAGGCGGGCCGCCTGTTCGCGGATCGCGGGCAGGCGTTCGGCGAGGGCCGCGCCCGGGCAGCTGGTCATGTAGCCGTCGCTGTGGCCCGCGAGGGTGGGCAGCAGGACGGTGGTGCCTGCGGCGTAGCGGCTGAGGCTGTTGCTGGAGGTGAGCCGGACGCTGCCCCGGGGGTCGCTGTCGGAGAGCCCCAGTTTCCAGGCGGCGAGCGCGGCGATCGCGTCGGTCATGGCCTGCGGGACGGGGACGCCGGCGGTGAAGGTGCCGAGGGCCGCGATACCGGAGGTGCGGTGGTTGAAGCCCTGGGTGTGGGCGCCGATGACGGCGCGGTCGACGCCGCCCGCGCGGCCCTCGTAGATGGTGCCGCAGCGGTCGACGAGGAAGTTGTAGCCGATGTCGTCCCAGTGTTTGGCGTCGGTCTGGCCGGTGTAGAGGCCGCGGATGATGCGGGGCGCGTCGGCGCAGTCGTAGCCGTTCGGGGAGTCCGTGTGGTGGATGAAGACGGCGGCGACCTCGTCGTCGTAGCGGGCGGGCGGCTGGCTGGGCGCGTCCTTCTCCAGCCAGCGCGACCTGGGCACGATGGGGGGCCGGGGCGCCTGGTGCGGCTGTGCGGGCCGGGTGGTGGCGGGCCCGTCGGCGCGCTCGGCCGTACGGTCCACGCCGATCGCGCCCAGCACCAGGGCGAGCACGGCCGCCAGTCCGGCCAGACAGGCCAGCAGCAGGAGGACGGGCCGGGGCAGGTCCACGCGGGCCCGGGATAGGCGCGTACGCTCCCGGATCCGGCGCATCCGCTCCCGGGCGGGTCGCGTGCGGTCGTGGGACCGGCGTGGCCGCTGTCCGGACGGGTCCGGGGCGCGCGGGGTCCGCGCGCGGCGGCGCCACACGCGCGGCAGCCGCCGTATTCGCGCCCCCCGCGACATCCGGAACACACGCATGGCCCCACAGTCACCCGGATGCCCGTCGGCCGCGATGTGGAGTGGGCCACCCGGGGGAAGCGGAAGGAACCAACGCCGTGGTCCGGGACGTTTTTACGATTCGGGGCGGACACGACGCGGTACCGGCCGGTCGGCTCGGGTCACCGGGGTGCCGTGCGGCCACAGCTGATCACTGCACCCGTGCCGCGCGTACTACAGGGTCCCTGGAGAAAGGCGGTCGGAGTGGACGTGCTCGACATCCTGCTGATGCTGGTGATCCTGGCCTACGCGGCGTCCGGTTACCGTCGCGGCCTGGTCGCGGGATGTGTGTCCCTCGCCGGTTTCGTGGGCGGCGCGGCGATAGGCGTCTGGGTGCTGCCCTGGATGATGGAGCTGGTGGAGGCGGGCACCCCGGCGGCGACGGTCACGGCGGTGCTGACGGTCCTGGTGCCGGGCGTGATCGGGCACGAGCTGGCGGGCCGGCTGGCGCTGCGGCTGCGCCGGGAGATCGACCGCAGTCCGCTGCGGGTGGCCGACGGCGTCGGCGGGGCCGCGGCCAACACGGTCGCCGTGCTGATCGTGGCGTGGGTGGCCGCGAGCGTCCTCGGGGCCTCCTCGTCGGCGGTGGTGACCAACTCGATCCGTAACTCCGCGCTGCTCGGCGCCGTGCAGAACACCATGCCGGAGACCACCCCGGCCTGGTTCTCCAACGCCACCTCGGCGCTCACCGAGGCGGGCTTCCCGCAGGTCTTCAACCCCTTCGAGAACGAGGCGACGGCCGAGGTGGCCAAGCCGTCCGGCGACAGCGTCACCGCGGCCGCGACCGCCGCCGCCAAGCGCAGCACGGTGAAGATCGAGGGCGTCGCGGGCACCCAGGGCCGCGAGGGCAGCGGCTTCGCGTACGCCACCGAGCATGTGATGACCAACGCCCACGTGGTCGCCGGCATCGACGAGCCGAGCGTGCGGGTAGGCGGTGTGGGCAAGGCGTACGAGGCGAAGGTCGTGCTGTTCGATCCGGACAAGGACGTGGCGGTCCTGTACGTGCCGGGTCTGAGGGCCCCGCTGCTGAGCTTCGACGACAGTGCCGGGCGCGGTGACGCGGCGGTGGTGGCCGGCTATCCGGAGGACGGCGGCCTGGACCTCCAGGCGGCCACGGTCGCCAGCCGTATCGACGCGACCGGCCGGAACATCTACAACACCGACGCGGTCACCCGCGACATCTACTCCATCCGCTCCACCGTGCGCCCCGGCAACTCCGGCGGCCCCCTCCTCACCACCGACGGCAAGGTGTTCGGGGTCGTCTTCGCCCGCTCCACCTCGGACGCGGAGACGGGGTACGTGCTCACCGTGGACGAGGTCGCCCCCGACGCGGAGCGCGCGGCGAACGCGACGGCGCCGGTGGACACGGGCGACCTCGTGACCTCGTGATGCGGTGACCTGTGATGCGGTCACGTCGTCATCGGGTGACCTCGTGACGCGGTCACATCTGATCGGGGCCGCTCAGAGCCGACGGCCCATCAGTACGTCGTCCACGTAGGCCCCGTCGATCAGGAACTCCTCCGGCAGGACGCCCTCCACGACGAAGCCCTCGGACTCGTAGAGCTTCCTGGCCGGGGTGTTGTGGCCGAGGACCCGCAGAGTGAGCCGGCGGGCACCGCGCCGCCGGCACTCGTCCTGCGCGGCGCGCAGCAGGGCACGGGCGACACCCGAGCCGCGTGCCTCGTCCGCGACGGCGAGCCCCTGGATCTGGCGGACGTGGGCGTGACAGGCGAGGTTCGAGGGCAGGGCGAGGCGGATGTATCCGACGACGCTGCCGCCGAGCTCGGCCACCAGGTGGTCGTGGGGGCCGTAACGCTCGTTGAAGAAGGGCTCGTGCGGCTGGGTGGGCCGCTCCTGGACGGAGTGCAGGGTGGACCAGGTCTCGCGGTCCAGGCGGCCGAGCGTGTCCTCGTCGTCCGAGGTCGCGAGGCGTATGTGCGGAACGGGCATGACGGCCACTGTACGGGCGGCCCCTGCACGGGCGGCCACCGTGCGGGCGGCGGCACGGCGATCGGGGGCCGGTTCCCGCTGGTCGACGTGGTCCGGGTCCACGCTCGCGCCGGCCGCCGGGCAGGATGGTGGGCATGACCGTTGAATCACCCGTTCCGCCCGGTTCTCGTATCGCGATCGCCGGTGCGTCCGGCCTGATCGGTTCGGCGCTGGCCCGTTCCCTCACCAAGGACGGCTACGAGGTGCTCCGGCTCGTGCGCCGGGAGCCCCGGGCGCGGGGCGAGGTCCGCTGGGACCCGGGCGCGGGACGGGTCGACCTCGCGGGGCTCGCGGGGTGCGCGGCCGTCGTCAACCTCGCCGGCGCGGGGGTCGCGTCCCGCCGCTGGACCGACGCGTACAAGGCGGCGATCCGCGAGAGCCGGGTGCGCGGCACCCGGACCCTCGCCGAGGCCGCCGCCGCCCTCGACACTCCGCCGAGCGTGTTCGTCAACGGCAGCGCGATCGGGTTCTACGGCTACACGGGCGACCGGGTCGTGGACGAGTCGGCCGAGCCGGGGTCGGAGTTCCTGTCCGCGCTGTGCGTGGAGTGGGAGGGGGCGGCCGGGGTCGCGCGGGAGGCCGGGACCCGTACGGCGTTCGCCCGCACGGGGCTGGTGGTGGCCCGGGGCGGGGGTGCCTGGGGGCCGCTGTTCCCGCTGTTCAAGGCGGGGTTGGGCGGGCGGATGGGGGACGGCCGCCAGTACTGGAGCTTCATCTCCCTGCACGACGAGGTCGCGGCGCTGCGGCATCTGCTCTTCACGCCGTCGCTGTCCGGGCCGTTCAACCTGACGGCGCCGACGCCGCGCACCAACCGGGAGATCACGGCGGCGATGGGGCGCGTGCTGCACCGGCCCACCGTGTTCACGGTGCCGGCACCCGCGCTGCGGCTCGTCCTCGGGGGCGTCGCCGGCGATGTGCTGGGGAGCACGCGGGCGGTTCCTTCGCGGTTGCTGGAGTCGGGCTTCGCGTTCAGACATCCGGAGATCGACGAAGCGATTCGAGCTGCGCTCGGCTGACCGGGGGGTTCGTTGTCGGTGCGGGGGCGTTGTCGGTGCGGGTGCGTGGGGCTTCTCGCGCAGTTCCCCGCGCCCCTGAAAAGCAGGGGCTGCGCCCCGTGCTTTTCGGCCGCAGCCCCGTCGTTTTCCAGGCCCGCAGGACCGTGGTCTTCCAGGCCCGCAGGGCCTGGTCTTTCAGGGGCGCGGGGAACTGCGCGAGAAGCCCCACCGGGCCCGCAGTCGCCGACGCACCGGCACCCCCCGAACGCCCGGCGCACGGACACCCCGCCCATGCCCCCGTGCGAGGTCACACGCTCCTTCCCCGGACCCGGCCCCCACCTTCACTCTCGTGCCGAACTCAGGTATTTCAGATGGGTGTTGGGGGCATAACGTCCCCGCAGCCGCGCGACCTCGGGAGGGGCACGTGCTTGAGTCGGTGCACCAGTCGGCGTACCAGGCGGACACGCGGGACGTGGACGTGATCGTCGTAGGAGCCGGCGTGGCCGGCCTCGCTGCGGCCGGACATCTGACCAGGGCGGGTCTGCGGACCCTCGTCCTGGAGGCCGCCCCCGCCGTCGGCGGCCGTATGTCCACCGAGAAGATCGACGGCTTCCGCCTCGACCGGACGACGCATCTGCTGTCCACGTCGTACCCGGAACTGCGCCGCACCCCGGGCATGGACACCCTGCCCCTGCGCCCGTTCGCCCCCGGCGTCCTGCTGCACTCCGACGGGCGTCATCAACGGGCCGGCGCCACCCCCGTCCTGCGGAGCGCGAGGGGCGCACTCACAGCCGCACGCGCCCTCGCAAGCGCCCCCAGGCTCCCCCGGAACCAGGGTCGCGCCCAGGCCAGGGCCACGGGCACCCGACCGGGTCGGCTCGGCGCCCCCGCCGACCAGTCCCGGCTGGCCATGGCCCTGGCCCGGCTCGCCGCGACCGCGCCCGAACGGCTCCTTACCCGGGCCGAGGTCCCGGCCTCCCAGGCCCTGGCGTCCCGGGGCTTCCCACCCCGGACGATCGACGGTTTCGTCCGTCCCCTGCTGACCGCGCTGCTCGCCGACCCGACGCTGGCGACCTCCAGCCGCTGCGCCGACCTGGCCCTGCACACCTACGCGACAGGCCGGCTCTGCGTCCCGGAGGGCGGCGCCGACACCCTTCCCGAACTCCTCGCGGCCGCGCTGCCGCCGGGGTCGGTCCGTACGGGGGTGCGGGCGACCGCCATCAGCACGACCTCGGTGACCACGGCGGACCACGGTGAACTCGCCTGCCGGGCCGTGGTGCTGGCCACGGACGCCCGGTCCGCCGCCGAGCTGCTGCCCGGCCTGCGCGTGCCGGGGTTCCACCCGGTGACGGTCCTGCACCACGCCACGGACGAACCCCCGTTGACGGAACCGGCGCTGCTCCTCGACGCCGACCGCAGCGGGCCCGTCTCGCACACGGCGGTGATCAGCCAGGTCGACCCGAGCCGGGCACCGGCGGGCCGCACCCTGATCACCTCCACGGTCCTCGGCACTCCCCCGGACGCCGCGCACCTCGACGCCACGGTCCGCGCCCAACTGGCCCGCCTCTACCGGACGTCGACGACGCGCTGGGAGCTGCTCGCCGCGTACCACCTCCCCGAGGCCGTCCCCGCGATGCCCGCGCCGCACGATCTGCGCCGCCCGGTACGGCTCCTCGCCGGCCTCTACGTCTGCGGCGACCACCGCGACACCAGCACCGTGCAGGGCGCGCTCCACTCCGCCCGCCGGGCCGCCCACGCCGTCCTGACCGACCTGGACGCCCACCCCACGTTCCTGGAGGAACCGCTGGAAACGGCCGCGTGAGACCGCATGGGGCCACCGGAACCCGTGGGGGCCGTGGAGGCCGTGGAGGCCCGTGGAGACCCGTCCACGGCCCCAGGGGCCTCGTGGGGTGGCGTGGACGGCTTGAACGGCACAGGGGCGCCCGGAGTTGCCTCCGGGCGCCCCTGTCGTGTGCCGCACGCCTACAGCAGCGCCGCCACCTTGTCCCGGTAGCCCCGCACGGGGGCCGCGTCCCGGTACGGCTCCAGTCGGCGTTCGAAGTCGCGGACGTACTCCACGGCCCTGACCGACCGCATCTCGGCGGCCTGGCCCGCGGCCTCCGCGCCGAGCTGGCAGGCCTGGTCGAGTTCGCCGAGGCCGAGGCGGGCCGAGGCGAGGACGACACGGCAGAAGAGGCGGCTGCGGGCGTAGGCGGGCGCCCTCAACTGCAGCGAGCGTTCCGCGTGTTGGGCGGCCGCGCGGTACTGCTGGAGGTCGCGGTGGCTGTGGCCGAACTCGTCGGCGAGCTGCGCCTCGTCGAAGAACCGCGCCCAGTACGGGACTTCGTCCCCGGGCCGGGCCGTCTCCAGGGCGCGTTCGGCACGGACCAGCGCGGCCGTGGAAGCCCGGACCTCGCCCAGCACCGCGTGGCCGCGCGCCTCGACGGAGTGCAACAGCGACTGCACCACCGGCGGCACGGCCGACCCGACACCCTGCTGGGCGACGCGCGCGAGCTGCACGGCCTCCCGGCCATGCCCCAGATAGACCGCCTGACGGCTCATCGTGACGAGCACGTACGCCCCGTACGCCCGGTCCCCCGCCGCCTGCGCCAGCCTGAGCGCCTGCACGAAGTACCGCTGGGCAAGGCCGTGCGCCCCGATGTCGTACGAGGTCCAGCCGGCCAGCCGGGTCAGGTCGGCGGCGGCCGCGAACAGCCGTCGGCCGATCTGTTCGCCGTAGGCGCCGCGCAGCATGGGCTCGGCCTCGTGCTCCAGGTAGCGCACGAGGGCCTGGCGGGCGTGGCCGCCGCCGTAGGCGTCGTCGAGGGCGCGGAACAGCTCGCCCACCGAGCGGAGGGCGGCGATGTCCCCGCCGGTGACCTTCTGGCCGGGGCCGCGCTCGGTCTGGCTGCGCTGCCGGGGGACGACCGGGCGGCCCTGCGGGGGAACCCGGGTGGCTGCCGGATCACCGCGCCCGACCCGGTCGTCGGCCCGGCCGATCAGCCAGTCGCGGCTGGGGACGACCAGCCCGGCGGGCGTGAACGCGATCTTGCGGAGCTCGGCGTGGCTGCCGGAGTCCTTGCGCCACAGGCCGCCGACGATGTCGATGGCCTCCTCGGGGGTCGCGGCGAACTCCAGGCCCGCGTAGACGGGGGCGCAGGCGTCCAGTCCGAGGTCCTGGGCGGTGAGGCGGCGACCGAGGCGGCGGGTGAACACCTCGGCGATGAGTGCGGGTGTCGTCCCCCGGGGCTGCTGACCACGTAGCCAGCGGGTGACCGACGTCTTGTCGTATCTGAGGTCGAGGCCGTGTTCGAGACCGAGCTGGTCCACACGGCGCGCTAGTCCCGCGTTCGAGAACCCCGCTTCTGCGATGAGGGCGGCGAGCTGGCGGTTGGGGGTGCGCTGCGCGGGTCGTTCCGTCATCTGCGGTGCGGTCTCCTGCCTTCCGGGTGTCGGCGGGGTTTCCCGGATTGCCTGGTGAGAAGCCTTTTGCGGCCTGGTGAACGGCGCGAATGTAGCGGAGAGTAAGCGTCCGATCGCACACTTCCGCGTCCATTCATCCGATCGTGTGAGGATTTGCCGCACGGCTGACGTGGTCGGCCTCCGACACGCGCCGGCTGGGCCCCTCGTACGCCCGGCGGCCGCGGCGTACGACGAGCGTCGGCCCGCACCCTCGCGCCGCGTACGACGGCCGACGGAGGCCGCTCGAACAGGTCGCGGTCGTACGGTCGTACAGTGGCTTGGGCGCTGCACGCGCCTGACAGAGCCACAGGGCTATCGCGGTCCGCCGCCCGGCGGTACCGCCGAGGGAGGCGCTTGCCGTGAGTGGGTTGCGGTTCGTCCGCATGGGGTTCGGCGCGGAGATGGTCGAGTACCAGGAGGCGTGGGACGAGCAGCGCCGGGTGCACGCGGCGCGCTTCGCGGACGAGGTCCCCGACACCGTGCTGCTCCTGGAGCACCCGCCGGTCTACACGGCCGGGCGGCGCACGGCCGACAACGAGCGCCCCCTCGACGGCACGCCCGTGATCGACGTCGACCGCGGCGGCAAGATCACCTGGCACGGTCCCGGCCAGCTGGTGGGCTACCCGATCCAGAAGCTGCCCCGCCCGGTGGACGTGGTGGCCCACGTACGGCGGCTCGAAGAGGCACTCATCCGCACGTGCGCGGAGTTCGGCGTCGAGACCACCCGGGTCGAGGGCCGCAGCGGTGTGTGGGTGCTCGGCGATCCGGTCGAGCAGCGGCTCGGCGGGCTGTCGCTGGACCTCGACCCCCGGATGACCGACGACGAGTTCGACCCCCGGATGAACGGGCCGGAGTACGCGCCCTCCAACGCCGGGCAGCGGCGCGAGGACCGCAAGATCGCCGCGATCGGGATCCGGGTGGCGAAGGGGGTCACGATGCACGGCTTCGCGCTGAACGTGAACCCCGACAACAAGTGGTTCGACCGGATCATCCCGTGCGGGATCCGTGACGCGGGGGTGGCGTCGCTCGCGGGCGAGCTGGGGCGGGACGTGACGATCCCCGAGGTGCTGCCGGTGGTCGAGCGCCATCTGCGGGAGGTCCTGGAGAACGCGGACCTGCAGCCGCGGGTGGTGGAACGGGCGTCGGCGTAGCCCGGGCCGGGGTGCGCTGTCGAGTGCGGGTGCGTGGGGGCTGGTCGCGCAGTTCCCCGCGCCCCTAAAAGCCCAGGCCCTGCGGGCCTGAAAAAGCCGGGGCGCAGCCCCGCTTTTTTCAGGCCCGCAGGGAACTGCGCGACCAGCCCCCACCGGACGGACGCCTAGGGGTCGAAGGGGCGCAGCCCCTGGGATGGGACGGGTAGGGGCGGCGGGGGCGGGGGAATGCCGCCTCGAAGCCGAAGGTTGCCCACCCCGGTGGGCGAGAACCGTACGGGCGTACCCTGGTGGACGCCGAAGAATCGAAGCACAGGGAGCCGATGTGTCCGCAGTCGCACCCGACGGACGCAAGATGCTGCGCCTGGAGGTCCGCAACAGCCAGACCCCCATCGAGCGCAAGCCCGAGTGGATCAAGACCCGGGCGAAAATGGGCCCCGAGTACACGAAGATGCAGGGCCTCGTGAAGAGCGAGGGGCTCCACACCGTCTGTCAGGAAGCCGGATGCCCCAACATCTATGAGTGCTGGGAGGACCGCGAGGCCACCTTCCTGATCGGCGGCGACCAGTGCACCCGCCGCTGCGACTTCTGCCAGATCGACACCGGCAAGCCAGAGGCGCTGGACCGCGACGAGCCTCGCCGCGTCGGCGAGTCCGTCGTCACCATGGACCTGAACTACGCCACCATCACCGGCGTCGCCCGCGACGACCTGGAGGACGGCGGCGCCTGGCTGTACGCGGAGACCGTGCGCCAGATCCACCAGCAGACCGCGCAGCGCGCGGACGGCCAGACCAAGGTCGAGCTGCTGGCGCCCGACTTCAACGCCGTCCCGGAGCTGCTGGAGGAGGTCTTCGCCTCCCGCCCCGAGGTCTTCGCGCACAACGTCGAGACGGTCCCGCGGATCTTCAAGCGCATCCGCCCCGGCTTCCGCTACGAGCGCTCCCTGAAGGTCATCACCGAGGCCCGTGACTACGGTCTGGTCACGAAGTCGAACCTCATCCTCGGCATGGGCGAGACCCGCGAGGAGGTCAGCGAGGCGCTCAAGCAGCTGCACGACGCGGGCTGCGAGCTGGTGACCATCACGCAGTACCTGCGCCCGAGCGTCCGGCACCACCCCGTGGAGCGCTGGGTCAAGCCGCAGGAGTTCGTCGAGCTGAAGCAAGAGGCCGACGAGATCGGGTTCTCCGGCGTGATGTCCGGCCCGCTGGTCCGTTCCTCGTATCGCGCCGGACGCCTGTACCAGATGGCCGTCGAGAAGCGGGGCGCGTACATCGCGTCGCAGGCCGTCTGACCCCGTGTGACCCCCCTCCGACCCTTACGCCGAATGGCACGGAGTGCCACCCGATTCGTGTGAATCTGAGCACAAGAGGCTACTCGTCGGTAATGGCCGATTGACCGCGGTCCTGACCGTCCTCGCAGTTGAGGGCAGCGTCAGGGCCGCGTCGAGGTTTAAAAGCCGCGTATCAAGGCTTCACTGGCGTTTGACCGGTCGGTCACGCCCTGGTAACACCAATCAGTGACCCTGGTTTCACGCCCGGTACAGGGTCCTAGCCAGAGCAGCCATCCCGAGGGGGACCTCCCATGCAGGCCGCGCCCGTTCGAGCCACAGCGATCCCGTCGTTCACCGATGCACTCCGTGCCGTCGAGTCGCTGCTCATGAGCAGCGGCCAGCGCACCGCCCGTCGCAACGCCTGGACCTCCGTCCTGGAGGACCGCCGCCGCGCCAAGGACCGCGTCGAGACCGAGCGCGTCCTCGAGGCCGTCGTCGCCTCGCGCACCTCCTGACGCCAACCGCCGCACCACGCCGGCACCGCCGCCGCCCGGCGCCGCTTCCCCAGCGCAGCCGCCGGTCCCCGGTCCCCACCGGCACCGCCGTCGTACTCGCTTTCGCGGACACGTAGACTTCGTGCCATGGCGAGGAAGGAACCCGCAGCGGACGCTGCGAACCCCGGGCGACTCAAGCAGATCGCTCTGACGTACAAGATGACCCGCAGGGCCGACAAGAAGATCGGTCTTGTACTCGCGGCTGTCGGAATCATCACCTTCGGTGTCTTCCTCGCGATCGGTTTCTTGATCGGTCACCCCATCTATCTCGGCATCCTGGGCTTCCTGCTCGCCTTCCTCGCGACGGCGATCGTCTTCGGACGGCGGGCCGAGCGGGCCGCGTTCGGGCAGATGGAAGGCCAGCCGGGTGCCGCCGCGGCGGTACTGGACAACGTGGGCCGTGGCTGGACCACGACGCCCGCGGTGGCGATGAACCGCAGCCAGGACGTGGTGCACCGGGCCGTCGGCAAGGCCGGCATCGTCCTGGTCGCCGAGGGCAACCCGAACCGGGTGAAGAGCCTGCTGGCCGCCGAGAAGCGGAAGATGGCCCGCATCGTGGCGGACGTCCCCGTGCACGACCTGGTCGTGGGCACGGGCGAGGGCCAGACCGAGCTGAAGAAGCTCCGCACGACCATGCTCAAGCTGCCGCGCGTCCTCTCCGGCCCCCAGGTGACCGCCACCAACGACCGGCTGCGTGCCATGGGCGACCTGATGAGCAACATGCCGCTCCCCAAGGGCCCGATGCCCAAGGGCATGCGGATGCCGAAGGGCGGCCCGAAGGCCCGCTGACGACATGAGTACGACGATGGGGGGCGCCCGGATCACTCCGGGCGCCCCCCATCGTCGTACGCGTGCCATCGTCGTACGCGCGCGAAGGCCTCAGATCCTGACCTCGACCGTGCGGGCCAGCCGGTCGTGGAGGCCGCGGCCGTCGCGGTCCCAGACGAGAGCCGGGATGGCGAGGCAGAGGAGGGCGGAGCGGGCCAGGGCGCGCCACGGAACGACGGTGCCGGTGTCCTGGGCCACGACGCGCAGGCCGAAGAGGCGCTTACCGGGTGTGAAGCCGACCGTGCCCAGTGTCAGGGCGTGGAGCAGGAAGAAGATGAGCAGGGCCCAGTTGCTGGTGGCCTGGTCGTAGCCGTCGGTGATCAGGCTGTATGCGATCAAGAGGCAGAGGCCCCAGTCGACGGCGAGGGCACCGAGGCGGCGGCCGGGGCGGGCGATGGAGCCGGGTCCCTCCTCCGGCAGACCGAGCTGCTCTCCCCTGTATCCGAAGTCGACTCCGGCTGCCTCCGCGGCGTCACGGGGGCCGGAGAGCCACGATCCGATTGCTTGCCTCTTGTCCACTCGAACACGGTACTGCGACCGTTCTGCCATACGGACAGGTGGGGTGCCGGGCGGGATGTCCGGTTAACTTGTGCGAAACAAATGGGTCACGTACGAGAAATCACCCGTCCCTAGTGTCGAGAACAGCGTGTGCCACCGCACTGGCAGCACGAACGAACTACCACCCCGGCAGGTGACGTCGGGAGTAGGAGGAGCTGGATGTTCCAGAACGCCGACGAGGCCAAGAAGTACATCGCGGACGAGGACGTCAAGTTCGTCGACGTCCGCTTCTGCGACCTGCCGGGTGTGATGCAGCACTTCACGATCCCGGCCGAGGCCTTCGACCCGGCCGAGGAGCTCGCGTTCGACGGCTCCTCGATCCGCGGCTTCCAGGCCATCCACGAGTCCGACATGGCGCTCCGCGCCGACCTGACGACCGCGCGCGTCGACCCGTTCCGCCGCGACAAGACGGTCAACATCAACTTCTTCATCCACGACCCGATCACGGGCGAGCAGTACTCCCGTGACCCGCGGAACGTGGCGAAGAAGGCCGAGGCGTACCTCGCGTCCACCGGTATCGCCGACACCGCGTACTTCGGTCCCGAGGCCGAGTTCTACGTCTTCGACAGCGTGCGCTTCAAGACCTCGGAGAACGAGTCCTTCTACCACATCGACTCCGAGGCGGGCGCCTGGAACACCGGTGCGCTGGAGGACAACCGCGGTTACAAGGTCCGCTACAAGGGTGGTTACTTCCCGACCCCGCCGGTCGACCACTTCGCCGACCTGCGTGCGGAGATCTCCCTGGAGCTGGCCAAGTCCGGTCTCCAGGTCGAGCGCCAGCACCACGAGGTGGGCACCGCCGGCCAGGCCGAGATCAACTACAAGTTCAACACGCTGCTCGCCGCGGCCGACGACCTCCAGCTCTTCAAGTACATCGTGAAGAACGTGGCCTGGCGCAACGGCAAGACCGCGACCTTCATGCCGAAGCCGATCTTCGGTGACAACGGCTCGGGCATGCACGTCCACCAGTCGCTGTGGTCGGGCGGCTCGCCGCTCTTCTACGACGAGGCCGGTTACGCGGGCCTGTCGGACACCGCCCGCTACTACATCGGCGGCATCCTCAAGCACGCCCCGTCGCTGCTGGCCTTCACCAACCCGACGGTGAACTCGTACCACCGCCTGGTGCCGGGCTTCGAGGCGCCGGTGAACCTGGTCTACTCGCAGCGCAACCGCTCCGCGGCCATGCGTATCCCGATCACGGGTTCGAACCCGAAGGCCAAGCGTGTGGAGTTCCGCGCGCCCGACTCCTCCGGCAACCCGTACCTCGCCTTCTCGGCCCTGCTGCTCGCGGGCCTCGACGGCATCAAGAACAAGATCGAGCCGGCCGAGCCGATCGACAAGGACCTCTACGAGCTGGCCCCCGAGGAGCACGCGGGCGTCCCGCAGGTCCCGACCTCCCTCCCGGCCGTCCTCGACTCGCTGGAGCGCGACCACGAGTTCCTCCTCCAGGGCGACGTCTTCACGCCGGACCTGATCGAGACGTGGATCGACTACAAGCGCACCAACGAGATCGCCCCGCTCCAGCTGCGCCCGCACCCGCACGAGTTCGAGCTGTACTTCGACGTGTGATCGACGCGTAGTCCGTACGTTTCCACGGCGGCGCCCCCGTTCCTGTTTCTCGGGACGGGGGCGTCGTCGTATGGTTCTGGCACGACTGTTCGAGAGAGATGACGGGGAGACACGGGGATGCCCGAACAGGACGACGACGAGCGGGAGTTCGACATCAAGTGGGCGGACGGTGCCGAGCTCAAGGAGCCCTCCGCGCGGGCCCGGATGCTCGCGGCCCGGTGGAAGGAGAACCCGCCCGCACCCCAGCCCTTCCGCGCCGACCCCGGGCCGAGGGAGCCGCGCCGGTCGTCCTGGGTGTCGACGGTGATCGTGTTCGGCTGCGTGGCGGGGCTGATCGCGCTGATCGGATACGTCAACTATCGGTCTTCGTACTGAGGCCTCCTAGCGGCCTTTGCCCTGCCGGGGGGCGATCAGGACCACCGCGTGACCGCTTCATGGGGATGCCCGGGCGCACAATGGAAGCGGGACGAGCTGCTGCCTGAGTGCGGGGTGGTACGGATGGCTGAGCGGTTCCGGAGTGATCCTCGGCTGGCGATGCGGATGACGGTCACGTTGTTTCTGCTCGGGTTGCTCTATGTCGTGTTCGTGGCCGTGCTGATCGCGCTGCTGAGGTCGTGGGTGCTGGTCGTGGTGATCGCCGCGGGGCTGCTGGGGGCGCAGTACTGGTACTCCGACCGGGTCGCCCTCTACGCGATGCGCGGGCGGGTCGTGGAGCCGGAGGAGTATCCGCTGCTGCACGGCGTCGTGGACCGGCTCTGCGCGGTCGCGGACGTGCCGAAGCCGCGGGTCGCCGTGGCCGACATGGATATGCCGAACGCGTTCGCGACCGGGCGGAACGCCGATCACGCCGTGGTGTGCGTGACGACGGGGCTGCTGCGGCGGCTGGAGCCGGACGAGCTGGAGGGCGTGCTCGCGCACGAGCTGTCCCATGTGGCGCACCGCGATGTCGCCGTCATGACGGTCGCCTCGTTCCTCGGGGTGCTCGCCGGGCTCGTCGTCCGCTCCGCGTTCTACTCGCACATGTTCGGCGGGCGGCGGGACCAGAACACCGCCGTCGTGTTCAGCGTGATCATGGGCGTCTCCGCCGCGGTGTACGTCCTGAGCTTCCTGCTGATCCGGGTGCTGTCCCGGTACCGCGAGCTGGCCGCCGACCGGGCGGGCGCCCTGCTCACCGGGCGGCCCTCGGCGCTGGCCTCCGCGCTCACCAAGGTCACCGGCGACATCGCGCGCATCCCCACCCGGGACCTGCGCACCTCGCAGGCCTTCAACGCCTTCTACTTCACCCCCGCGCTCGGCGACCACCCCCATCTGGCCCACTTCTTCGCCACCCACCCGCCACTGGAGCAGCGGCTCGATCAACTGGCCCGTATCTCGGGGGAGTTGGATGCGGCCGCCGCGCCGGGGTCCGGTGGGTCGGAGGGGTCTGACGGGTCCGTGGAGCCCGGATCCGTGGAGCCCGGATCCGTGGAGCCCGGGTCCGGGAAGGCGGGCTGAGCGGGCATGGGACTGCTGGACATCCTCCTCGGCCGTACGAAGCCGGTCGCACCCGACCTCGACCGGCTCTTCGCCCTCCCCTCGGCCGCCGTCGCCCTGGAGGCTGCCGCCTCCCTCACTCCGACCGGCACGGGTGCGGTGTGCTTCGCGACGGTCGAGGGCGCGGCCTTCGACGGCGTACGGCGGGAGGTGCGGGCCCTGCTCGACGCGGACGCGGGGCGGACCGGGCCGCCGGTCGGGATCGAGCGGGACGAGTACGGCTACTCGTGGTTGGTCTCCCGGCGGGACCCGCGGGACCTGCCCGCGCTGGTGAGCGATCTGCACGCGGTCAACAGCGCCTTGGAAGGCGGCGGGTTCGGGCCTCAACTGCTATGCTCGGTCGTCGGTTTTCGCCGGGCGGGCGGGAGTGGGGACGAAGGCGGGCGCGCCGGTGAGGGTGGCCGTGACGGGGCGCGGCTCGGGATCGTCTATCTCTACAAGCGCGGGACGTTCTATCCGTTCGCGCCGCTGCCGGGTGACGGGCAGCGGCGCGACAACGCGCTGGAGCTACGGGTCCGGGCGGTGCTCGGGGACGAGCTGCGGGTCGAACCCGAGCTGAGCCGATGGTTCCCGGTCTGGGGTGCCCCGGGGCTGTGACCTCGGCCCCGGGACACCGTCACTCGTTGCTCCTTGTTGCTGCTCATCACTACTTCTTGCTCTTGTCGCGCTCCTGCCGACGGGTCTCGAAAGGCCGTTCGCGGCGGTAGCGGCGCTCCCACTTCGCCTGCTGGTCACGGCGATCGCGGTAGGCGCGGTAGGAGGCGGGCTGGGCCGAGCCGCCGCTCGCCGGGGGACCCGACGAGGACGCCGCCGAGCCTCCCCCCGTGCGGCCGTAGCGGACGTACAGGTAGAGCAGGGCGACTGCGGCCAGCCAGAGGATTTGGTTGGAGAAACCCATGACGACCAGAACCGCGGTCGCCGAAAGGATCAAGGTGCCCATGACGGGACTCCTCGGGGCGTGGCGTGGGTGATGACTGTGCGGGGAGGAGTAGTCCCGGGGCCGGAAGGTGGTGCCCGTCGTGCACGGGCCCGGCGTTCCGGGGGCCTTCGCTCCGCGTTTCCAGGATGCTCGTGTGACGGGTGCGGGGGCATCCCATTTATCGGGGACGCCGGCGCCCCCTCGTCGGCCATGCTGGCCGCATGACATTCGACGATCAGGAGTGGGCAGCGACCCGCGCGTGGGTGGCCGAGCAGCTCCCTGCGGGCCGCTCCATGCGGAACTGGACCGATCTGCGCGGCGGTTGGACATCACGGATGCGTCGGTTGGAACTCGACGACGGTACGGATCTTGTCCTGCGGTCGTTCGTGAAACCGTTCTTCCGGCTGCACGCGCCGGGGCTGTTGCGCCGCGAGGCCGACATGCTCACCCTGCTCGCCCGCTACGACGGCATACCCGCGCCCCTCCTGCACGCCGTCGACCCGACGGCCGAACTCGCCGACCACCCCTCGCTGTTGATGTCCCTGGTGCCGGGATCCGTGCGGGTCGCGGAGGACGCGGACCTGGAGAGCCGGCTGGACCTGCTCGCCGGGCAGCTCGCCCGGATCCACGCGGTCGTACCGGAGGAACGGCCTCGCACCTATCAGGCCTGGACCTCGCCCGAACGGGTCACCACGCCCGGCGGTCCCCTGTGGGATCGGGCCGTGGACGTGATCCGGCGGGAGGCACCCGCGTACGAGGGGTGTTTTCTGCACCGGGACTTCCATCCGGGGAACGTGCTGTTCACGGGCGCGGGCGCGCGGGGTGATCTGCGGATCGGCGGGGTGGTGGACTGGGTGGAGACCTCGTGGGGGCCCGCCGATCTGGACGTGGCGCACTGCTCGACGGCGGTGGCGCTGCTGTACGGGGCCGCGTACGGGACGGGGTTCCGGGCGCGGTACGAGGCGCGGGGCGGGCGCCCGCTCTCGCGGGACCGGGACCACGCGTACTGGCTGCTGCTGGACGCGCTCGCGTACGCGCCCGACGCGGAGAAGCTGGCGGGGCCCTGGCGGGAGCTGGGGCGCACGGATCTGACGCCGGAGGTGCTGGGGGCGCGGCTGGAGGCGTACGTGGGCGGGGTGGTGGAGCGGTACGCGTAGGGAGGGCCGGGGAGGGGGCTCGTCACCGGGCCGGCGTCACACGCCCGGCCTCGCCCGCATCACCCCGGCCCGATCGCGTGCGAACCGGGGATTGTCAGTGGGGACCGGGAGGATGTGGTCAGGGGGTCGGCTTCGGTGGTGTTCGGGGCCCTCCGGGGATGTGATGGGCTCGCGGGGGCGGAGGAGCTTCGGGGCTTGCTGGGCGGGACGCGGCGTGTGGGTGGAGGCGGTTGGTGTGGGTGACGGGCGTCGGTTTGTCGGGGTGGGCGAGCGGCGCGTGCGGTTGGGGCTGCGGCACCGGTTGGCCGGTTCGGCGCGGTCGGCGGGTCCCGAGGAGGTGGCCGGCGCGCTCGTCGCCCTGCACGGCTCGGATCCCGCGACGGTGTTCCTGGCCGTGGGCGCACGGCTCGCCGACGCCGCGCGGACGGTGACCGAGACCGAGCGGGCGCTCTACGCGGACCGGACGCTCGTCCGGATGCACGGCATGCGGCACACGGTGTTCGTGTTCCCCACGGAGCTGTCCGCCGTGGTGCACGCCTCGACCGGCCTCACGGTCGCCGCGCGGGAGCGGGCCGCGCTGCTGAAGGACATGGCGACGGCCGGCGCCCCGGACGCGGCCTGGCTGAAGGAGGTCGAGGAGGCGGCGCTGGCCGCGCTGGCCCGCCGGGGCCAGGCCACGGCCTCCGAACTCGCCGAGGACGAACCGAGGTTGCGGGAACGGTTCGTGTATGCGGCCGGCAAGAGCTACGAGGGGACGCACACCGTCTCGACCCGGCTGCTCAGGGTGCTGGGCGTGGAGGGCAGGGTCGTACGGGGACGGCCGCTCGGCTCCTGGACGTCGAGCCAGTTCCGTTGGGCCGTGGCACCCGCCCATCCCGAGCTGGACGCGGCCGAGGCCCAGGCGTCGCTGCTGGGCCGGTGGTTGGCGGCCTGCGGTCCGGCGACCGAGGCGGACCTCAAATGGTGGACGGGGTGGAAGGTCACCGAGGTGCGGCGGGCGTTGGCGGCGATCGGGGCGCGGGCCGTGACGCTGGACGAGGGCACGGGGTTCGTGACCGCCGGGGACGAGGAACCGGTCCCCGACTCCGGTGAGCCCTGGGCCGCCCTGCTCCCGGCGCTCGACCCGACGGCCATGGGGTGGCGCGACCGCGACTGGTACCTCGCCCCCGGTATACGGGCCGCCCTCTTCGACTACAGCGGCAACATCGGCCCGACGGTGTGGTGGAACGGGCGGGTGGTGGGCGGGTGGGCCCAGCGGGCGGAGGGGGAGGTCGTGTGGCGGTTGCTGGACACGGACGGGGTGGGGCGGGAGGCCGAGGAGAGGATCCGTGAGGAGGCGGCGCGGCTTCAGGGGTGGGTGGGGGGCACGCGGGTCACGCCGCGGTTCCGGACGCCGCTGGAGAAGGAGTTGGTGTCGGGCGGGTGAGGGGTGGGGCGCCTGATAGCTCGGGGGTACGGGTGCGTTGGCGGGTGCGGGGTGGGGCGCCTGATGGCTCGGGAGTACGGGTGCGGGTGGGGCGCCTGATAGCTCGGGGGTGCGTTGGCGGGTGCGGGTGGGTCGTGGTTGCTCGCGCAGTTCCCCGCGCCCCTGAAGGGGCCTTCGGCCCTTCGATGAAAAGCACGGGGCGCAGCCCCTGCTTTTCAGGGGCGCGGGGAACTGCGCGAGAAGCCCCACCGGCCCGCGGACGAGGTGCCGGCCCGCGCACGACAGGCCCACCCGAACGCCGGGTGCCCGCGCAGCGACAGGGCACCCGGCGCCGCGGCTCACTTCTCGGGGCACTCCTTCCAGGCCAAGTGGTAGATCGTGCTGATGTCACCGTCCGTCGAGTCCATGGTCATGAAGCTCGTGCTGCTCGCCGGCGACGACCCCCGGTTGACCCGCAGCTCGGTGTTGATGTTGAAGTTCCGCTCGACCCCACAGGGCGCCCACACCAGCTGGGCCCAGTCGGTCTCATCCGTGGCCTGCCAGTTGTCCTCGAGGGGGCCGTTGAACGTGTGGGTCCGGGCGGCCGTGTCGGGCGACCCCTGGAAGTAGTACGAGGCCTTCTCCACCCCGTTCGCACCGCGCTGGAGGGAGGCGAAGCCTCGGTAGTCGACGCTGGCGATGGCGTAGGTGAAGCCGCCGGGCACATGGACGATCAGGTTGAGCTGGCAGTTCTTGCGGAACGCGGTGGACGGGGCGCCACCGCCGACCTGGGCGAGGTAGTCGCTGTAGGTCACCGTGAACGCGGTGTTGTCCGGTGAGACGGCGACCGCGGCCGTGCCCGCGGGGCAGCCGGAGCCGTTCACCGTGGCGACCTTGATGACGATCTTGTCCGGGGGCGGGTCCTCGAACGGGGAGTCGGCCTGCGCGGGTAGCGCACTGGAGAAGAGGGCGGCCACTGCGCCGCCCAGGAGGAGACCACGAACCATGGGGGGTTCTCCTATCAGAGTCATGCACATGTCAACAAACATGCGCGAGGACCCCGCGGTCCGCGAGCACACAGCCATGCGGGCACAGTCTGTGAAACACCTGTGAAGACCGAGGGGCGACCGCATCGTATGGACCCGGGGCGGGCAGCACTAGGGCGATCTCCGGCCAACCCTGGCGGCCGGAGATCGCCCTTTTCTTGAGCACTCGAGCACCCGAGCGGCGTCAGCAGTCGTACCGCGTCAGCCGCCCCACCGCGTCAGCGGCTGTAGCGCATCAGCGCCCGCACCATGTGGCACGTGGTGTCCGACGGCGGGTGCACCCCGATGACCTCCGCCGTGCTCCGGATCGTCTCGTTGCGCGCCTGGTTCGGCGTGTGGACACCGGAGTCGAGCAGGGCGATCGCGAGGCGCATGGCCTTCAGGCGCCGGTTGTGGGTGATGTACCACTCGCGCGGGCGGCCCGGCGGCAGCGTGTGCTTCACCACCGGGGCGTAGGGCAGGTCGAGCAGTACGGGGTGCTGGACGGTGGACTGGGTGGGCAGCGGCTTCGACTTCAGTGCGGCAGCGGGCAAGACATCCTCCTGTCGCGGTCTGGGCGCCGCCGGAAATCCCCCGTCGGCAACCCTCGAACACTGCTTCTATTTTACTACCCACCACTGACAATCGCCCCTGGCCAGAAGGGATCTGAGGGGTCCTGTGACAGAGGTGGAACACGGGTTTCGCGGGCCCGGTTGGCTACGGTGGGCGGCATGGAGATCTGGATCAATCCGGCCTGTTCCAAGTGCCGCAGCGCCCTCAGCCTGCTCGACGCCGAGGGCGCCGACTACACCGTCCGCCGCTATCTGGAGGACGTCCCCAGCGAGGACGAGATCCGTGCCGTACTGGAGCGGCTCGGGCTCGAACCGTGGGACATCACCCGCACCCAGGAGGTCGCCGCCAAGGAGCTCGGCCTCAAGGAATGGGCCCGGGACGCCGGTACGCGCGACCGGTGGGTCAAGGCGCTCGCGGAGCACCCGAAGCTCATCCAGCGGCCGATCATCACCGCGGACGACGGCACGGCGGTGGTGGCCCGCACGGACGAGGCGGTACGGGACGCCCTGTCCAGGTGAATCGGCTCCCCTCAACGGCTCCCCCCAACGGCTCCCGCCCCCAACCCTGGTGTGGCCTGGGTCACTTGAGAGTTACCTGTGACCGTTGAGTAACCTCGTTCGGGATCTCGTACATAGCGGCGTACTCGTCCGATCCGGTGGCCCCGGCGAGGGTCCCCCGGGAACAGGAGGCGCGCATGTCGCGTAGGAGAACGCTCGGCACGAAGAAGAAGGTCGCGCTGTTCGTGACCGCGGCGGCGATGGCGGGAGGCGGGGCCTTCACCATGGCGGCCACGTCGAACGCGGCGCAGACCGCGGCGGATTCCAGTGTCTGCCAGGGTCTGGCCACCGCGCTCGGCAACAACGAGCGGTTCATCGCGAACCAGAAGGCGAACCCCGACGCCCAGTCGGCGGCCCGGATCGCCAACCGTGAGGCGGTCGTCACCCAGATCAAGGTCCAGCAGGAGGCGTCGGACTGCGTCGTCGGGGAGTCGGCTCAGGGCTCCCAGGCCGCACAGCCCGCGCAGCCGTCCGCGCCGGCCACGGAGACCGGGGGGTCGGCTCAGGACCCCCAGGGCGACGAGGCCGCGGGGAACGCGGGTGGCTCGGGGAACGCGGGCGGCGCCGGAGACGCGGCCGGCGGGAACGCGGGGAACGCCGGTGCGGGCGAGCAGGTCTGCAACGGCTCCACCGTCACCCTCTCCGGCGAGGGCGGCGCCCCGGCCGCGTCCAGCAACGAGTTCCCTGCGGGGACGAAGCTGCGGGTGACCAACCTGGACAACAACAAGTCCACCACCGTGGAGGTCACCTCCGTCTCCGGCAGCTGTGTCCTGCTGAACAACTCGGCCTTCGAACAGGTCCGGGAACCCGGCAAGTTCCTGATCCGCCGTGCGCTGATCGAGAAGGTGGGGTGAGCCCGGCCGGACCGGCGGGCCGGACCCGCTCGTTACGGTGAGGTGAAGGGCAGGCGATCGCCGCCCACGGAGGCCGGCCGCCGCGCACAGCGGTGGCCGGCTCCCCCGCGCGTACGACCAGCGGGTCCACCGGGACGTGAGTCACGCCACAGAGGCACCAGGTAACACGGGGTTCACATTCGAGCAATGACCGGGAAATCGCAGGTTGACAGGCTGCCCGGCAACAGCGCGGCGTTTCAGTGCCGCAGCGCCGCAGCACCCGCACATGCGCCTAGTGACCCACCCCGAAGGATGTGTCCCGTGACCTTCAAGGCTGAGTACATCTGGATCGACGGCACCGAGCCGACGGCCAAGCTCCGCTCCAAGACCAAGATCATCGCGGGTGAGCCCGCCGGTCTGGACGCGCTGCCGATCTGGGGCTTCGACGGGTCCTCCACCAACCAGGCCGAGGGGCACTCCTCGGACCGTGTGCTCCAGCCGGTCTTCACCTGCCCGGACCCGATCCGCGGCGGCGACGACGTCCTCGTGCTCTGCGAGGTCCTCAACATCGACATGACGCCGCACGAGTCCAACACCCGTGCCGCGCTGCGTGAGGTCGCCGAGAAGTTCGCCGCGCAGGAGCCGATCTTCGGCATCGAGCAGGAGTACACCTTCTTCCAGGACGGCACCCCGCTCGGCTTCCCCAAGGGCGGCTTCCCGGCCCCCCAGGGCGGCTACTACTGCGGTGTCGGCGCCGACGAGATCTTCGGCCGTGACATCGTCGAGGCCCACCTGGAGAACTGCCTGGCCGCCGGTCTCGGCATCTCCGGCATCAACGCCGAGGTCATGCCCGGCCAGTGGGAGTTCCAGGTCGGCCCGCTGGCCCCGCTGGACGTCTCGGACCAGCTGTGGGTGGCCCGTTGGCTGCTCTACCGCACCGCCGAGGACTTCGACGTCGCCGCCACCCTGGACCCCAAGCCGGCCAAGGGTGACTGGAACGGCGCCGGTGCGCACACCAACTTCTCCACCAAGGCGATGCGCGAGGGCTACGACGCGATCATCACCGCGTGCGAGTCGCTGGGCGAGGGCTCGAAGCCGCTCGACCACGTCAAGAACTACGGCGCGGGCATCGACGACCGTCTGACCGGTCTGCACGAGACCGCCCCGTGGAACGAGTACTCCTACGGTGTCTCCAACCGTGGCGCCTCGGTCCGTATCCCGTGGCAGGTCGAGAAGGACGGCAAGGGCTACATCGAGGACCGTCGCCCGAACGCCAACGTCGACCCGTACGTCGTGACGCGCCTGATCGTCGACACCTGCTGCACCGCGCTCGACAAGGCCGGCCAGGTCTGATCAGCGGCGGCTCCACAGCGTTTCCCGCGCTTTCCGTGAGGGCGTCCACCGGTTCCGGTGGGCGCCCTCCGGCGTTGTCGGTGGGGCGTGCCATGGTGGGGGCATGAAGATCGACGGGGGCGACCCGAACGACATGGCCGACCGTACCGACATGGCCGACCACACCGACCCGGCCGAACCGGCCGGACTGGCCGGACTGGCCGTCAGGGTCGAGACGGAGAACTGGGAGAAGCACGCCCGGATCACGGCGGAGCGGCTGCGGGAGCTGGTGTGCCGGATCGGGGACCACGGTGACCGCTTCCTGGTCGCGCAGCGGATACCGGACGTGCCGGACGTCTTCGTCCAGGTCTGGCACCAGCGGGCCGACGACAGCACCGACGGCGAGTACCAGCTGGAGCACCGAGAGGGCCGCGACCGGTTCTTCGGGGCCGTCCTCACCGACCCGGAGCGGGTCGCCGAGGCCATGACCGGCTGGGCGCGGCGGGCGGAGGGCTGGGACACCGGCATCGAGTGGACCCCCGTCGAGCACGACGCCCCCGAGGAGGTGCCGGAGCTCGACGACGACGTACGCGAGGAGACCGAGGAGCGGGTACGGGAGTTGCTGCGCTGCGGCTACGACGACCGCGCGCAGCTCACCGAGGCCGCCGAGGAGTACCTGGTCGAGGGCGACCACCGACCCGTCTCCCCCGCGCAGGCCCGGCAGCTCGTCGACCGGCTCTGGGTGGACCGGCTCGCCGAGCAGGACACCTGGGACGGGGTCACCGACCCCGAGCGGCTCACCCGTGCCTTCGAGGTGCTCCAGAGGACGCACGGCATCACCGCCCGGGAGAACTTCACGTGCTGCCGCACCTGCGGTACGAGCGAGATTGGCGCCGAAGGGCCCCCGGACGCCCGCGGGTTCGTGTTCTTCCACTCCCAGTGCACCGAGGGCGCCGCCGCCGGACACGGGCTGATGCTGCTCTACGGCGGGTTCGACGGCTCCGCCGAGACCACGACGGCGGTCGGACGGGAGGTCGTCGCGGCCCTCGCGGCGCAGGGGTTGTCCACGGAGTGGGACGGGGATCCCGGCACGGCCATCACCGTCACCCCGCTGGATTGGCGGAAACGCCTGGTCGGCTGAGGTCACGACAGACTCCCGTCATGTTCAAGAAGCGTCCAAGCAGTGAGAGGAGGCTCCTGCGGCGGGCGGGTGTCTGCTTCAATGGGGCCATGGCCAGCTTCCAGAACCGACGTGCGACGGGTCGCCATGACCTCGAGCCCTTCTGGCCTTCCCGTCAGCACCACGACTTCGACCGGGTGTGTTGCCGCGCGATGAACGCGCCGGCCCTCTAAAGCCGTACACCCCGGCCTTCGGTCGGCGCGGAACGACGTACGTCCCTCGGCGGGTCCCCGACCACGAACTCGGCCGCCGAGGTCTCCCGGACGAACCTCTCGCGCGAAAGAGCTGACCCCTCATGGCGAACACCCGTTCTCTGTCGACCGCCGCCCCGCTGACCGCCGCGTCGGGCTCCGCCCCCGTCGCCGTCCCCTCCGCCGGGCCCTCGCCCCGCCACCGGCTGCGTGCCGTGGGCCGGGACGAGGTCGTGGACATCACCGACTTCCTGCCGCCGGGGGCCACCTGGCTGCCCGCCCCCCAGCACACCCTGCCCACGCTGCCGGGCCGGCCGCCGATGATCGGCTACCTGGTGCTCGTGCCGGCCGACCAGCAGCCGCCGGTGCCGCCGTTCGCGGTCGCGGACGACGCCGCCACCGCTCCGGCTCCCGCTGCCGCTTCCGTCGAGGTCGGGGACGAGCTGCTCCGCGTGGACACGGCGC
This sequence comes from Streptomyces sp. SP18BB07, assembly GCF_036322545.1. Classification (NCBI taxonomy): domain Bacteria; kingdom Bacillati; phylum Actinomycetota; class Actinomycetes; order Kitasatosporales; family Streptomycetaceae; genus Streptomyces; species Streptomyces sp. SP18BB07. Next base: position 26,694 of record NZ_JAQYWT010000370.1, read on the forward strand.
AGCGCACGGCTCGGGTCGACGGGCGGCCGCTCGACCTCACCTACCTGGAGTTCGAACTCCTCGCCCATCTGGTCGCGCACCCGGGCCGGGTGCACACCCGCGACCAGTTGGTCACCACGGTGTGGGGCTACGGGCATGTGGGCGACGGGCGGACCGTCGACGTCCACATCGCCCGGCTGCGGCGCAAGCTCGGCGCGGAGTTCCGTCAGTCGATCCAGACGGTGCGGCGGGTCGGGTACAAGTACACGCCGCCGCTGGCCCGTTGACCGCGGATCTTCTGAGAGCAGATTCCCGTCCGTAGCCGCCGCCCGGCGGGCAGAGTCGTCGGTATGAGACTTCTGATGCTGGGTGGTACGGAGTTCGTGGGCCGCGCCGTCGTGGAGTCGGCGCGCGCCCGCGGCTGGGAGGTGACCGTCTTCCACCGGGGACGGCACGCGCCTCCGGCCGGGGTGCGGTCGTTGCTGGGCGACCGCACCGCACCGGACGGGCTCGCGGCGCTCGTCGAGGCCTCCACCGCCGGTTCCGGTTCCGGCGGTGGCGGGTGGGATGTCGTCGTCGACACGTGGTCGGCGGCGCCGCGAGCCGTTCGGGACACCGCGCGGCTGCTGGCCGACAAGGTCGAACGGTATGTGTACGTGTCGAGTTGCTCGGTGTACGCCTGGCCCCCGGCCGCCGGGTACGACGAGGGGGCGCCCCTGGTGGAGGGCGCGTCGGCCGACGCGGAGCAGACCGACTACGCCCGCGACAAGCGGGGCGGGGAACTGGCGGTGGTCGAGGCGTTCGGCGCCGACCGCTCGCTCCTCGTGCGCTCCGGGCTGATCCTCGGCCCGTACGAGAACATCGGTCGGCTGCCCTGGTGGCTCAACCGTGTCGCCCGAGGCGGACCGGTCCTGGCGCCCGGTCCCCGGGACCTCCCCCTCCAGTACGTCGACGTCCGCGATCTCGCCGACTGGTTGCTCGGCGCGACGGAACGAGGGCTGAGCGGCGCCTACAACCTGGCCGGTCCTCCGGGCACGACCACCATGGGCGAACTGCTCGACGCCTGCGTGCGGGTGACCGGGGGACGGGCCGAACTCCGCTGGACGGCTCCGGAGTCGATTCTCGACGCCGGGGTCGAGCCGTGGACGGGCCTGCCGGTGTGGGTGCCGGAGGGGAGCGATCTGCACGACGCGCTGCACCGGGCGGACGTGTCACGGGCCGTGCGGGACGGACTGCGCTGCCGGGACGTCACGGAGACCGTGCGGGACACCTGGGAGTGGCTGACGGGGCTCGGCGGCATCGCACCGCACCGGCCCGACCGGCCGCCGGTGGGTCTGGACCCGGCGGTGGAGGCGAAGGTGCTGGGGCTGGGACTGGGGCTGTAGAACGGGGCGCACGGTTCGGCGGCAGAACGGGCAATCGGCACGCGGGCGGCGGTTCTCGCGTATCTTGACCAGGGCCGCCGAAACGATCCCTTCACGGACCCCACCCGGGACCCTCACCGCGCACACGCCGTAGACGGGCGACAACTCCCGGTGTTCCACGGGGTGTTGAAACCAGTTTGTCCCACGAATCTCTCAGCAATTTCTGAGTCGTCTGAACACTCCTGGGACTCACCGCGTATCTGATGGAGCCGCTTCACTCCTGTCGGGCGCCTCGATAGCCCCGCAAGGAAGTCAGAGGAGTTCCATGGGACGCAACACACGCAAACGACGTTCGCCGCTGGCCGTTCGGGCCATCGCCGCATCCGCGGCGCTCGCGGTCGCGGGCGGCGGCCTGGTCTGGGCGAACTTCTACGCCTCAGCGGGCGAGTCGAAGTCCGGGCAGAACAGCACGCTGGCCTCCGCGCAGGTGGCCACGATCGACTGCCCGGATGTCGGCCAGCAGCTGACGAACGTGCCCGAGCGGGCGCGCAAGGGTGTCGCCAAGGAGCTGGCGCTGCTGGACCAGCAGATCACCGAGGCCTACAAGCGCCTCGCTGACACACGCCAGGCCCAGGCGGGAGACGCCGGCTTCGTCAACAACGCCATCATCAGCCCGCTCCAGTCCAAGCGAGTCGCCACCCTCGACCGGATCGGCATCAACATCCGGAACGCGGGCGGGCAGGTTCCGCAGGGCATGGACCAGCTCGCCGGCTGCAAGGGCGTCGCCGACCCGAACCAGACCAACGCGGGTGAAGGCCAGGACCAGGGCGGCAACAACGACGGTCAGGACCAGAACCAGGGCGGCGACGGTCAGAACCAGGGTGACGACCAGAACCAGGGCGGTGACGGCCAGAACCAGGGTGACGGCCAGAACCAGGGCGGCGACGGTCAGAACCAGGGTGGCAACGGCCAGGGCGGCAACGGCCCGGTCGCGGGCGACTTCATCGACATCAACCAGGTCCAGCCGAACGGCGGCCCGAAGGGTGTCGGCGGCAACGGCCTCGCGGCCAACGGCGACGGCGGTTCGACGGGTACCTTCACCACGAACTGCGGCACCAACGAGAACGAGCTCCGCAACTCGGACAACGTGATCGTCGCCCCCGGTGTCAGCAACGGTGCCCAGCACCAGCACGACTACGTCGGCAACCAGAGCAACAACGCCTTCGCGAGCGACCAGGACCTGGCCAACGCGCAGACCACCTGCCAGAACCAGGGCGACAAGTCCTCCTACTTCTGGCCGGTCATCCGTCTGCAGGACGGCACCAACGACATCGACGCCAACGCGCCCGGCGGTGGCCAGGACGGCAACGTCGGCAAGATCGTCGAGCCGAGCCAGGCCGAGCTGAAGTTCGTCGGCAACAAGCAGGGTGACGTCGTCGCGATGCCGACCGCGCTGCGCATCATCACCGGTGACGCGAAGTCCTTCGTGAACGGTCTGAACAACGCCAACACGAACTGGAGCTGCACGGGCTTCGAGGACCGTGTGGTGACGGACAAGTACCCGATCTGCCCGCAGGGCAGCTCCGTGGTCCGGACGTCCTTCTTCCAGAGCTGCTGGGACGGACAGAACATCGACAGCGCCAACCACCGCACGCACGTCGACTTCGTCGAGCAGGACGGCAGCTGCTCCAACGGCTTCCAGGCCATCCCGCAGCTCCAGGTCCGCCTGGTCTACGACATCCCGGCCCCGTCCATCCAGAACGGGCAGCTGCAGAACGCGTACGCGATCGACTCCTTCCCGGACCAGCTGCACAAGGCCATCACCGACCACAACGACTTCATCAACTTCTTCGACGAGAACACGATGAACCAGGTGGTCGACTGCATCAACAGCGGCCAGGACTGCCAGTAGTCCTGAAGCAGCCACAGTCATCCTGAAGCGGTGACGAGGAAGCCGGCGGTGGGATTCCCACCGCCGGCTTTCGTTTTCCCTCGCGGTCGGTCAGCCGCTGTGGTTGCCGTTGTTGTGGCTGCCGCCGGGGTTCATGTGCGCGGACCCCTCCTGCACCTCTCCGCCGAGCGTGCCCTGCAGCCCGCCCACGGTCTTCTTCTCCCCGACGGCGACCCACTTGCGGCCGACGAGGTAGTAGCCGCCGTAGTCCTTGGCGCCGGCGAGCCATTCCGCCTGGCCCCGGTCGGTGGCGAAGGTCGCGAGGACGAACTTGCCGTCGAAGTCGCCGTCCTTGTTGGTGCAGAGGGCCTGCCGGATGGTGTCCGCGTCGGTCTGCATGTCCGGCTTGCAGCCCACCTCGCCCGCGATGTGCTCCAGCGTCCCGGTCGCCGTCTTCGGGACGGCGGCCTCGGCGTCGTCGCCCGAGCCGCAGCCGGTCAGCAGCAGCAGGGCGGCGACCGTGCCGGCCGCGCTCCCCGCAAGGCTCTTCCTCGTCAAACTCATCCGTACCTCCGCGTCCATTCCGGCGACGTGAACTCGCCAGCTCCGTGCGCACCGTTGTTCACGGACGGTCGCCCAGTTAGCGTGCCGCCACTGTCGACACAGGGGGCACACAGACATGAACAGTCCGTCGCGACGCACGGTGCTGGGCTCGGCCGGTGTCATCGGCCTCGGAACCTACCTGCAGTGGTCGGCCCCGGCCCACGCCGCAGAGAGCCCCGGCGAGGGCCCCGCCTTCGATACGGCTCCCGCGCGCTCCGCGCTCAATCGGCTGCTGCCCGGCCACGCCGGACAGTTCCGGCTCAGTCTGCTCGACCGCAGCGGCACCGTCGACCGGTTCAGGGTCACGGGCACCACCGGGAGCATCCGGGTTGAGGCCACGGCCCCCGCCACCCTGCTCATGGGCGTCCACTGGTACCTCAAGTACGTCTGCGGGGCGCACCTCGCCTGGAACGGCAGCCAGCTCGACCTGCCGAAGCGCCTGCCCGCGCCGGCCCGCCCCCTGGAGAGATCCACCGCCCTCCCCCACCGCTTCGCGCTCAACGACACCAACGACGGCTACACCGCCCCGTACGCGGACTGGCCGTACTGGGAGCACCAGATCGATCTGCTGGCGGCGCACGGCTGCAACGAGGTCCTGGTCATCGCGGGGATGGAGGCCGTCTACCACCGGCTGCTGAAGGACTTCGGCTACTCCGACGAGGAGTCCCGGGCCTGGCTGCCCGCGCCCTCGCACCAGCCCTGGTGGCTGCTGCAGAACCTCTCCGGCTACGGCGGCCCCCTCTCCCCCGAGCTGATCGCCCGCCGCGCCGCCCTGGGCCGGCGGATCGCCGACCGGCTGCGCGAACTAGGCATGTCCCCGGTGCTGCCGGGCTACTACGGGCATGTCCCCAAGGAGTTCGTCCAGCGCAACGGCGGTGACGCACACGTCGTCCCGCAGGGCATCTGGCACGGCTTCGAACGCCCCGACTGGCTCGATCCGCGCACCGACACCTTCGCCCGCGTCGCCGCCTCCTTCTACGGCCACCTTCAGGACGTGTATGGCGAGGCGTCCCACTTCAAGATGGACCTGCTGCACGAGGGCGGCACCGCGGGTGACGTGCCGGTGCCGGACGCCGCCCAGGGGGTGGAACGCGCGCTCCAGAAGGCCCGTCCGGGCGCGACCTGGGTGATCCTCGGCTGGCAGGAGAACCCGCTGCCCGAACTCCTGGACGCCATCGACCGGTCGAAGATGCTGATCGTGGACGGGGTGTCCGACCGCTACAGCAGCGTCACGAACCGCGAGCGCGACTGGGGCGGCACCCCGTACTGCTTCGGCACGATCCCCAACTTCGGCGGCCGTACGACCATCGGGGCCCGCGCGCACCTGTGGAACGACAAGTTCTTCGCCTGGCGGGACAAGGCGGACAGCGCGCTCGTGGGTACGGCGTTCATGCCGGAGGCCACCGACCGCGACCCGGCGGCCTTCGAGCTCTTCTCCGAACTGGCCTGGACACCCGAGAAGATCGACCGGGCCGCCTGGTTCTCCTCGTACGCCGACTTCCGCTACGGCGGCCGGGACGACGGCGCCCGCAGGGCGTGGCGGGCTCTGCACGACACCGCGTACCAGCAGCGGGCCGTGGAGCGCAGCGACCCGCACGACTCGCTCTTCTGCGCCCGCCCCGACCTGGCGGCGGACCGGGCCGCCGAGTACGCGCCGAGAACGCTGACGTACGACCCGGGCCGCTTCGACGCGGCCCTCGCGGGCCTGCTGGGCGTGGCGAGCGGGCTGCGCCGCAGTCCGGCGTACCGGTACGACGTGGTGGACGTGGCCCGGCAGGCGCTCGCGCACCGCGGCCGCCAGTATCTGCCGCAGCTGCGGGCGGCCTACCGGCGGGGCGATCTCGCGACGTTCCGTGCGCTGTCCACGCTCTGGCTGCGGCTGATGCGGCTGTCGGACGAGGTGACGGGGACGAACACGGCGTTCCTGCTCGGGCCGTGGGTGAACGACGCGCGGGCGATGGCCACGAACGACGCCGAGCGGGCGGAGTTCGAGCGGACGGCGAAGGTGCTGATCACGGTGTGGGGCGGGCGGGCGACGTCCGACACGGGGAATCTGCACGAGTACGGCAACCGGGAGTGGAACGGTCTCATGGCCGACTTCTACGTGCCGCGCTGGCAGAAGTGGCTGGACACGCTCGAGGACGCGCTCGCCACGGGGACCGCTCCGGCGGCCGTGGACTGGTTCGCGTTCGAGGAGCCGTGGACGCGGGAGCGGAAGGACTATCCGGCGCGGCCGGTGGGGGACGCCCACCGGGCGGCGGTGCGGGTGCGGGACGTGCTGGCGCGGGCGCCGTACCAGGGGTCGCTGACCGTCACCGCCGACCCGCCGGTGCTGCCGCCGGGCGGGCGGGCTCGGCTGTCGGCGGTCTTCCGCAACGTCAACGGGCTGCGGGCCACCGGGCGGGTGGACTTCGCGCTCAGCGGCTTCGCCGGGACGGTCGAGCCGGAGGGTCCGACATCGTTGGCGAGCGTCGCGGCGGCGGGCTCGGGGACGGTGCGCTGGCGCGCGGACGCGCCGGACGCGCCGCTCGACCGGCCGTTGCGGCCGCTGCCGTACACGGTGACGGTGACGTACGGGCCGCGTGGTGAGGACCGGGTCGAGGGACGGTTCGACGGAACGCTCTTCGAGGCGGGGGCGCTGGGTTCCGAGTGGCGCACCTACACCAACAACGAGGCCGTCTTCGGGCAGTTGGGGGATCGGTTCGGGATCGACGGGGCCGGGGCGGACCTGTGGCGGGGGACGGCGGAGTTCGGCACGCTCTATCGGGCGGGGGCGCTACGGGACGGTACGGCCGTGACGCTGCGGGTCGACGCCCAGGCGGCGACCGGGAACTGGGCGCGGGCCGGGATCGTGGTGCGCAACAGTCTCGGTACGGCCGGGTCGGCGGGGTTCCTGAATCTGGCGGTCACTCCGGCGAACGGGGTGGTGTTGTCGTACGACAGCACGGGGGACGGGACCCTCGACACGTATCGGCGGATCACGGGGGTGAAGGCGCCGGTGTTGTTGCGGTTGCGGCGGACGGGGGTGGGGGCGTTCACGGGTGAGTGTTCGACCGATGAGGGGGCCAACTGGCGGGTGGTGGCGTCGGTGGTGGTGCCGGGGGCGGGTGCCGGGGGGCAGGATGTGGGGCTCTTCATGAGCGCGACGAACGGGGGGAGCGGGGCACGGGGATTGGTCGAGTTCAGCGGGTGGTCGCTCGGCTGACCTTTGTTCGCCCCCGCCGCCCCTACCCGTCCCATCCACCAGGGGCTGCGCCCCTTCGACCCCCACCTGCGGGTCCGGTGGGGCTTCTCGCGCAGTTCCCCGCGCCCCTTGAGGGCCTACGGCCGCTCAGGGGGCGAAAAGCACGGGGCGCAGCCCCTGCTTTTCAGGGGCGCGGGGAACTGCGCGAGCAACCACGAGTCACCCGCAGCCGCCGACGAAACAGGCACCCCCACCCCAATGGGCGCCCCGGCCCACCCAGTGGAACGGTGTGGTGACCATCTGACCATTCGCTCGTTTTGTTGAACGTGCAGTCACAGGATGTCGCCCCGCGCCCCGCAGCTTCCCGCGCTCAGGAGTCGGTCGTGGATGTCGAGCAGGCGGAGGCCGCGCTCGTCGAGCACTACCCGCGTCTGGTGCGGCTCGCCTATCTGACGTTGCCGCCGAGCCTGGGCCGGAACCGTCGTGTCCTCACGGCGCACGCGCTGACGCAGCGGGCGCTGCCGAGGGGACGCAAGTCGGCCTCGTTGATCCCGGCCCAGGCGACGGGCACGGGAACCGTGGCGGGGCGCGAGCGCAACCCCGGGTACGCCTACGTCCGGCTCCAAGTGGTCCGCACCGCCCTGGAGGCCGGACTCCCGCTGCGGCGCAGGGCGTGGCCGAAGCGGTCCCAACTGCCGCCGCTGCTCCCCCGGGTGTGGGGGCTGCGGCTCTTCCCCCGCTCGGGCGGCGCCGACGAACTGGCCCTGGACCAGCGGCTGTCGACGCTCTCCTCGCCGGCCCGCGCCGCCTATGTCCTGCGGGGGCTGGAGAAGCTCCCCGACCCGGTGATCCGGACGCTCCTCGAAGAGGCCGGGGCCGACGATCCGGCCGGCGCGCTGCGGGAGGCCGACTCGGTGCCGGCGCGGCAGCACGCGCTGCTCCTCTCCCCCGAGTACGACCCCTGCTCACTGCACGCCCGCCCCACCGATCTGATGCGCCGCCGCCAGCACACGAAGGCCGCGCTGGCCGCCACGGCCGCCGTCGTGGTGTGCGGGGCGCTCCTCGGCCTGCCCGGGGAGGGATGGGGCCCGGACGGCGCGGCGGCGCCCCCGTACGCGCTCAACCCGGCGGCCCAGGAGGCCCTCGATCCGGGCCGGTTGACGAAGGCGTCGGCCGCGGCGTGGCAGGCGACGGGGCGGACCGACTTCACCACCTGGCCCGCGCGCGGCGATCTCGTCGAGGACAAGGCCCTGTTGCGGCGGGCCCTCGCGGTCTGGGCCCGCCCCGGCGAGTCCGTGCAGGTCGCGGTCACCCTCGGCACCCAGGCCGGTCCCCCGCCCGGCCCGCCGCGGCTGCTGTACGCGGGCGAGGTCGACAACCTCCGGGTCGTGCTGCTCCACGACGGCCTGCGGATCGCCCGGTACGCCGAGCCGCTCGACGAACCGGGCATGGCGGCCCTCGACCTGACCCGGGTGGACGGGGCGACCGGCGCCGGCGCGAGCGCCCTGGTGCTGGGCCGGGTCGACGGCAACGTCCGCTATCTGACGGCCCCTTGGGTGCGCGCGGCGGCCGTACGGGATCTGACGAAGGCCGACGGCGAGGTGCGGAGGCTGGCGCTGGCGAAGGACGGGACGACGGCCCCGTTCGCCAGCCCGGCGGTGCGGACCGGGACGTGCGGGTCGTGGAACGTCCTTCAGCTGACCGACGCCACGGGACGTACACGGCTGTTGAGCGATCTGGCGGAGGTGGTTCCCGCGCACCTCACCGTGGGCCGTCCGTCGACCGCGCCCGCCCGTGACGCGTCCGCCGCCCCCGCCGCCTGGGCGCCCTTCGCCTGCTCCCTCGCCGCCGTGCGGTCGCAGGGTGTGCGGACCGTCAACGCCTGGCAGTTCGCCCGCCAGCCGCTGCCCGACGGCAGCGGCACGGCCGACTGGGTGTGCACCCGCACCGAGACCTGGCGGGGCGCGGGCACCCGGGCGATGACCCAGTTCAATACCCCCGCCGGCGCGTATGTCACGGCCGCCGCCGACGAGGTCCCCGCCTGCGGCCCGGCCGACCCCCATGTCCTCGCCGTGGGGCCCTGGAAGTCCGCGGCCGGCGCCTCCTATCTGCTGGCCGCCGGCGGCAAGGACACCGTCTCCGTCGAACTGACCGGCGGGGCGAACGGATCGGCGCAGGGCAACCTGCTCGCCGTACCGGCCGAGGACGGCGCGCGGGCGGAGTTGAAGGGGACGCTGGCGAACGGCCGGGAGATCAACGGGCTTCAGCCCTCCCGGTGACCGAGAGACCGGTGACCGAGGGACCGGTGACCGTGAGACCCGTGACCAGAAGGCTCGAACACCTATACGCTATCCAGCCGATGATCGGCTGGAATGAATCGGTAAGGTGTTCGTATGCGAACCGGTGTGCGCCGCAGGATGGGTGTGGAGGAGCGGCGGCAGCAGTTGATCGGGGTGGCCCTCGAACTGTTCAGCCGGCGCTCGCCCGACGAGGTCTCCATCGACGAGATAGCCTCGGCGGCGGGCATCTCCCGCCCGCTCGTCTACCACTACTTCCCCGGCAAACTCAGCCTGTACGAGGCCGCGTTGAAGCGTGCCTCCGATGATCTGGCGAACCGTTTCGTGGAGCCCCGGGAGGGCCCGCTCGGCGCCCGGCTGCTCCGGGTCACCCACCGGTTCTTCGACTTCGTCGACGAACACGGCCCCGGTTTCTCGGCCCTGATGCGGGGCGGCCCGGCCGTCGGCTCGTCCCGTGCCAACGCCCTCGTCGACGGCGTACGGCAGGCCGCCTATGTCCAGATCCTTTCGCACCTGGACGTCGACGCCCCGCCGGCCCGCCTCGAACTCGTCGTCCGCTCCTGGATCTCGCTCGCCGAGTCGACGGCCCTCATCTGGCTGGACGGCCGCCGTATCCCGAGACAGGAGCTGGAGCTCCAACTCGTCCACGACTTCGCGGCCCTGGCGGCTGTCAGCGCCGCCCAGGACGAGGACATGGCGGCCCTGCTCCGCCGCGTCCTCGCCGACGAGCCGGCGGACGGCCCGTTCAGCGGACTGGCGGGCCGCCTGGTGGCTCTGGCCCGCGGCTGATCGTCGACTAGACCTCGAACTTCCGGTACGACGGATCGAGGTCCCGTACCTCCGCCGACGCGTGGAACGCGAGCCCCTCCCCCACCTTCACGTGCTCCCGGAGCAGTTCCAGCACGTTCTCCGTCAGCGTCACCTTCGTCTCGTCGGTCCGTCCGGCGAGGAGCCCCAGCGTGACGTGCACGATCGCGTGGCCGTCGGTGTCGGGCCCGACGACCGTGTCCTCGGTGGCCCGGAACTGCGTCTTGCAGGCCTCCGGCTTCGCGGCGGCCGTCCGCACGACCTCCTCGTGCAGGGCCTTGGCGAACGCGGGCCGGTCGAAGCCGTCGGAGAGGACGGCGGTGTAGTCAACAGTGATCTGCGGCATGAGGTCACCCTAACCGCAGCCGCAACGCCAGCATCGCGATGTCGTCCTCCCGGTCCCGGCCGAAGCAGTGCAGCAAGGTGTCGCACAACGCGACCGTCCCGGCCGGCGCGTCCGCCGCGGCGGCCCGCAGTTGCTCCAGGGAGAGCGACAGGTCGATGCCGCGGGTCTCGACGAGCCCGTCGGTGACCATGAGCAGCCGGTCCGTCGGCCACAGCACCGTCTCCGTGGGCTCGGGCCGTTCGAGCCCTAGCCCGAGGAGCGGCCCGGCGGCCTTCACGTACTCGGCCTCGCCGGAGTCGCGGACGATCAACGGCGGGATGTGGCCCGCGTTGGCGACCCGCACCCGCCCGCTGCCCGGCTCGACGAGGGCCAGGCAGACGGTGGCGGTGACATCGGGGTGGTAGTGCTGGAGCATCCGGTCGAGCCGCTGGGCGAGCGCCGCGGGGTCGGACTGCTCCACGCAGTAGGCGCGCAGGGCGTGCCGGATCTCGACCATCACGGTGGCCGCGTCCAGGGAGTGCCCGACGACGTCGCCGACGGCGGTGAGGACGCCGCCGGGGGTGGACAGGGCCGCGTAGAAGTCGCCGCCGATCTCGGTCTGGCGGGACGCGGGCACATACCGTACGACGACTTCGAGGCCGGGGAACTCGGGCACCCGCTTGGGCAGGAAGCTGTGCTGGAGGGTCAGCGCGACATGGCGCTCGACCTGGTACATCAGCAGGGGTTGCGCGGCCAGCGCGGTGGCCTGCGCGAGGCGGGCGACCAGCCCCGTCGTGTCGGACGCCGTGCCCCGGGCGCCGTGCACGGGTGTGGCGACGCAGACGGGCGTGCCGCTCTCGGTGCGGGCGAGGACCAGTCGGGCGTCCTCGGTGACGCCGGGCCGGAAGAAGCCCGCGGGCCACAGCGGCGCGGGGACGACGGTGTCGTGCGGGCCGGGGTCGCCGTCGGTGACGCGGCGGATGAGCCGGGCCACGGCCTCGTGCGCGCCGGCGTCGGGGAGGGTGGTGCGGGCCCTGGCCCGGGAGGTGCCGCTGTAGACGTGGCCGTCCTCGCCGAGCACGAACACGGCGGCGGGTGACCTGGTGAGCCGGGCGGCTCCCTCGGCGGCGGCGCCGGCCAGTTCCTCCAGGGTGCGGGCGGCCTGGACGTCGACGATGGTCTCGGAGAGCAGCGTGAGCCGCCGTACGAGGGCCTCCGCGCCGTTGCGCATCCGGGCGCCGCGGACGGCCGCGCGGACGACCGCCTGGATCTCCTCCGGTTCGGCGGGGACCGTCAGATAGGCCTCGCCGCCCGCGTCGAGGCCCCGGCAGCGGTCGATGGGGGCGACGGAGGCGGCGGAGAAGTGGACGACGGGCAGGGCTGCCGTCGGGGGCAGCGATTTGAGGCGGCGGCAGAGTTCGAACCCGCTCATGTCGGGGAGGCCGACGTCGACGAGGGCCACGTCCGGCAGGACCCCCGAGCGGAACCGCACGTCGAGTTCGGCGAGGGCCTCACCGGCGCTGGCGACGGGGACGACGCTGTGCCCGGCTCTGCGCAGCACTGCGCCCATCGCGTACCGGCTGGCGGCCGCGTCGTCGACCACCAGGACCGTGGTGCTTGCTTCGTCGGCCATCAGGCTCATGAGGCTCTCGTCGTCGCCGGCACTCGGATGGTGCGGACCGGGCCCCCTAACTCCGTCCGCACCACCCAAGCTAGCGCCCTACCGGTCGGAGCGTGCGAATACCGCCACGGTCCGCCCCGGAACGACGAAGGTCCCCGATTCCGCTTCGTACGACGCCTTCCGGACGGTAGAGTCCGCGCCCGACGCTTGGACCCGGTGCAGGGCGTACGCCGTCCCGGCCAGCTCGTCCACGGTCTGCTTCCGCTCCTCGGGGGTGGCGTTGAAGACGACGACGAGGTCACCGAGTTCCATGGTGATCACGCCCGGGGTCTCGTCCTTCCCCGACAGCGGGAACGACAGCTTCGACTGGACCTGTCCGGCCGTGTCGAGGGAGAAGACGTCCTCCGTCGTACGGATCCGCAGCAGGTCCCGGTACGCGGCCGAGGCGCCCTCGATCTGCTCGCAGCCGACCTTCACCGAGGTCAACAGGGGCTTGGCGTAGGGCCACTTGGACCGGTTGTCGGCCGCGAGGGGAAGGCCGCGGCCGAAGCCGTTGCCGTCCCGGCAGTCCCAGTGGATCGCGTTGAACCAGTCGCCGCTGTCGTAGGAGTTGCGGTCGAGGGACTTGGACCGCAGCAGGTCGGTGCCCGCCTGGGAGAGCGCCGGGCCCTGCGAGAGGACGGCCGTCGCCATGGCGAGGACCTGCATACGGGCCCGGTCGGCGGCGTTCGTGGCGGCCGGCAGTTTGAAGGCGAGCGCGTCGAACAGCGACTCGTTGTCGTGCGCGTCGACGTAGGCGAGGGCGTCGCCGGGGGCGTCCGCGTATCCGGCGGGGGCCCCGTTGTAGTCGACGTCGGAGCCCTTGACCTCGTTGCCGTCGGTGTCGGTGAACCGGTAGTTCGCGAGGTTGCCGCTCAGGCCGACCTTGATGAGGTCCTGGTAGTGCAGCAGCCGGGCCTTCTGCTCGGCCGGAGTGCCGTTGTCCTCCGAGGAGTTGGGCTCGGTGTGCAGACCGGACGCGAAGCCCTGGACGCCGGGGTCCTCGTCGAAGGGGCCGCCGCCGCGCACGGCGTCACGGGCCCGGTCGGAGAAGGTCGCGATGCCCGTCCCGGCCATGTTCTTCTGGGTGGCCTGGACGAAGCGCGCGTCGTCGGCCACCTCGCCGAAGTTCCATCCCTCGCCGTAGAGGATGATCCGCTTGCCGTCGACGCCGTCCTTCTCGGGCGTCAGCGCGTCGAGGGCCTCGCGCACCGCCAGGATGTTGGCCTTCGGGTGGTGGCCCATCAGGTCGAAGCGGAACCCGTCGACCTTGTACTGCTTGGCCCAGGTGACCATGGAGTCGACGACCAGCTTGCCCATCATGGTGTTCTCGGGCGCGGTGTTGGCGCAGCAGGTGGAGGTGGCGACCGAACCGTCGGCGAGGAGCCGGTGGTAGTAGCCGGGGACCACCTTGTCGAGGACGCTCTTGTCGGCCTGGCCGCTCGCCGGGGTGTGGTTGTAGACCACGTCCAGCACGACGCCGAGTCCGTCGTCGTTGAGCGCCTTCACCATCCTCCGGAACTCGACCGTGCGCCGCGTACCGTCCGGGTCGGTGGCGTACGAGCCCTCCGGGACGGTGTAGTGGTACGGGTCGTAACCCCAGTTGAACGCGTCCTTCGCCGCGACCTTCGCCACGCACTCCTGCTGCTGCTCGGAGTCGGCGGCGTAGGAGCCGAGGTCGCAGTCGACGGTCGCCTGGTCGGCCTTCTTCTCGGGGATGGTGGCGATGTCGGCGACGGGCAGCAGGTGCACGTACGACGTCCCGGCCTTGGCCAGTTCCCGCAGGTGCTTCGAGCCGTCGCTGCCCTTGTCGGTGAAGGCGAGGTAGGTGCCCTTGTCCTTCGCCGGCACGGTGCCGTCGCCGATCGAGAAGTCCCGGACGTGCAGTTCCTGGATCTGCGCGTCCTTCAGCGGTACGGCCTTCGGCTTGGTGTACGACGACCAGCCCTTCGGCGCCAGGGCCTTGTCCGCGAGGTCGACGACGAGGCTGCGCTCGGAGTCGGCGGTCAGGGCGACGGAGTACGGGTCGGTGACCTTGTTGGTGACGACCTCGCGGACGCTGGGCGCCCACACCTTCACGACGTACCGGTAGGGCTTGTTCTTCCAGGACTTCTCCCCGGTGACGGACCAGACGCCGGTGGCGTCGTCCCGCTTCATGGGGAGGGTCTGCCCGTCGAGTTCGAGCTTCACCGACTGGGCCGTGGGCGCCCAGACTGCGAGCTTCGGACGGCCCTTGGCGAACGTCGGTCCGAGGTCGGCGTCCGCCGCCTTCCCGCCGTAGAGATCGTCGAGGACACCGGCGAGCTGCACGCCCGTCGCCGCGAGAACCGCGCCGTTCGCCGCGCGCTGGGAGACGACGAGCTGGCCGCGCAGGGCCTCACGGACCCGGTCGCGGTCGCGGGGGTCGACGGTCCACGCGGTGGACGACTTCAGGTGCGGGAACCTCGCCTTCTGGGCGTCGGTGAGGGCCGACTTGGTCAGCCGCAGCCACCGCTCGTCGGTGCTGGTCAGCGCGCCGCCCTTCACCTTGATGGAGCCGGTGCGCGAGTACAGCAGCTGGGTGGAGGCGGCGGTGTCGTTCCCGTTCCAGGCGACGGTGTTCCGGTCGATCCAGACCGCCTTGGAGGTGGTGAGGTCGAGGGCCGCGGCGGAACCGGTCGGCTGCGGGAGCAGGTACTTCTCCTGCCCGTTCAGCAGCCACACCTCGGGCCCGTGGGTCTTGAGGTCGAGGGCCTGGTCGGTGGGGAGGTCCTTCTCGTCGCCCTTGTGGAGGATGTAGCTGAGGCTGGTGGCCCCGTCGGTGAGGGGCACCTCGAAGACGGCGCCGTAGGCGTCGGTCCGCACCGGTTCCAGGGGCTTGGCCCAGTCGGTGGGGTTCGCGGCGCCGGACCAGACGTGCAGGCCCCAGCCGTCGTAGTTCCCGTCGGCGCGGTGGTAGTGGAGGACCGCCTTGGACGGGTCCGGGGCCGGAAGGTCGGGCTTCTCCGTCAGGACGGCCTCCTTGCCCTGCTCGACCCAGATCTCGCCGGTCTTCGTGACGTCGATCGAACGGTCGGCGGAGACGTCCTTGGTGCCGTCCTTGTCGATGACGAGGTAACTGACGTTCGAGGCACCGGGCTTGAGCTTGACGTAGGCGAAGGCGCCGTACGCGTCCCGCCCGATGAAGTCGTGCCCCTCCGGCCAGGTCGTCCCCTCGCCCTCGGCGATGTCGCCCCAGGCGTAGAGCCGCCAGTCGGTGTACTCGCCGTCGGCGCGCTTGTAGTGGACGATCGCGTAGTCGCGCGAGGAGGCGGTGGGGACCTCGGGGGCGGGTGGGGTGCCCGTGGTGGAGGTCGCGGTGGCGCTCGCCGTACGTCCGGTTCGGTCGATCACCACTGCTTTGTACCGCAGGGCGGTTCCGGCCGGTACGTCCTCACCGAGGGTCTGGGTGACCTTGTACGGGGCGTGGTCGGCGGAGCCGAGGGTCTTCCACGCGCCGTTGCCGACCTGGGCGGCGAAGACGACCCGGTTGAGCTGTCCGCCGTCCACATCGGCACCGACCTCGACCGTGCCCGTGGCGCCGACGGCCGGGGCATTGAGGGCGAGCGTGGGCTTGGCGGCGGGCTTCGCGAGGGGGCCGCCGGCCTTGAGGACGATCGCGGAACCGGCGGGGACGGTGACGGTGACCTTCTTGTCGGCGCCGCTCGTCACCTTGGCGTCGGTGCCGTAGAGGCCCTTGAAGTTCATACGGGCGGAGCCGGTGGCGAAGGTCGCGGTCCTGGCGTCGTCCGCGTTGTTGAAGGCGACGACGTACTCGATGCCGGTGCGGGCGTCGGTGCGCGAGAAGGCGTAGACGCCGGCCCCGTCGGCCGCGTGACGCTCGGTCTGGACGCCGTCGGCGAGGGCCGGGTGCGCCTTGCGGAGCTTGGCGAGCGCGCTGATCCGCCGGTAGAGCGGCGCGTTCGTGTCGTACGCGTCCGTGGCGTGCGTTCGGTCCGTGCCGAGCAGGTCGTCGTCCAGGTAGTCGGCGGTCTTCGAGGCGAACATCGTCTGGCGGGCGTCCTTGTCGCCGCCCGCGCCGGTGAAGCCCTGCTCGTCGCCGTAGTAGACGACCGGGTTGCCCCGGCTGAGGAACATCAGCTCGTTGACGAGCCGGTCCTTGGCGAGCAGTTCGGCGTCCGTGGCCTTCGGGTCGTCCTGCTTGAGGAAGGTCCCGATGCGGCCCATGTCGTGGTTGCCGAGGAAGGTGACCTGCTCGTACGCGTTGGCGCGGCCGGTCGTGTACTTGTAGTCGTCCCCGAAGACCTGGGCCAGCTTCTTCGCGCTGCCGCCCTGGGAGACGTAGGACCGCGCCGCGTCCTGGAAGGGGAAGTCGAGCGTGGAGTCGAGGCGGCCCTGGGTGACGTACGGGGCGGTCACGGAGGTGTCGGCGGAGTAGACCTCGCCGAACATGAAGAAGTCGTCGCGGCCCTTCTTCGCGGCGTACGCGTCGAGGGCGGTGGCCCACCGGGTCCAGAACTCCATGTTGACGTGCTTCACGGTGTCGATCCGGAAGCCGTCGATGTCGAAGTCCCTGACCCACTTCTCGTAGATCTTCTCCATGCCGGAGACGACCTCGGGGCGTTCGGTCCACAGGTCGTCCAGGCCCACGAAGTCGCCGTAGGTGGCGGACTCGCCGGCCCAGGTGGAGTCGCCCCGGTTGTGGTACATCGTCGGGTCGTTGAGCCAGGAGGGGACCTTGGTCTTCTTCTTCGCGGCCGGGACGACGGGGGTCCTGGGGAAGGAGTCCCGGTCGACGGACGGGAAGTTCTTCCGCCCGTCCGCGTAGTCGGTGTCGTCGAAGGGCTTCCCGTCTTCGGTCAGGTAGGGGAAGGCACCCTTGGAGAGGTAGTCGTAGGACTTGTCCTCGTAGTCGACGACGTCGGCGGTGTGATTGGTGATGACGTCGAAGAAGACCTTCATGCCCTTGGCGTGGGCCTTGGAGATGAGGGTCTCCAAGTCCTTGTTGGTGCCGAAGTGCGGGTCGACCTGGGTGAAGTCGGTGATCCAGTAGCCGTGGTAGCCGGCGGAGGCGTTGGCCCCCGTCCCCTGCACGGGCTGGTTCTTGAAGATCGGGGCCATCCAGATGGCGGTGGTGCCGAGGCCCTTGATGTAGTCGAGCTTCTTGGTCAGGCCCTTGAGATCGCCGCCCTGGTAGAAGCCCTTGTCGGCGGGGTCGTAGCCGGTGGTGAGGCGCGAGCCGGTGAGTCCGCCCTTGTCGTTCGCCCTGTCCCCATTGGCGAAACGATCCGGCAGGACGAAGTAGAACTGCTCGCGGGTGAGGTCGTGACGAGCGGCGCTCTTCGCCAGCTTCGCGTCGGACGGCGGTGCGGGCGGGGTGGCGGCCCCGGCGGTGAGGGGCTGGACGAGCGCCGCGGTCAGCGCGGTCACGGTGACCGCGCCGATCACGGCGGTCCGTCCGGCGTGGGCGGTGCGGCGCCTCGACGGCGTCGGCCATCTCGGTATCACAGATGGACTCCTTGCGATGACGGCTCTGGTGGGTCCGACCCCGCGTGACCGTATCGCCGCCGAAAGTGTTTCAGCAAGAGGCTTGAAAGTAACGGTAAGGGCTTACAAGGCCGTCAGCAGCTGGTCTTGCCCGCGTAGACGGCGAGGGCGGCGTGGGAGCCGAGGGTCGCGGTGAGCTGGCCGGAGCCGTTCACGGTGACCGTCGTGTTGTCCTGCACGTTGCAGTAGGTGCCGGCCGCGAGGGAGGTCTGGTACGTGCGGCTGAGGCTGCTCGACTCGTGGTTGATGGCGACGAAGCCCTTGTTTCCCCGGCCGAACGCGATCGCGTCGCCCCCGTTGTCCCACCAGTTGGTGACGGCCTCGCCGCGGGTGGCGTTGCGGAAGGGGACCATGCGCATGATCTCCGGCCAGGCGTGCTGGCACTTCCACCCGTTCTGCCAACAGGCGCTGACCGCACCGCCGTTGGGCGGGCCCGCGTCATGGTCGGTGAACTCGTAGCCGGAGTTGATGTCGGGCGCGCCGTACGGGTGGGCCAGCATGAACACGTTCGCCAGCGTGTAGGTGGCGTTGTCCTTGTAGCTGAGCGTGGAGCCGTTGCGCTCGGTGTCGTGGTTGTCGACGAAGACCCCGGCGACCGAGCTGCTCATGTAGCCCCAGCCCTCGCCGTAGTTCTTCAGGTAGGCGAGGTTCTCGTTGTTGAAGACCCGCTTGAGGTCGAAGGCGTACCGGAACTCCTGTACGTCCCCGTTGCCGGTGTACTCGCTCGGCTGGACGGCCTCGCCGGAGCCGTGGATGGCCTCCTGCTTCCAATACGCGTTCGGGTTGCTCAGCCGCGACTTGATGTTGGCGAGGTCGGCGGCGGGGATGTGCTTGGCGGCGTCGATCCGGAAGCCGTCGACGCCGTACCCGAGCAGGGAGTTCATGTACCCGGCGATGGTCGAACGGACGTACTCCTCACCGGTGTCCAGGTCGGCGAGACCCACGAGCTCGCAGTTCTGGACGTTGGCGCGGTTGGTGTAGTCGCTGATGGTGGCGGTGCAGTCGTCGAAGTCGAAGGAGGAGTAGAGACCGGGGTAGGTGTACTTCGTGTACGACGAGCCGCCGGTTCCCGTGCCGCTGCCCGCCGACATGTGGTTGACGACCGTGTCGACGACGACCTTGACGCCGGCCGCGTGACACGTGTCGATCATGTTCTTGAAGGCGGTGGCGTTCCCGAGCCGTCCGGCGATCCGGTAGCTGACGGGCTGGTACGACGTCCACCACTGCGCGCCCTGTATGTGCTCGGCGGGCGGCGAGACCTGGACGTAGCCGTACCCGTTGGGGCCGAGCGTGTTGGTGCACTCCTTGGCGACGGAGGCGAAGTTCCACTCGAACAGGACGGCGGTCACGTCCTTGGTGCCGGGGGGCGAGGCGTACGCGGTCGTCGTGGGCACCGCGAGCGCGATCGACGCGCCGGCCGCGAGAGCGAGCGTGCCGGAGAGGGTTCTGCTGACCATGTGGGGTCCTTCTCCGTTGAAGGGGTCCGAAGGGGAGGTGCGCGGGCCGTGGACGGGCCCGTGCGGCAAGGCCGTTGCGGTTTCTTGCTGCAAGATGGCTGAAAACTTTCAGCCGAAAGGAAGGTACGAGTCCACTTGTCAAACGGTCAACCCTCCGGACGCACCTTCTTCACGCGCGCGAAATCTCTTCACAGGCAAGGGCGTTGAGGGCGGGTCCCCCGCATGCAACCCCCGTCATGGAGTGCCGTGTACGCGGACCACGCGTCCAGCAACGGAGGGGTCACCGAACCTCGTCGGCCGGGGCCATGGGTGAGCGCGTAGCGTACGGCCGCCGGGGTGGCCCGTGGGAACGCCGAGCGCAGCAGGGCGACCGTGCCCGTGACGAAGGGCGCGGCGGCGCTCGTGCCGCTCAGGACGAGGGGGCGGCCGTCGGTGACCGGGCCCGGGACGCGGTCACCGGGGGCGCCGACGCCGTTGCGGCCGACGGACCTACCGAGGTTGGACTGGGGCATGGGGTGCCCGGCGCGGTCGTACGCGGTCACCGGGACGACCCACGGGTGGTCGGTGAGGACGGAGGAGCCCAACCTGCCCTGGTTCCCGGCGGCGACCACCAGGATGACACCCCGGGCGGCGGCGTGGTCGAGGGCCTCCTCCAGCGCGTGGTCGCGGATCCCGGAGGGCGCCGGCTGGGCCATGCTCAGGTTCACGACATGGGCGCCCGCGTCGACGATCTCCGTGAGCGCCCGGGCCAGTTCCCCGGTCCGTACGCCGGACAGGCAGGTCGCGGGGCCGCCGTCGGCCGGACGGTCCGCGAAGAGGGGCCGTGACAGCAGGGTGCAGCGGGGGGCGACGCCCCCGTCGGCTACGAGGATCCCGGCCACGGCGGTGCCGTGCGCGCAGCAGACGTCGGTGCGGCGGCAGCGTCCCGTGTCGGTGGCCGGCCCCAGTTCCCGCACCGCGCGGGCCGCGAAGGCGGGGTGGTCCGGGGCGACGCGGCCGTCGATCACACCGATGACGATCTCGGGCCGGCCCGAGGTGCGTGCCATGAGCGGCGGAAGGCGCACCAGTTCCAACGGGTCCATGGCGCGCCCCTCTCCACGGCCGTCCGAGGGGACGGCCGGACTCACTCGTGCACGGGCTCGGGCGGACCGCAGGCGCCGAGGCACTCCGCCGCACAACGGTTCAGACAGTCGCCCGCCTCGTAGGACGGCACGTCCCGGCAGACGTCGGCGCAGAGATTGGAGCACAACGTGTCGCAGTACATGTCGAGTTGGGCCCGTAGCCGGTCACCGGCCCCGCCCCGCCGGACGAGCGGGACGGGAGCCGCCGGGACGAATCCGGGGAGGGTCACGGTGCGCTCCCCCACCACGCGGGATCCCGGCACCGGTCCGCCAGACAGGAGGCGTAGCACTCGTCGAACTGCTCGAGTCCTTCGCAGCGCGACCGGCAGAGCGGGCCCTCGACACGCTCGCAGGTGATCTCCTGCGGGCGCAGGAGATCACCCTGGCCCGTGGGGGCGGGGTGCCGGGCGAATCCGGGGACGGTCATGTCGGCTCATAGGGGCCGTAGCAGTTTTCCGCGATGCACTCCCGCACGCAGGCGGCGGGGTTCCAGGCGCGTCTGCACTGAACCCGGCACACCCCTCCGAGCTCCTCCTCACAGGTGATGAACTGGGGTACGACCCGGTCACCGGCCGGGGCGGGCGGGTCCGTCGTGGTGAATCCTGGCAGGCTCATAGCGGGTCACCTCTCCCACGTCTGCTCGCAGAGCTGCGCCAGGCACTTCCGCACGCACGCGCGGGGGTCGTAGGCACGGCGGCAGCGGTGGCGGCAGACCGGCCTCAGTTCCTCCTCGCAGGTGAAGTGCTGAGGAACCATCAGGTCACCGGCGTGCGCTCCGGGTGCCGTCGGACCGACGGCGAATCCGGGGATACGCATGTCCCTTCGCCTCTTTCCTCTCTCGTCTCTCGTCGCTCTCGTGTCCTTGTGCCGCTCACCGGGTGTAGTAGCGCTGGACGGGGGTCACCCGGAAGGGGAAGAGCCCCGCGAGACCCACGCGGACGAACCACTTCTCGGTGACGTTGGTCTGACGGTGGGTGTACGAGAAGACGACCGTGATGACGGTCTGCGACCCCACGCTGAGCCGGGAGAGGCCCGTCTCCACCGCGGACAGGACGAAGCCCTCGGAGCGCATCTCACTGGTCCTGCGGTAGATCTCCTGCTCCCGCACCGTCAGGTAGTTGAGGGCCCGGTGCGCCGGGTCGAGGCCCGCGTTGTTGTTGAGCTGGAGCACCCGGTCGAGGACCTCCCTGGCGGTCTTCTCGAACCCCTTGCGGGTGGTGTCTGCGGGGCGGTCGATCGCCTCGATCAGCTCCCTGCTGTCGAAGGCCCAGATCTTCTCGACATGGACGACCGGCACGGAGAGTCCCTGACACGCGCCCGGCGGCACGAGGGGGCCGAGGGTGCCGACGACGACGGCGAGGTCGCGGTAGTCCCGGACCGGGCGCAGGGCCTCCACGAGGTCGTCCAGGTCGGTGGGGTCGACGGGTTCCAGGACGTAGGTGTCGACTCCCTGCACGGACAGGACGTAGCACATCTGCCGGGCCAGGTAGCGGTTCTCGGGGGCGGACAGGACGCGGTGGACGGCGTCGGCGTCACTGGCGTCATGGGCTCCTCCGGCGCCTGCCGCCTGCAAGAACTCGTGCTGGACCGAGAGATCGGGAAAGACGGCGCGCACCTGGCCGATGACGTACACATAGCCGGGGGTGGTGTCGCCGCCCCGTCCCGCTCCGCCGCCGTCGTGGGATCCGGACCCGGCGCAGCCGCAACAGGCCTGCGTGACGCCGGACTCGACGGGCAACGGGGCCGCGTCGTCCGGATCGAACGACGCGGGGGGCGCGGCGGGCACGGTCCGTGTCCGGGTCCCGGTCCCGGTCTCCGGCGGGGGGCTCGCGTCTGTGGCGCCGTCTGTGATCTCGGGGTCCATGGGTCGGTCACTCCTCACGCAGGGCTCTGTGGGACTCCCGGTCCGGAGCGGTCGCGCACCGGGCCGCCTGGTCGGGCACGCGCCGTGCGCGGTGCTCAGCGTTGGCGCCCGCCACCGATCGTCATCCACTGGTTCAACGCCTCGGCCCGGCGTCCGCAGCCGCCGCAGGGCCGGATCCCCATCGCGGTGGTCACCCGGGCGACGGCGTCGCCCAGTCCGATCTCCGCGTCGTCGTGGGCGAAGCCGGGGATACGGACGCGGTGGCGGGACTTGCCGTGGCGGGACTCCCAGCCGCTCGTTGCGCCGTCAACCATCTAGCTCACATCCCGGTGTTGACCGATCTCACTCGGCGCCCCCGACACGTCCCCGCCCCCTTCCACTCTGCTCCTGCGGTTCCCGGGACGCACCTCGACCTGCCCTCCAGGCGGTGGACGCGGCAGGGCCCGCCACCCCGGGCTGGGGTGGCGGGCCCTGAAGGTCGACCGCGGCGGCCTCGCTGCCGCCGCTCGCGGAAGGTCAGCCGGTCGTCCACCACACGGTCGTGTCCCCCGGCAGCTTCGCCTCGTCGTCGGCCACCGTCAGTTCGCCGCTGGCGACCAGGACACGGCCGTACGCGGGGATCCGGACCGCCTCGCTCGTGGTGTTCGCGACGCACACGAAGTCACCCCGGCGGAAGGCCAGGACACCGGCGGGGGCCTTGAGCCACTCCACCGAGTCGCCCGCGCCGAGGGCGCGCTGGTCGCGGCGGACGGCGAGGGCCGTGCGGTACAGCTCCAGGGTCGAGTCCGCGACGCCCGTCTGGGCCTCCACGCTCAGGTCGGCCCACTCGGCGGGCTGCGGCAGCCAGGAGCCACCCGCGCCGAAGCCGTACGACGAACCGGCGCGGGTCCACGGGATCGGCACCCGGCAGCCGTCGCGGAAGCCGTCCTGGCCGGCGCCCCGGAAGTACGCGGGGTCCTGGCGGACCTCGTCCGGGAGGTCGACGACGTCGGGGAGGCCGAGTTCCTCGCCCTGGTAGACGTAGGCCGAGCCGGGCAGCGCCAGCATCAGCAGGGAGGCGGCGCGGGCGCGGCGCAGGCCCAGTGCGCGGTCGCCCGCGAGGCGGATCTGCGTGCCGAGGCCCGGTTCGTTGGCGAAGCGCGTCGCGTGCCGGGTCACGTCGTGGTTCGACAGCACCCAGGTCGCGGGGGCGTTCACCGGACGCATCGCGTCCAGGGTGCGGTCGATGACGACCTTCAGCTCCGCCGCGTCCCAACTCGTGCTCAGGTACTGGAAGTTGAAGGCCTGGTGCAGCTCGTCGGGGCGGACGTAGTTCGCGGTGCGCTCCACCGTCGGGGTCCACGCCTCCGCCACGAAGATGCGGTCGCCCGCGTACTCGTCCAGCACCAGACGCCATTCGCGGTAGATCGCGTGGACGCCGTCCTGGTCGAAGAACGGCATGACATCGTTGCCCAGCAGCTTCAGCTGGTCGTGGGCGCCGAGGTCCGGGAGGCCGTCGGCCTTGACCAGACCGTGGGCGACGTCGATACGGAAGCCGTCGACGCCGATGTCCAGCCAGAAGCGGAGGATGGAGCGGAACTCGTCGCCGACCGCGGGGTGCTCCCAGTTGAAGTCGGGCTGCTCCGGGGCGAAGAGGTGGAGGTACCACTCGCCCGGGGTGCCGTCGGGTTCCGTCACCCGCGTCCATGCCGGGCCGCCGAAGATGGACTCCCAGTCGTTGGGCGGGAGTTCGCCGTTCGCGCCCTTGCCGGGGCGGAAGTGGTAGCGGTCCCGCAGCGGCGAGCCGGGGCCCCCCGCCACCGCCCGCTTGAACCACTCGTGCTGGTCGGAGGAGTGGTTCGGGACCAGGTCGACGATGATGCGCAGGCCCAGCTCGTGGGCGTCGCGGATCAGCGCGTCCGCGTCCAGGAGCGACCCGAACATCGGGTCCACCGCGCGGTAGTCGGCGACGTCGTACCCGGCGTCGGCCTGCGGGGAGGCGTAGAAGGGGCTGAGCCACACGGCGTCGATGCCGAGGTCGCGCAGGTACGGGAGTCGGGAACGTACGCCCTCCAGGTCGCCCATGCCGTCACCGTTGCTGTCGGCGAAGCTGCGCGGATAGACCTGGTAGATCACCGCATCGCGCCACCAGTCGCTGCGCGGGGTGGTGGCGAGGGCAGAGGTCGGGTCCGGGTCGGCTGCGGAGTGCTGCTGGCTCATGGCGTCCTTGGTGCGTAACAGGGGCATGTGGTCAGAAGGTCTTGGGATCTGCGGTGCCGGGGTACCGGCGTTCCGGCGAGGCGGTCGCGGTGGCAGCGGGGTCGGATGGCCACCGCGACCGCCTCGGGTCTTTGGGCGCCCCCGGAGGGGCGCGGGGAACTGCGCGAGAAGCCCCACCGGAGCCGCGGACAGCAGACGGCCGACGCCGACGCCACCTCGCAGCTCAACCAGGCGGCCGGCCCCTCGCGGCTCGGCCCGGGCGGTCAGCCCTTCGTGCCGCCCGCGGTCAGGCCGGTCACCAGGTTCTTCTGCACGAGGTAGAAGAACGCGGAGACGGGGATCGCGACCAGCACGGCGGTGGCCGCCATCAGGTTGCGCTGGGCGTCGTGTTCGCTGACGAAGCTCTGCAGACCGACGGCGAAGGTGTACTTCGTGTCGGACAGCATGAACGTCGAGGCGAAGGCGACCTCCCCGAACGCGGTGATGAAGCTGTAGAACGCGGCGACCGCGAGTCCCGGCTTGGCGAGCGGCAGGATCAGCCGGGCGAAGGTGCCGAAGGGGGTGAGCCCGTCGACGCGTCCCGCCTCGTCGATCTCGAAGGGGATCGTGTCGAAGTAGCCCTTGAGCAGCCAGGCGCAGTACGGCACGGCCGTCGAGCAGTAGACGAGGATGAGGCCGAGATAGCTGTCGACGAGCCTGAGTTCCGACAGGATCTCGTACATCGGCACCATCAGGACGGCCACCGGGAACATCTGCGTGACCAGGAGCACCCACATGAACTTCCGGTAGCCCGGGAAGCGCATGCGGGAGACGGCGTAACCGGTGGTCGCCGCGATCAGCACCCCGATGACGGTGGTGCCGAGGGAGACGACAAGGGTACTGACCAGCCAGTCGAAGAACGGTGTCTCCTGGAGCACGTGCGAGTAGTTGGCAAAGGTCATTTTGCCGAAGATGCGCCCGGGATGCAGGTAATCGTCCTTGTCCGGTCCGAGGGACAGGAACACCAGCCAGGCGATGGGGAAGAGCGCGGCGAGGCTCGCCACGACGAGGATCGCGTGTGCGGCGAGGGAGCCGGCGAGGCTGTTCTCGCCGCGTCGGCGGGTCCGGCGCGGAGCGGCGGTCGTCGGCGTCGCGTCCGCCGGAGCCTTGGTCTCAACGGTGGTCGTACTCATGGGGGCTCCTGCCTCAGATCGCGAGCTGCTGCTCATCGCGGTTCAGCCAGCGGCGGTAGACGGAGGTGAAGACGATCAGGATGGCCAGCAGCAGGATGCCGTAGGCCGCCGACTGCGCGAAGTCACGTGGCTGCTGTCCGAAGCCGAGGTAGTACGCCCAGGTCACGAGGATCTGCGCCTCGGGCGCGGTGTCGCCGAACAGCAGGAAGATGACGGCGAACTGGTTGAACGTCCAGATGACGCCGAGGAGTACGACGGTGGAGCTGACCGAGCGCAGGCCCGGCAGGGTGACGTAGCGGAAGCGCTGCCAGGCGCTCGCGCCGTCCATCTCCGCCGCCTCGTACAGCGAGGAGTCGATGGACTGAAGACCGCCGAGCAGCGAGACCATCATGAACGGCACACCGCACCAGGTGTTGACCATGATCGCGGCGAACCGCTGCCAGAAGGTGTCCTCCAGCCACAGCGGGGCCGGCAGGTGCAGTGCTTCGAGGCCGGCGTTGATCACACCGCCGTCGGCGAGCATGAACCGCCAGCCGAACACGGTGACGAAGGTCGGCACGGCCCACGGCAGGACCAGGATCAGCCGGTAGAAGGTGCGGCCGCGCAGCTTCTGGTTGAGCAGCAGCGCGAGGCCGAGCCCGATGACGTAGTGCAGGGCGACGCAGAGCGCCGTCCAGACGATCGTCCAGATGAAGTGCGACCAGAAGCGGTCGTACGACGTCGGGCCCCACAGGATGTCGGCGTAGTTGTCGAGGCCGATGAACTCGTAGGTCGCCTCGATGCGGTTGGCGCCGATGGTGCGCGCCGAGTTGAGGCTGTTGGCGTTGGTGAGGGTGAGGTAGAAGCCGCGCGCCAGCGGATACAGCACCAGGACGCCGAGCACGACGACCACCGGGGCGATCATCGCGTACGCGTACCAGTACCGCTGGTACGACTGCTTCAGACGCGACAGCGGGCCCGGGCGCCCGCCCGGTTCACCTCGGCGCTTGCCGGTCGCTCGGTCGATGGCGACTGTCATCGTTCGACACCTTCTGGAAGATCACGGGAAGATCGGGGGCCGGGCCTGCTGGAGGGCCGGGCCGCTCGACGGCCCGGCCCCCAGGGATCACTTGCTGTAGTCCGGGACCAGCTTGGCGATCGCGGTCTCCGCGTTGCCCAGGCCCTTGTCCAGGGACTCCTTGCCACCGGCGATCGCAAGCAGCTCGGTCTCCAGCGGGCCCCACAGGGAGCTGTACTCGGGCAGCTCGGGGCGCGGCTGGGCGGCGGCGAGCACGGTCTGGTAGCCGGCGATGCCCGGGTCGGCCTTCACCTCGGCGGTGTAGGCGTCGTCGCGCGTGGGCAGCGTGGAGTTCTTCAGGGCGATGGTCTCCTGGGACTTCGCCGAGGTCATGAAGTTGATGAACTTCAGCGACGCCTCCTGGTGCGCCTTGTCCGAGCCGGCGTAGACGGAGAGGTTGTGGCCGCCGGTCGGGGCGCCCGCCTTGCCGCTGGAGCCGGCCGGGACGGTGGCGATGCCCAGGTTGGCCTTGTCCTTGAACGCCGTGCCCTTGTAGAAGTTCGTGATCTCCCACGGGCCCTGGACGATCGAGGCGACCTTGCCGTTGACGAAGGCGTCCTGGATGTGGGCGTAGGCGTCGGCGGTGGTGTCCGCCTTGTGCAGGCCCTTGCCGTCGAAGAGGTCCAGCCAGGTGCCGTACGCCTTCTTCGCCTCGGCGGAGTTCACGGTGATCTTCTTGGCGGCGACGTCGACGGTGTCGGTGCCCTCGCCGTAGAGGAAGGACTGGGCGTAGTAGGCCTGGGTGGAGCCCCAGTAGCCGTCGACGCCGGTCTTCTTCTTGATCGTGGCGGCGGCCTTCTTCAGGTCGTCCCAGCTCTTCGGGGCCTCGGCGATGCCGGCCTTCTCGAAGAGCTCCTTGTTGTAGACCAGCGCGAGAGTGTCGGTGACGAACGGGACGCCGTAGGTCTTGCCGTCGTACTGGGCCTGCTTGATCAGGCTGGGCTGGAACTTGTCCTCGTCCTTGAGGGCCTCGGTGCCGTCCAGCGGCAGGAAGAAGCCCTTCTTCGCGAAGGCGGGGGTCCAGCCGACCTCGGAGCGCAGGATGTCCGGCGCGCCCGTGGCGCCGGCGGCGGTGTCGAACTTGTTCTGCGCCTGGTCGAACGGCACGTTGACGTACTTGACCTTGATGTCCTTGTTGGCGGCCTCGAACTCCTTGACCAAGGCCTTGTACGTCGGCGCCTCATTGGTGGCGTTGGAGGTGTCCCACCAGGTGATGGTGACCGGACCGTCGGCCGAGTCGCCGCTGTCACTTCCGCCGCAGGCCGTCGCCGTGAGGGCGATCGACGCCACCAACGCGGTGGCCGCTATGCCACGCCGCATGAGATCTCCTTGAGGGTGAAAGCCCGTGTGCTGGGCGGAGGGCCCCGTCCGCCGCTCCTGCCGAGTTCCGGCCGCGCCATCGCCGCCGCCGGGCGAGGCCGAACGTAACAGCGTTGTAAGCGCGACGAAAGACCTTGCTGCAAAAAATTGCAACGGAGGGGGATGGTTACCGGCCCGTGACTTGTGCTCGACCTGGCCGAAACCTGACATCGGGGCCGCTCAGCGGGGGTTCACCGGGCTGTGCAAGACTCTGCAAGCTCTTGCCACCACTGGCGGTGGCGGCCATCATCACCCTGTCAGCGCCTTGCGAAGGTCACCTCCTTCCGCAAGCGGGCGCCCCCACGGACACCGACCAGAATCACGAGGGACCGCGATGACGCAGCAGCCCGCAGTGGGCCGCATCCCCGCCCGCCCCCGACGCCGGGCCGGTGTGCAAGCGCAGGTCCGGCCGGTACAGTCCAGTCCTGTGACCACACGGCTTGCCGACATCGCAGCCCAGGCGGGGGTCAGCGAGGCGACTGTCAGCCGCGTCCTGAACGGGAAGCCGGGCGTCGCCGCGACCACTCGCCAGTCCGTCCTGGCCGCCCTCGACGTGCTGGGCTACGAGCGGCCGGTCCGGCTGCGGCAGCGCAGCGCGGGCCTGGTGGGCCTCATAACCCCGGAGCTGGAGAACCCCATATTCCCGGCCCTGGCGCAGGTCATCGGCCAGGCGCTGACCCGGCAGGGGTACACGCCGGTGCTCGCCACCCAGACCCCCGGCGGGTCCACGGAGGACGAGCTGACGGAGATGCTGGTCGACCGGGGGGTCGCCGGCATCATCTTCGTCTCCGGTCTGCACGCCGACACCTCGGCCGACATGCAGCGCTACGAGCAGCTCCGCGCCCAGGGTGTGCCGTTCGTCCTCGTGGACGGTTTCTCGCCGAAGGTGCAGGCCCCCTTCATCTCGCCGGACGACCGGGCGGCGATGGCCCTGGCGGTGACCCATCTGGTGTCGCTGGGGCACACCCGGATAGGTCTGGCGCTCGGCCCCAAGCGCTTCGTGCCGGTCCAGCGCAAGATCGAGGGCTTCGTCCGCACGATGCAGGACCAGCTGGGGCTCGCCGCCGCGACCGTGGAGTCCGAGTTCGTCCAGCACTCCCTCTACACGCTGGAGGGCGGCCAGGCGGCGGCCATGGCGCTCATCGACCGGGACTGCACGGCGGTGGTGTGCGCGAGCGACATGATGGCGCTCGGCGCGATCAGGGCGGCCCGGCAGCGGGGGCTGGAGGTCCCGGACGACGTCTCGGTCGTCGGCTTCGACGACTCCCCGCTGATCGCCTTCACCGACCCGCCGCTGACGACCGTCCGCAAGCCGGTCCCGGCGATGGGGCAGGCGGCTGTGCGTACGTTGCTGGAGGAGATCGGTGGGACTCCGGCGCCGCACAGTGAGTTCGTGTTCATGCCGGAACTGGTGGTGCGGGGGTCGACCGCCTCGGCGCCCGGGGACAGGTCTCGTACCTGAGAGGGAGACATGGGGGGACGATGCGGTACGTACGGAGGAGAAGGCTCTCGGCACTACCCCGACGAACGTGCGTGACGAACCCGACCAGAGGATGATCGGTGGGGTACCGGATTTCTGGCAGACTCTGTGCCCATGGGTGAAACGACCGTGACGACACTGGAGGAAGGCCGGGAGCAGGCCGCTCCGCGGTCCGTCACGGGTGCGTCGGAGCAGAGGTTCCTGCATCGGCTGAGGGTTCCGCGAAGGCCTCGTCTCTGGTTCGAGATCCTGCTGATCGCGGTGAGTTACTGGACGTACTCACTGATCCGCAACGCGGTCCCCGAGCAGAAGACGCAGGCGCTGGAGAACGCCGACTGGATCTGGAGGATGGAGCACCACCTCGGGATCGCGGTCGAGGAGACGATCAATCACTCCGTGAACTCGGTGACATGGCTGATCGTCGGCATGAACTACTACTACGCGACCCTGCACTTCATCGTCACGCTCGGTGTCCTCGTGTGGATCTACCGTAGTCATCCGGGGCGTTACGCGGCGACACGTCTGGTCCTCTTCGCCACCACCGCCGTGGCCCTCGTCGGCTACTACTTCTACCCGCTGGCCCCGCCCCGCCTGATGACCGGCGAGAACTTCATCGACACCGTCGTCGTCCACCAGACGTGGGGGTCCATGGCCTCGGGCGACCTGAAGAACATGTCGAACCAGTACGCGGCGATGCCGTCCATGCACATCGGGTGGTCGCTGTGGTGCGGGCTCACGATCTTCGCGCTGGCGTCGGTGCCGTGGGTGCGGGTGCTGGGCCTGCTCTATCCCACGCTGACGCTCGTCGTCATCGTCGCCACCGCCAACCACTTCTGGCTGGACGCGGTCGGCGGCATGATCTGCCTGGCCTTCGGCTACACCGTGGCCCGCGTCTGGTACGGAGCCCTGCCGTACGCCCTCCCGCGCCAGGTGACGGGCGGCAGCCGGGAACCGGAGCTGGAACCGGTCAAGGCGTAGCGCCGGCGACCGGGACCACCGCTCGGCGGGATCGGGAGTCCGAGGTGTGGGCCGCTTCCCGCAGCGCTCCGACGAACGTCCGCAGGGCGGGCTGTGGCGGAGCCGTCTCGCGTACGGCCGCGTGGATGGAGCGGCGGGGTTCCGGGCCCGTGAAGCGGCGTACGACGACGTCGGGGTGGGTGCTGCCGAGGCCGAGGCGGGGGATGAGACCGACGCCGAGACCCGCGGCGACGAAGCCCTGCGCGGTCGCGTAGTCCTCGCTCTCCACCACGAACCGGGGCCTGAAGCCGGCCTCGGCGCACGCCTCCAGCTGGGCGTCCAGGCAGGGCCCCGGCCATTCGCTGCCGACCCACGGCTCGTCGGCCAGATCGGCCAGCGTGAGCTCGTGCCGCTCGGCGAGGGGGTGCGCGGCAGGCAGTACGGCGAAGTAGGTGTCGTCGAGCAGGTGCAGCAGCCGTACGCCGTCGGGGTCGGCGCCGCGCGGCCGGACGACGAGCGCGAGGTCGGCCCGCCCCTCCCTGACCGCCGGAAGCGGATCGTCGGGGTCGATGAGCTTCAGCTCGATGCGGACACCGGGGTGCTCGGCGCGCAGCCGGGCGACGGCGGGGGCCACCAGGGAGGCGCCGGCCGTGGCGAAGTACCGCACGGCCAGCCGCCCCGTGCGCCCGGCCCGCAGATCGGCCAGCGCGGCCTCCGCCTCCGCGACCTGCCGCCCGATCGCGCCCGCGTACTCGGTGAGCAGCAGCCCGGCCTCCGTGGGCCGCACCCCTCGCCCGACCCGCTCCAGCAGGGCGATCCCGGCCTCCTTCTCCAGCGCCGCGATCTGCTGGCTGATCGCGGACGGGGTGTAGCCGAGGGCGGCCGCGGCGGCCGTCACCGAGCCGCTGGTCACCACAGTCCTGAGCACCTGCATCCGCCGCACATCCATCATGCAGCTCAGCTTAAAGGTCCATGCAGCATTCTTCGCTTGTCCTTACGCATCCGGTGGCCGAGCGTAGTGCACATGCCTCTCGCGTCCACGCTCCGTATGGCCCTCCTCGCCCTCCTGTGGGGCTCGGGCTTCCTCTGGATCAAACTCGCCCTCAACCACGGCCTGTCCCCGCTCCAGATCACGGTGGCGCGCTGCGCGCTGGGCGCGGCGGTCCTGCTGGCCCTCGCCCTGGCCGCCCGCCAGCGACTGCCGCGCGACGGGCGGACCTGGGCCCATCTCCTGGTCGCCGCCTTCTTCTGCAACGCCCTGCCGTTCGCGCTCTTCGGCGTCGGCGAGCAGACCGTCGACTCGGGCACGGCGGGCGTCCTCAACGCGACGACCCCGCTGTGGGCCCTGCTCCTCGGCCTCGTCCTCGGAACGGACCGTCCTCTCTCCCCCGCCCGCCTCACCGGCCTCTTCCTGGGCTTCGCCGGGGTTCTGCTGATCTTCGCGCCCTGGCAGCGGGCGGGGCTGATGACCGGGGGCGCGCTCGCGCTGCTCGGGGCGGCCGTCAGCTACGCGGTGGCCTTCGCGTACATGGGCCGCCACCTGACGGGCCGCGACGCCCCGCTCGCCGTCTCCGCCGCGCAGCTGCTGACGGCGACGGGGTGGGCGGCGGCCGGGTGGGCGACGACGGGGTGGACGGCGGACACCGGGCCCGCCGGGAGCGCCGGCCCGGCCGGGGTCGATGCGACCGCCGTGCTCGCGGTGGTCGTCCTCGGGATCTTCGGGACCGGGGTCACCTTCTACCTCAACTACCGCCTGATCGCGGACGAGGGAGCGACGAACGCGGCGACGGTCGGCTATCTGCTGCCGGTGGTGTCGGTCGCCCTCGGAGCCCTGTTCCTCGACGAGCGGGTGGGGCCCCGGGTGATCGCCGGGATGGTGGTGGTACTGGCGGGGGTCGCCCTGACCAGGCCGCGACGCGCCGCCGTGGCCGCCCGCGACGAGGGCGCCGACCTCACCCCCCGTAGAACAACTCCTCCACCACGCCCCGAGCCCGTCGGGTGATCCGGCGGTAGTCGTCGAGCATGTCGCCCACATGGCCGGGCCCGTACCCCAAGTACCGTCCCACGGCGGCGAGTTCACGGCCGTGGGACGGGAACGTGTCGCCCGCGCGGCCCCGTACGAGCATCACGGCGTTGCGGACGCGGGTGGCCAGCACCCAGGCCTCGTCCAGGGTGGCCGCGTCCTCGGCGCTCACCAGGCCGGCGTCGCGGGCGGCGGCCAGGGCCTCGCGGGTGCGGGTCGTGCGGAGGCCCGCCTCACGGTGGCCGTGCTGAAGCTGGAGGAGCTGGACGGTCCACTCGACGTCGGAGAGACCGCCGCGACCGAGCTTGGTGTGCAGGGTCGGATCGGCACCGCGCGGCAACCGCTCCGACTCCATACGGGCCTTGATGCGCCGGATCTCGCGCACGGCGTCGTCGCCGAGCCCGTCCGCCGGATAACGGAGCGGATCGACGAGGTCGAGAAAGCGGCGGCCCAACTCCGCGTCCCCGGCGACCGGTTCGGCGCGCAGCAGCGCCTGCGACTCCCACACCAGCGACCACCGGCGGTAGTAGGCCTCGTACGACTTCAGCGTCCGGACGAGCGGGCCGGTCTTGCCCTCGGGGCGCAGGTCCGCGTCGATGAGGAGGGGCGGGTCGGCACTCGGCAGCTGGAGCAGACGGCGCATCTCGGAGACGACCGCGTTCGCCGCGCGGGCCGCCTCCTGTTCGTCGGCGCCCTCCTGCGGCTCGTGGACGAACAGCACGTCGGCGTCGGAGCCGTAGCCCAGTTCGTGGCCGCCGAAGCGGCCCATCCCGATCACCGCGAAGCGGGTGGGGAGGGTGTCGCCCCAGCCCTCGCGGACCACGGCGCGCAGGGTGCCCACGAGGGTCGCGGCCGTGAGGTCGGAGACCGCGCCGCCGACGAGGTCCACCAGGGCGCCCTGGTCGGCAGTCACCGGGGACGCCTCGGTGCCGTAGGAGCCGACGATGTCCATGGCGGCCGTACGGAACAGTTCCCGGCGGCGGACGCCGCGCGCGGCCGTCACACCCTGCTGGGCCCCGTCGGCCCGGCCCACGGCGGCGAGGATCTCCTGTTCCAGGTGGGCGCGTTCCCGGGGATCGAGACCACCGGCGCCACCGGCGACCCCGTCCCCGTCGCCGAGGAGGGAGACCGCCTCGGGGGCGCGCATGAGGAGGTCGGGGGCCAGACGTCCCGCGGAGAGGACGCGCGCCAGGTTCTCCGCCGCCGCGCCCTCGTCACGCAACAGCCGTAGGTACCACGGGGTCCGGCCGAGCGCGTCCGAGACCTTGCGGAAGTTGAGCAGGCCCGCGTCGGGGTCGGCGGAGTCGGCGAACCAGCCCAACAGGACGGGCAGCAGCGTGCGTTGGATGGCGGCCTTGCGGGAGACGCCGGAGGCCAGGGCCTCCAGGTGGCGCAGCGCCGAGGCCGGGTCGGCGTAGCCGAGGGCGACGAGCCGTTCGCGGGCCGCGTCGGCGCTCAACCTGGTCTCGCCGGGGGCGAGTTGGGCGACGGCGTCGAGGAGCGGGCGGTAGAAGAGCTTCTCGTGCAGCCGTCGTACGACGGCCGCGTGGCGCCGCCACTCGCGGTTCAGGTCGGCGATCGGATCGGTGCGCAGACCGAGTGAGCGGCCGATGCGCCGCAGGTCGTCGTCGCCCTCGGGGACGAGGTGGGTGCGGCGCAGCCGGTAGAGCTGGATGCGGTGCTCCATGGACCGCAGGAAGCGGTAGGCGGCGTCGAGCTGGGCCGCGTCCGCCCGGCCCACGTACCCGCCGGCGGCCAGCGCGCCCAGCGCGTCGAGGGTGGTCCCGCTGCGCAGGGAGGTGTCCGCGCGTCCGTGCACGAGCTGCAGCATCTGCACGGCGAACTCGACGTCACGCAACCCGCCGGGACCGAGCTTGAGTTGGCGGTCCACCTCGGCGGGCGGGATGTTCTCGACCACGCGGCGCCGCATGCTCTGCACGTCGGTGACGAAGTTCTCCCGCTCGGCCGCCTTCCAGACGAGCGGTTCGAGCGCGGCGATGTACGCCTCGCCCAGTTCCAGGTCTCCCGCGACCGGCCGGGCCTTCAGCAGTGCCTGGAACTCCCAGGTCTTCGCCCACCGTTGGTAGTACGCCAGATGGCTGCTGAGGGTCCGCACGAGCGGGCCGTTGCGCCCCTCCGGCCGCAGATTGGCGTCGACCGGCCAGATGCTGCCCTCGACGGTCGTCTCGGAGCAGACCCGCATCATGTGCGAGGCGAGCCGGGTGGCGGCCCGGATCGCCTTCTGCTCGTCGGCGCCGTCCGCCGTCTCCCCGACGAAGATGACGTCGACGTCGGAGACGTAGTTGAGTTCGTGGCCGCCGCACTTGCCCATCGCGATCACCGCGAGCCGGCACAGCGCCGCGTCCTCCGGCGCGGCCGCGCGGGCGATCGCGAGGGCGGCACGCAGTGTGGCGGTGGCGAGGTCGGCGAGCTCGGCGGCGGTCTGGGCGACGTCCGTCGTGCCGCAGACGTCACGGGCGGCGATGGAGAGCAGGCAGCGGCGGTAGGCGACCCGGAGGGAGACGGGGTCGGTGGCCTCCGCGAGCCCCCGCTCGAACTCCTCGACGCCCGGGTGCAGATCGCGCGGCTCGTACGTCACCAGCGCCTGCCAGTCCTGCGCGTGCCGGGCCAGATGGTCACCGAGCGCGGCGGACGCGCCGAGCACCCCCAGCAGCCGGTCCCGCAGCGGCTTGGCCGCTATCAACGTGTCCAGCACCGCCCGTCGGGCCGTACGGTCCGGTTGCGCCTCCAGCAGCCGTACGAGGCCCAGCAGCGCGAGGTTCGGGTCGGCGGTCGCCCCGAGCGCGTCCAGCAGGACCGGGTCGCCCCGTACGGCCGACAGTTCCTCGCTGTCCAGCAGGCGCTCGGCGGCGGCGGCGTCGGTGAAACCGTGCCGCAGCAGTCGCGAGAACGTGCTGCTCCTGCGCCCCGGCGCCGTCATCCCAGGCCTCCCGTCGGATCAAGCCCACTCGTCCACTCGTCCGCCCACCCGATCGCCCGACTCCACCGATCAAGGCCGTACGGGCACGAGCCTAACCGGAGTGCGTCAAGGAAGCGCCGGTCGGCCGGGGGCGTCAGCCGGATTGGTGGGGGTTGGGGGCGGGAGGCCGGCGGCGTGGGGCCGGACGGGGTCGCGGACCGGCGCCCTCCGCCCGGACCGGCGCCCTCCGCCCGGACCGGCGCCGGTCCGGACCGGTGCCGCCGCCCGGACCGGTGCCGCCGCCCGGACCGGTGCCGCCGTCCGAACCGGTGTGACCGTCCGAACCGGTGTGACCGTCCGGACCGGCGTCGCCGCCCAGACCGGTGCCCCACCCGTTCCGGTGCCAGCCGCCCACCGGTGCCCCGTCCGAACCGGAGCAGCCGCCCGGATCAGTGTCGCCCGCCCCGACCGGTGTCCCCGGCCGAACCCGTCTGGCTGTCCGGACCGGCGTCGCCGCCCAGACCGGTGTCGCCCGTCCTGACCGACGTTTCGCCCGTCCGAACCGGTGTGGCCGTCCGAACCGGCGTCGCCCGCCCCGACCGGTGTCGCCGTCCCGACCGGCCTCATTCGCCATGTTCACGATTACTCTGCGGATGTGGTCGGCGAAGAGGGTGGGGAGGGTGCCGCGGGGCGCCCTTCGTGGGGTTCGGTGATGTCCTCGGAGCCGGTGGTGAGCACGGTGCTGCTGGAGCTCGTCGGTCTCGGCGTCGCCGGGCTCGGCGCGCTGGTGGGGTGGCCCTTCGGCTGGCTGCCCGATCCCGCCCTCGTCGCAACGATCGTCGGCATGGCCGCGTTCGGGCCCGCCGTCGAGCGGT
Organism: Streptomyces sp. SP18BB07; assembly: GCF_036322545.1. NCBI lineage: Bacteria > Bacillati > Actinomycetota > Actinomycetes > Kitasatosporales > Streptomycetaceae > Streptomyces > Streptomyces sp. SP18BB07. The sequence continues at coordinate 62,814 of NZ_JAQYWT010000370.1, forward strand.
ACCGCGCGGCCCGTCCACCGCGTGGGCGTGCGGTCGCCGCCGCGTTCCTGACGCTGGCGGCGGTGGCCCTGGCGGTGGCCGGCGCGGTGAACTGGGCCCTCCCCCCGGCGGCCGACCAGGGCATCGGACTCGTCGTCGGCTACCTCGTCGCCATGCCGGCCGCCGTCGCCGTGCTGGCGCGGCGGCTCGGCACGGTGGACGGGGGCTGAGCTTCCGGAAAGTGCGGCCGTTTTCGGCTCTTCGACGTACGCGACGGTCGTTTTCGGCACCGCGCGCGGCGGGCTTTCGTCTTCTCGGTGGCGCCCGGCACGGTTTTCGGCTTCGGTGAGGGGGAGCCGTACGGCCGGACCGGACACGGTGGCGATTCGGCTGAGGCGAAGAGTCAAAGGCGACTTGGAGGAGCAGGGATGCAGTACACGCTCGAAGTGATTCCGCTGCCCGTGAGCGACATCGACCGGGCCCGGGACTTCTACCGGGACAAGGTCGGTTTCCACGTCGACATCGACCAGGAGGTCATGCCGGGCATGCGGATCGTGCAGCTGACTCCCCCGGGCTCCGGCTGTTCGATCGCCCTCGGTGACGCCATCTGGGACATGGCCCAGGGCGAGACCAAGCCGACCCCAGGCTCCTACCAGGGCCTGCAGCTCTGCGTCGCCGACATCAAGGCCGCCCACGCCGAGCTCCGCGAACGTGGCCTCGATGTCTCCGACCCCGTCCAGTACACCCCCGACGACGGCGCCACCTTCATGTACTTCAAGGACCCGGACGGCAACGGCTGGTCGATCCAGGAGTACCGGCGCAGGGCCACGGAGCCGCTGCACCAGGTGCTGGCGGAGCTGGCGGAGCGGCAGTAGCCCGGCCGCGGCCGGGCGGGGATATTCGCTCGCGGCCGCCGCCCGGCGGCCGGCAGGGTGCCGGGCATGGCTGCCCCGTACGAGATCCGTGCCGACCACGACGCTCGCACGATCGTGGTGTACCAGGCGTACGCACCCGCGATCGCCGACGCGGCACTGCGTGCGGGCCGGTTCGTCGAGCCGTTCTCGTTCCGTCGGATGACGTGGATCAAGCCGTCGTTCCTGTGGTTGATGCACCGCAGCAACTGGGCCCGCAAGCCCGGCCAGGAGCGGGTGCTCGCGGTACGGATCACCCGTGAGGGGTGGGAGGAGGCGCTGTCGCGGGCCGTGCTGACGACGGCGGACCCGGCGGCGGTGGCCCGGGCCGACGTCCACGTCCAGTGGGACCCGGAGCGCTCGGCGCGCGGGGCCGCGCTGAACCACTACAGCATTCAGGTGGGCGTCGGCCGCCATCTGATCCGGACCTTCACCGACGAGTGGGTCGTCGGCCTCACGGACCTCACCCCTCAGGTCCGCAAGGCGGCCGCCCTGATGCAGTCCGGGCAGACCGCGAAGGCCCAGCGCCTGTTCCCGTCCGAACGCGTCTACCCGCTGCCCCCGGCGCTGGACGGCCTCCGCACTCCGCGCTCCGGGACGAGCCGCCTCCCGAACCGGTGAGCGGTGGCGTCGCACGCGAGCGGCCGCGAGCCGGGGCTCGCCCGTACGGCACGCGGTCGGCGTCCGGCGGCCGTACTGTCGGATGCGTCACCGAGGAGGCTCCTGATGCGCAGCGTGACCTATTCGATGAACGTGTCCCTGGACGGCTACATCGTCGGGCCGGACGGCAGTTTCGACTGGCCGGGGTTCGACGAGGAGATCTTCCGCTTCTGGATCGACGAGATCCGGGACGTCGGCGTCCACCTGATGGGACGGCGGCTGTACGAGACGATGCTGTACTGGGAGACCGCCGCCCAGGACCCCTCGCTCGGCGAGGCGGAGCGGGAGTGGGTCGCGCTCTGGAACCCGCTGCCGAAGGTGGTGTTCTCCAGGACGCTGTCGGCGGTGGAGGGCCGGGCCCGCCTGGCCTCCGGCAGCGTGGCGGAGGAGATCGAGCGGTTGCGGGCCGAGCCGGGAGAGGGCGAGATCGCGATCGGCGGCGCGACGCTCGCCGCCCAGGCGTCCGACGCGGGTCTGATCGACGAGTACCGGGCCATGGTCTACCCGGTGCTGGTCGGCGGCGGCACCCCCTTCTTCCCCCGCAACGAACACCGGCTGGACCTCGAACTCGTCGAGACCCGCACCTTCGCTTCGAAGGTCGCCTACCTCCGCCACCGAGTGACCCGCTAGCGGCGCCTCACCAGCAGGGGCCGACGGTCCACGACCGTCGGCCCCACGTGCCGTAACAGCGGGAGACCCGCTCCGACCTGCGGTTACAGCACCGGCAGGTTCTTCCGCAGCTCGAACGCGGTCACCTCGGAGCGGTACTCCTCCCACTCCTGGCGCTTGTTGCGCAAGAAGAAGTCGAAGACGTGTTCGCCGAGGGTTTCGGCGACGAGGTCGCTGCGTTCCATGAGGGAGAGCGCCTCGCCGAGGTTCTGCGGGAGCGGCTCGATGCCCATGGCGCGGCGCTCGGCGTCCGAGAGGGCCCAGACGTCGTCCTCGGCGCCCGGCGGCAGCTCGTAGCCCTCCTCGATGCCCTTGAGGCCGGCGGCCAGCAGCATGGCGTAGGCGAGGTAGGGGTTCGCGCCGGAGTCCAGGGAGCGGACCTCGACCCGTGCCGAGCCCGTCTTGCCGGGCTTGTACATGGGGACGCGGACCAGGGCGGAGCGGTTGTTGTGGCCCCAGCAGATGTACGAGGGGGCCTCGCCGCCGGCGCCCGCCGTGCGCTCGGAGCCGCCCCAGATGCGCTTGTAGGAGTTGACCCACTGGTTGGTCACGGCGGCGATCTCGGCGGCGTGCTTCAGCAGGCCCGCGATGAAGGAGCGGCCGACCTTGGAGAGCTGGTACTCCGCGCCGGACTCGTAGAACGCGTTCCGGTCGCCCTCGAAGAGGGAGAGGTGGGTGTGCATGCCCGAGCCCGGGTGCTCTGAGAACGGCTTCGGCATGAAGGTCGCCTGGACGCCCTGCTCCAGCGCCACCTGCTTCATGACCAGGCGGAACGTCATGATGTTGTCGGCCGTGGAGAGCGCGTCGGCGTAGCGGAGGTCGATCTCCTGCTGGCCGGGCGCGCCCTCGTGGTGGGAGAACTCGACCGAGATGCCCATGGACTCCAGCATGGTGATCGCCTGGCGGCGGAAGTCCATGCCGACGTTCTGCGGGGTGTGGTCGAAGTAGCCCGAGTTGTCGGCCGGGGTCGGACGGGAGCCGTCGACCGGCTTGTCCTTCAGCAGGAAGAACTCGATCTCGGGGTGGGTGTAGAAGGTGAAGCCCAGGTCGGAGGCCTTGGCCAAAGACCGCTTCAGGACGTAGCGGGGGTCCGCGAAGGACGGGGAGCCGTCCGGCATGAGGATGTCGCAGAACATCCGGGCGGTGCCGGGGGCCTCCGCGCGCCACGGCAGGACCTGGAAGGTCGACGGGTCCGGCTTTGCGATCATGTCGGACTCGTACACCCGGGCGAAGCCCTCGATGGCCGAGCCGTCGAAGCCGATGCCCTCGTCAAACGCCTGTTCCAACTCGGCGGGGGCCACGGCAACGGACTTCAGGAAGCCCAGGACGTCCGTGAACCACAGGCGTACGAAACGGATGTCGCGCTCCTCCAACGTCCGGAGCACGAACTCCTGCTGCTTGTCCATCTTCCGCTTCCACCCATTCCTTGCTGGTCAGGCCCTCTTGCTCCCGAGCCACGGGAGGCGGTCGGGCACCTGAGCATCCCACCACAACACCATTTCGTGCGCGTTGCGCACCTTGATCGACAGAGCGACCTCCAGGAGAACGCCCGGCGTACGGCAGGTGTACCGCCCGCTGTGCCGCCCAACCGCTCTGCCGCCCATCTTGCCTGCTCGCGCCGACATCCGTAACGCCCACGTGGACGGACATCCGCCGGGCGTCCGTCACGCCTGCCCCGAAAGCCGGGCGGCATCCGTGGCCGAGGGGCAGCATGGGAGACGGGATCCCTCGTTTACGAGAGGGAGCGGATCAAATTACGATCAGTCGATCCGACCGTCCCATCCGACCCATCCCCCACTAAGGACACATCCCATGGCCGCCAAGACCAACAGCAGCGGGGACCGCAAGGCGCGCATCGAGGCGATGCGCCGTGCCGAGCGCTCCCGTGAGCGCCGGAACCGCATCCTCACGATCGGCGCCAGCGTGCTGATAGTCGCCGGCCTCGTCGTGGGCGGGACGGTCCTGATCCGCTCGCAGTCCGACGACAACGGCGGCGACAGCGTGGCCAGTGACTCCAAGTCGAACGGCAAGTGGGAGACCGGCTCGGACGGCGTGAAGACCTGGAGCACCAAGCTCAGCCAGAACCACGTCACCAAGTCCGTGACGTACCCGATGGAGCCCCCGGTGGGCGGCGACCACAACCCGGTCTGGCAGAACTGCAACGGCGACGTCTACGACAAGGCGATCAAGAACGAGAACGCCGTGCACTCCCTGGAGCACGGCGCGGTCTGGGTCTCGTACAACAGCAAGGCCTCCGAGGCCGACGTGAAGGCGCTCGCGGAGAAGGTCAAGAAGACGCCGTACACGCTGATGAGCCCGGTCGAGGACCAGAAGGACCCGATCATGCTCAGCGCGTGGGGCCACCAGCGCACGGTGACCAGCGCGAAGGACCCGAACGTCGACAAGTTCCTCGAGACCTACGTCCAGGGCGAGCAGACGCCCGAGCCGGGTGCCGCCTGCACCAACGGCGTCTCCTGACGGCCGCGGGCGACGGACGAGTGACGACTGACGACAGCGGCTCCGGTACTGGTACTGGTACTGGTACTGGTACTGGTACTGGTACTGGTACTGGTACTGGCACAGTGGGAAGCATGAAGCACATCGGTTGGATCGCCTCCGGGGCCGCGGCGGTGCTCGTCGCGGCCGGGGCGATCACGTACGCGGTCGCCGACGGGGACGAGTCCGGGCTGAAGGCCCCCGCCGCCGACTCCGCCGACGCGGGGTTCGCCCGGGACATGGCCGTCCACCACCAGCAGGCCGTCGAGATGTCGTACATCGTGCGCGACCGGACGGACGACGAGGAGGTCCGGCGGCTCGCGTACGACATCGCGCAGACGCAGGCCAACCAGCGCGGCATGATGATCGGCTGGCTGGACCTCTGGGGTCTGCCGAAGGTGTCGTCCGAGAAGCCGATGGCCTGGATGGGCATGGGCGACATGGCCTCCGGCGAGGACGGCTCGCTGATGCCGGGGATGGCGACGAACGCGGAGATGGACAAGCTCGGCAAGCTGAACGGCAAGCAGGCCGAGATCTTCTTCCTCCAGTTGATGACCGACCACCACAAGGGCGGCATCCACATGGCGGAGGGCTGTGTCTCCAAGTGCACGGTCGGCGTCGAGAAGAAGCTCGCCCAGGGCATGGTGAACGGCCAGGAGTCCGAGATCTCCTTGATGACGCGCATGCTGAAGGAGCGGGGCGCCGCGCCGCGTTCCTGACGCCGGTAGACCGCGGCTGGGGTGTGGCGCTTCGAACGTGGGGCGGCCCACACCCCATAGCGTCGCTCTGACGATTACACTGGGCGCGTGCCTCAACTTCGTCTCGCTTTGAATCAGATCGACTCGACGGTCGGCGACATCGCCGGGAACGCCGAGGCGGTGGTCCGCTGGACCCGGCACTCCGCCGAGCAGGGAGCGCATCTCGTGGCGTTCCCCGAGATGGTGCTGACCGGATACCCCGTCGAGGACCTGGCGCTGCGCGGCTCCTTCGTGGAGGCGTCCCGCGCCGCGCTGAGAGCGCTCGCCGCGCGGCTCGCCGAGGAGGGCTTCGGGGAGCTGCCGGTGATCGTCGGCTACCTCGACCGTTCCGAGTCCGCCGCGCCGAAGTACGGCCAGCCGGCGGGCGCCCCGCGCAATGCCGGCGCGGTGCTGCACCGGGGCGAGGTGGCGCTCACCTACGCCAAGCACCACCTCCCCAACTACGGCGTCTTCGACGAGTTCCGCTACTTCGTGCCCGGCGACACCATGCCGGTGCTGCGGCTCCACGGCGTCGACATCGCCCTCGCCATCTGCGAGGACCTCTGGCAGGACGGTGGCCGCGTCCCGGCCGCCCGGTCCGCCGGAGCCGGGCTGCTGCTCTCCATCAACGCCTCGCCGTACGAGCGCGACAAGGACGACACCCGGCTCGAACTGGTGCGCAAGCGGGCCCAGGAGGCCGGTTGCACGACCGCGTACCTGGCGATGATCGGCGGCCAGGACGAGCTGGTCTTCGACGGTGACTCCATCGTCGTCGACAGGCACGGCGAAGTGGTCGCGCGGGCGCCGCAGTTCGCGGAGGGGTGCGTGGTCCTGGACCTGGACCTCCCGGCGGCGGCCGCCGAACCGGTCACGGGCGTCGTGGACGACGGGCTGCGCATCGACCGGCTCGTGATTTCCGAGGAGCCGCTGCCCGCCTATGAGCCGGAGCTGGCCGGCGGGTACGCGGAGCGCCTCGACGACGACGAGGAGGTGTACTCGGCGCTGGTGGTGGGCCTGCGGGCGTACGCCGCGAAGAACGGCTTCTCGTCCGTCCTGATCGGGCTCTCCGGCGGTATCGACTCGGCGCTCGTCGCGGCGATCGCGTGCGACGCGCTGGGCGCGCAGAACGTGTACGGCGTGTCCATGCCGTCGAAGTACTCGTCGGACCACTCCAAGGGCGACGCGGCGGAGCTGGCCCGGCGGACGGGCCTGAACTTCCGTACGATCCCGATCGAGCCGATGTTCGACGCCTACATGTCGTCGACCGAGCTGACGGGGCTGGCCGAGGAGAACCTCCAGTCGCGGCTGCGCGGCACGCTGTTGATGGCGATCTCCAACCAGGAGGGCCATATCGTCCTCGCGCCCGGCAACAAGTCGGAGCTGGCAGTGGGGTATTCGACGCTGTACGGCGACTCGGTGGGCGCGTACGGCCCCATCAAGGACGTGTACAAGACGTCGATCTTCCGCCTCGCGGAGTGGCGCAACCGGGCCGCGCAGGAGCGGGGCCAGACCCCGCCGATCCCGGAGAACTCCATCTCCAAGCCGCCGAGCGCGGAACTCCGCCCGGGTCAGGTCGACACGGACTCCCTCCCGGACTACCCGGTCCTGGACGCGATCCTCGCGCTGTACGTCGACCGCGACCAGGGCGCCGACGCGATCGTGGCCGCCGGCTTCGACCGGGACCTGGTCGTCAAGACGCTGCGCATGGTCGACACCGCCGAGTACAAGCGCCGCCAGTACCCGCCGGGCACGAAGATCTCCCCCAAGGGCTTCGGCAAGGACCGCCGGCTCCCGATCACGAACAGGTGGCGCGAGCAGGCGTAGACGCCGGGCGGAGGCCTGGGGGCGGCGTCTTCTCAGGCCTCAGGGCCCCTCAGGCCTCAGTGCCCCTCAAGCCTCCGGGTCGCGCAGGCCGACGCAGTCGAAGGCCCAGAACACGTCCGAGTAGACGAAGGTGCCCGTCATCCACGGCTCGTGGGCGGACAGACGGGCGACCTGGAACGCGACTTCGGGGATGCGCAGCGACGGCGAGCGGAAGCCCGCCGCCACGGCGCCCTCGAAGCCGCGCGCGCCGTAGTAGTGCGGCGACCCCTCCAGGAACACAAGCGGCACTTCCTGGGCGTCCGCCGCCGCGAGGGCGTGCGCGACGAGCCGGGTGCCGATGCCCTGACGCTGGAACTCCGGGAGCACGCCCAGCGGCGACAGGGTCAGCACGTCCACGATCCGACGCGGGGCGTCCAGGCGCCCCGCGCTCAGCAGGACGTGTCCGACAACCCGGTCGTCCACGGTGGCGACGAACGACATCGGCGCCGACGGTGCCTCCGCGACGCGCAGTGCCTCCACGAGCCCGGGGATCCGCTCGTCGTCACCGAAGGCGCGCGCATGGACCTCGCGCACCCCTCGGTGATCGTCTGCGGTCTCCTGCCTGATCACCGGCCCCGCACCGCTCGAAGCGAACGGCGGCCGGTCGGACGTGTCGTGTGCGGTCATGGCCGCGAGCGTAGATCCTGAAGCGGCAGACGGGCGAGGCGATTACGCCCCCACCCGCACCGTCTCCGACTCCCCCGGCACATGGGACGCCACCACGCGGCCGCGGTGCGGGGCGGGGGTGGGTGTCCGGCGGGTGTCGACGGCGTAGGACACCGCCGCGACCGCCAGGCCGATCAGGGCGAGGGCCGCGCCCGCGGTCGCCGGGGCCGTCGTGCCGAGGCCGGCGGTCAGGGCGAGGCCGCCGATCCAGGCGCCGCCGGCGTTGGCGAGGTTGAAGGCGGCCTGGTTGGCGGAGGAGGCGAGGGAGGGGGCGGCGGAGGCCTTCTCCATGACCATCAGCTGCAGGGGCGATCCGGTGGCGAAGGCCGCGACTCCGAGGAGGAGGACGGCGAGGGCGGCGCTCCACTGCGTGGCCATGAGGACCGGGAAGAGGGCCAGGACGAGGATCAGGGACGCCAGGCCGCCGAAGAGGGTGCCGCGCAGGGAGTGGTCGGCGAGGCGCCCGCCGGCCAGGTTGCCGATGGTCGCGCCGACCCCGAACAGCGCGAGCAGCAGGGTCACGCTGGTCTCGGCGTACCCGGCGGATTCCGTGAGCATCGGCGTGATGTAGCTGTAGGCGGAGAACAGGGCGCCGAAGCCGGCGACGGTGGTGCCGAGGGCGAGCCAGACGGGCAGGGAGCGCAGGGCGCCCAGTTCGCCGCGCAGGCCGGCGGACGGGGCTTCCGCCCGGTCGTCCGGCAGCAGGAGGGCGAGGGAGGCGATGGCGGCGAGGCCGATCGCGCTGACGCCGAGGAAGGTGATCCGCCAGCCGAAGTGCTGGCCCACGAGGGTCGCGGCCGGGACTCCGGCGACGTTGGCGATCGTCAGGCCCAGGAACATCAGCGAGACCGAGCGGGCCTTGCGTTCCGGCGCCACGAGGCCGGTCGCGACGACCGCGCCGACGCCGAAGAAGGCGCCGTGCGGCAGACCGCTGAGGAAGCGGGCGGCGAGCAGCCAGTGCTCGTCGGGGGCGAGCGCGGAGAGCGCGTTGCCGGCGACGAAGAGGAGCATCAGCCCGATCAGGACCTTGCGGCGGGGCATCCGGGCGGTGGCGGCGGCGAGCAGCGGGGCGCCGATGACGACGCCGAGCGCGTACGCGGAGACGAGGTGGCCGGCGGCGGGGATCGTGATGCCGAGGTCGGCGGCGACCTCGGGGAGGAGACCCATGATGACGAACTCGGTCGTGCCGATTCCGAAGGCGCCTACGGCGAGAGCGAGCAGGGCCAAAGGCATGACGAGGAGACCTTTCGAAGGGTGCGGTAGGACAGGGGGAGGGAAAGGAAGGAATCGGTTCCGTTCCATCGTATGTTCATTGACGGAACAAACTCGAACCGGTGGCCTATTCCCCTGTTCCGCTCCCCCGCCCCACCTGCGCCCTCAGCCTCCGGACGTGTCGATCGTCACCCGTGCCGCCACCGGCAGATGGTCGCTGCCGGTCTCCGGCAGGGTCCAGGACGCCCTGGGTTCCATGCCGCGCACCATGATCTGGTCGATCCGGGCCATCGGGAACGACGCCGGCCAGCTGAAGCCGAAGCCGCTGCCCGCGGCGCCCTGGGTGGAGCGCATCTGGGCGGTGACGGCGTTCAGGGCGCGGTCGTTCATGGTGCCGTTGAGGTCGCCGAGGAGGACGACCTGCTGGATCGGCTCGTCGGCAATGGCCTCGCCCAGGGCGTCGGCACTCTTGTCGCGCTGGCGGGCGGTGAACCCGGCCTCCAGCTTCACCCGCACCGAGGGGAGATGGGCGACGTAGACGGCGACGGGCCCGTCCGGTGCCGCCACCGTCGAACGCATCGCGCGCTCCCAGCCGAGCTTGATGTCGACGGCCTTGGTGTCGCTCATCCGGTACTTGCTCCAGAGCCCGACCGTGCCGACGACCTCGTGGTACGGGTACGTCGCCGCGAGCGCCTTCTCGTACACCGGCACCGCGTTCTCGGTGAGTTCCTCCAGCGCCACCACGTCCGCGCCGGAGGCGGCGACCTCGCGGGCCGTGCCGGACGGGTCGGCGTTGTCCGCGTTGACGTTGTGGGTGACGACAGCGAGGTCGCCGCCGCCGCCGGTCTTGCTGGTGACGAGTCCGCCGAAGATGTTCAGCCAGACGACCGTGGGCAAGAGGAGCGCGATGAGCGCCGTCGCCGATTTGCGGACCAGGGCGAGGATCAGCAGCAGCGGGATCGCGAGACCGAACCAGGGCAGGAACGTCTCGGTCAGACTGCCCAGGTTGCCCACGGTGTTGGGGACCTGGGCGTGCAACACCATCACCAGGGCGACGAGAACCGCGAGGACCGCGACGACGACGCCGCGCCGCCAGATCCGCCGGTCTCCTCTCCATCCGCCGAAGAGGCGGCCGAACAGGCGCCGGAACCGGGATTGTTCGCGGCCCTGCCCGGTGCCGCCGCCGCCCGTCTCCGTCATGTACGCCTGCGCCATACCGTCGCCTCACTGCCTGCCGTGCACTTCTTCCCCCCGCGCTCTCAAAACCCTAGGGGATGATCGCCTTCGTTCCCGCCGTCACCGGGCGGTCGTACGGGCGCAAGGACGCACAACCCGCTGTTCGGAGTTCCGAACCGCCGGACAGGCCCCGACGTCTGTAACGAAACGCGCACATCACTGTGACTCACTTCGCAGGCTGCCGGCGGTCAGTCAGGAGGGCGGAGCCCTTCGAGGACCGTGTCGACGATCCTCTCCGCGAGGTCCTCGGGGAGAGGGGCGTCCGGGCGCATGACGGTGCGGACCAGCATGGGGCCGAAGACCAGGTCGCCGACGAGGTCGATGTCCACGTCCGGCCGGAGTTCGCCGTTGTCCCGGCCCCGGCGCAGGACGTCGGCGAGGGCCCGGCGGCGGGGGGCGACGACGTCCGCGTGGTAGGCGTCCCAGATCTTGGGGCTGCTCTTCATCTGGGCGATGACGTTGTGCAGGATCGCCGAGGGCCGGTTGAGCAGCCCGCGCCGGCGTGCCGCCTCCAGGAAGACGACCAGGTCGTCGCGCATCGAGGTGCCGGGCAGCACCGGGTCCGGGGGTTCGGCGGCGCGCAGTACGTCGACGAAGAGGGCCTCCTTGCCGCTCCAGCGGCGGTAGATGGTCGCCTTGCCGACACCGGCGGTGCGCGCCACCCGCTCGATCGACAACTCCGCGAGCGGCACCCCGTCTTCGAGGAGTCTCATCACGCCCTCGATGATGGACCGCTCCACGGCCTCGCTGCGGGGCCGCCCGCGTACGGGCCTCCCGTCCCGGACCCGCCCGTCTCCGGCGTGGCTCTCGGCGAGGCTCAAGGTCGACTCCGTCTCTCGTGTGCTGGGCCGACGCACTCGTGGCCGGTTCGACCCACTCGCGCGTCGGTCCGATTCTCCGTCAGTGGTCGACGGCCACCAACTCCGTCTCCTCCTCGCCCTCTTGGCCGCTCTTCGGCCGTCCCGGCAGGAACACCGCCATGGCCACCGCGCCGAGGAGGGCGATACCGGCCCCGCACAGGGCGGTCACGTGCATGGCGTGCAGGAAGGCGTCGTGGGCCGGGGTGACCAGGGACTCGCCCCGCTCGCCGAGCCGGGCGGCGAGCCCGAGGGTGGCCTCGATGGACTCGGCGGCGGCGTGCGGGGCGCCGTCCGGCAGCTTGTCCTCGATGCCGCCGCGGTAGGCGGTGGAGAGCACCGAACCGAGGACGGCGATACCGAGGGCGCCGCCGACCTGCCGGAAGGTGTTGCTGAGCGCGGACGCCGAGCCGGCCTTCTCGCGCGGCAGGGCCTGCATGATGACGACGCTCAGCGGGGTCATGACGTGCGCCATGCCAACGCCCATGAAGAAGAAGACGACTTCGAGGATCCAGATCGGGGTGTCCGCCTCCAGCACCGCGAACGCGGCCAGCATGGCGGCGATCAGCGTCATGCCGGCCGTGCACACCGCGCTGTTGCCGAACCGGTCGACAACGAGGCGGGCGCGGGGCGCGAAGACGAGCTGCGCGACGGCCAGCGGGAGCATCAACAGGCCGGTCTGGAGCGGGGAGTAGCCGCGTACGGTCTGGGTGTAGAAGACGGAGAAGAAGGTCACGCCCATCAGCGCGAAGAAGACCAGGCCGATCACGCCGATGGCGGCGGAGAACACCTTGTTCTTGAAGAAGTCCATGTCGATGGACGGGTGGTCGCTGCGCTTCTCGAAGACGACGAAGGCGGCGAGGACCGCGAGGCCGCCCAGGCTGGGCGCGAGGACGGTGGCGTCGGTGAAGTCGGCGAGCTGGCCGCCACGGATGATGCCGTAGACGAGGAGGACGAGGCCGACGACGGAGAGCAGGACGCCGACGGGGTCGACACGGCCGGGGTTCGGGTCGCGTGAGTCGGGGACCAGCCAGAGCATCAGGCCGAGGGCGAGGACGACGATCGGCACGTTGATCAGGAAGACCGAGCCCCACCAGAAGTGGTCCAGCAGGAGGCCGCCCGTGATCGGGCCGATGGCGATGGCCAGGCCGACGCCGCCCGCCCAGATGCCGATGGCCTTCGGCTGCTCGTCGCGCTCGAAGACGTTCATCAGGACGGCGAGGGTGGCGGGCATGACGAAGGCGGCACCGAGGCCCATGACCGCACGAAAGGCGATCAGCTCGCCCGGGGAGCCCGACAGGGCGGCCAGCGCGGAGCCGATGCCGAAGACGACGAGGCCGCCGAGCAGCACCTTCTTGCGGCCGAGGCGGTCGCCGAGGAGACCGGCGGAGAACAGCAACCCCGCGAAGACCAGCGTGTAGGCGTTGATCGCCCACTCCAGCTCGCTCTGGGTGGCGCCGAGCCCGGTGGGCGCCGGGGTGGAGATCGTCTTGATGGCGACGTTGAGGATCGAGTTGTCGAGCACCACGATCAGCAGGCTCAGCATCAGCACACCGAGGATCGCCCAGCGGCGCCGGTGCACTGCCGCCGGTATGCGGGAGTCAGGGACTGCGGTAGTCATGTCGTCGACCCTAGACCTATTTCGATACGGGACCGTCTCGTATCGAAAATCTTTTACCCGGCTCTTACACGCCGTATGCCTGCACGGTCACATGTACCCGCTCTGGCCCTGTCCCGTCCTAGGTGCCACCATGGGACGTGGTCCGGGGACACCGTCAGGGTGCCTCGAGATGACATGAAGGAGCTGGAGCGATGACGCAGCTTTCGGCTGCCCAGACGAAGCCCTCCGACGGCAGCAAGGCGCTGTACGGGGGCAAGGGCACACGCCGTATCACGGTCCGGGACATCGCCCTCGCCAAGGAACGCGGCGAGAAGTGGCCCATGCTCACCGCCTACGACGCGATGACCGCGTCCGTCTTCGACGAGGCCGGCATCCCGGTGATGCTCGTCGGCGACTCCGCGGGCAACTGCCACCTCGGGTACGAGTCGACCGTGCCCGTCACCCTCGACGAGATGACCATGCTCTCCGCGGCCGTCGTACGGGGCACCAGCCGCGCCCTGATCGTCGGCGACCTGCCCTTCGGCTCCTACCAGGAGGGCCCGGTGCAGGCGCTGCGCTCGGCCACCCGGCTGGTCAAGGAGGCCGGGGTCGGCGCGGTCAAGCTGGAGGGCGGCGAGCGGTCGCACCGCCAGATCGAGCTGCTGGTCGAGTCCGGCATCCCCGTGATGGCCCACATCGGCCTCACGCCGCAGTCCGTCAACGCGATGGGCTACCGCGTGCAGGGGCGCGGCGAGGAGGCCGCACAGCAGCTGCTGCGCGACGCCAAGGCCGTCCAGGACGCGGGCGCGTTCGCGGTCGTCCTGGAGCTGGTTCCTGCGGAGCTGGCGGCTGAGGTCACGCGGGTGCTGCACATTCCGACGGTCGGCATCGGTGCCGGGGCCGAGACGGACGCGCAGGTGCTCGTGTGGACCGACATGCTCGGGCTGACGGGTGGGCGGGTGCCGAAGTTCGTCAAGAAGTACGCGGATCTCCGTACGGTCATGGGGGACGCGGCGAAGGCGTTCGCGGAGGACGTCGTGGGTGGGACGTTCCCGCTGGAGGAGCACTCCGTCCACTAGGCCCTCCGGGTCCGCTGGGCCGGGTGCGTTGTCGGGTGCGGGTCCGGTGGGGCTTCTCGCGCAGTTCCCCGCGCCCCTAAAAGCTTCAGGCCCCTGCGGGCCTGAAAAGACCACGGCCCTGCGGGCCTGAAGAGCATGGGGCGCAGCCCCTGCTTTTCAGGGGCGCGGGGAACTGCGCGAGAAGCCCCACCCACCCGCACCCGCCGACGAACCGAACCCCCACCCCCTCCCGCGCGTCGGCGGCTGTCGGTGGGCTGTCGGTGGTCTGTCGGTCGGCTCTGCGACCGTCGTCCTCATGACACGAATCGACAAGAACGCCAGCGGCGCGAAGGGCGCTGTCGCCGTGCGGGGGCTGGTCAAGCACTACGGGGAGACCAGGGCGCTGGACGGTGTCGACCTCGACGTACGGGAGGGCACGGTGATGGGCGTGCTCGGCCCCAACGGGGCGGGCAAGACCACGCTCGTGCGGTGCCTGTCCACGCTGATCACACCGGACGCGGGGCAGGCGACCGTGGCCGGGTACGACGTCGTACGGCAGCCGCGCCAGCTGCGCCGGGTGATCAGCCTGACCGGCCAGTACGCCTCCGTGGACGAGAAGCTGTCCGGCTTCGAGAACCTGTACATGATCGGCCGGCTGCTCGACCTGCCCCGCAAGGAGGCCAAGAGCCGCGCGACCGGTCTGCTGGAGCGGTTCTCGCTGACCGAGGCCTCCGGGCGCCCGGCGGCGACGTACTCGGGCGGTATGCGGCGGCGGCTCGACCTGGCCGCGTCCATGATCGGCAGCCCGGCCGTGCTGTACCTGGACGAGCCGACGACCGGTCTGGACCCGCACACCCGCAACGAGGTGTGGGCCGAGGTGAAGCGGATGGTCGGCGACGGCGTGACCGTGCTGCTGACCACGCAGTACATGGAGGAGGCCGAGCAGCTGGCCTCCGAGCTGACCGTGATCGACCAGGGAAAGGTGATCGCGGGCGGCCGGATCGAGGAACTGAAGGCGCAGGTCGGCGGGCGTACGCTCCGGGTCCGGACGGCCGATCCGGTGCAGCTGCGCCCGCTGGCCGGGGACCTGGACGGCCTGGGGATCACCGGGCTCGCCACCACCACCGTGGACCCCGAGACCGGCACCCTGCTCGTGCCGATCCTCAGCGACGAGCAGCTGACCGCCGTCGTCGGCGCGATCACCGCGCGCGGCGTCACCATCGCCTCGATCAGCACCGAACTGCCCAGCCTGGACGAGGTGTTCCTGTCCCTCACCGGCCACAAGACCAGTGCGGCGCAGGACGCCGTCCCGTCCCCCGCGTACGAAGAGGTATCCGTATGAGTGCCGCCACCCTGCCCACCACCGGCGAGGCCGACGGCCGGATCGGGCCGCGGGCCCATGCCCGGCACACCGGCGCGCTCATTCGGCGCAATCTGCTGTGGATCCGGCAGAACCCCGAGTCGATGTTCGACGCGGTCCTGATGCCGATCGTCTTCACCCTGCTCTTCGTGTACGTCTTCGGCGGCTCCATCGGGCAGGCGCTGGGCGGCGGCCAGGAGCAGTACGTGCAGTACGTGGTGCCGGGCCTGATGGCGATGACGGGCATGAACATGGCCATGGGGGTCGGCACCGGGTTCAACGAGGATTTCCAGAAAGGCATCATGGACCGTTTCCGGTCCCTGCCGATCGGCCGTTCCTCGGTGCTGCTCGCGAAGATCTTCGTCGAGCTGCTGCGCAACCTGGTCGCCACGACGATCCTGCTGACCGTCGGTGTCCTCGTCGGCTTCGACGTCACCAGCTGGCCGGGGCTGTTCGCCGCGGTGGGCCTGTCCGTCGTCTTCGGCTCGTCCCTGATGTGGATCTTCCTGGTGCTGGGCGTGACGCTGAACAGCGCGCAGTCCGTGCAGGGCGTCGGCTTCCTGGTCCTGTTCCCGCTGCAGTTCGGCTCGTCGATCTTCGCGCCGACGCAGTCCATGCCGGGCTGGCTGCAGGCGTTCACCGACTACAACCCGCTGTCGTCCCTCGCGGACGCGGCGCGCGGGCTGATGACGGGCGGGCCCATCGCCCATGACCTGCTGGTCACCGTCGGCTGGTCGGTGGCGCTGACGGCGGTGATGGCGCCCATCGCGATCCACAAGTTCAAGACGAAGAGCTGAACTCAGACGAGGGCGGCGGCCTCCGCGAGGGAGAGGGCGCCGCCCTCGGCGCACGCCCGCTCGTAGGCCGCGTCGTCCAGCAGTGCCCGGACCTCGCGCTCGGCCTGCGCGCGGCCCTCGACCTCCCACGGGCTGGAGAAGTGGCCCGGCGGCAGATGCGCGTCGGCGGCGCCGAGGAGGCGGGCCGCGTCCAGGGCGCGGGCCCCACCGTCGACCCCCGCGACGGACAGCGCGGCGGTGACGAAGTGGAGGGAGGGCATATGGGGCGTGACCACCAGGGACAGCTTGTCCAGGCTCCGCTCCAGGGCCTGACGGATCAGCCGCAGCGCCTCCTCGTGGCGTCCGTCCACGCCCTCCAGCCAGCCCTCGACACCGAGGACGTACCCGGCGAAGAGCACGAAGTGGGCGGCCTCGAAGTCCTCGCGCAGCAGGACGAGTTGCCTGCGGGCCTCGGCCTGCCGTCCGGTGCGGCCGAGCCGAACGGCGAGGAAGAGTCGGGCCGCGGGCATCGCCTCCCGGGCGGCGTGCCGCCCGGCGTCCAGCACGTCGAACAGCATCTTCTCGCCCCGCTCGCCCTCGCCGCCCTCCACCAGCACACTGCCGAGCCGGACGCCGAGGATGCCCAACTGGGCGTTGGTGCCGAGCCGTTCGGCGTACTCGATGGCCCGCTCGAAATCCGCGGCGGCGGCCGCGAACTCACCCTGGCGCTCCCGGGCCTCGCCGCGCGCCGAGAGCGCCTCGGCGGCTCCCCAGGCGTCCCCGAGCCGGTCGAAGATCTCCAGCGACTCGTCGGCGTCGACGGTGGCGTCGCCGGCCCAGTCGCTGCGGTTGGCGAGGATGTTGGCCCTCATCTGCAGGGTCTGCGCCAGCTCCCAGGTGTAGCCGAGTTCGCGGCAGGTGCGGATGTTGGCGTCCAGGATGGCGCGCAGCCGGTCCATGTCACCGGTCAGCAGGACGGCGTAGAACCACATGAAGCCGGGGAAGCGGCAGGTCTGCGGCTGGCCCGGCCGGTAGGTCTCGCTGATGACCCGCAGCCGCTCCTGACCCTCGGGCGTCTCCCAGGCGGGCAGATCCATGTCCATGCAGGCCAGATGGACAAGGTGCGCACCGCGCCGGGCCTCGTCGAGGACGTCCGGGCTCATCGGCGGCGGACTGTCGACGGCACGTCCGCGCAGGTCCGGCACGGGGCGCGCGGGGGCGGTGAAGGGGTCCGGGCCGAGTTCCTTGACCTGCGCGGACCAGTGCCGGGCCTCGGTCTTCAGGTCACGCATCTGCCAGTACCAGCACAGCGCCAGGGTCAGACAGAGCGCCTCCTGCTCGTCCCGCTCGGCGACGGCGCGTCTGAGGGCGGTGCGGATGTTCTCGTACTCCAGCTCCAGCAGCTCGATCGCGGCGCGCTGGCCGGAGCCGCGCAGCAACGGGTCGGTGGCGCGGGCGAGTTCGCGGTAGTACGTGAGGTGCGCGCGTTCGGCGGCGGGGCGGGTGCCCGTCTCGTCGAGCCGTTCGCCGGCGTACTCGACGACGGTCTCCAGGAGGCGGTAGCGCATCGCACCGGCCGCGGGAACCGCCGAAGGGGCCGCCACGACGAGGGACTTGTCGACGAGGGAGCCGAGCGCCTCCAGCGCGGCGGGACCGCAGACGGCCTCGGCGGCGGCCAGGTCGCAGCCGCCGGCGAACACCGACAGCCGTCGCAGGACGTCCCGTTCCTCCTCGTCGAGGAGCTCCCAGGACCAGTCGACGACGGCGCGCAGGGTCTGCTGCCGGGGCAGCACCGTACGGCTGCCCGAGGTGAGCAGCCGGAAGCGGTCGTCGAGACGGTCGGCGATCTGGCGGGGCGTCAGCATCCGCAGCCGGGCCGCCGCCAGCTCGATCGCGAGCGGCAGTCCGTCGAGGCGGCGGCAGATCTCGGCGGCGGCCTCCGGGTCGGCGTCGACGGTGAACCCGGGCCGGGCGGCCGCTCCCCGGTCGGCGAGCAGGCGCAGCGCGTGGGGTTCCGTCAGCGGTTCCACCGGGCGCAGCAACTCCCCCGGTACGCCGAGGTGTTCGCGGCTGGTGGCCAGGACGGTCAGCCCCGGGCACCGGCGGAGGAGGTGGTCGACGAGGTGGGCGGCGGCGTCCACGACGTGTTCGCAGTTGTCGAGGATCAGCAGCATGCGGCGGCCGGCGCAGTGCTCGGCGAGGCGGACCAGGGGGTCGTCGGGGCGGTCCGCCGCGACGCGCATCTCCTCGGCGCCGGCGCCCCTCAGGACGGTCTCGCGGGCGCCCAGGGCGGTGAGGACGGCCTCCGGGACGTTCGCGGGGTCGTCGACGGGGGCGAGTTCGGCGAGCCAGACGCCGTCCGGCATGGCTGCGGCCATCGCGTCGCCGGCCTCTTGGGAGAGGCGGGTCTTTCCCGCGCCGCCGGGGCCGAGGAGGGTCACGAGGCGGGTGGTGGTGAGGTCGTCGCGAATCGTGTCTATGTCGGTGTCTCGGCCCACGAAGGAGGTGAGGCGGGCGCGGAGGTTGCCCGGGGGGCGGGTGGGGTGGGGGTGCCGGTGCGGTTTTTCGCCCCCGCCGCCCCTTCCCGTCCCTTCCTCCAGGGGCTGCGCCCCTTCGACCCCCAGACGTCCCTCCGGTGGGGGCTGGTCGCGCAGTTCCCCGCGCCCCTTTCGGGGCGCGGTTTCGTTCGATCGCAGGAGTTCTGTGTGCAGTCTGCTGAGGACCGGGCCCGGGCTCGCGCCCAGGCGGGCTGCCAGGAGGCGGCGTATCTGCTCGTAGGCGGCCAGGGCCTCCGCCGTGCGGCCGGTGTCGCGGAGGGCGCGGAGGCGGAGGGCCTGGAGGGGTTCGTCGAGGGGGTGGGTGTCGCAGAGGGCGGTGAGGTCCGGGAGGGCGGTGTCGGGGCGGCCCAGGGCGAGGGCGGCGTCGAGGCGGGCGCGGTGGGCGTCGAGGCGGCGGGTCTCCCAGCGGGCGGCCTCGGCGGCGCGGTCGGGGAGGTCGGCGAGGGGTGGGCCCTGCCAGAGGGCGAGGGCGTCGTCGAGGACGTCGGCGGCCTTGGCCGGGTCACCGTCGGCGAGCGCGCGGGCGCCCTCGTCCACGAGGCGTTCGAAGCGGTGCAGGTCGATGTCGTCCCGGGTGGCCGTGAGCCGGTAGCCGCCGTTCACCGAGGCGACCGCGTCCGGGCCGAGCGCCCTGCGCAGCCGGCCGACCAGCGCCTGGAGCGCGCCCGGCGCGTCGGCGGGCGGGTCGTGGGTCCACACCTCGTCGACGAGGACGGGCGCGGGCACCGTACGTCCCGGTCGCAGCGCGAGCACGGTCAGTAGGGCGCGCAGGCGTGCGCCCCCGACGGGGACGGGGGTGCCGTCGGACTGCAGGGCCTGGGTGGTGCCGAGGATGCGGTAGCGCACGGAGTCATTCTCACTCGCCCCGCAGTCCTGACGAACTTCCTTTTAGCACGCCACCAGAGATCAGACAGCTAATTCATGGAACTCTCAGTAGCTTAGATACACCCACGCTACCTTCGCCGCCATGGGAAGATCTCTGCGAGCACTCATCACCGTCCGGCTGACTGTCCGAACCGAATCGACCACCAGTCCTGAGCG
Source organism: Streptomyces sp. SP18BB07 (assembly GCF_036322545.1). Lineage (NCBI taxonomy): Bacteria > Bacillati > Actinomycetota > Actinomycetes > Kitasatosporales > Streptomycetaceae > Streptomyces > Streptomyces sp. SP18BB07. Next base: position 82,493 of record NZ_JAQYWT010000370.1, read on the forward strand.
GCAAATCGAAGAGTGCAGCTCCTTTTGTGCGTCGCGCGGCTGGGAGGTCGTAGGGGTCGCCAGTGATCTCTCGGTCTCCGCCACCGCCGTGCCACCATGGCGACGTCCGGAGCTGTCCCGCTGGCTCGACGAACGCGCTCCCGAATTCGACGTCGTCGTCTTCTGGCGACTCGATCGGTTCGTTCGTCGAGTCAGTGATCTTCACAAGATGATCGAGTGGGCACAGAAGCACGGCGGCAAGGGCCTCGTATCCGCCACCGAACCGTTCGACCTCACGAGTCCGACGGGCAAGGCGACCGCCACCATGATCGCGACGTTCGCCCAGATGGAAGCCCGAGCCGCAGCCGAGCGGGTCACCTCTTCGCGTGCGCACCTCCTCACCTCCACACGGTGGGGCGGGAGTTCACCGCCGTTCGGCTACAGGACGTACGCGAGAGACGGAGCCCGTTACCTGGAGATCAATCCGGAGACGGCGGCTGTCGTGAAGGAGGCAGCCCAGCGCGTCATCGGCGGCGAACCGGTCAACGCCATCTGCCGGGACTTCGAGGCGCGAGGGGTACCTGCGCCCGCGGACACGTACCAGCGCAACAGGTCGGGGAAGGACTTCGTCTGGTATCCGCGCACGCTGAAGGGAATCCTCACCTCGCCCACGCTGCTCGGCTGGAAGACACGCAGCGTGGATGTGCCCGGTCGGAAGTACAGGAAGCGTGAACTGGTTCGCGATCAGGAGGGCGGTCCGGTCCGTGTGGCCGCAGGAGTGCTGGATCAGGAGACCTTCGACCGCCTGCAGGGCGTCCTGGCCGATTCAGCCGCCCCGTCGGGCCGCCGTCCCGCGACACCCAGGACCCCGCTCCTCAACGTGATCAAGTGCGGCGGATGCGGCAAGAACCTTCAGCTGCACACGACAAGGAAGCGGCGCAAAGACGGTACGTACCGGATCACCGAAAAGATCCGCTGCCTTTCGCGCGTCGGCTCCCCGGCCTGCCCTGGCTATGCGTTCGTTCCGGACGACGACATCGTCACCCCGATCCTGGGCATGCTGGTCAAGGCGTTCGGTGACACACCCGTCGTGCGCCGTGAGTACGTCCGGCGAACCGGAAGCAGAAGTGAGGCCGACCTTCCGCCCCGCGACATCGATGAGGATCGTTGGCAGTTCGTGCCACTGGGCTCGACCTTCGCCGAGCGGTGGCTGAGCATGGGGGTCGCGGAGATCGGCGAGGACCTGATCCGCGCCGGCATCACGATCAAATGTCATCCGCGAGAGCGCGGCGGCCATGTTCCGGACATTCCCGCAGACTTCCGGGAACGCCTTGCCAAGTTCCTGATGTGAGAGGGGTCCCACGGCAGGTGGGCAGGTGCTGAACGGAGAATCGTCCCGGGAGAGCAACCGTCTCTCAGAACGTTGTCCTCATGTTCACCATCACAGTCGATTCCCCCCGCGCACCGACGGACCCATATCAGGAGCCCTGTACATGACCATCACCTCTCGCACCAGCGACCACCGGATCAGCCCGGTCTTCCTCGGGATCGTCGCCGTCATGGCGGTCACCGGTTGGGCGGTGTGGACAGGCTTCGCATCGGCGCCGGGGCTTGCCGTCTTCCTTTTCGTCACCTCGGCCTGGGTGGTCTCCCTCTGTCTGCACGAGTACGCCCACGCCCGTACCGCGCTCCACAGCGGAGACATCACCGTCGGCACAAAAGGCTATTTGAGCCTCAACCCTCTCGCCTACACCCATGCCCTGCTCAGCATCGTGCTGCCCGTCGTGTTCGTGATCATGGGCGGGATCGGTCTGCCCGGTGGTGCGGTGTTCATCGAGCGGGGCCGGATCCAGGGCCGCTGGAAGCACAGTCTGATCTCGGCGGCGGGCCCGCTGACGAACGTGCTGTTCGCGGCCGTCTGCACCGCGCCCTTCTGGCTGGGGGTCACCGACGGCGTCCCGATGGCCTTCCTGTTCGCCCTGGCCTTCCTGGCGATGCTCCAGGTCACGGCGGCGATCCTGAACTTCCTCCCGGTGCCCGGCCTGGACGGGTACGGCGTCATCGAGCCCTGGCTGTCGTACAAGATCCGTCGCCAGGTGGAGCCGCTGGCGCCCTTCGGGCTGCTGCTCGTCTTCGCGGTCCTGTGGATCCCGGCGGTGAACGGCGTGTTCTGGGACGTGATCGACGCGTTCATGCGGGGCCTCGGGATCGAGGACCGGCTGTCCGACTGCGGCTACTGGCTCTACCGCTTCTGGCGCGAGGACAGCGACATCTGCCTCACGGGGATGTGACGGCCGGGGACTCAGCCGGCGGCGGAGCGCTCCAGCTTCGCCTTGCGCACGTAGTACCAGGTCATGTTGGACGACAGGCCGGCCATCAGCACCCACACGACTCCCAGCCAGCTGCCCCGGCTGAAGGAGACCACGGCCGCGGTGACCGCGAGGAGACAGACGACGAGCGCGTAGACGGCGAGGCGGGGCATGGGGGTCGGCTCCTGGGAAGGCGGTCGGACGAGGTGGTGCGTCGTCCAGTGTCCCCCATGCCCGTACGGGTGCGTACGTCGCCTCGGCGGGTCACACGTCCGTCAGGCGGATGCCCGCGTGGGCCTTGTAGCGGCGGTTCACGGAGATCAGGTTGGCGACCAGGGACTCGACCTGGTGGGCGTTGCGCAGCCGGCCGGCGAAGATGCCGCGCATGCCGGGGATGCGACCGGCCAGCGCCTGCACGATCTCGACGTCGGCACGCTCCTCGCCGAGGACCATCACATCGGTGTCGATCTCCTCGATCTCCGGGTCCTCCAGGAGGACGGCGGAGAGGTGGTGGAAGGCGGCGGTGACCCGCGAGTCCGGCAGCAGGGCGGCGGCCTGCTCGGCGGCGCTGCCCTCCTCCGGCTTCAGCGCGTAGGCGCCCTTCTTGTCGAAGCCGAGCGGGTTGACGCAGTCGACGACGAGCTTGCCGGCCAGTTCCGCGCGCAGCGATTCGAGGGTCTTGCCGTGCCCGTCCCACGGCACCGCGACGATCACGATGTCGCTGCGGCGGGCGGTCTCGGCGTTGTCGGCGCCCTCGACGCCGTGGCCGAGCTCCTGGGCGACGCCCTGGGCGCGGTCGGCGGCCCGCGACCCGATGATCACCTTCTGGCCGGCCTTGGCGAGGCGGTAGGCGAGGCCCTTGCCCTGCGGACCGGTGCCGCCGAGCACGCCGACGACGAGTCCCGAGACGTCCGGCAGGTCCCAGGGGTCCTTGGCGGGGGCCTTCGCGGTGGACTGCTGTGCACTGTCAGTTGAGGTCATGGGCCGACTTTACGTGCGGGTGCGGGGCGGGAGACCGTCAGGTGAGCGTGGTCACGGGGACCCGGCGGAACGTGATCGTCTCGTACGCGCTGAAGTCGCCCGTCTCGTAGAGCAGTCCGACGGTGTCCCGGTCGACGCGTACGAGGTCGGAGTACGCGGCGGGCAGCCCGTCGACGGTGTGCACCGGGCGCCAGGTGACACCGTCGTCGGTGCTGGCGCGGACGGTCATCAGGGCGCGGAAGCCGGGGTCGGCGGGGCCGGAGTGGAGGAGCAGGTCGGGGTCGCGGAGTTGGAGGACGCTGCCCTCGACGACCGGTCCGACGATGCTCGCCTGCGGCCGGAACGGCTTGATGAGGCTCTCGCCGCCGTCCGTGGAGTGGGCGTCGGCGCGGGTGCCGGGGGCCGGGGAGTCGTTGCGGGTGTTGAAGTAGACCCGGCCGTCGGGGAGTTCGGCGGCGGTGGTCTCGTTGGCGTTGATGTAGCCGTCGGTGTTGTCGTCGACGTATCCGATGCGCCAGGTGGCGCCCGCGTCGTCGCTCAGCAGGCAGTGGCCGCCGTTGTACTTGCCCTCCGTGCCGTTGTCCGCGCCGGCGGGCGGGAGGGAGTGGTTGGCGGGAACGACGACGCGGCCGGTGGTGAGCTGGAGCGCGTGGCCGGGGGTGGTGGCGTACCACCGCCACTCGGGCTTCTTGGTCTGCTGGGTGATCTCCCTGGGGTCGGACCACGTCCGCCCCTCGTCGTCGCTGTGCTGCACCCAGACGCGACGGCCGTCCGCCGCACTCACCGCGCCGCGGCGGATGGCGTCCTCCGTGGCGTGGGCGGCGTTGCGGATGTGGACCAGCAGGATCCGGCCCGTGTCGAGGACGACGGGGGCGGGGTTGCCGGCGAGGGCGTCGCCGTTCTTGGCGGCGACCTGGAGCGGGCCCCAGGTCCGGCCTCCGTCCGTCGACCGCTTCACCACGATGTCGATGTTCCCGAAGTCCTCCCGCCCGCCGACCCGCCCCTCGCAGAAGGCGAGCAGGGCGCCGGAGGGGGTGACGACGACCGCCGGGATCCGGAAGCTGGCATAGCCTTCGCGACCGGCCCGGAAGGGGACGCTGGACTGGGGCGTGGGGGTCATGGGGGGCTCCTGGGGTGGGGGGCGGCTCGTGGGGTGGTGGTGCGGTGGGCCCGTGGCGGTCGTTGTTCGGCCTGCGTGCCCGGCTCGGGCTAATTCGGGGTGAACACCGGGTCACGAGTGTCCGGTTGCGGCAGGATGCGGGCGCATGGATGCCGTACGGGTCGCGTTGTTGCGTGAGGTGCTCGCCGGGACGGAGTGGCTGGGGGCCACGCGCCGGTTCGCGGGGGCGTTGCGGGGTTCCGTGGTGTCGTACGGCGGTGGGCTGCTGCTCGTCGGCACGGCAGAGTACGAGCCGTGGCACCTCGCGGCGCACCTGGTGGACGAGGCGGCCTGGTCCGGTACGCCGGAGCTCTCCCCCACGCTCGTCCGGCACTCCGCGCGGGCCTCGGATCCGGCGCACCTCGCGGTGGGGCTCGGGCGGGTGTCGGCGGCGCGGCGGGGCGAGACCCTGCTCGTGGTGGCGCCGTCCGCGCCGGGCGCCGCGCTGCTGGAGCGGGTCCACGACGCGCGGCGGGCCGGGGCGACGGTGCTCTCGCTGGACACCGGCGACGGGGAGCTCGACGCGCTGACCCACGACTCGTTGACGGCACCGCCCGCCGCACCCGAGGTCGACCTCGACATGGTCCAGCACCTGGTCAGCGCGGCCGCCGGCGAGAACGCGCTGCCGGCGCCGAGGGGGCGACGCCGTTTCCGGGACCGCCTCTCCCGTCTCGCCGACCAGCTGACCGCCCCGCCGCCCACCCGCTGGTGACCCTGTCGGCCACCGGGACGGTTTCCCGCCGGGGCGGCCCCGGCGCTCCCGCGCGGCGGCGGGTTCCGCGCGGCGGCGGATTCCGCGCGACGGCCGCCCCTCCGCTCCCGCGGAGTGGTGAGGAGACGGCCGGCAGGTCAGGCGCCGGGCTCCCCGGACGGGGTGTCGTGCCAGCGCGGGTCCGTCTCCCACTCCGCGTTGCGTTCCTGGGCCGTCTCCATCGCCCGCTCGGCGTCCTGGCGGGAGGCGTAGGGGCCCATGCGGTCCTTTCCGGGGCAGTCGGGGCCCTCTTCGACCTTCTTGTGTTCCAGGCAGTAGAACCACTCACCGGGCTTGCCGGCCGTACGCCGTTTGAACAGGGGCATGACCTGAGTTCCCTTCGCCAGTCGTCACCGACATGGTCCCCCACCACCGCTGGTTAAACTCGCTGGCATGTCTGGCCAGTCGCTGCTCGCACCGGGGAAGCTCTCCCCCGCCCGCCCCGTACCGGGGAACATCCGCCGTCCCGAGTACGTGGGCAAGCCCGCCCCGACTCCGTACACCGGGCCGGAGGTGCAGACTCCGGAGACGATCGAGGCGATGCGGATCGCCGGCCGGATCGCGGCCCGGGCGATGGCCGAGGCGGCCGAGCACATCGCGCCCGGGGTCACCACGGACGAGCTGGACCGGGTCGCGCACGAGTACATGTGCGACCACGGGGCCTACCCCTCGACGCTCGGCTACCGCGGTTTCCCCAAGTCGCTGTGCACCTCGGTCAACGAGGTCATCTGCCACGGCATCCCCGACTCGACCGTGCTGAACGACGGCGACATCGTCAACCTGGACGTGACGGCGTACATCGGCGGCGTCCACGGCGACAACAACGCCACCTACCTGGTGGGAGAGGTCGACGAGGAGTCGAGGCTGCTCGTCGAGCGGACCCGGGAGTCGCTCGCCCGCGCGATCAAGGCCGTCAAGCCGGGGCGGCAGATCAACATCATCGGGCGCGTCATCGAGTCGTACGCGAAGCGGTTCGGGTACGGGGTGGTGCGCGACTTCACCGGGCACGGGATCAACTCGTCGTTCCACTCCGGGCTGATCGTCCCCCACTACGACTCCCCGCACGCCACCACCGTGATCCAGACCGGGATGACCTTCACGATCGAGCCGATGCTCACGCTCGGGTCGTACGACTACGACATGTGGGACGACGGCTGGACGGTCGTGACGAAGGACCGCAAGCGGACCGCGCAGTTCGAGCACACGCTGGTGGTCACGGAGACCGGTGCGGAGATCCTCACGCTGCCGTAGCTCCGCCCCCGCCTCGACGTGCGGAAAGAGCCCGCCCCCGGCCTCTGGTCGGCGGCGGGCTCTTTCCTGCGTGGATTCGATGTGGGGCCGGTGGGGATTCGGGGTACCGTTTTTACCGACAGGGAGTCGGGAACCTGTTGACTTAGGTAAGCCTAAGTATAGAAAATGGCGGCAGGTTCTCGTCCATCCCTCATCGGCACCGGAGGCCTCCATGAACGCGTCGGTCACCTCGGACACGGCGTTCTCCACGCTCATCCGCACCGCCTCGCACGAGCAGCACACGGAGGCGGAGACCACGACGTTCATGGGCGACATGCTGGGCGGCAAACTCGGCGTCGAGGCGTACACGCGGTACACCGAGCAGCTGTGGTTCGTGTACGAGGCGCTGGAGAGCGCCGCTCCGGGGCTGGCCGACGACCCGGTCGCGGGGCCGTTCGTCCAGCCCGAGCTGATGCGGCTGGGCGCGCTGGAGCGGGACCTCGAGCATCTGCGCGGCCCCGACTGGCGGGCGACGCTCACGGCGCTGCCGGCGACCGAGGAGTACGCGGCGCGGGTCGCTGAGTGCGCGCGCACCTGGCCCGGCGGGTATGTGGCCCACCACTACACGCGGTACCTCGGAGACCTGTCCGGTGGGCAGATCATCCGGGACCGGGCCGAGAAGACGTGGGGCTTCGCCAAGAAGGGCGACGGGGTCCGGTTCTATGTGTTCGAGCAGATCACCAACCCGGCCGCGTTCAAGCGGGGGTACCGGGAGCTGCTGGACCAGGTGCGAGCCGACGATCTGGAGAAGCAGCGGATCGTGAGTGAGTGCAAGCGGGCGTTCGCGCTCAACACCGCGGTCTTTCTTGCGTTGGGGGACGAGTTTCCCTTGAGTGCGTAGGCGCTGCGCTCGCTTGGGCGGTGGGGTTCGGGGACGCTGGGGTTGTGGGTTCGGTGCGGGTGGGTGGGGGCTGGTCGCGCCCACGCGGCGGAGCCGCATATCGGTACAGCCCCGCGCCCCTTAAAAGCAGGGGGTGCCCCCTGCCTTGAAAGGTCCCTAGCGTTCCAGGAACACCCTGCCCCCGACCTCCACCCAGCCGTGCGGCTGCGGGGCCGTCAGGAGTTGGGAGCCTGTGCCCTGGGTGATGTTCAGGGCTCGGCCCAGTTGGGCGGTGAGTTGCAGGGCCGCGGCGCCGGTGGCCTCGTCCTCGTCGATGCCGTCGTCGCGGCCGGGGAAGGCGCGGGCGCGGACGCGGCCGGCGGCCTCGTCCTCCCAGGCCCAGGCGTAGATCCACTCGCCGGGCGGGGGGACCCGTAGGTCGTCCACCTCGGCGGCGGAGCCGTACTGGCGGAACGTGCGGGGCGGGGCCCACTCCGGCAGGGCCTCGATCCAGCTGAACTCGCCGTCCAGCCGGGCCCCGACCACACCGGCCGGGGTGACCAGTTCGGGTACATCGAGCAGCCAGGCGGCGCCCACGCACGGGTAACCGGCGAACGGCAGGCGCAGCGAGGGGGTGTAGATGTCGATGACACCGCGCTCGGGGTCGTCCACGAACACGGTCTCGCTGAAGCCGAGTTTGGCGGCGAACTCCTGGCGCTCGGCGCGGTCGGGCATGACGGAGCCCTCGCGGACGACGCCCAGTTCGTTGCCGTATCCGCCGCGGGGTCCGCAGAACACCCGCAGCACATCGAAGTCGGTCACCCCCGCATTGAAACATCAACCAGACCCCGGGTCGTACCAGGTCACCGCACCCCCGGGGATCGACCGGGCAGGGCCGCCCCCATCCGTGAGAGGACCAAGTGACCGTACTGGACAAGCCGGTTGAGCCGGAGAGGGCCGACGGGCCCGACGGGACCGACAAGGCGCACGGGGGCGTGGCAGGTCGTCCGGGGAAGGGTGGGCAGGCCTCCGGTGCCGGGCGTCGGGGTGCCCCGCTGGTGCTGACCGTCGGTCTCGTCGTCGTGCTGTTCGTGCTGGTGCCGGTCGCCGGGGGGCTCGGGGCCTATCCCATTCCCACCGGTGACGTGGTCTCCTCGGTGGCCCATCGGATCGGGCTGGGCGGGGCGGAGCTGGCACGCGTTCCCGAGTCGGTGCTGTGGAACGTGCGGTTCCCGAGGATCGTGCTGGCGTTGCTGATCGGCGCGTCGCTCGGGTGTGCGGGGGCGCTGATGCAGGGCGTCTTCGGCAACCCGCTGGCGGAGCCGAGTGTCATCGGGGTCTCGCTGGGCGCGGCGGTGGGCGCGGTCGCGACGATCGCGTTCGGGATCACGTTCCTCGGGAACTGGACGGTGTCGGTCTTCGCGTTCGTCGCCGGGCTGATCACCGTGTTCGTGGTGTACGCGATGTCGCGGTCGGGCGGCCGGACCGAGGTTGTCACGCTGATTCTCACCGGCATCGCGGTGAACGCGTTCGCGGGCGCCACGATCGGGCTGTTCATCTTCCTCGCGGAGGACACGGCGGCCGTCAACCAGATCACGTTCTGGCAGTTGGGCTCGCTCGCGCAGTCGACGTGGCCGAAGGTGCTGGCCGTGCTGCCGTGCGCGGTGATCGGGCTGGCCGTGGCGCCGTTCTACGCGCGCAAGCTGGACCTGCTCGCGCTGGGTGAGCGGCCCGCGCGGCATCTCGGGGTGGACGTGGAGCGGCTGCGGGTCGTGCTGATCCTGGTCGTCGCGCTGCTGACCGCCGCCGCCGTGAGCGTGTCGGGTGTCATCGGGTTCGTGGGGCTCGTCGTCCCGCATCTGCTGCGGATGGCGGCCGGGCCGGGGCACCGGTTCCTGATCCCGGGCAGCGCGCTCGCCGGGGCGGTCGTCCTGCTGGCGGCGGACCTCGCGGCCCGCACGATCGTCCAGCCGGCCGAGCTGCCCCTGGGCGTCCTCACCGCCCTGATCGGCAGCCCGTTCTTCTTCTGGCTGCTCCGCAGGACCCGTCGCAAGCAGGGAGGCTGGGCATGAGGGGCTCATCGGGCACGGGGTCCCTGCGTGGGCTGATCCTGGGGCGACTGCGCTCGGGCGCTCCCACTCCCCCGGCCCCGGCCGGCCCCGGTGACGTCCTCGCCGAGGCCGATGGCGTCACCGTCCGCCTCGGTGCGCGCGAGGTCCTGCACGGTGTGTCCGTCGCGGCCCGCGCCGGTGAGGTGCTCGCGCTGGTCGGGCCCAACGGCGCGGGCAAGTCGACGCTGCTGGGCGCGCTGGCGGCGGACCTGCCGGTGGCCGGTGGGGTCGTACGGGTGCACGGGCGGCCGGTGGGTGAGTGGTCGGCGCCCGAACTGGCGCTGCGACGGGCCGTGTTGCCGCAGTCGGCCGCGCTGTCGTTCCCCTTCACCGTGGAGGAGGTCGTACGGATGGGGCGGGCGCCCTGGGCGCGGCAGCCGGACGGGGACGGCGCGGTGGACTCCGACGACGTGGCCGTGGCGGAGGCGATGACCCTGACCGAGGTCACCGGGTTCGCGGCGCGGCCCTTCTCCGCGCTGAGCGGCGGCGAGCGCGCCCGGGTGGCGCTGGCGCGGGTGCTCGCGCAGCGGGCTCCGCTGCTGATGCTGGACGAGCCGACGGCCGCGCTGGACCTCAGGCATCAGGAACTGGTGCTGCGGGTGTGCCGGGAGCGGGCGCGGGCGGGGGACGCGGTGGTCGTCGTCCTGCACGATCTCGGGCTGGCGGCGGCGTACGCGGACCGGGTGGCCGTGCTGCGCGACGGGCGGATCGCGGCGGACGGGCCGCCGGCCGGGGTCTTCGAGGAGGGGTTGCTGTCGGAGGTGTACCGGCAGCCGGTGGAGGTGTTCCCGCATCCGCGGACGGGCGATGTCCTGATCACACCGAAACGGGGTTCTTGACCGCGGATTGGGTCTCTTGACTGCGGATTGGGTCTCTTGACCGGCTCTTGACCGGACTATGGCGGCTGTTTTGAGCCACCGTGATCGGGCCGTGCTCGTACGGCTCGGAGGAGAGGGCTTCACTGGGAAGACAGCGTTTGGTGAGGTAAGCCTCAGATAACTACGGGGCCGCCTCACCTTCTCTGTGTGTCCCCTGTGTACTTCCTTGGAGCCGAAATGCGCCCCCTCAGTCGCCCCTTCAGACTCTCCGTCGTCACGGCTGCCACGACCGTGGCGGCTCTGACCGCCGTCACCGGCTGCACCGAGAAGAGCAGTGCGGGCGCGGACGGGGTCATCGCGGTGACCGCGACCGACACGACGTGCGAGGTGTCGAAGAAGGAGTTCCCGGCGGGCCACGTCGAGCTGGACATCGAGAACAAGGGCTCCAAGGTCACCGAGGTCTACGTCCTGTTCCCGGATGACCGGGTGGTGACCGAGCGCGAGAACATCGGCCCCGGCACCAAGCAGAAGGTCACCGCCGAGGTGAAGGAGGGCGAGTACCAGATCGCCTGCAAGCCCGGCATGAAGGGCGACGGCATACGGCAGGCCGTCACGGCCACCGGCAGCGGGAAGATCGCCGAGCGCGACCCGCGGCTCGACAAGGCGGTCGCCTCGTACCGCAAGTACGCGCAGGCGCAGGCCGACGAGACCATTCCGCTGGTGAAGGTGTTCGCCGAGGCCGTCAAGGACGGGGACGTCGAGGCCGCGAAGAAGGCGTACGCGCCCTCCCGTATCGGCTGGGAGCGCACCGAGCCGGTCGCCGAGTCCTTCGGTGACATCGACCCGAAGGTGGATGTGCGCGAGGACGGTCTGGAGGAGGGCCAGGACCCGGAGAAGGACTGGACGGGCTGGCACCGTCTGGAGCGCTCACTGTGGCAGGACGGCAAGCTCACCGACCGCGACTCGGAGCTGGCCGACCAGCTGGTGACCGACCTGGAGGACTGGCAGAAGCGGGTCGGCAAGGCGGAGATCACCCCGACGTCCATGGCCAACGGCGCCAAGGAACTCCTCGACGAGGTCGCCACCGGCAAGGTCACCGGTGAGGAGGAGCGCTACTCGCACACCGACCTCGTCGACTTCAAGGCCAACGTCGAGGGCGCCGAGGAGTCGTACGAGCTGCTGAAGTCCGTCGCCGCCGAGAACGACCCGGAGCTGACGAAGGAACTCGACCAGCAGTTCGCGGCGCTGAACACGCTCCTCGACAAGTACCGCGCGGACAAGACCGGGTACGACTTCGTCTCCTACGACAAGGTCGGCGAGGCGGAGCGCAAGGAGCTGTCGGACGCGGTCAACGCCCTCGCCGAGCCGCTGTCGCAGCTCGCCGCGGCCGTCGTCAAGTAACCGGGCGGGTACGGGAGTCGACTGATGACAGCACCGACGGGACCGACTGAACCGGCTGCACCGGCTGAACCGACGGGACCGGTTGAACCGACGGAAGCGGCAGGCAACGCACAGGCGCCCACCCGGCGTGCGCTGATCGGCTGGGGCGGTGCCGGGCTCGCGCTCGGTGCCGCCGCGGCCGGCGGCGCGGTCGCCGTGGCGCGCACCGGCGACGAGGCGGCCCCCGCGGCCGGTGCGGCCGTCGCCTTCCACGGCGCCCACCAGGCCGGGATCGCCACGCCCGTGCAGGACCGGCTGCACTTCGCCGCGTTCGACGTGGAGACGGACGACCGCGACGCGTTCGTGGCGATGCTGAAGGACTGGACGGCCGCCGCGCGCCGGATGACGGCCGGGAAGGCGGTCGGCGACGGCGCGTACGGCGGTCTGCCGGAGGCCCCGCCGGACGACACCGGGGAGGCGCTGGGGCTGAAGCCGTCCCGGCTGACGCTGACGATCGGGTTCGGGCCGTCGCTGTTCGAGAAGTTCGGTCTGGCGGGGCGGCGGCCCACGGCCCTGGTGGACCTGCCGCAGTTCGCCGGCGACAACCTCGACAGGGGCCGCAGCGGCGGGGATCTGTGCGTCCAGGCCTGCGCGGACGATCCGCAGGTCGCGGTGCACGCCATCCGCAACCTCGCCCGCATCGGCTTCGGCAAGGTGTCGGTCCGCTGGTCGCAGCTCGGGTTCGGCAAGACCTCCTCGACCACCCCCGAGGCGCAGACCCCCCGCAACCTCATGGGCTTCAAGGACGGCACCCGCAACATCGCGGGCACCGAGACGGACCGGCTGAAGAAGTTCGTGTGGGTGGACGAGAAGGACGTCGACGCGGACTCCGCCTGGATGACCGGCGGCTCGTACCTCGTCGCCCGCCGTATCCGGATGCACATCGAGCCATGGGACCGGACCTCGCTGCGGGAGCAGGAGGACATCTTCGGCCGCGACAAGGGCGAGGGCGCGCCCATGGGCAAGGCGAAGGAGCGGGACGAGCCGTTCCTGAAGGCGATGCTGCCGGACGCGCACGTACGGCTCGCACACCCCGACTCCAACGGCGGGGCCACGCTCCTGCGGCGCGGCTACTCCTTCACCGACGGCACGGACGGCCTCGGCCGGCTGGACGCGGGCCTGTTCTTCCTCGCGTACCAGCGTGATGTGCGCCGGGGGTTCATCCCGGTGCAGCGGAATCTGGCCACGGACGCGCTCAACGAGTACATCCAGCACGTGGGTTCGGCGATCTTCGCGGTGCCACCGGGCGTCCGGGACGCGGACGACTGGTGGGGGCGGGCGCTGTTCACCGGCTCATCGACGAAGGGCTGAGGCCGTGTTCGCGAACTATCTGATCGGTCTGCGGGAGGGCCTGGAGGCCAGTCTCGTCGTCTGCATCCTCATCGCCTATCTGGTGAAGACGGACCGCCGGGACGCGCTGAAGCCCATCTGGATCGGGATCGGGGTCGCCGTCGGGCTGGCCCTCGCCTTCGGCTGCGTCCTCGAATTCGGCTCCCAGGAGCTGACGTTCCAGGCGCAGGAGGCGCTCGGCGGCTCCCTGTCGATCATCGCGGTGGGCCTGGTGACCTGGATGGTCTTCTGGATGCGGCGCACGGCCCGCCATCTCAGGGCCGACCTGCACGGCAAACTGGACGCGGCCCTGCGGATGGGCACGGGCGCGCTGGTGGCGACCGCGTTCCTGGCGGTGGGCCGGGAGGGCCTGGAGACCTCGCTGTTCGTGTGGACGTCGGTCCGGGCGTCGAGCGACGGCACCGAGGGCCCGCTGATCGGCGTCCTGCTGGGCCTGGCGACGGCGGTGGTGCTCGGCTGGCTGTTCTACCGGGGCGCGCTGCGCATCAACCTCGCGAAGTTCTTCACCTGGACCGGCGGCATGCTGGTCGTGGTCGCGGCCGGTGTCCTCGCGTACGGCTTCCACGACCTCCAGGAGGCCGACTTCGTGCCCGGCCTGACGGACAAGGCGTTCGACATCTCCGGGACGATCCCGCCGGACAGCTGGTACGGCACCCTCCTGAAGGGTGTGTTCAACTTCCAGCCCGACCCGACGGTCCTGCAAGTCACGGTCTGGCTCCTCTATCTGATCCCGACGCTCGCGCTGTTCCTGGCCCCGGTAGGGTTCGCCTCCGGGAAGGGGAAGGTGAAGATTCCTGATGAGCAGGGTGCGCGGGGTTCGGAGCCCACTGGGGCTTCGTGAGGTTCGTACGGGCGGGAGGTTCCTCGGGCTGCTCCGCCGGGGCGGAGTTCGTCGTCGGGGCGGGCTTCTCGCGTACGGGCGTGGCGCGTTGGTGACCACGGCGGTGACCGCGCTGTCGTTGACGGCGAGCGGGTGCGTGGTGGTCCGGGGCGATCTGGAGGTCCTCCCGACCGCGACCCGGGCGGAGGCGGAGCGGGCGCTGCAGGACTTCACCACCGCGTACAACAAGGCGGACAAGGCCAACGACCAGTCCCAGGACGCCGCCCGGGTCACCGGCGCGCTCGCCGACATCGACGGCGGCAAGCTCCGCTCGGGTGCGAAGATCAACCCGAGCGGCAACCCGAACCATGTGCCGCTCGAGCTGGCCGACATCACGTACACGATCCCGGAGAAGGCGGGCTGGCCGCGCTGGTTCGTCGCCGACGCCACCGCCAACAAGGGCAACAAGACGGACCGTTGGCTGTTCGTGTTCACCCGGGACGGGCTGACCGATCTGTGGGAGGTCTCCTTCCTCACGATCGTGCCCGCCGCCGACATGCCCGAGTTCAAGAAGGACGCGGACGGCCACGCCCAGGCGGTGCAGCCCGACGACGCCGAACTCTCCGTGGAGCCCGCGCAGTTGCCCGACCGGTACGTGACGTACCTGAAGGAGGACAGCGCGCTCTTCGCGGACGGCCCGTACACCTCCGAGGAGCGCGCGCGGCGCCAGCGGAACGCGGAGAAGCCGGGCCTGGCGCGGCAGTACATCGACGAGGCCCTCACCAACGGCGACTACGCGCCGGTCGGTCTGCGCACCACGGACGGCGGGGCGCTGGTCTTCTTCACCACCCGCCACTACCAGAAGCAGACCGCCGCGCAGGGGGTGAGCATCCCCGTCAACGACGCGGCCGTGCGTGCCCTGATGACGGGCGAGCCGAAGCAGTCGCTGACCCTGGAGTTCGTGAACAACCAGGCGGTCCTCGACCCGGCGAAGACGCGGTCCGACCAGCAGGTGCGGGTCGTGAGCCAGGTGGGCGGGCTGACGGGGGCCAAGGGCGAGTAGGGGCCCTGACCGCCGGGCGGTCGCTCGGGTGGTGTCAGCCTCGGGACGGCCAGGCCGTGTTCGCGTGGTCCGGCTGCTCGCCCACGTGGCGTGAGCAGGCGTCGGTGAGGATCTCCAGCAGGCTCAGGGGGTCCGGCAGCGGGTGCTCGGGGCCGCGTACCCAGTGGACGCCGAGGTCACCGGGGAGTCGGGCCGGCGGAACGAGGACGTAGGACCCCCGGCAGTGCCAGCGCAGACCGGGGTGCTCGTCCATGGTCTCGGGGTGGCAATCCAGTTCGCAGGGCCACCACTCGTCCTCGTCCTCGGGGGTGCCCCGGGTGAGGGTGAAGAAGAGCAGCCGCCCGTTGTCGGACTCGGACTCGAACTCCGCGACGGGGCCGACCTCGATCCCGGCGGCGAGCAGCCGCTCCAGGGCCTCGCTTCCGGCGGCGAGCGGGACGTCCAGCACGTCGTGGACCATGCCGGTCGCGGTGATGAAGTTGGCCTGCGGCTGGTGCCGGGCCCAGCGCTCGATCTGGCCGCGGTCGGTGGTGGACTGCGTCTGCCAGGCGAACGACACCGGGTGCCGGGCGGGGGTGGGGCAGCCGACGCGGTCGCACGAACACCGGTAGCCCGAGGGGTACGCGGCGGGCGCGAGCGGGAGTCCGGCGGCGGCCGCGGCGAGCAGCAGCTCCTCACGGCCGGTGTCGTCGGCGGCGGGGTCGAGCGGGCGCCCGGTACGGCGGGCACGCAGCCACTCGGAGAACCTGCCCTGCCGACCGGTCCGGCCGCCGAACGTCGCGCTCATCTATCGCCTCGCCTCGCTGTGGTGCGGACAGCATGTCCCCATGGTCCCACCATCCTGCGCCGGGGGTGGCCGGAGCCCACATCCGGGGTAGGTGGGGCGATGCCGGAGCGCGGACGAGGATGGCGGTCTATCCCGCGTTTTGAGGGGATTTACCGCCCGCGGTCCGGCCCCGCTCGATCGGCACCGGGTCGTCTTGGTCACATCGGGCGGGGCGGCCCGGTCAGCGGGGTGCGAGGCCGTGCAGGGCGTACTCGACGAGGGCGTCCGTGTACTCGTACGAGATGGGGCCCGTGTACTGCAGCCAGCGCTGGGCGAGCGGGGAGACGAAGAGTTCCAGGGCGATGCGCGGGTCGATGTCGGGGCGTACGGCGCCCTGCTCCTGGGCCGCGCGCAGCCGCTTCACATACAACTGGAGCTGGGGTTCGAGCAGTTTGCCGACGAACTCGACGCCCAGCTCCCGGTTGATCACTCCCTCGGCGGCCAGGGCGCGGGAGGGGATCTCGAACTTGGGGTCGAGGAGTTCGTCGACGGTCGCGCGCAGGACGGCCTTGAGGTCGGCTTCGAGGTCCCCGGTGTCCGGGATCTCGTACTCGGCCCGCTCCCCGATCACCTCGGGCCGGGCCGCGGCGTCCGCCGCCTGCGCGCTCAGGTCGAGGAACGCCTCCAGCAGCACCTCCGCCTTCGAGGACCACCACCGGTAGATCGTCTGCTTGCCTACGCCGGCGCGGGCGGCGATGCCCTCGATGGTCGTCTTCTGGTACCCGACCTCACCGATGAGGGCGAGGGCGGCGTCGTAGATGGCGCGACGCGACTTCTCGCTGCGCCGGGCGGAATCAGGGGCGGTCTTTTTGGCCATGCCCCGAATTTACCAGGTTGACAAGACGGAGCGTCTCGCCTCATGGTGGTGGGCATAGGCGAGACGAACCGTCTCGCCGCGTTGCGAGAGGGAGACCGTCATGACCCGAGGTGGAGCAGGGAACATGCTGGGAGTGGGCGGCGCCCGCCGGAACCTCGGCCGCAAGGCCCTGCGCGGCGGCCACGGAAGCGGCCGCGTCGGCGGCGGCCTCGACCCCCAGGCCCAGAAGCGCGAGCTGCTGCGCAGGCTGCAGGAGAAACGACAGGAGGGCCGTACGGCCGACGGGGCGTCGTGAACGGATGAGGGGGCCGCTGCCTCAGCGGCCCCCGAGGCCGTGGTGGAGCTGGACCGGTTCCGATCCGCTCGACCCCGGTCCGGCCAGCTCCGGTTCGAGCGGTTTCAGTACGCCGACCGTCTGGTCACCGCTGGTCTCGCCCGTCGTGTGGAAGCCGAGGCCGAGGTAGAAGTTCTCCGGGCCGTCGGGGCCGGGGTGCCAGGTGACGAAGAGGCGGTCGCCGCCTCGGCGGCGGATCTCGGCGGCCACGGACTCGACAGCGAAGCGGCCGTACCCCCTCCCCTGCTCGTCGGCGGCGATGTTGAGCCGCCAGAGCCCGGAACGGATGTCGGTGCCCGAGCCGTCGCCCTTCCAGTCGATGTCGAGGAAGGCCATCAGAAAGCCGACCGCACGCTCCCCGTCCATGATGAGCCGGGGCCAGGCGACCCCGGGGTGGACGTACGCCTCGGCCAGCGACTGCGCGACCGGCTCCACCAGGTGTTCCTGATCGGGGCGGACGCGTACGCCGAGCGCGGCGTCGAGGTTGGCGGGAGTTATCTCGGCCAGGTGCGGGGTGGTTGACATGTTCGATGAGATAGCCGGAGACCGCGGGGGCGGCGCAACTGGTTTTCGGGTGCGCGAGAACACGCGGGCCGATATCGGGCAGGGTGACCATGACCGTTCTGATCACGGTGTGCGGGACTTCTCCCGGCATGGGCAAGTCGACGCTGTGCACCGAGCTGTACCGATGGCTGGCCGGCATGGGGCTGCGGGTGGACCACTTCCGCGAGGAGGAGATCCTGACACGCCCGCAGTTCACCGCGGTCGCCGAGGAGTTCCGGGCCACGGGCAGGGTCGAGCCGGGGACGTTGCTCTCGGCGACGGGACGGTTCGTCGAGTCGGTACGGGCGAGTGGCTGTGACGTCGTGATCGCGGACGCGTTGGTGCCGTATGTGCCGACGCTGCTCGCCATGGGCCACGACGAGGAAACGATCGATGCGTTCATGACCGACCTGACCGCGGTACTCGCACCGGTCCGCCCGGTCATGGTCTATCTCGACGGACACGCCGAGACCGCCTTGGCCCGCGCCGCGAGGAGAGAGGGCGCTGGGTGGCTGGACCGCTATGTCGGGAAGCTCGCCCGGTACGAGGTGCGCCCACCGGTGTCCGATGTCGCCTCGGCGGCGCGGTACCTGCGGCGCGAGCGCTCGGTGACCCTCGACGTGGTCGGACGGGCGCGCTGGGGGCTGGTGACGGTCGCACGAGCCGATGAGCTACCGCCGGATGAGGTGCTGTGGGTCGCACGGCGGGGGCTGGGACCCTCATTGCGGCCGTAGCGACGGCTGTGGAGACGGCCGTCGCGTCCGTGCTACGGCGTTCCGGTGTGGCAGTCGCGGCGTCTCGTCGGCCCGTCTCAGGGCGCCTGGTCGTCGTCCCCGGGCCGCGGCGGCCAGGCGTCGCCCCAGTCCGCGTCGCGGGCCGCCCGGTAGAGGAGGCCGTGGCGCTTCGTGACCGTGGTTCGGGCGAGGGTCGGCTCGGACTCGCAGAGGTCGAGGAGGACCTGGCCCTTGCGGATCTGGGGCCTGCGGACGATGCGGGAGGGAGCGGGCGTCGGGGGGAAGCGGGTGGCGGCGACGTAGCTGAACTTCTCGTCCTCGTACGGCAGGGAACCACCCTTGACCTGCCGGTGCAGGGAGGAGCGGCTGACCCGGGCCGAGAAGTGGCACCAGTCCTCGCCGGGGACGATGGGGCAGGCGGCGCTGTGCGGGCAGGGGGCGGCGATGTGGAAGCCGGCGGCGATCAGACGGTCCCGGGCCTCGATGACACGGGCGTAACCGCCGGGGGTGCCGGGCTCGATGATCACGACGGCCTGGGCGGCGGTCGCGGCCGCCTCGACGACGGCCGTGCGGTCGGCGGGGGTCAGCTCACCGAGGACGTACGAGACGGTCACGAGATCGGTGCCCTCGATCGTGAGCGCCGATCCGATACGGGAGCGCTGCCACTCGGCGGCCTTCAGTTCCGGGTTCGCCGCGGCGATCTCCCGCCCGAGCGCGAGCGCCGGCTCCGCCCAGTCGAGCACCGTCACCGGCCGCGCGCCCTCCCAGGTGGCGTTCACCGCCCAGGTCGCCGCGCCGGTGCCCCCGCCGACGTCCACATGACCGCCGGGCACCCACCCGGGCACCGCCGCCGCGAAGGCCTCCAGCGCCGAGCACACCGCCTCGAACGTCGCCGGCATCCGGTACGCCGCGTACGCGACGACGTCCGACCGGTCCCGCAGCACGGGCGCGTCCGTCGGCGTCCGCCCCCGGTAGTTCGCGATCAGCCGCTCGACCGCCTGCGTGGCCGACTTCGGCGGCAGCCCGTCGAGCAGGCCCGCGAGGGCGGTGCGGAGGGTGTCGGCCGAGGAGGAGGGGAAGGAGGCGGGGGCGTTCACGGGGTGATTCTACGAGGGGGCGCGGGCCGGGCGGCCCGCTCGGCGCTGGTCCCGGCCCGGGGCGGGCCATAGAGTGCCGGGATGATCGAGGTACCCGACACGTTCGCACGGAGCACGGTCGAGCGGGAGGGCGAGCCGGGAGCGGTGTGGCTCGCCGAACTGCCCCGGATCGTGGGCGAGTTGCTGGAGCGGTGGGGGTGTGTGCCGGACGGGGATGTCCTGCACGGCGGCGTCGGGGTGGTCGTCCCGGTGGCGCGGCGGGGGGAGCCGGCCGCCGTCCTGAAGGTGTCGTTCCCGCACCCCGGGAACGTCCATGAGCCGGACGCCTTCGAGGCGTGGGGCGGGTGTGGGGCCGTACGGCTGTACCGGCGGGACGACGAGCGGTTCGCGATGCTGCTGGAACGGGTCCGGGAGTCGACGCTGGCGGAGCTGGGCGACGAGGACGAGATCGTGACCGTCGCCGGGCGGCTGAGCAGGCGGCTGGCCGTGCCCGCGCCGGCCGGTCTGCCCCGGCTGCGGGAGCGGACCGGCGCCTGGGCGGAGGAACTGCGCGCGGACGCCGGAGAGCTGTCGCACGCGCTGCCCCGCCGCACGGTGGACGCCGCGCTGGCCACGCTGCGTGAACTGGGCCCCGACCAGCCGGAGACCGTCGTGCACGGCGATCTCCACGCCAGGAACATCCTGCGGGCCGAGCGTGAGCCGTGGCTGGCCGTCGATCCCAAGGGGCTGGCGGGGGACCCCGCCTACGACGGCGGCACGCTGCTGAAGTCGCGGGCGCTGAGTCTCATCGCGGCGGACGACCTCGGCACGGCCGTCCGCCGGGTGCTGGACGTCTTCGCCGAGACCGCCGAGGTCGACGGGGAGCGGCTGCGGCGCTGGGCGCAGGTGGAGGTTGTCCGCGCCGCGTTCCACGCCCGCCGCCACGGCTTCCGGGTGGCTCGCGGCGGCCCCCGCCTGGAATGGCTCATCGCGTTCGTGGACCACCTGGCGGAGCGACTGACCGCCCCGGCCCACCCGCACTGAACCGCGACACGACCAGCCACCGGCCGCGCACGCTGAACGGCGACTCGACCAGCCACCGGCCGCACACCCCGGCGACGTGCGGCACCTCGCGACCCGCCTGCCCGCCGCCCCAGGCCCCGCACGCTGAACGGCGACTCGATCAGCCACCGGCCGCACACCCGGCGGTATGCGGTACCTCGCGACGCACCTGCCCGCCGCCCCGGCCCACCCGCACTGAACCGCGACACGATCCGCCAGCGGCCGCGCACCCCCACGGCCCCCGGCCGCCGCGACCGCCTACCCGCCGCCCCGGCCCGCGCGACGCCTGCCACTCCTGCCGCTCCTCCCGCCCAGTCGGCTGTCGCCACCTTCGCGCGCCACGCAACGGGCCGGCTTCAGGGCTTCGGCCGGTCACATCCCCCGTACCGCCCGCGCCAGCCGGGTCCCCGCCGCCGCCCGGGCCCTGTTGATCGGGTCGCGGCGGCGGGGGTGGACCGCGTTGGTGAGGAGGATGAGGAAGGTGTCCGTCGCGCGGTCCAGGACCAGGGACGTGCCCGTGAAGCCGGTGTGGCCGGCCGCGCCCCGGCCCGCGAGTTCGCCCATGAACCAGGGCTGGTCGAGGGCGAAGCCGAGGCCCGGCGGGGTCAGCATCAGCTCGACGAAGTCGGGGCCGAGTATGCGGGCGGGGCCGTAGGAACCGCCTGCCAGCAGGGTGCGGCAGAAGACGGCCAGGTCGCGGGCGGTGGAGAAGAGACCCGCGTGGCCGGCGACACCGCCGAGCGCCCAGGCGTTCTCGTCGTGGACCAGGCCGCGGATCATGCCCCGGTCCGCCTTCGCCCAGGGCCGGCGCTGGTCCTCCGTCGCCGCGGCGGCCGGGCAGGGTCCGAAGGTCGTCGACACCATGCCCAGGGGATGGGTGATGCCGTCGCGGATCAGGACGTCCAGGGTCCGGCCGGTGAGGCGCTCCAGGACGTGCTGGAGGAGCAGGAGGTTCAGGTCGGAGTAGACGTGGGCCGTGCCGGGGGCCGCCGTCGGGGCCTCCGAGCGGAGCATCGCCAGCCGGGCCTCCGGCGACGGGCAGTCGTACAGCGGGAGTTCGGGGCGCAGCCCGGAGGTGTGGGTGAGGAGGTGCCGGACGGTGAGGCCGTGTGCGGCGGCGCCCGTGAAGTCCGGCAGGTACGCCGCCACCTTCGCGTCGATGCCGAGGGTGCCGCGCTCCAGTTGCTGGACGGCGGCCACGGCGGTGAACAGCTTGGTGAGGGAGGCCAGGTCGAACGGGGTGTCCGGTCGTGCCGGGACGCGTAAGGCGTCCGGCAGTTCCACCCCCGAGTCGGCGCGCTCGTCGTAGGCCTCGTAGCGGACGGCCCAGCCCGCGGCCTCCTCGACGGCGACGACGGGGCCGCGGCCGGCGAGGACCACGGCGGCGGGCGCCCGGGGGCTGTCGCCTTCCGTCAGCGCGCGCACCTCTCGCACGAGATGGCGCAGTTCCTCGGGGTCGAGTCCGGCCCGTTCCGGGGTGTCCGTGCGCAGTCTCGGCGCGCTCAGCTCTCCGCTCCCTCCACTGTCGTGCCGGTCGAAGTACCCACCGTCGTACGCCTGTTCCAAGGACGGCACAGTGCCACGAAGCAGGCCGCGGCCACCAGTGTCGCGGTCAGTTGGACGACGGCCATGGGGACGGCCGTGTCCTCGCCCGCGACGCCGACCAGGGGGGACGCTATCGCGCCGATCAGGAAGGACGAGGTACCCAGCAGGGCCGACGCGGAACCCGCCGCGTGGCGTACCCGCATCAGGGCGAGCGCCTGGGTGTTGGGCAGGGTGACGCCCATCGCGGACATCAGCACGAAGAGGGCCGCCGCCACCGGGGCGAGGCCGACCTCGCCGAAGACGCCCAGGGACATCAGCAGCAGCGCGGTCGCGGAGACGGCGACGATGCTCAGGCCCACCGCGAACACCTTGTCCAGGCTGACCCGGCCGACCAGGATCTTGCCGTTGATCTGGCCGACGAGGACGAGGCCGACGGAGTTGACGCCGAAGAGCAGGCTGAACGTCTGCGGGGAGGCGCCGTAGATCTCCTGGATCACGAACGGGGAGGCGCTGATGTACGCGAAAAGGGCGGCGAAGGCGAAGCCGCCGGCGAGCGTGTAGCCCATGAAGACGCGGTCGGTGAGCAGGCCGCGCATGGCGTGCAGCGTCTCGCCGATGCCGCCGCTGTGGCGTTCGGCGGGGGCCAGCGTCTCGGGGAGCTTCGCCCAGACGACCGCGAGCAGGGCGATGCCGATGGCCGTGAGGACGACGAAGACCCCGCGCCAGTCCGTGACGCGGAGGATCTGACCGCCGATCAGCGGCGCGATGACCGGGGCCACCCCGGAGATCAGCATCAGCGTCGAGAAGAACCGGGCCATCGCGTCACCGTCGTACAGGTCGCGGACGACCGCCCGCGCGATCACGATCCCGGCCGAACCGGCGAGCCCCTGCACCAGGCGGAAGGCGATGAGGGTCTCGATGGTGGGGGCGAGGGCGCAGAGCGCGGTGGCGACGATGTAGACGGCGAGGCCGAGGAGGAGGGGGCGGCGGCGGCCCCAGCGGTCGCTCATCGGGCCGATCAGCAGCTGGCCGAGCGCCATACCGGCGAGGCAGGCGGTGAGGGTGAGCTGGACCGTGGTGGCGGGGGTGTGCAGGGCGGTGGTGACCTCCGGCAGGGCCGGGAGGTACATGTCCATCGCGAGGGGCGGGGTGGCGGTGAGCCCACCGAGGATGAGGGTGACGAGGAGACCGGTACGGCGGAGGGCGACGGATCCGGGCTTCGACTGCGACTGCGACTGCGACTGCGGCTGCGGCTGCGACCTCGGCTGTCCTGATGCCGCGAGCTGCCCCGGCAATCCGGACTTCCCTGACGAACCGGGCCGCCCCGCCGAGTTGGGCCGCCCCGACGGCCCTGAATGTCCTTGCAGTTCCGCCCCCGTGTTCGACTCGGCCGGTGCCGAGCCCCGTATGTGCCCCTCGGGCATGTGCCCCTCCCTCTTCGTTGGATCCGCCACCTATGCTCTCAGCTCGTACGACGTGGGCGGGGTCACAGTCCCGCCCCGGGGCCGAGGACAGGGGTGGCGATGTCGAACGACGGACGTGTGCGGTGGGGGATCCTGGCGACCGGAGGGATCGCCGCGGCCTTCACGGCCGACCTCGTCGACCTGCCGGACGCCGAGGTCGTGGCCGTGGCCTCGCGCAGCGAGGACTCCGCGCAGGCCTTCGCGGAACGGTTCGGGATACCGAGGGCGTACGGCGACTGGCGCGCGCTCGCCGAGGACGCGGACGTGGACGTGGTGTACGTCGCCACACCGCACTCGGCGCACCGGACGGCCGCCGGGATGTGTCTGGAGGCCGGGCGGAACGTGCTGTGCGAGAAGCCGTTCACGCTGAACGTGCGCGAGGCGGAGGAGCTGGTCGCGCTGGCGCGGGAGCGCGGCCGGTTCCTGATGGAAGCCATGTGGACGTACTGCAATCCGGTGGTGCGCCGGCTCGCGGCGATGGTGCGGGACGGCGCGATCGGTGAGGTGCGCACCGTCCACGCCGATTTCGGCATCCTCGGGCCGGTCGCGCCGACGCACCGGCTGCGGGACCCGGCGCAGGGCGGAGGCGCGCTGCTCGACCTGGGGGTCTATCCGATCTCGTTCGCGCATCTGCTGCTCGGGGAGCCCTCGGACGTGACGGCGAAGGCGGTGCTCTCGCAGGAGGGCGTCGATCTCCAGACGGGCGCGCTGCTCTCCTGGGAGAGCGGTGCCCTCGCGTCGGTGCACTGTTCCATCGTCGGTGGCACCGCCACCAGCGCGTCGGTCACCGGCTCCGAGGGCCGGATCGACATCCCGGACGGCTTCTTCTTCGCGGACCGTTTCGTCCTGCACCGCGAGGGCCGCGAGCCTGAGGTCTTCACCGCGGACCCGGCGGACGGTCCCCGGGGCAGCTTCCGTCACGAGGCCCGGGAGGTCATGCGGGCCCTGCGTGCCGGCGAGACGGAGTCCCCGCTCGTCCCCCTCGACGGCACCCTCGCCGTGATGCGCACCCTGGACGCGATCCGCGACCGTATCGGGGTGCGCTATCCCGGCGAGGACGACCACCTGGGCGACGCCCTGGTGACTACGCCGGCGTGAGCCCCGGGTTGCCCGCCTCCACCGCGAACGAGGCGACGGTGGAGATCCCGGCCCCGGTCGTCGTCACGTACGGCACGGCCTTGAAGTCGGCGCGGGCGGCCTCGCGGTCGAGGGCGACCGTGAGGTAGCCGCGACGGCCGTTGTAGAAGCGCATGTGGGGGTTGGCGGTCATGTAGGTGTCCCAGTTCGCGGGCTTGTCGGAGCCGTTGCCGCCGCTGCTGATCGAGGTGGCGACGAGCTCCGTGCCGACGGTGCGGGACGCGCGGTCGTCGAAGTCGCGCTTGATGTCGAAGGCGTAGCCGACGTGGACGTCGCCGGTGAGGACCATCAGGTTCTCGACGCCGGCGGCCTCCGCGCCCGCGAGGAGACGCTCGCGGGAGGCGGTGTAGCCGTCCCAGGCGTCCATCGCCACCCGGTAGACGTCGCCGACGGCGTTGCGGCGCTGGGAGAAGGTGACCTGCTGGGGGACGACGTTCCAGACGGCGTCGGACCGGTTCCAGCCGTCCAGGAGCCAGCGTTCCTGCGTGGCGCCGGTCATCGTGCGGGCGGGGTCGGCGGCCTCCGGGCCGGGGATCTGCCAGCCGTCGCCCTGCGCCTGGTTGGAGCGGTACTGGCGGGTGTCGAGTATGTCGAACTGGGCCAGGCGGCCCCATCGGAAGCGGCGGTAGAGCTTCATGTCGGGCCCGTCGGGGCGCTGGGGGCGGCGCAGCGGCTGGTTCTCCCAGTACGCACGGTAGGCGGCGGCGCGGCGCAGCAGGAACTCCTCGGACGGCTCGCCGCCGTCGGGGTGGTCGCCGGCGTAGTTGTTCTCGGTCTCGTGGTCGTCCCAGGTGACGACGAAGGGGTGCGCGGCGTGGGCGGCCCGCTGGTCGGGGTCGGTCTTGTGGAGGGCGTACCGCAGTCGGTAGTCCTCCAGGGTGACCGTCTCGTGGTTGAAGATTTCGGGCAGGACGCGGTCGGTGTAGTTGCGGGCGCCGCCGACGGAGTTCACGGCGTACTCGTAGAGGTAGTCGCCGAGGTGGAAGACGACATCGATGTCCTCGTCGGCCAGGTGCCGGTAGGCGGTGTAGTAGCCCTGGTCGTAGCGCTGGCAGGAGACCGCGGCGAAGGAGAGGCCGGTGGCGCCGGTGAGGTGGGCGCGGCCGGGGGCGGTGCGGGTGCGGCCGGTCTCGCTGATCCAGGTGCCGGTGCGGAAGCGGTAGTAGTAGACGCGCCCGGGGGCGAGGAAGTCGACCTCGACGTGGACGGTGTGGTGGAACTCGGGGTGGGCGGTGGCGGTACCGCGTCTGACGATCCGTCGGAATCTCTCGTCGTGCGCCAACTCCCAGTGGACGGTGACCCGTTCGGCAGGCAGGCCGCCGTCCGGCTGGTACGGGGCCGGGGCGAGCCGGGTCCACAGCAGCACGGAGGTGGACAGCGGGTCGCCGGAGGCCACGCCGAGGGTAAAGGGGTCCTCGGTGATCCGTCGCGCGTCGAGCGTGGCGGCGGCCGCGGCTCCGGCCGCGGGGAGGTTGGTGGCGAAGGCGAGCGCGGCGGCGGCGCCCGTGACGGTGAGGAAGCGGCGGCGGTCGAAGTGACGTGCGGCGGCGCGGAGTTCGGCCGCGTGCGTGGAACGGGGCTGCGTCGACCTCGGCGAGTTCTGGGCGTTCTGAGCTGTGGGTGTCATCTGGCCCTCGTCTGACGGTAGTTGTCTCTTGGCATTGGAGTGGCCAGGTTCGACGATCTTCTGTCACGTACACAACACTCAGATGGCGGACGGATGAGTTCCGGATGGCGGGCCCTTCCTGCGCGGCCGGGTGCGCCCCCTCCTTTACGCTGCGAGGCCATGAACGCTATGCGAACCAAGATCGCGATCGTGACGGGTGCGGGCTCCGGCATCGGCCGTGCCGTGGCCCTGGAACTGCTGCGCACCGGCTGGTCGGTGGCGCTCGCGGGCCGCCGCGAGGACAAGCTCGCCGAGACCGCCGCCGAAGCCGGGGCGAGCGCCGAGGCCGGGGCGAGCGCCGGGGCTGGGGCAGGCGCCGGGGCCGGGGCGGACCCGCAGGCCCCCGACGCGCTGTGCGTCCGTACGGACGTCTCACGCCCCGGCGACGTGGACGCGCTCCTCGCCGCCGTGCGCGACCGGTTCGGACGGCTGGACCTGCTGTTCAACAACGCCGGCACGTTCGGCCCTGGCGGGGTGCCGGTGGAGGAGCTGGACTACGCGGCCTGGCGGCACGTCGTGGACACCAACCTCAACGGGGCGTTCCTGTGCGCGCAGGCGGCGTACCGACAGATGAAGGAGCAGGACCCGCGGGGTGGGCGGATCATCAACAACGGCTCGATCTCCGCGCACACGCCCCGCCCGCACTCCGTCGCCTACACCGCGACCAAGCACGCCCTGACCGGCCTCACCAAGTCGCTCTCGCTCGACGGGCGGCCGCACGGCATCGCGGTCGGCCAGATCGACATCGGCAACGCGGCGACGGACATGACCGAGCGCATGGCGACCGGCGTCCTCCAGGCGAACGGGCAGCTGGTGCCGGAGCCGGTGATGGACGTGACCGACGTGGCCCGGACCGTCCGGCACATGGCGGAGCTGCCGCTGGAGGCGAATGTGCAGTTCGCGACGGTGATGGCGACGACGATGCCGTACGTGGGGCGGGGCTGAGCCGGCCGAGACGGGTGTACACCGCACTCGTCCACCGCTCAACCTGCACAAACGGAAGCTGATGCTCCGATCCATAAGAGCACGTAGCAGGCATATGCTCAGGACGCGTCTCCACGAGAGCTTCACACTTGGAGGCAGTGGCTTCCGTGGCCAACCCGAGGGGGAGGCGGCAGCCGTTCCGCGTTCCGGATGGGGGCGGACCTCGCGTGGGACCGCGAGGTAAGCACCGGAGCGCGGAACGGCTGCCACCACATCACCGTCCGGACGAGCGCCTCACCCGCGCCGCGGCCGAGCCCACCGGCCCGGCCGCCCCGTCCGCCGCCGTACGGGCCCCTCAGCGCCCCAGGAGCCGGTCGATCTCGGCCAGCTGGTCCGCGGTGAGCGGCCCCTTCGCGAGGGCGCCCGCGTTCTCCTCGGCCTGGGCGACCGAGCGGAAGCCGGGGATGGGCACCGTCCGGGGGCTGCGGGCCCAGATCCAGGCGAGGGCGCCCTGCGCGAGGGTGCGGCCCCCGGTGGTGAGGATCTCGCGCAGCGCCTCGACCCGGCCGAGCCACTCCGGGTCCGCGCCGCCGTCCATGCTGAAGCCGGGCAGCCAGGCGGGCGGGGTGCTGCGGATGTCACCGGCCTCCAGCGCACGCCCGCCGCTGTGCTTTCCGGTGAGCAGACCCATGGCCAGTGGACTGCGGTTGATGCTCGCGAGGTTCGACTCCGCGCACAGCGCGAGGAGTTCCGGCGCGTCCTGGAGGATGTTCAGCCGGTGCTGCACGGCCGCGCAGTGCGGGCCCTCGGCGAACACGGCGGCCCGCTCCGGGTCGTCGGTGCTCCACGCGTACGCCCGGATCAGGCCCTCCCGTACGAACTCCTCGCAGATGTCGCGGAGTTCGGCCGCCCGCTCGGGGTCGGCGTCGGAGAGGTGCAGCTGGTACAGGTCGACGTGGTCGGTGCCGAGACGGTCGAGGGAGGCGGTGAGGGCGCGGCGGGCGTGGGCGGGGGTGTCGTCCTGGCCGGTGAGGGTGCGGGTGGCCTCGTCGAAGAGGTTGCCCCACTTGGTGGCCACGACGACGTCGGCGCGGCGCTTGCCGAGGGCCCGGCCGAGGACGCGTTCGCTGTGGCCGGCGCCGTAGGTGTCGGCCGTGTCGAAGAAGGTGACACCGAGGTCGAGGGCGCGGTGGACCGCCCGTACGGACTCCTCGTCGTCCACCTTGCCCCAGCCGAGGGGCTGTCCGTCGGTGTCCTGCCACTCACCGCCGATCGCCCAGCAGCCGAAGCCGAGGGCGCTGACCTGGATGCCGCTGCGGCCCAACGGCCTCGTGTACGTGTTCGTCTCCATGCCCACGGACGCTATGAGTTGGAGTGCACACGAACGCAAGCCCCCCAACCGTCCGGACCGCCCCGGGCGTTATGCCTGGCCCGTCTCGAACCGGCTGATCCTGCCGTCCTCCGACACCGTGAAGCGCCACGCGGTGCGCATCTCGCCCCAGGTGTCGTTGCGGTAGTTGGCGACCAGGGCACGGCCGCCCGCGGACTCCCGCTGCACCTCGATGTGGCCGTGCGAGGAGAAGATCTCCCGGTCGGTCCAGTCCGCGAGGTCACGGTCGGAGCCGTCGTCCGACATCGTCGCGTCCTCGGTGAGGAGGGCGAAGAAGGCGTCCTCGTCATGGGCGTTCACCGCGGCGACGAAGGCCCGGACGGCCGGGTCGCTGAGTTTGGCGGGTGCGATCGTCATGGCGGCCAGCCTCACACCGTTCCCGGGGGTGCGCCACCGGAGGCGCACGGCGGATCCGGGGCCACCCGAACGGCGGCCCGCACGGGCCCGGCGGGTGTGATCGGTGCGACGGTGGATACGCGGGAGGGGACCTACGCACCGGCTGCCCCGGGAGAGTTCATGACCTCATTCGACCGACGTGATCTGGGACTGCTGCTCCTCCGGCTGGGCGCGGGCGGTGTGCTCGCCGCGCACGGGACGCAGAAACTGTTCGGCTGGTTCGGCGGGCACGGCATCGAGGGCACCGGCGCGTTCATGGAGTCCGTCGGCTACGCGCCCGGCAAGGCCAGCGCCACCGCTGCCGGGCTCGCCGAGACGGGCGGCGGGGCCCTGCTCGCGCTGGGCCTCGCGACGCCCGCGGCCGGTGCCGCCGCGGCGGGCGCGATGGGCGGCGCGGCCGCGATCCACGCGCCCAATGGGTTCTTCAACGCCGAGGGCGGCTACGAGTACGCCGCGACCCTGGGCCTGGCCGCCGCGGGCCTCGCCGTCGCCGGGCCCGGCCGGCTCTCCCTCGACCACGCGCTGCGCCATGTCGTCGACCGGGGCTGGATGGTCCCGGTGGCGCTCGCCGGCACGGCCGCGGTCACCGCGGTGGTCGTGGGCATGCGCAACCAGCGGGTACGCAAGGAGAAGGAGGGCGAGCAGGAGGCGTTGTTCGAGGAGTGAGCTTCGAGGAGTGAGCTGCGCCGTTCCGGCAGATCGGCCGTCGTCACCCTTCCGGCGGATCGGCCGTCGTTGTCACAGGGGCGTGGCAAGCTGCGCCCATGAGCGAGCAGAACCACTCCCCCGACGACCTCTGGCAGTCCGTCACCGACCTGCATGCCTGGCTGGAGGCGGACCAGCCGTACGGTGGCCAAGAGGGCCTGCTGCTGCGGATGTTGAAGCTCCAGGAGGAGGTCGGCGAGGTCGCGCAGGCGGTGATCGGCGCGACCGGGCAGAACCCGCGCAAGGGCACCACCCACACCTGGGACGACGTGCAGTCGGAGCTGTGCGACGTCGTCATCACGGCGCTGGTGGCGCTGCGCACCCTGACGCCGGACGCCCGCGCGGTGTTCGCGGCCCACCTCGCCGGGGTCACCGCACGCTCGCTGGGCCCCCGCCATGGCTGACAACGCGTTCTGGATCGCCGCGCTCACCGCCGGCACGGCCGTGCTGGCGAGCTGGGTGACGAGCCGGGGGACGGCGCGCGCGGCGCGCATCCAGGCGGACACGACGGCGGGCGCGCAGCGGGTGGAGCGGCTGCGGGAGGCGCGGCGGACCGCGTACGCCGGGTTCATCGAGCAGGCGCAGCGGCTGAACGACGTGCACTGGAAGGTGTCCGACGTTGTGGTCCGGGGCGCCGAGGGCGGGCTCGGGCCGGAGCAGGTCGAGGAGCTACGGGGGCTGCGTGAGCGGCAGCGGGACGAGTACGCCGCGCTGCGGAACCTCACCTGGGTCGTCTCGCTGGAGGGGCCCGAGGAGGTCGCCGACCTCGCCAACACCGTCCGGCGGGCGACGAGCCCCTTCCACAAGGCGATCGAGGCCATGATCGAGGGCGACACCGGTGCCGCCGCCCGCTTCGACGCCTGCTACTCGCCGTTCTGGGACGCGCTGCGGGCCTTCATCAAGGCCTCCCGCGACACCCTGCACTCCATGTAGGCCGACTGTGGGTCCTACCGCTCCTGAAGACTGAGCAGGAGTGAACCTGACTCAGCCGCACGCCCCGAACGGTCTTGAGCGGACTGGTCCCCGGCGTACTCAACCCCGAGGCAGCGACACGCATCCTGTGCGTGGTCCGATCCCGGGAGGCCTGTTCCCTGTGCGACCTCTGACCAAGTGGATACGGCCAGTGGCGACGGGGAGGCCCCGAACCATCTCTCCGGTGGAGCGGGGGCCAAGACAGGAAGCCGACCATCACACGATCGAGTTAAAGCGGCCTTATGTGCGCTCCTAGGCCAGCAGTTGCCAACCGCGGCCGCCCGCGGTCATACCCCGGGGTGACCCGGCGCCGGCGGCGTACTGCGTACTGAGTACCCGCGATTGTCGGCAGCCGCACGACGACGGGACAGGGGCCGCGACGGGAGTCTTGGCACACACCCGAGACCTCTCACGTGGAGACCTGCGACCCATGGCAACCTTCCTTCATCGGCTGGGCCGACTGGCCTTCCGCAAACGCTGGTACGTCATTGTGATGTGGCTGGCGGTACTGGGCGCCGTCGGGGTCGGCGCCCTCAAGGCCCCGGGAGCCTCCGACGAGGAGTTCTCCATGCCGGGCATCGAGTCCCAGAAGGCGTTCGACCTGATGGAACAGCGCTTCCCGGGCGTCACGGCGGACGGCGCCACCGCCCGGGTGGTGTTCGTCGCCCCGAGCGGCGAGAAGGTCACCGCCGCCGAGAACAAGAAGGCCGTCGAGGAGACCGTGGCCGACCTGGCGGACGGTTCCCAGGTGGCGAGCGCCGTCGACCCCTTCCAGGCCGGGGCGGTGAGCAAGGACGGCACCACGGCGTATGCGACGGTCACCTACAAGGTCACCGCGAACGACCTCACCGACGCCAGCAAGACCCACCTGGAGGACACGCTCCACGCGGCGCAGGACTCCGGGCTGACCGTCGAGGCCGGCGGCACCGCCATGGCCGAGCAGG
Source organism: Streptomyces sp. SP18BB07 (assembly GCF_036322545.1). NCBI lineage: Bacteria > Bacillati > Actinomycetota > Actinomycetes > Kitasatosporales > Streptomycetaceae > Streptomyces > Streptomyces sp. SP18BB07. The sequence continues at coordinate 113,918 of NZ_JAQYWT010000370.1, forward strand.
GCGGCGCGGGCGGCATGGCCGAGGTGATCGGTGTCGCCATCGCCTCCGTCGTGCTGCTGATCACCTTCGGGTCGCTGGCCGCCGCCGGACTGCCGCTGCTGACCGCGCTGGTCGGCGTCGGCCTCAGCATGGCCACGATCCTCGCCCTGTCCGACGCGCTCGGCCTGTCCACCACGACCGGCACCCTCGCGATGATGCTGGGTCTCGCGGTCGGTATCGACTACGCCCTGTTCGTCGTCTCCCGCTACCGCGAGGAGCGGGCCAACGGCCGTACACCGGAGGAAGCCACCGCCCTCGCCACCGGCACGGCCGGGTCGGCGGTCGTGTTCGCCGGGCTCACCGTCGTCATCGCGCTGGCCGGACTGTCCGTGGTCGGCATCCCGATGCTGACGAAGATGGGGCTGGCCGCCGCGGGCGCGGTCGTCGTCGCGGTACTGATCGCGCTGACGCTGGTCCCGGCCGTCCTCGGCTGCTGGCCGAACGCCGTGCTCTCGCGCAAGGCCCGCAGGAGCGGCCGTATCGCGGAGAGCGTCAAGGACAACGGCGGCACTCGCTGGTCCCGGTTCGTACTGCGCCGCCCGCTGCCCGTGCTGATCCTCGGTGTCGTCGGCCTCGGCGCACTCGCGATACCGATGACCGACCTCCAGCTGGGCATGCCCGGGGACGAGGCCAAGTCGACCTCGACCACCGAGCGCCGGGCCTACGACGCGCTCGCCGAGGGCTTCGGGCCCGGCTTCAACGGGCCGCTGACGATCGTCGTGGACGCCAAGGGAGTCGACGACGCCAAGGGCGCCGCCGACACGATCGCGAAGGAGATCGGCGCCACCGAGGGCGTCGTGTCCGTCTCCCCCGCGCGCTTCAACGAGGCCGGTGACACGGCCGTCTTCTCGGCGGTGCCCACCACCGCGCCGACCGACGAGAAGACCAAGGACCTGGTGACCGTCATCCGGGACGAGCGGCCCGGCCTGGAGTCCGAGACGGGGGCGACGTTCGAGGTCACCGGCACCACCGCGCTGAACATCGACATCTCCGACAAGGTGCAGTCCGCGCTGGTCCCGTATCTGCTGGTCGTGGTCGGTCTCGCCGTCATCCTGCTGCTGGTCGTCTTCCGCTCCCTGCTGGTCCCGCTCAAGGCGGCCCTCGGGTTCCTGCTGTCGGTGCTCGCCTCGCTCGGTGTGGTCGTCCTGGTCTTCCAGCAGGGCCACGGCGCGGAGCTGCTGGGCGTGGAGCAGACCGGCCCGATCATGAGCCTGATGCCGATCTTCCTGGTGGGCATCGTGTTCGGCCTGGCCATGGACTACGAGGTGTTCCTGGTCTCGCGGATGCGTGAGGCGTACGTCCACGGCGACCCGGCCCACGAGGCGATCACCAGCGGCTTCCGGCACAGCGCCCGGGTGGTCGTGGCCGCCGCTCTGATCATGATCGCGGTGTTCGCCGGGTTCATCGGCGAGAGCGACTCCATGATCAAGATGATCGGGTTCGGGCTGGCCTCGGCGGTCCTGTTCGACGCGTTCGTCGTCCGGATGGCGATCGTGCCGGCCGTGCTGGCGCTGCTCGGCGACAAGGCGTGGTGGCTGCCGAAGTGGCTGGACCGGATGCTGCCCCACGTCGATGTGGAGGGTGAGGCGCTGACCCGCCGCGCCGACCCGGAGGCGGCTCCGGCCGAGACGGCCGAGCTCGAAGTGACGCGCACCTGATCCGACCGCCCACCCCCACCGGGGGCCGCCCGTGGCGAAGGACACGGACGGCCCTCGGGGGCGTCCACCCCCGCGTCGACCACGATTGGTCCCAGTCCACCGACCGGAGTCACCCATGACACTCAGCAGCCCCAGCCGGGAACGGCGCTACGCGGACCGGCTGGAGGAGTTCTCCGACCGCCACCACTTCCTCGTCGACCTGGTCCTGGTCTCGGCGCTGCTGGGCTGCGCCTCCCTGGGCAGCGCGCTCACCCTGCCCGGCGCCCGGCCTCCGGACCAGGACAGCGTCGGCATGGCTCTCATGGGCGTGTCCTGTCTCGCGCTGCTCAAGCACCGCACCCACCCGCGCTCCGCCCTCGTCGTGACCGCGATCTGCACCGTCGTCACGGTCGCCCTGGGCTACCTGCTCACCCCCCTGCTGCTGGCGCCGATCATGGCGGCGCTGTACTGGCTGGCCTCGCTCACCGACCGCAGGACCACCCGCGCCTACGGCTGCACCACCATCACGGCGATGACCCTCGCGGCCGTGGTCTCCGACTCCATGGACCATCTGTCGCTGCTGCTCAGGACGATCGGCCCGGTCTTCTGGCTGCTACTGCCGCTCGTCGCCGGCCGAGGCACCCAGGTGCGTCGCGCCTACCTGAAGTCGGTGCAGGCCCGCGCCGAGCACGCCGAGCGCACCCGGGAGGAGGAGGCACGCCTCCGGGTCGCCGAGGAACGGATGCGCATCGCCCGCGATCTGCACGACGTGGTCGCCCACCATCTGGCGCTCGCCAACGCCCAGGCGGGCACCGCCGCGCATCTGACCCGTACCGACCCCGAGCAGGCCCACCGCATCCTCACCGATCTGACGGCCACCACGTCGTCTGCGCTGCGCGAGCTGAAGGGCACGGTCGGGGTGCTGCGCCGGCCCGACGACCCCGAGGCGCCGCTGGCCCCCACCCCCGGACTCCACCAGCTCCCGGAGCTGACGGCGGCGTGCGAGTCCGCCGGTCTCACGGTCGCCGTCACCACGGAGGGCACCCCCGGGCCGCTCGACCCCGGCGTGGACCTGACCGCGTACAGGATCGTGCAGGAGGCCCTCACCAACGTCAGCAAGCACGCCGCCGTGGACGCGGCGCGGGTCCGCCTCGTGTACGAGGATGCACATCTGACGATCACGGTCACCGACGAGGGCGCACCCCGCCCGCGAAGCGCCTCCGAGCCCGGCCGCGGCTTCGGCCTCATCGGCATGCGCGAGCGCGCCCAGTCCGTCGGAGGCTGTCTGAGCGCCGGTCACCGCCCCGGCGGCGGCTTCGAGGTCACCACCGACCTGCCGCTGCGGCCGTACCACCCTCGCCCCACGGAACCGGCACCGGACCCGGAACCGGCCCTCGACCAGCGGACCTAGTCACCGCGCCCCCGACCAGCGGAAGTAGCACAGCGCCCATGACCATTCGTGTCCTGCTCGCCGACGATCAGGCCCTGCTGCGGGCCACCTTCCGGATCCTCATCGACTCCTGTCCGGACCTGGAGGTGGTCGCCGAGGCCACCGACGGCCGGGAGGCGGTCGACCTCGTGCGGGTCCACCGCCCCGACGTGGTGCTCATGGACATCCGGATGCCCGGCACGGACGGGCTCACCGCCACCGCCGTGATCTGCGCCGACGAGGAGCTCGCCGACACCCGCGTACTGATCCTCACGACGTTCGAGATCGACGAGTACGTGGCGCAGGCGCTGCGCTCGGGCGCCAGCGGCTTCCTCGGCAAGGACGTCACGGCCGACGTGCTCCTCGACGGCATCCGCACGGTGGCCGCCGGCGACACGCTGCTCTCCCCCGCCGCCACCCGGACGCTCATCACCCGTTTCCTCGCCAGCCCCACCCCCGGCAACCGCCTCGCCGCCCCCGACCAGCTGACCGTGCTGACCACCCGGGAACGCGAGGTCATGTCCCTGGCCGCCGAGGGCCACTCCAACGACGAGATCGCCGAGAAGCTGTACGTGAGCCCGCTGACGGTACGGACCCACGTCCACCGGGCGATGACGAAACTGGGCGCCCGCGACCGGGCCCAACTGGTCGTCATGGCGTACCAGTCGGGCCTGGTGCGGGTCACCCAGCAGGAGTGATCACCCTCAACTCCTGGCTCTTCGCTACTCCTTGTAGAACGTGGCGTCCTGCCGGTCGAGGGTCGTGCTGACCGGCTGGGTGTAGAGCAGGTTGTTGAAGTGCCGGATGTACCGGCCGGGGAAGTTGAACGACTCGTACGAGACGCCGTCCGCCGTGTCGGCGAGACCGGCCCGCTGGAAGAAGGAGGCGTCCGCGTCGAACAGGGCGGTGCCGTCGTCCTTCTCCACCCACAGCTCGTTGTTCTTGTGGCGGAGGTAGTAGCCGGGGAAGTTCGCCGACTCCAGCGAGACCGTGCCGCTGCCCGTCAGCCCGGTGACGATCCGGAACTGCGAGTCGGCGAGGTTGGTGACGTTGCTCTCCAGCTTGGCGCGGTACTCCCAGTGCCGGATGAACTTGCCCGGGTAGTTGAAGGACGAGAGCCGGACCGGGGTCGCGCCGTCGGCGACGGGGATGCCGAAGTTGGGCGTGCCGTCGGCGTTCCAGTACAGCTTCTGGTAGCGGGTACGGCGGTTGGGGTCGTTGAGCGGGTCGCCGCTGATGTCCTTGTAGTTGCGGTCGTGGTAGACGAGGATGTCGGACTTTCCGTCCTCGGACGTGGTGAAGGTGTTGTGGCCGGGGCCGTACTGGCTGGTGGCGGCGTTGCTCTTGAAGACCGGGTTGGGGGTCTTGACCCAGGAGGCCGGGTTCATCAGGTCGGCCGAGTCGTTGGCGGTCAGCAGGCCGAGGCAGTAGTTGGCGTCGGTGGCGGCGGCCGAGAAGGTCATGAAGACCTTGCCGTTGCGCTGGATGACCGCCGGGCCCTCGTTGACGGTGTGGCCGACCTTCTCCCAGGCGTTGGTCGGCCGGGAGATCATGACCGGGCTGCCGCTGATGGTCCAGGGGTTGGACATCTTCGCCAGGTAGATGTTGGTGCCGTCACCGACCGCCGGGTCGTTCTGCGCCCAGCTCAGGTAGCGGGTGCCGCCGACGGTGAAGGTCGTCGCGTCGAGCGAGAAGGTGTCGAGCGGCAGGGAGATCCTGCCCTTCTCGGTCCAGGTGCCGGTGATCGGGTTGGCGGCGCTGGTCTCCAGGACGTACGGGCGGATCTTCCAGATGTCGTTGGAGGAGCCGGCGGTGAAGTAGATGTACCACTTGCCGTCGATGAAGTGGATCTCCGGCGCCCAGATGTGGGCGCCCATCTCACCGCTGGCGTGCTTGGTCCAGATGGTGGTCTCCGTGGCCGTGGCGAGGCCCTGGAGGGTGGTGGCCCGGCGCATCACGATCTTGTCGTAGGCGGGGACCGTGGCGGTGAAGTAGTAGTAGCCGTCGGTGTGCTTGAAGATGTGCGGGTCGGCCCGCTGCTCGGCTATCGGGTTGGTGAAGGTGACGGCCGGGGACGCCGGGACGGCGGCCTGGGCGGGGGCGGTCATGGTGGTGAAGACGGCGAGCGCGGCCGCCACGGCCACGACGGCCCGTCTGGTGAGGTGTCGCATGTTCTGTCTGGGCCTTTCGGGATCAGGCGGTGGTGGGGACGAGGCGCCACTGCTGGCAGTTGTTGTTCAGCCAGGACCACTGGCGTACGTCGGCGCCGTTGGCGGTGCCGCAGTCGGCGACGTCCATGACCTTGCCGGTGGCGGCGTTGACGATCCGGACGTAGTCGTTGCCGAGGTAGACCATGCGGAACTTCTGGCAGGTGTTGTCCAGCCAGGACCACTGCCGGATGTCGGTGCCGTCGGCGCTCGCGCAGTCGGTGACGTCGGCGACCTTGCCGGTGGCGACATTCCGCAGACGGCTGGTGTCGTCGGCGCGGTCCTCGATCCGCCACTTCTGGTTGGCCCCGCCGTTGCAGGTCCACTGGGCGATGTTGGTGCCGTCGGCCGTGCCGCCACCGGTGACGTCCAGGCACTTGCCGCTGTTGCGGTTCACGATGGTGTACGCGGTCGGGGTCGTCGCGGTCTCGCCGGAGGGCCCGGCGATGGTGGTCCCGAGGGCGACGGGGGTGCCGAAGTTCGGGGTGCCGTCGGCGTTCCAGGTGAACTTCTGCGCACGGGTCGTACGGCCGTTGTCGCAGCCGTCGCCCGCCGCGTCGTTGGCGTGGTAGACGATCCAGTTCTCGGTGCCGTCGGGCGAGGTGAAGAACCCGTTGTGACCGGGTGCGTACACGCTGTTGGCATCGCTGCGCTGGAAGACCGGGGTCTGCTTCTTCGTCCAGGAGGAGGCGAGCAGCGGGTCGGACCCGGTCAGCTCCAGCTGGCCGAGCTTGTAGTCGGGGCCCCAGCAGGCGCTGGCGGAGTAGATCAGGAAGGTACGACCGTTCCGGTACAGCGGCTCGGGACCTTCGTTCACTTCACCGCTCTGGGTCTCCCAGCTCAGGGTGGGGCTGGAGATGACGGTGAAGGTGGTGGAGGCGAGGGTGTACGGGTTGCTGAGCGGCGCGATGACGAGGCTCTGCTTGCTGCCGTTCACGGAGCCACTGCCCGCGAGGTAGAGCTTGTTGTTGTACTTGAGCACACTGGCGTCGATCAGCCAGCCGCCCGGGTTGAGGTTGGACCCGGCGAGCTGGTTCTTGAAGGTGTAGGGCCCCATCGGGTCGGACCCGGCGCTCTCCAGCACGTAGGTGCGCTGGTCGTCGCAGCAGGCGGAGGCGCGCGGCCCGGCGGAGTAGTAGAGGTACCACTTGCCGTCGAAGAAGTGGATCTCCGGGGCCCACATGTTCCAGTTGCGGGTGGAGGTGCTGTCCGACCACACCTGCACGCTGGGCGCGGTGCTCAGCCCGGCCAGCGTGGGCGACTTGCGCATGGTCAGCTCACCGGTGAACGAGGTCGTCACCAGGTAGTAGTTGCCGTTGTAGTACTCCAGCCACGGGTCGGCGCCCTTCTGGGTCTTGACCGGGTTGGTGTACGGCTTGCCGTCGGCGGCGACCGCGGGCGAGGCCGGCTGGACGGCGAGGAGTGACGCGAAGAGGGCCAGCAGCGCGGCCCCCATCGTCACCCAGTGACGGACTTGAATGCGGAACACGGCAAGTCCCTTCGGGAGCGGCTCTTGAGGGGGATCGATCGGTGTTACAGGGGGAGACATTGTTCGGTATTGCGAACGTTGTGCGTAACTTCGGCCAGAAGGTAAGGGTGAGGCGGGAGGGGCGTCAATGGATACGACACGATTTGATGCCACCGAGACCGTCGGGCGATGCCGACGAGATGGTCAGCCGACGCTGACGACACGGTCAGCCGATGCCGACGAAACCGTCGGCCGACCCGGACGAGACCGTCGGCGCACGCTGACGAGACCGTCGGCTGATACTGACGAGACCGTCGGAATAGATCGCGAAGGCGGGTGGGTTTGCGATTGCATGGCGAAACTGAACCTGGGTCGATACGGCATCTGGAGCATCGGACTGCGGACGGAGGACCCCGCTCGAAGCGATGAACTCGCCGAAGCGGCATCCGAGTTGGAGGAGCTGGGCTTCGGCGCGATCTGGCTCGGCGGCAGCACGTCGGTCCGGCACGCCGTGCCCCTCGTCGAGGCCACGTCGCGCATCACCGTCGCCACCGGCATCCAGAGCATCTGGCAGCACGAGGCCGCCGGCACGGCCGCACAGTACGCCGAGCTGGACGCCACCCACCCCGGCCGCTTCCTGCTCGGCCTGGGCGTGAGCCACGCGAAGCTCACGGAGCAGTACCGGCGCCCGTACGCCGCGATGGTCGACTACCTGGACGCCCTGGACGCGGCCGGGGTCCCCGCCGACCGCCGGGTGCTGGCCGCGCTGGGCCCGAAGATGCTCCGGCTCGCGCGGGACCGGTCGGCCGGCTCCCACCCGTACCTGGTGACGCCGGAGCACACGGCACAGGCCCGCGACGCGCTGGGGACGGACCGTCTCCTGGCCCCCGAGCTGAAGGTGATCCTGGAGACCGACGCGGACCGCGCCCGGGCGATCGCCCGCGCCCACCTCGCCTTCTACCTGGGCCTGCCGAACTACACGAACACCTTCCTCCGCATCGGCTTCACCGAGGCCGACCTCGGGGACGGGGGCAGCGACCGCCTGATCGACGCGGTGTACGCGTGGGGTGAGGACGAACGGATCCGGGCGCGGGTGGACGAGTTCCACGCGGCGGGGGCGGACCATGTGGCGCTACAGGTGCTCGACGGGCGGGAGGGCGACGCCCTGCCGAGGAACGAGTGGAGGCACTTGGCGGGGGTGGTGGGGGCGCTGGAGGCGGGCTGACCGGACGGGGTCGGAGGCAGCCGTTCGCTTCCGACCCCGTCGACCCCGCCCCTCAGCCGCCTGGTACGACCACGGAGCCTGGTGTCACCGCACCACGCGGGCGAACACATCCCCGATCAGGTTCGTGTCCTCGGGCACGAGCCCGGGGTGGTACGACTCGAACACGACCGTCGACTCGTCCCCGCTCAGCGCCGCGTCGCCGACGGTGACGGGCTTGCCGTCCTGCCCCGGGGACAGCAACTCCTCCTGCCCGGTGCACAGGTCGCGCAGGATCAGCCCGAGGGACGTACGGTTCGCGTCCGCCGTGTTGAGCAACAGCTTCGAGCCGTCGACGGACAGGTCGGACAGCAGCGTGAGATCGGTGGGGGCGTGGCCGTCGTACCGCTGGAGCTCACCGGTACGCAGGTCACGGACGAAGGCGTTCACGCCGTTGTTGGAGTCGGCGTCCGGGACCAGGTTGGTGGCCGCCGAGTTGAACCCGACCTTGGAGCCGTCGCCGCTGAGCACGGGAGCGAAGGCCGAGGTGCTCGCGGGCGCCCCGTCGTGGGTGGCGTCGGCGTGGACGGTACGCCCGCTGCGCCGGTCGTGGACCAGGATGTCGCCCTGATCGCCGCTGCCGGGCCCGGTGTACCCCTCCAGGTAGGCGACCCTGCGCCCGTCCGCGCTCATCGCGACCTGCTCGCACCGGTAGTAGGTCTTGGAACCGTCCGGCTCACGGCTGACCCGCCGCACCTCCTGCGTCTTGCGGTCCAGCAGCATGACCCGGCAGGGGAAGGCGCCCTGCGGATCGACGGCGTACCGGGCGACGAAGGCGACGTACCGCCCGTTGGCGCTGACCGGCGCGATGCCGTAGGACAGCTGGTAGCCGTCGTCCATCGCGGGCGTCAGGCGCTCGATGGTCCCGGTGCTCAGGTCCATGACATGAACGGAGGAGGTGGCGGTCGCGGTCGAGTACGACCCGAAGGTCAAGTACCGCCCGGACTCGGACAGTTGAGGCGTGGAGGTCGTCTCCCCCGGCACCACCACACGCTGCAACGGCTCCCCGGGCCCCGTCCGGTAGTAGACGCTGTTGCGCACATCGGTTCCCGGCCCCAGGTTGGTCGCGGACGACATGAAGGCCACGACTCGCCCGTCCGCGCTGACGACGGGGTCGGTGGAGTGACCGTTGCCGCCGGTGACGCCGTCGGGGGCCACACTGATCCGTTGGGTGGTCGGTAGGACGCCCGGTGCCTCGTCCTGGGCGACGGCGGACGTGGACGACACAGACGTCACGCCGACAGCCACCAGAACGGAACCGACGGCATGCGCCAGCACACGTAACACAGGTCTTTTCACTGGTTCCCCCTTCAACAGGAGCACGATGAAAGCGCGCTCCCAGCGAAGGGTCAATGCTTTGAACTACCTTGCGGGGACGGACCCTTTCGCAGCTTCCTGGGCAGCGTTGCGCGCGGCGGTGGCCAACCTCACGGACAAGGACTTCGAACAACCGTCGGGCTGCGCGGGCTGGCTGGTGAGGGACCTCGTCTGCCACCTGGTCATCGACGCCCAGGACGTCCTGACCACTCTGGCCACACCCGCCGGCACCGCGCCACTGACGGCCGACGCGACGACGTACTGGCAGGTCACGAACGGTCCCCCCACCGGCGAGGACCCCCTCGCCGCCCTGACGGTCCGCCTGGCGGCGGCGTACGAGGACCCGGCCCTCCTCAAATTCCACCTGGACGACGTGGGATCGGCGGCGGGCCGTGCGGCCGAACTCGCCGACCCCACGGCCCGGGTGACCACCCAGGACAAGGTCCTCACGGTCGCCGACTACCTCACGGCGTACGTCCTGGAATGGACCCTCCACCACCTGGACCTGACAGCCCACCTCCCGGCCCTCCCCGGCCCGCCCCCGGAAAGCCTGGCCCACTCCCGCACGGCCCTGGAGAACATCGCGGGCACGCACTTCCCCACGTCGTTCACCGACCGGGACGCCCTGCTGGTGGGCACGGGCCGCCGGACACCGACGGACAGGGAACTCACGGAACTGTCCGAACTGGGCTCCCTGGCAGCGAAGTTGCCGCTCGTACTCGGCTGACCGGACCCTCGCCCGACCCTCGCCGGTCAGCCTCCGACGTACCAGGTGAAACCGCCGTTGGAGGCGGCCACGGCGATCAGAACCGCGAAGACGATCAGGTCCACGACCCCGAGGACGATGCCGGCCTTGGCCAGGCCGCCGCCCCCTTTCACCCCCGCCTGCCGCAGGCCGACGGCACCCAGCACGATGGCCAGCGGCCCGAGGATCACATTGAAGAAGAAGATTCCGATGATTCCGCAGACCAGACTGGCGATGGCCAGACCGTTGGTGCGTGATCCGGAAGTGGCAGAAGGACTGCCGTAACTCGTCATCACATTCCCCTGATGTAGGCGTACTTGATGAGGGAGCTCCACTTCTCGGCGCGCTTTCACGCCCTGTGCTTTCCGGCGTTCCGAGTGCCCCTGTACCCCGGCTCTACTCCACTGCGGCGACGCCTTGGGCCGCGTGCTCGTCACAGGGTCAACCGCCCCGCCTCGGTCACGAGGAGTGACTCGTCGGACGACCGCTGCCCGAACCTCGCATCCCCTCCCTCGGGACTGTAAGACGTTCGGCTCTGTCACGTAATCGGTGGTAGCGCTGCGTGGTGATCACTGGAGGAGGATTCGGTGGCGGAGCAGGGGGAACCCGGCTCGGCCGTGCATCTGCCTCATGATCCGCTTGGTCCGCGTGTTGACGCCTTCGGTGCGGCCGTTGTGGTGCGGGAGGGTGAGTCCGGCGTCGACGGCGGCGCGGTCGAGTTCGAGGCCGTTCGCGAAAGAGCGCAGGTGGGGTAGGTCGGCGGCGCGGACTGTGGTGATCCAGTCGGTGAGCTTGGCGTCGTTGCCTTCCGCTGGGGTCAGTAGCTGAGCGAACTCGCCGGTGAGCCGGGCGAGTTCGGTCATCTCGGGGCAGGCTCTGGTGAGTTCCCGCAGCAGTGCGGTGTCCTTGTCGCGCAGGTTCTCGGGGCGGGTGAGCAGGAGGCGGGCGAAGCGCTGCGGGGTGGTGACCGGCTTGTCGCCCTCAGCGCGGCCCTGGGTGATGTAGCGGTAGAGCAGGTTGAGGCTGCCGGTGTATCCCAGCTCCTTGATCTCCCGGAAGAGTTGGAGGACGGGGACTGCCGGGTCGTCCGCGCGGCGGATGCGTCACGCGGGCGTAGCGCTTGATGGTGTTCAGGGCGACATCGAGGCGGCGGGCGCATTCGAGCAGGCCGACGCCTTGGCCGAGCAGATTGTGGACTCGCTGCCAGCGCTCGCGGGTGGTCTGCTCGTGTACGCCCCCGGGCCGGGCGGGGTTCACAGCGGTCGCCCAGCAGGCGGTGTGGGAGCGGACCTCGGACAGGACCTTGCCGCGCAGGTTGCTCCACAAGTGCCACCTGTCGCTGACCTGCACCGCCTCGGGGAGGGCCTGGCGGATCGCCTCGCCATAGGAGCCGGAGCCGTCGCGGCAGACGTAGCCGGACCCGGGATGCTCGCGCAGCCACGCGACCAGGGTCTGGGCGGTGCGGTCCGGCAGGACGTCGATCCGCTCGCCGGTCTCGGCGTCGATGATCACGGTGGCGTAGCGGTGCCGGCGCTTGAGAGCGAAGTCATCAATGCCGAGCACGCGCGTTGAAGTACGAGCTCGACCTCCCGGAGTGACCACGGGCCCCGCGCCGCCCGTCACTCCCCGCCCCGCCTACACCCACCGCCCCACCACGTACAGCAACCGCCCGTGTGCACGTCGTACCTCGTCACCACCGACCCGGCACGCCAACGTGGGGCACATGAACAACCAGACTCCCCCCACCCCGGGGGCCGCGCCCCGGCCGGTCCGCGAGTTCGCGATGCGCTTCACCTCGTCCACGCGCGGGGCACGCCTCGCCCGGCGTCTCGTCGCCCACCGGCTGGACTCCTGGGGGCACCCGTACACCAGCCACGCCAACGAGGCCCTGACGCTGATCACTTCGGAGCTGGCCGCCAACGCCGTACGGCACGGGCACGTCGCCGGGCGGGACTTCCACGTACGGCTCACGGAGACCGGCGGCTACCCGCACACGCTCCGCGTCGAGGTCACCGACACCCGCGCCGAACGCGTACCGCTGCTCGCGAGCCCGGAGCCGCCCGAGGACGAGGAGTCGGGCCGGGGCCTGATCATCGTCGACCAGTTGGCGACCCGCTGGGCAGTCGACCCGCGCGCCGGCGGCCCGGGAAAGACGGTGTGGGCGGAAGTGCGCCTCCGGCGGGAAACCGGCCCAACCGCCGCCAGGCCCCTGCCGCCCACGCGCACGCACGTCGGCTCCTGACGAGGAGACCGGACCCGCACACCGTGAAGTCCCGGTGCGCCACCTTGGTGTAGAGCTCGCCACGGAACTGAACACCGACGGGACAGGAACCGGCGCCGTGTCCGCCCCCGAGTGGCGCTCTTCGTCGACCGGCAGCCGAAGGGGCCGCCGCCAAAATGGAATATCACCTACCGGCGGAGTCCCCTTTCTCACTTTTCAAGGATCCTGCACAGCATCTCCCAGAAGTCACTCACGTACCCGTACGGTGCGTCTATCAACGACCGAAAGGGAACAGAACTGTGGGTAGATCCATCTATTTTTCGGCAGCATCTTTCACTGGTGGGGCAGCTTTGGTCGCCTCGTTACTGGCCATGGGCGCTCCGACAGCCGCCGCCGAAGGCATACCATCACTGCCGGCCGTCGCAGCAGAAGACAGCCGCAGCGAAGTCCAGAGCCTGACGGTGGACGAGCGCCTGACTCTCCAAGCGGAAATCGACGCAACCATCGCCGAGACCAACAATGGGGCGGCGCAGGTCAGCGCGAATGAAGTCTCCTGGAACGGCGGCGAAGTGATCATGGCGCTGCCTCTCCCCGGAGAGGCAGCCGCTCCGGCGCCCACCGAGGCCGCTCTCGCCCTCGATGGCGTGTCTGCGGCCGAAGTGGAAGCGGTGCAGGCGGAGGCGGCAAACTGGAACGGGTGCCCAGCCGGCGCGAACGACAATCGCTGGTATTGCTTCTACCAGTACGCGGGATTCGAAGGACGTCGAGTTCAGTGGAACCACGCCCATTGCTCTTCCGGTATCAACTTCGCCGACTACGGGTTCAACAACAAGACCACAGGAATCGTCAACACGACGAAAAACATCGACTTCTGGGGAATGAACCTGACCCTGTACCACGACTGGTTCTCAGGCAACGCACTCCGAGTGCCTCCGTACACCAAGATCTCACAGCTGGACTCATTCCACGACAACAAGTTCAGCAGCTTCCAGGCCTGCCGTAGGTAGGCGCGGATCACCCGTCGTCACGACCCAGAACCATGGACTCCAGAGTTTGAACGCGGCTGCTGAGTTCCTGGAGCCTCGCGGTCAGATCGGCCACCTGGGCGGCGAGTCCGGTGTCCGCCGGTTCCCGACCCGGGGTTCCAGGACCGACAGCGATGAAGTAGGTCTCCTGGTAGTCATCGTGCAGTTGCAGCAGGTCCTCGTCCCTGAGGCGCCTGATCGCCGACCGCACCTCGTCCTCCGACAAACCGTACAACCTCTCCACGACGGCGGTTTCCGGAAACAGCATCCCGCGCAGATACCGACGCTGCTCGATGCCGCGCCTCACGTCCCCCATCAGCCGTTCCGCAGGGTGCTCTTGATCGGCCGGCTGAGGCCCCGGAAGGGAGAGGGTTTCCAAACCGGATGGTCGTGCACGTTTCCTCTCGGGCATTCTCAGGACCTTTCGTCCGTGGTGGATACGGTCCGGCGCTTCAATGTCTCGGTCACTGCCAGTGTGGCCGGTACCCGGACGTTCAGGCTGCGCGGACTACCGAAAAGGGCCTCCTCGCTTCCCATCGGGTAACCGGTTGCGGGATCGAAGAAAACGGAGGTCCGCAGGGTGCTGCCCTTCCAGACCTCTTCCTGAGTCACCACGACCACCTTGCTGCCTTTCCAGGTGGTCGTGGACGAGACCCGCAGGCCCGGAGTGTCCGCCAGTACTCTGAGAGCCGCTGCTCGAAGTCCCGGAGCTACGGGGCCGGATCGCGACGCGTAGGTGAGCATGTCCGATACCCCGACGATGATCAGCCCTCCTTCCCAGTTCGCCATCTCAAGCTGCCGCGACAACCCATCAGGATTCTGCGCGAAGGGCTCGATGTCCTGCCAGGGGGATCCACCAGGGAACTGACCAGGCCCGTATTCGGCATCGCCGATCTTCTTCCCCGGGACGAGCCCGGCCTCCCGCGCCTCGCTCTCCTGGTCCGGGTTGGGGAAGATCGGATCCCCGTATGTACTGAGCTTCCGCCCGCCACCTTGCTTGTCGACCCAGGACTCGGTCACGGTCGGCACGGCCGCGTTGGCGACCCCACCTGGTACATCCCCTGCCGTATTCAGCCACCAGCCCCATGTCTTGGAGTACTGATAGCTTCCGCCGGAGTGCTCTTCGGGCAGAGCCTCCACCCGCTTGGCCATCTCCCGGAGATACTTCGCGGGAGTCTCCGGCACAGGCGACAAGGACAGCACCGGAGGTGTGACCGCCACCGCCGACGCCCCGCCCCCTTCCCCCGGCCACGGCAACCCACCGTTCAGTACGACAACCGATGCGCCTGCCAGGACCGCCGCGGCACCCAGCACGCTCCTGCGATTCGGGCCTGGCCGTGCTCGTACGGAGTTCTGTCGGGCGACTGAGCCTCGGAGCAGGGCGAGTTCCCGCTCCGCCCTCTCCGTCAGGCCCGCGGTACCGTCCGCTTGGTCCCTGGCGGGGTCGTCGTCCTGAGGCAGCAGCGCCCTCACCGCCTCCACGTCTCGGCTCATCTACTTCTCCCCTCCGATGCCAAATGCTGCTTCCGCACCGACGCCGGGCCCGCGTGGGCCAGCATTCGCTCCAACCGCACTCGGGCACGGTGCAGTTGGACGGCGAACGTCGCACGGCTGCGTCCCATGACCTTGGCCGCGTCACCCACATCAAGTCCGTCCCACGACACCAACAGCAGAACCTCACGGTCGGTCGCCGACAACCTGGCCAGGGCGCTCGCCGCGCCGAGGCGATCGAGCGCGGCTTCCTCGGCCGACGCCTGCGTAGCTTCGGACGTCGAGATCTCCAGACGTTTTCCCAGTGCCTCGAACCGATCGGTGGCACGTCGGTGGTTCGCGGCGACCTTTCGGGCTATTCCGTAGAGCCATGGCAACGGCTCCCCGTGCCTGTCTCCCCAGCGGCGCCAGGCCACGGTGAACACCTCAGCAGCGGCATCCTCGGCGTCGCCTGAGGGCAGCCTCCGTATGAGAAATCGCAACACGGGTCTGTAGGCGGCCCGGTAGACCACCTCGAAGGTGTCCCATTCGCCTTCGTCCACGCTCCCACCCACCCCACCCTCTTCCGGCCACAAGCGTCCTCCACCTCGTCTGTGTCCGGCAGCGCCCGCGCATTACAGTCTCGTTCGCCGCGCTTCCTCTGCTGTTCCGGACCAGATTCCGGCGTAGCGTGGTGCCGAGATGGAGTCCAGCACACGACGCTCGCTGGAAGGTCTTCCTCCACCCCACCCAGGCCAGACTGGTCGAACGGCGGTACAACGGCCCCGCCCGGGTGGGCGGCGGCCCCGGCACGGGCAAGACCATCGTCGCCCTGCACCGGGTGCGGCACCTCGTACGGCAGCTTCCCCCCGGCCGGGACAAACCCGTCCTCCTAACCACGTACAACAAGAACCTCGCCGCCGACCTGCGCTCCCGGCTGCTGGAGCTGGGTGGCGAGGAACTGCTGAGCCGGGTCGAGGTGAGCCACGTCGACCAGCTGGCCCTGCGCATCGTCCGTGAGGCCGAACCGGGCAGTGGCAAGCAGGCCATCGACGACAGTCAGGCCGTACGCGAATGGCGTGGGCTGCTCGACGAGTTGGGGGAGAACGGCTGGGACGCGGAGTTCCTGCACGACGAGTGGACGCAGGTCATCCTCGGCCAGGCCGTCGGCACACGCACCGACTACTTCCGGGCCCGGCGTGCCGGACGCGGCAGGAACATCGGCCGCGCGGAGCGCGCCGAGATCTGGCAGCTGGCCGAGCGCTTCGCGCAGCGGCTCGACCGGCTCGGGCGACAGACCTGGGACCAGGTGGCCGAGCGTGCCGCACGCCTGGAGATGGGCCGCGAACAGCGCATCCTTACCATCGACCGGCAGCGGGAGGCGACGGGCGGCCTCGACAACGTCCACGTCCAGGACGGTTCAGGAGGCTGGCTGCGCCACCGGTACCGCCACATCGTGGTGGACGAGGCACAGGATCTCCGGCCCGCCCACTGGAAGATGCTGCGTGCGATGACCGCTCGCGGTGCGGACGACCTGTTCCTGGTCGGCGACACCCACCAGCGCATCTACAAGAACCAGGTGACGCTGGGCAGTCTGGGCATCAACATCCGCGGCCGGTCCTCGAAGCTGAGCCTCAGTTACCGCACGACGCGACAGATCCTTCGCTCCGCCCTCGGTGCGCTGGGCGAGACGAAGTACGACGACCTCGACGGCAGCGAGGAGACCCTGGCCGGCTATCGGTCGGTGCTCAGCGGAGGGCGTCCGGCCGGGCACGCCTTCCCGGACTGGGCCGCCGAGCGGGAAGGAGTGGCCGCGCTCATCAAGGAGTGGGACGCCGACGAGGACACGGCCGTGCCGCACGAACAGATCGCGATCTGCGTGCCGACCAACCAGATGGCTGCCGAGATGGCGTACACGCTCAAACTGCACGGCATCGACTCGGTGGAAATCCGTTCCGACGGCCCGAACGGCTCCAGTGGCGTCCATATCGGCACGATGTTCCGGTTCAAGGGGCTGGAGTACCAGCGAATGATCATCGGGGGCGTGGCGGACGGGCTCGTACCCCGCGAGGGCGTCAACCGGCTGCGCGGTACGGACCCGGTCCGCCACCGGCACGAGATCCAGCGGGCGCGGTCCCTGCTATTCGTGGCGGCGACAAGAGCACGCGACAGTGTGGACATTTTCTGGCACGGGAGGCCGAGTCCGTTCCTTGACGGAACGTGGGAAGCGGCGGACCCTGCGGCTTCGACAACGTGAGTGAGCTGGAGCCACGCGCCGTCGTCGGCAGGGGGGGTGGCCCCGGCTCACAGACCGTGCTCGTCCATCAGCCGCATCAGGTTCCGCTTGCGTCGCAGGGAAGCCCGCAGAGCGGTGACGTACGTCGTGAACGCGTCCGGTGTGTCCAGGCGGCGGTGGCAGTCCCGGATGCTCAGCAGCAGGACGACGAGTTGCTCGTAGACCGCGTTGCCGGTCTGCGCCGTCAGGGGCTCGGCCAGGCGGAGGTAGACGGCGAGCGCGTCGGCGGGGCGGTCGGCGCGGACCTGGTCGGCGAGGGTGAGCCACTGCTTGTCGTGGGCGCCCGTTTCGGTGGCGGCCTGCCAGGCGGCCGTCGCGTCCCGGTCATCGAGGAGGGCGTCGACCAGGACCGAGCCTCCGTACCAGCCGCCCGGTTGCTGTCGCTCCGCGTCCGCCCGCAGCAGGGTCAGCGCCCCCTCGCGCTCGGCCGACCAACAGTCCGTGTCCCGTGCGGTGGCGCGCAACTGCTGGTACGCGAGCAGGGAGCGGCGGGCGGAGAAATGGGAGCGGCGCAGGGCTACGGCGTCGGGGAGGCGCCCTGCCCGTGCGTAGCGTTCGCAGAGGTGGTCGACGAGGGCGGTGTCGACGGTGGCGAGGTCCGGGGTCTCCCGGAGACCACGCTCCGCCCAGTTCAGGGCCTCGTCCGGGCGCCCGGCGGATTCCAGTTCGCGGGCGATGACCAGGTGCGTGTGGCCGTTCGGCGTGAGGTCGGCCGCGTGTACGGCGATCACCGTGTCGATGTCGCCCGCCGTCTTGGCCAGACGTTCCATCAGGTACTTCTCGGCCCACCCGGTACGGTTGCCCCGCCATGCCTCGACCACCAGCTTCCGCAGGGTGGTCATCCCCGCGTCGCCGAGGACGTCCCGGTAGTCGAGCGGGTCGATGTCGGTGAGGCCGGTGTCGAGGTCGCGGAGCGCTTGACCGAACAGCCAGTGCGCCAGCTCCTCCGGGTCGGGGCGGGCCGCACGGCATGCTTCGAGGTGGGCGTCGGCAAGGTCGACGGCCACCTGCCCGAGCCCTCCGTCGGAGTCGTCGACGCTCGTAGCGACCTCGGCCAGGAGCCGCATCGCCTCACGGGTCAACTCGATCGCGACGGTGGCCCGTCCGGAGCCGGTGAGCGCCCCGATCGCGGACACCGCCTGCCCGGCCTGGTCGGCGAAGGCGCGGGCGTCGGCGTACTCGACGTACCCGTACCGCGCGAACGGGCGTACGTCGAGCAGTTCGCGGACCTTCGCCCGGATCCCGGCGACGTCTCCACGGGCGCCCGCCGCCCGTAGCTCCAGGCGGCGGCGCAACCGCCGGTCCTCGCCGATCTGTTCCCGCACCAGAGTGAGCAACTCGTCCTTGGACAGGGCGGACAGCCACGCGTCGAGGTCGTGTGCGCGGTCCCGGGCCGCCTTCCGCTGCCGCGGCAGGCTGCTCCGCTGTGCGAGCAGGGTCAGTCCGAGGGCCACCAGGTGCTTGCAGAAGTTGCCCTCCATGCCGTACGGGCAGTCGCACCGCCCGGCCGGTCCGCCGGGCCCGTCCAGCGTCAGCGCGACCTCGTACCGGTCCGTGCCATGGACAGTCGCGGTCGCCCAGCCGTCCCCGACCTCCACCCCCGACACCGCGTCGAGGTAGCCGAGCCCACGCTCGTAGGAGCGGGCGCCTGCGCGGGCTTTGAGGTTCGCCTTGGTGAGGCCGCCCATCGTTCCTTCCAGTTCCTTCCGCCCTGTCTCACCGCTCCGTCTCATGCGAGGTCGTCCAGGAGGAGGTCCAGCGCCGCCTCCTCGTGCAGGGCGATCCCCAAGGCGTGCATCGTGGCGGTCAGTTCGGGGTCCCACGCCGCCTCGACCGGTGTGCCGGTGAGCGGGAGTGGTGGTGTGCCGTGCAGTTCGGCTCGCGTCGCGAGGTACTCGTAGTCCGGGGCGGTCATGCGCCAGGGCCGTGCTTCGTACCGTGCCGTGATCCGGTTGGCGAGGGTGATCCCCGGCCAGTCGAAGTCGCCGTGATAGGCGAAGGCGCAGTCGGTCGCGGCCAGCGTGTCCAGGAGGGTGAGGACGACCGTCGTCGCGCTGCCCGAGGTGCAGATCAGCGGGGCGGTGCGGCCGGCGTCCGCCGCGGCCTCCACCACGCGCGGGTTCTCGCAGACGTGGACGCGGGTGCCGCGGGGCAGTTCCAGGTGCAGGGTGCGCAGTTCGCGCAGGGTCAGGTGGGTCTCCAGGTGGTGGTCCGCGCGTTCCCGCAGGGCCGCCTCCTGCCAGGTGGCGCCCGTGGGGCGCAGTCCGTACGTCAGGACCGTGCTGGAGACCTCGTCCGGGGTGACCGAGGCCCGACGCCACAGGGCACGGCGGGACGGCGCGTCGGTGGGGAGGTCGACGTCCTGGGCCAGGGCGATGCCGCGCAGCACCAGGCGGGCGAGGAGGGTGCCGTCGTCCAGGCCGTGGGCCGAGCCCGTGGTGCGGGTGGCCAGTTCGCCGCGCCCCCAGACTACGGGGGCGAGGGCGGTGCCCCCGGCGGGAAAGAGGGTCGCGAGGGTCTGGATGGCTTGGGTGATGGTGGTCAGCGCGGTGCCGCGCGGCTGACGTGCGAGTGTGCCGGATCGCCGTATGTCCGTCAGCCACTGGTGGGCCCAGGGCTGGTCGGCCAGGGGCGTGGCGGCCAGAGCCGCTTCCGCCGCGGACCCCAGGCGGTGGCGTTCGGCCGCCACCGCGTCGCGGGCCGCTCGCCGGTCGGTCAGCGGCGGGCCCAGGGCGGCCAACGTCGCGGCCAGGCCGCGGCCGACCCCGCTGGCGCGCAGCCGGGTGTCCAGGTCGGGGAGGCGGATCGTGGCGGAGGTGCCGGTGAACGGCCGGGCCAGGAGGAGGGACAGGGATTCGCGTTCCTCCACGTCGAGGTGCTGGAGCCGGATGGTGCCGGTCGGTTGGAGGCCGCTTCGTTCGAGGCGGGTGCGTACCGCCGCCCAGAGGCGGCTCAGACCCGGCCGGGACAGGAACGCCACCGCCTCGGAGCCGAGGGGTGCCCCTGCCTTGGAGCCAACGGGTGCCCCTGCTTCGCGAGGAGGTCCGGGGTGGAAAGGCGGCCGCCCGCCGGTCGCCCGCGCGCTCGTCATACCGACACCAGCCTCCGCTGCCGCCCGTTCCACGTGTAGTGCAGCGTCGCCACACCCCGCACATGCGGGTCGCGCAGGCACTCGTAGATGTGCAGGGACGGTACGTCCGGCCAGTTACCGATGAGGCGTTCGCTCGTGAGGACGAAGTCGAGGTCCAGCTCGACCAGGATGCGGCCGAGGCGGGCGTGGGTGGGCTCGTCGACCTTGGCGAAGGCGTCGTCCAGGAGGATCAGGCGGGGTGCGTGGGGGGCCGACTCCGCGAGGCTCGTGAAGTGGGCGGCGGATGCGGCGAAGAGGACCAGGTAGGAGAGCACGCGTTGCTCGCCCTGGCTCATTCCGGTGCGGCCCGAGAGCTTGCGACGGCTCCCGGGGGCCGCGTCGCTCACCACCCAGGGCGTGAAGGAGAACCAGTCGCGGTAGTCGAGGGCCGTACGCAGGTGGGAGGCGTAGCCGGCAGCCGGGTCGGCACGGCGGGCGTCCTCGATACGCCGCTGGAGGACGTCGCGGAGTTGCTCGGACTGCTCACGGGTGCGCAGTCCGGAGGGGTTGCGCAACAGGTCCACGGCCGTCTTGACGTCCGCTTCCACGCCGTCGGCCAGCCTCCAGTCGAGGGTGACGCCCAGGCCGTGTGACGTACGGACCGTGGAGAGTGTGGTGTTCAGGGCGGCCACCAGCGCACCCGCGGCCAGGACTTGTGAGGACAGATGGTCGCCCAGTTCGCCGGTGAGGAAGCGCTGGAAGACCTCCCGTTCGCGTTCCGTCAGCCGGTTCCGGGCGTCGGCCGCCTGGGCGGCGATGCGCACACCGACGAGCGCGATGTCCTGCGGGCCGTGGTCGTCGACGAGCCGGCAGAGCTTGATGCCGTCGTGTTCCTCGATCGTCGCGTCGTAGCCGCCGGAGAGCTGGTCGCGCAGATCGGTGTGGCGGTTCAGGAGCGTCGTGTCCGAGATGTCGTCGCGTTCGGCGTCCAGTCGGTGATGAACGGCGTCGACGAGTCGGTGCAGGGCCTGAATGCGCTCCCGGGCGTCGCCATGCACCGGGTCGCGGGACTTCAGGGTCTCGGTCTCTCCACCGTGATCGTCCTCGTCGGCGTCGAGACCGGCGCCCTCCAGCACGCCGGGTCGCGACAGGGCCGTACGCAGACGTCTGCCACAGAGCAGCGCCTTGCCCTCCTGGGCGGCCAGCGCCTCGCGTCGCCCCTTCTCGTCCTCCTCCGCGCGCACTCGCGCGTCGTGCAGCTCAGCCATGTCCTGCCGTACGCCCGGAAGTTGGCGGGCCACCGCTTCCAGGCGGCGCTTCGCTTCGGCCTCACGGGCGAGGATCTCCTGCTCCGTCGCACCGAGCGCCTCCTCCAGAGCCCGGACGGTGCGGCGGGCGGCGTCCAGACGGTCGAGCGCCCGGGCGTGGTCGGTCTCGGCGTCCCGGCATGCCGCCACGGCCCGCTCGTGGTCCCTGCGGTGGCCGCCGTGTCCGTCGACCGCGGCCATGACCGCGCGGATCCGCCGCAGCAGTTGCTCCGTCCCCCGGCTCAGTCCCTTCAGGGCGAGGCGGACCGTGTCGAGTGCCGTCGGATCTGCCGGGAGGCCATGGGCGCCGGCCATCGCCTCGGTCTCCCTCCTCGCGGCGACAGCACGGGCTCTCGCCTCCTCGGCCTCCCGAGCGGCCGCCGTGGCCTGCCCGGCGAGGGACTCCGCGGCGCGCTGCGCCTCGGTCGTACGGGCCCACGCGTCGGTCAGACCACGTGCGGTGGGTGGTCGGCGCAGCACGTCGGTGACCAGCTTCCGGTGTCCGGTCAGCGCGCGCAGGCCCTGTTCGCCGCGCGCCGACTCGTCCTCCACCACGACCAGTCGACGGTCCAGTTCGGCCAGTTTCCGGCGTCGGGTCTCGGCACGCACCTCCGCGCCGACGTACTCGGCCGCCGGCTTGGTATGACGTCCACGCGCGATACCGAGTCTCCAGGAGCCGTCGGTGCCGAGGGCGGTAGGGGGTCCGTCGGCCGTCGGGCCACCCGCACCCCAGCCGTCCGGGAACGCCACCTGCTCCGGGAACGCCACCTGCTCCGGATCGGTCGGCTCCGTGACGCGCCGAGCACCGTCCCCGACCAGCGCCACCGCCTCCAGCACCCGCAGAACCTGCTCGGCGCCCACCCCGCTGTCCGGCACGTCAACCGGCCGCAGCACCCGCGCCAGCGTGGGCACGGCCAGCGGAGCGCCCGGAACCAGAAGGGTGTCCCGGGTGTCCGGGTCCAGGACCGTGCCGTCCGCCTGCACCCAGGCGTCGAGCAGGCCGCTCGCCTCCAGCGCGGCTTCGAGCCCGGCCCGTGCCTCGGGCGGGAGGCCGTCGGCGAAGTCCACCACCCGGTACAGGGGCGCGCCCGTACCGGCTGTGCGGGGCGCCGCACGATGGGGCGCGGCCGGCGGCTCGGGGTCGGTACGGCGTTCCCACTCCTCGCGATCGGCACGGAGCCGGTCCCGTTCGGTGTTCAGTTCCCGGAGGGTCAGGGCCAGGGTGTCGCGCTGCTCACTCAGGTCCTCCAGCCACGGGTCGACCGCGGCCCGGGCCGCGTCGGCCACGTCGTCGGGGGTCCGGGCAGGGAGGGGACCGTCGGCGGGGTCGTGGGTCAGCAGGCCTTCCACGGCATCCAGAGGCAGCCCCGTCAGGCTCCGCAACCGCTCGGCCCAGACGCGGGCCGCGTCGGCGTACGTTTCTCCCTCCCGCCCCGCTTCCCGCACACGCCGTTCGACCCGGGAGCGCGCCTGGTCCGTCTGTTCCTCCAGGCGCTCGCGGATCGCGTCCGCCTCCCGGGCCTCTCCCTGGGCCCGGTCGGACTCCCCGATGAGCGCGCGGAGTTCCGTGACGGACCGGGAGCGGTTTCTGATCACCGGTTGCGCGGCGTCGAGCCGGGCCTCCCATGCCTGGAGGGCAAGCGCGCAGGCCTCGGTGTCCACGGCCAGCACCTGACTGTGCCGTACGAGATGGAAGTCGCCTTCCGGAGCGGTCAGTTCGGCTGTCGTCGCGGGCAGCAGCGGTGCGGCGGGGGTCGCCTCGGGCTCCCCCAGGTGCACAGGGTCGAGCCCTGACCGCTCCGCCTCCCCGGCCAGTTCGCCGTGCATCGTGCTCAGTTCCACCAGCTCACCACCGAGCCGCCCGGCCTCGGCGGTGAGGCGCTGCCCCGCCTCCTCCTGATGGACATGGGCCTGCCGCAGCGACTTGAAGGCAGTGGTGGCCGCGCTGTGCAGGGCGGTGACGGTGGCACGCTTCTCGCCGAGTTCCGTCAGGCCGCGGTATCCGGCACTGGCGTGCAGCGCGGCCAGGTCGGTTTCCGCGTCGGCCTGCTCGCTCTCCAGCGTTTCGACGCGGGCGCCGAGCTCGGCCTCACGCTCACGGAGCGTCTCCGACTGCCTCGCCGCGTCGCCCGCGGCCTTGCGGTACTGCGCCAGTTGCTCCAGTTCACCGCCCGCGTCGTCCGCGTGGCGGCGCAACGCCCCGTGAAGATAGCCGCGGTAGTCGGCGAGGAAGGTGCGCAGTGCCTGGTCCGTCCGCTCCAGACGCCCGAGGTCGGCCCGTACGGCGTCGAGATCGTCGAGGTTGCGGGCCACCTTGTCCACGATCTCGTCGTCGAGGGCGGGCAGGGTCTCGGCGAGTACGGAGACCAGGCCGCCGGAGTCGATACGGTCGCCGATCGTCGGGCGGCGCAGCCGGTGGAGGAGGTGGAGGAGGTTGCGGTAGCGGGCGGGGTCGGTCAGGCCGAACAGTTCGCGGGCGACCCTGGCCCTGTGTTCCACGGCCCGGTCGGTGACGTTCTCCGGGCCGACGACGGACTTGAGCTGGTCGACGGGGAGCGGCTGACCGGCGGGGGCGAGGTGCAGCTCGTCGCCGACCCGGAGCGAGGTGGTGAAGAAGAACGGCTTGGCCGTCCTGGTCGACCGGGACGCGCGGATGGCCGCGCCGAGAGTGAGATGCCGGTGCGTGCCCTCCTCGTCGGTACGTGCGAACTCCACCCACAGATAGCCCAGTCGGTTGGTCTGTTCGAAGCCGTCGAGCATCAGCCACAGCAGGGTGGTGCGCCCGGTTCCCGTGGCGTCCAGGGCACGGGCATCGCCGTCGAGCAGGTACGGCAGCAGCATCTCCAGGGCCTTGGACTTGCCGGCGCCGTTCTTGCCGCGCAGCAGCAGCCGGCCGGCGCCGAAGGCGAACTCCTGCTCGTCGTACTGCCAGACGTTGCGGATCCCGGCGCGATGCAGTCGGTAGCGGTGCGGGGACGGCGGCTGGTTCACCGGGGCGGCTCCTTGGACGGATCGTCCGCGACGGACATCGGAGTCGCTGCCGATGCGGAGGTCGCTGAAGTTGGTGCGGATTCTGAGGGCGCCGGGAATTGATCGCCAAGGGAGTGGTCGGCAGGGGACGGGTCGGCAGGGGACGGGTCGCCAGGGGGCTTCACCGCCACGGTGGTGGCGTACCGGGCACCGGCGGCAAGCAGGATCCAGCCGCCCTTCGTACGGTCCTGGCCGCGCGCCCCCGAGACATCGGTGACGGCGCGGCCGTCGGCCGCCGACTCCTCGTACCCGTCGGGCACGCCGTGCCCGTCCGCGCGCACGGGCCCGACCGGCGCCATCAGGCGCATCCGGACGAGGAGGTCGAGGACGGCGGCGAGGAAGCCGACCCGGTCCTCCAGATGACCTCGTTGCCAGTTGCTGCGTCTGCCGTACTCGCCGACGATCTCGTCGAGCAGTTCGCGCAGCAGGCCGTCCGGGACGGCCACGCCGATGACGAGCCGCCCGCCGGTCGCGGGGTGGCCGGGGTCCGCGGGGCGCAGTCGGGCGACGAGCCTCTCCAGCAGGAGCAGCGCGGCTTGGGCCACGGTTCCGGTGCCGGGCAGGTGCAGGTCGGTGAGGTCGCCCTCGGGGTCCACCAGGGCGATGCCCTCGGCGCGGATCTCAGCCTCCAGACCGAGCAGTTCGGAGAACGCCTGGGCCTCGCGCCGCTGCCTGGTGCGCAGCCATTCACGCTCGGCGTCCGTGAGGTCGTCGAGGTGGACGACGGGGGTTTCGACAAGGCGCCTGCGGACGTAGGTGCGTGGCCCTCCGAATCCGGGGTCGGCGGCCCGGCGTACGAGGTCCGAGCCGTCGCGGCTCTGAGCGAGCGGGCCGGCGACGACGGCCCGCGCGATCTCGCGGTCCACGGTGAGCAGTGCCTCTCCGGCCCGTTCCTCGGCGACGGCGGAGACCTGGCCCTCGGTCTCCGTCAGGACACCCCAGTCGACGAGTTGCCGCAGCGCGGCGGCGAGGGTGCGCCGCTCGGCCTGCCGGCCGATGTCGGTGATCTCGATCCCGGCGTCGACGGCCGCGGCTCTCAGATCGGAGACGAGGCGGGAGAGCAGGAGTTGCTCCGGGGCGGTGACGAGCACCGAGAGGGCGAGGGCCAGATAGGAGTAGGTCCGTGGCGTGAACGGGGTCCCGGTGGACGGCCGCTCCAGGCGGTGCCCCGAACCGGGTCCCAGTCCCGCCTTGAACAGCCGGGCGTACGTGGCCTCCACCAGGAGGCGGTAGCCGAACACCTGTTGGAAGCGTTGGGCGAGCCAGTCCGCGTGACGTCGGACCAGCGGGAAGGTGTCGCTGTGCGGTCCGGAGCTGGTGACCAGGGGGTGGGCGAGCAGCAGCCGGGCGGCGGCGCGACGCTCGGCCGCGAGCGCGACGTCGTGGGCGGAGGGCAGGGCCATCAGGCGCTCGCCTCCCCGGACCTGTGCGGGGGCGCGTCCCGTACGGCATCCGCCCCAGCAAGACTCTCGACGGCGAGGGTGAGGTCGTCGACCGTCAGGTCGCCGTCGACGGAGCGCAGGACCGTATGCCGGCCGAGGGTGCGCCAGGCGGTCAGCCGTACGCCGAGATCCTCGTCCCTCGACTGCGCGCCGTCCAGCAGGAAGTCCTCGTCGTCCCCGCGCAGCCGGGCGTCGCCGAGGGCGATGGTCAGGAGCTCCAGAAGCAGGCGCATGCCGGGGGCACCGAGTCTCACCTGATCGAACCTGCCCGAGGCGCTGAGCAGTTCGTCGGCGGCCGCCCGCCGTTCCTCGGCCTGCCGCCGAGCCTGTTCGACGAGGCGGCGCTTCTGCTCGGAGTGGTCCTCCGCGGCAGCGGCCCGCCCGCGGGGAGCTCTGCTGCCACGCTCACGCAGCGCGACCGGCACGTCCACCACAGGGCCGGTCCACCAGCTCACATACGCGGGCACGGACCGGTCCGGGTCCGGCTCGACTCCCAGGTGCCGTGCGCCGTAGAGCCCGAACGCGGCGACCGCGATGTCGTGGGCCTCCTCGGGTTCCGCCGCGTCGAACCAGGCCGCCAGCCGCAGCAGGTCCTTGCGGCGGGACATCTCTCCGGACGCCGAGCGCAGCATCCGCTTGGCGTTGGCGAGGAGCGCCTGCAGGGCGCGCAGGGTGGCGTCCCGGAGCTGGTCCACCTGGCTCCCCTGCTCGTGCACACCGGTGTCGGTGAACCAGTCGCGCATCCCTTCCCAGTCCGCGAGGTCGCGTCCACGGCTGCGCTGCACCCGGGTCTCGGGCAGCCCGTCGGCGAGCGCCCCGATGCCGACCGTGTGCGTGTCGATCCGGGCGAGCAGGTCGGGCAGATGCGGCCATACGGCGTCCAGGTGCGCGGCGATGCGCGGGGCCCGGAAGGAGATGTCCTCGGTGATCGCCTCCACGTAGTCGAGCAGCAGCTCCTTGAACCCCTGGTACTCGGCGCCGTCGAGGTCGTAGCGCGCGAGCACCTGACCCAGGTATGCGTAGAAGTCCCGGACGGACTCGGCGAATTCGGCGAACTGCACGAAGAGTGTGCTGATCCGCTCCAGCGCCTGCTGAGGATCGGCGCCGCCCGCCGCACCGGCCATGGCGGCGACTTCGCGGAGCCCTCGGTCGACGAGGGTGAGCAACTCGCTGCTGACCTCGCGCGCGGCGTCCGCCCCGGCCAGCACCTCGTCCGCTTCGCGCTGCACCCGCTCCCCCAGCTTGGACAGCTGATAGCGCGACCTGGAACGTTGGTACTCGGCGATGCTGGTCGCCGTGACGCTGTGCGTGCTCCGCAGCAGATTGCCCCATTTCACCAGCCGTTCGAGCCGGTCGGTGAGCGTCTCCGCGTCGAGCCCCGCCCCTGGGCCGCCCGGCTCCGGGCTGCCCTGACCGCCCGCCCGGGCCAGCCTGGCCAGCACGTCCGGCACGGCCAGGTCCGCGAGCAGCGTGCCGCAGAACACCCGCATCACCGCGACGTACTCCAGGCGCTCGGGCGCGCTGAGGTAGGTGTAGGCGCTCAGCCGCTGCCAGAGCTCGCTGTCGCGCCCGCGATCAGGCCGGTCCTCGTTCGCTTCCTCGTACAGTTCGTCCCCCTCCATACCGACGAGCGTACGGATCGGCGCTGACACGCGAGACTTGGTTGGGAAGTTCGACGCCTCACGCACCGCTGCCCTGACCACCAACGCCATTCCCATTGGCCATGGGCAATCGGTCTGCGGGCACCGGGCAGCAGCATCATCCACTCCGATCACAAAGTGCATCTCGGGTCCTGGGCACTGCCTTGGCCGCTCGTCCGATGACTCTCTCCAAAGATCCGTGTCGAACCGGTCACGGAGGAGATCGCCGATGAAGCGACCGGCCTCTTGAAGGAAACGGGCCTGCACGGCCACCAGTACGCCATCGAAGCGGCTCTCGCCGCCGTCGCTCTGCGGCAGCCCGGCCCGGTCACCGTGTTCACGTCGGACGAGGACGACATCGCACGCTGTGCGCCGACCGCGTGGTCGTCGTGAAGCTCTGAGCCGGGCGCACCTGTCCCCCTTCTCGCTTCGTTTCCCTGCCGCCCCGATCCGAGGTCTGCTACTGGTCCGGATCGTGGGGGAGGATCCGGAGGTACGGGTGGCCACCGTGGCCACCAGCAACGGCACAGCCTCCCGCCGGACCCGCCCTCACCGTCGACGGGCATTGAAGTTCTGACACGGAAGAGGAGACATGACCAGAACGGTCAAGTATCGCCTGCGCAGCCCCATTGGCGGACTGACGGCCAACCTCACAGCACATGCACGGCCTTCCGCCGAATCGGACCCCCCGGACGTGCAGATCCACGGCAACGTACGCCTGGCTCTGCCGCCCGGTGGACTGCACTGGAAAGATCTCGCATGGCTATCCTTCGGCGTCGCTCTCAATGCACCGGAATTGACCAAGAGATTTCCTCAGGGAATCACCATCCAAGTCACCTCGATCGAAGCACCATTGAGCGACTACCGCTCAGAAGTCGCAGCGCTGGCAATGAACCTGTGGTTGCACGAAGAGTTCGAAATTCCCCTCAACAACGCCGGCGCGGAATACAATGCATCGTCCAGAGATTACGAATTCAGATGGAACGACGAGGGAGACCCATTCTCCGACCCTTTGATTGATCCGCGATAAAATGACGCATTCACTGGTTTGAATGGACTCCACATGTCGACCCGAAGCACGCGTGCGATGCAAGCACTCAGCAGGTTTGGAGAACTTGGCTGGTTTTCTCTGCCTTCAGAGAAACACCCTGTGCACGGACACCCACAGGTGCCGTATATGGGGTGGCGCTACACATCTACCCAAGAAGACGTCGCACGCCTCATGGAAGATGCCGTAGAAGCACTGCCAACAAAAGCAGAATGGACACTCGACAGGACAAGAAGAAATTGGCTCCTGGTCCCAACGAGGATTCTGCGTGAAGCACATGGGCTCGACAGCCCAGCATTCGCCAAAATTGTCCACTCCATAAACACTCGGGACCACGAATTTTGTTCAAGAGCGCTATCAGACCTCGACCTCACCCTCCAGCGCCTGCAGCAGGTCCCGATCCCGAAAGAATGATCATCTACTACGGTCTGGAGCGTCGGCACACCGAGCGGATCTGCGCCCTCGACGCCCGTGAACGGCCCCATGAGGGTGGCGGGGCGCCGCGCGAGCAGGAGCCGAGCGTGGGCACGGGGCACTGCCCAGCGGTGGCCCGAACGAGCCACCGCATCCGCCGAACTCGGCCGCATCCGCGCCGACGCAGAGGCCAACGCGCGTGAGCGGGGAAGGACACAGTAAAGCGTGCAGGAATCGAGTGCATGGAATGAGGGATCCAAGATCGATCCCGCCGCATTGAATCCACGGAACATCCCCCTCCGTTCAATCGGCGAACTGGAAGACCTGGCCTCCAGAAAAGATGGACCTGCTATCGAATGGCAGGTGTGGCAGACACTGCACACATTTGCAGTGGGCCGGATGAACGATGCCGGCCTGAGTGCTGAAACTCGCCTTCGCTGGGTCCGCCTTGCCTTGACCGCACTCAAGCGGAAAGGTGAGAATTCCGAGCCCGACACTGCAGCCGCTTTATCCGTTGAGGCCTACATTCGCGCCTACGCAATCCGAGAGTTCGGCGCCATGCAGGACGGGGGTATCCGCGACCCTGCAGATCTGTGCAACTCGGTGTTCCGGGAGATCGGAATAGCAAGAGCCGAGGTACACGCTCAGACCACGGACTGGCACACCCGACCAGTTCCGGAAATCTTGCACCTCCGACGCATCAAGAACATGTTGACCCCGCTGCGGGATCTGGAGGGCGTAATCCCTGTGAACGATCCAGCACGCGACGAGCTATCAGCCTGGTTGCCCTTGATCCATGATCTGCCCTGACAGATCATGGATCAGCGCGCCTTCATTTCCCTCCACTTCGGCCCGGCTTCGTTCTGCGCAGCCTGGGTGTAGTTGAGGTGTCTGTGGCGGTGGACTTCGAGGCCGTCTGGCTCCCCGAGGAGGATGATCGGCCGCTCGGAGATCTTGCTGCCGATCACTGCGGTCTGGACGAGCCGAGAGTCAAAGGCGACCCGGGCCATGACATGTGGCTTCCGTTCCGGGCGGGCGCTAGGTGTTCTGTCCACGGAGGTTGGTGACGGAGGTCTCGGCTGAGGGATCTTGAAATGGGTGAGGGCCTTCTGGCTCGGTGTGGATTGCGACATCTGCACCGGCGACCAGAAAGGCCCTCGTGCCCCACCGCAATGCACCCCTGACCGAGACCGGACGACTGCGCCTGGCCCGCTGCGTCGTGGACGACAACTGGCCCCTGCGGCGGGCCGCGGAACGCTTCCAAGTCCCCGTGAGCACCGCCAAGCGGTGGGCCGACCGCTACCGCGCGTTCTGCGAGGCGGGTATGGCCGACCGCTCCAGCCGCCCCCACACCAGCCCACGGCGGACCCCGACGCGGACCGAGCGGCGGATCATCAAGGTGCGCGTGCTGCGCCGCTGGGGACCCGCACGAATCGCGAGCCTGCTGCGGCTGGTGCCCTCCACCGTGCACCGGGTACTGACCCGATTCGGTCTGGCCCGCCTGACACACCTGGACCGGGCCACCGGCCGCGTCATACGCCGCTACGAACGCAACCGGCCCGGCGAACTGGTCCACGTCGACATCAAGAAGCTCGGCAACATCCCCGACGGCGGCGGCCACAAGGTCCTCGGCCGCCAAGCAGGCCGCAGGACGCGTTCCGGCGCCGGCTACAGCTACATCCACACCGCCGTCGACGACCACTCCCGCCTCGCCTACAGCGAGATCCTCGCCGACGAGAAGAAGGAGACCGCCGTCGCCTCCTGGAGCCGGGCACAAGCGTTCTTCACCTCCTGTGCGATCACCGTCGAACGTGTCCTGACCGACAACGGCTCCTGCTACAGGTCCCGCCTGGGGCGCGACGCCCTGGCCGCAGCCGGGATCACCCACAAGCGCACGCGCGCCTACCGGCCCCATTATCGGCGGAGCGTCAAGGCGCACACCTAGGTCCCGAGGCACGTCGCGGGTGGAGGAGAGGGCCCGGAACCGGGTGTACCGGAAAGGCCCGTGCATCACCCTCGTCGTCGACGTCATGGCCGAACAGCTCACCCTGGCCCTACTGTTCCGCGGACTCGGCCTGAGCGCCGCGCACGTCCAGGGCGACGCCACTCGGCCCCAGCGCAGCCGGCGGCTGCAGGTCAGGCTCGCCGCACGCGGGGAACACTCATCGCTGTCCGAGGGACTTCCGCGGGACGTTTCGCCATAGGAGTTCACATGGTCCGCTCGATGCGCTCAGGCTGTCGGCCGGATCGGCTAGCTTGTTGCGGAGCCGCTTCGACAGCTCCCGCCCAACGAGCCCGACCGAAGGACAGACGTGCAGACGACGCCGCTCAGCCCCGAAGATCCGGCACAGATCGGTGGCTTCGAGCTGTTGGGCCGGATCGGGCAGGGCGGCATGGGACAGGTGTACCTGGGCGAGTCTCCGGGCGGTGAGCCGGCCGCGGTGAAGATCATCAAGCCGTCGGTCGTCGATTCGACCGCTCGGCTGCGTTTCGCGCAGGAGATCGAGATCCTGAAGACGGTCTGGGGCGCGCGGATCGCGCAGCTCCTCGACGCGGACGCGGAGGCGGAACAGCCTTGGCTCGCCACCGAGTACGTGGAGGGACCGGATCTCGGCAAGCACGTCATGACACACGGCCCGCTGCCCGCGCTCCTCGTCCTGTCGCTCGGCGCCACTCTCGCCGAAGGCCTGGGTTATGTGCACAAGCAGGGTCTGCTGCACCGGGACCTGAAGCCCGCTAACATCCTGCTCGGCCCGAACGGTCCCAAGATCATCGACTTCGGCCTGGCCGTCTTCGCCGAGTCGAGCGCCTCCCTCACCGCCGCCAACACGGTCGTGGGCACCCCGTCCTGTATGCCGCCCGAGCAGGCCAACGGCGTGAAGCCGCTCACGAGCGCCGTCGACGTGTACGCACTGGGTACGGTTCTGCTGTTCGCCGCGACGGGCCACCTGCCGTACCACGCGAACAACATCCACGTGCTCTTCCACATGGTGACCGATCCGGCGACCGCCCCCGATCTGACGGGAGTGCCACCCGAGCTGGTCCCCCTCCTGACGGCCATGCTGTCCCACCAGGCTCAGGACCGGCCCACGATCCCCGAGGTGGTCCAGCAGTGCCGCAGCCTGGTCGAGGTGCAAGGGCTGAAGCTCGCCCAGGCACGTCGGCGCCTCACCACCTACACGGCCGCGCCTCCTCAGGACTTCCCGACGCTGCTGGCGGCGCCGGTGCCGGAAAGCGCGACTCTTCCAGC
Source organism: Streptomyces sp. SP18BB07 (assembly GCF_036322545.1). Taxonomy (NCBI): domain Bacteria; kingdom Bacillati; phylum Actinomycetota; class Actinomycetes; order Kitasatosporales; family Streptomycetaceae; genus Streptomyces; species Streptomyces sp. SP18BB07. The sequence goes on from NZ_JAQYWT010000370.1 coordinate 146,234, forward strand.
TCCCGTCCCGGCCGTATCCGATCCCGCAACCACGCCGCGCCAGGACGAACCGCCGACCGTACCCATGATCGTGGACGGGCCCACTGCGGATACCCAGCCCACCATGCATCTCGCCGCGCCACAGCAGGCAACGCCGACCGAGCCGCCTGTACACACCGCGCCTACGGCCCCGGTGGCTCCGAGCACGGAGGACGAGCAGAGCCCCCGGAACACACCGGACGTGCCACTGCGGCCCCGGCCCACCGGGCGGCCGCCGGCTCGCTCCCTGCGTCATTCCGCCCAGGCCCGCCGCACCGCCCAGCAACTGCGCGAGGCCTACGCGGCACGCGCCGCGTTCTGACCCACGTCCCATTCGTTCCGGGCCCACCCGGTGCCCTCACACCCCACGCCATTGACCTGCGGGTCTGCCCCGGTGAGGGTGGTTCACGCGCTTTGCCTCCCATACGGCACAGTGGAGCGGTACAACAGCGTGAGCGGCAGGTGTGCCCGAGCCGGGGGACTTCCGCGACAACAGCACAGCACGACGGACACGGGAGGCAGCGGGTGACCGCCCAGCAGAGCAGCACCGCACCGGTCGGTTCTCGCCCCGACGGGGAGGACCAGTTTCCGGCAGGCGCGCAGGTCTTCGTGCGCGACGAGGTGTGGCTCGTGCGGAACTCCGTGCGCACCGAGCACGACGGCGCGAAGGTCGACGTCGTGGGCGTGTCCGACTTCGTACGGGACCAGGAGGCCGTGTTCTTCACCGGCCTGGACACGATCGAGCTGATCGACCCCCGCCGTACGAAGCTGGTCCGGGACGAGTCGTCGAACTTCCGCCGCTCCCGTCTCTTCCTGGAGGCGGTCCTGCGCAAGACCGCGCTGCCGCAGTCCGAGCGCCGGCTGGCCCTCGCCGACTCCTTCCTCCTCGACTCCCTCCCCTACCAGCGCCGCCCCGCCGAGCTGGCCCTGTCGGGCCGCAACCTGCGCCCGCGGCTGCTGATCGCCGACGTGGTCGGTCTGGGCAAGACCCTGGAGATCGGTCTGACGCTGGCCGAGCTGATCCGGCGGGGGCGTGGCGAGCGGATCCTGGTGGTCACCCCGCAGCACGTCCTGGAGCAGTTCCAGCACGAGCTGTGGACCCGGTTCGCGATCCCTCTCGTACGGCTGGACTCGGTCGGCATCGAGCGGATCCAGCGGGAGATCCCGGCGGGCCGGAACCCGTTCACGTACTTCAAGCGGGTCATCGTCTCGATCGACACCCTGAAGAACACCGACCAGTACAAGCACCACCTGGAGCGCATCAACTGGGACGCGGTCGTCATCGACGAGTCGCACAACCTGATCAACCGCGGCTCCCTGCGCAACCAGCTCGCTCAGATCCTCGCCCCGCGCACGGACGCCCTGATCCTCGCCTCCGCGACCCCGCACAACGGTGACGCGAAGTCGTTCGCTGAGCTGATCGGCCTTCTCGACCCGGCGGCGATCCGCGATCCGGAGCACTACCGCGCCGAGGACATCGAGCACCTCTTCATCCGCCGTACGAAGATCAGCCCTGAGGTCCGTGAGCAGATGAAGGGCCAGTGGGCTGACCGCGGTCCCTCCCAGTCGGTACGGTGTGCGGCCACGCCCGCCGAGGAGAAGATCTTCGAGGAGCTGGCGACGGTCTGGCTGCCCGGCGAGAACGGCACCTCGGTGAGCGGCGTGCCCCTCTTCCCGTACACGCTGCTGAAGTCGTTCCTGTCCTCGCACGCCGCGCTGAAGGCGACGGTGGCCGCGCGCATCAAGACGCTGGAGAAGAAGGACGACCCGACGGCGACCCGTGCCGAACTCGCCGCGCTCCGCACTCTCCAGGAACTGGTGGCGCCGCTGACGGAAGCCGACTCGGCGAAGTTCGCGGCGCTGGTCGAGCAGCTGAGGGCGATCGGTGTCGGCCCGAAGTCGGACGCGCGGGTGGTGGTCTTCTCCGAGCGGGTGCAGACCCTGGAGTGGCTGCGTACGGTGCTTCCGGCGGCCCTCGGTTTCCGGGGCCGCGCGGCCGAGGAGGCGACGCGGGTGATGCACGGCGGCCTGTCGGACGAGCAGCAGATGCAGTGCGTGGAGGACTTCGGCCTCGCGGACGCGCCCGTACGGATCCTGCTGACCGGCGATGTGGCGTCCGAGGGCGTCAACCTGCACCGCCAGTGCCACCAGCTGATCCACTACGACGTGCCGTGGTCGCTGATCCGCATCGAGCAGCGCAACGGCCGTATCGACCGCTACGGCCAGGCCCACCAGCCGCAGTTCCGCGCGCTGATCCTCACCAGCGAGGTGGAGGGCGCGAAGGACGACACGGTGGTGGCGGAGCGGCTGCTGGACCGGGAGGACCAGGCGCACCGGGCGCTGGGCACGGCCGAGGCGGTGACGGGCCTGTACCGGGCGGAGGCCGAGGAGAAGTCCCTCATCCAGGATCTGCTGCGCGGCCGTACGGTGGACGAGTCGCTGGACGCGCACCGGGCGGAGGCCGAGGCGGACGCGGCCATGGACGACTTCCTGGCGGACTTCTTCGGTTCGGTGGGCGACGCCGAACCGGGCGCGGAGGACGGCGATCCGCAGGAGGCCCAGGGAAGCGGTGCCGACGCGTCGGCACCGGGCGGCACGGGGGCGGGAGCGGGCAACGCGGCGGTGCCGCGCCTCTTCACCTCCACCGCCGAATTCCTCGACGAGGCGCTGCGCGAGGTGTTCCCCGACGCGACCACCAGCCTGGACCTGCACCGGGACACCGAGACGGGCCTGCTGTCGTTCCGCCCACCCACCGACCTGGTGCACCGGCTCAAGGCACTCCCGCTGGACTACGTACGCGAACAGCGCCTGCGCGAACGGCTGTTGGTGACCTTCAACCGCCGGCTCGCCGAGCACTCCCTGAAGCGGGCCCGCGAGTCGTCCACGTCCAGCTGGCCGGAGATCTCCCTGCTCACGGATCTGCACCCGGTGGTGGAGTGGCTGACGGACAAGGTCCTGGTACGCCTGGGCCGCCAGGAGGCCCTGATCATCACGGCGGACGTGCCGGAGCCCACGTACCTCGTCCAGGGCGTCTACTCCAACGCGCTGGGCCGTCCGACCGTCGTCAAGTGGATGGGCGTGACACGGGGCGGCACGGTCGAAGACGACATGGTCGGCCTCCTGCGCCGCTCCGGAGTCGGACCGACCATGGCCAACCCGATGCGCCACAGCGAACCGGCGACCGCGCTGGAGACCGGCATTCCCGACGCCCTGGCCGCCGCCGAGCAATTCCTCGACCGGCACCGGGACGCCTGGGACGAGCCGCTGCGCAAGCCGATCGACGACTACAAGGCACGCCTGGGCGACTGGGAGCAGCCCACCCTCGCCGGGGAGCGGACGAAGAAGTCGCTCGCCTCGTTCGCGGACTCACTGCTGACCACCGGCCGCCCCCTGATGCGGGTCCTCGCCGTCCTGGTCCCCGACCCTGAGGCGCCCGCGCGTCCGCCGTCCACGGCCTGAGCCCGCGCGCGGGCCCTCCCCAGGCGGCCCGGCCCGCCGGGCGCCCGCCCGCCAGACTTCCCGACGACCTGTGATCCCCTGAGAAGAGACCGGACATGACGTACGACTCCCTGGTCAACCGAGGAGACTACTTCTCGGCGCACTACCTCGCCGAGGTGCTGCCCAAGGACCTCAAGTCGGGCCTGCTGGCCACCTGGAAGCAGCGCGAGGACGAGGCGAGGGCGGAGGCCGAGCGGGCGGCCACGGCGGGAGCCGACGGGACGGCGTCCGAAGCGGCGTCGGGGGAACCGGACGCCGACGCCCTGCCGGTCACCCCGCGCGCGGGCCTGCGTGAGCTGCGTCGCCGCTACTTCCGGGCCCGTTCCTCCTTCGCGCTCCCCGAGGACGAGGACGGCACGGCCGCCGCCCAGGACACCGAGGACGACTCGGCGACGTACGACTCCCCCGCCTGGTGCGAGCGGGTCCGCGCCCTGAACGCGGAGGTGCTGCGCGCGCTCGGCTACGACGCCAAGCCGCGCACGATGACGGTCACACGCGCCGACCAGCCGTACGAGGTGCGGGTGGCGCATGCCGAGAAAGGTCTGGTCGCGGTCGACTGTGGCTGGGCCGCCGAACCGGACGCCGCCCTCGACCCGGAGGGCCCCGGCCGCCTCCTGGAGCCGGTACCGCTGGAGGGCCGGAACACCGTACCGACGGGCTCGAAGCTCGCCTCGTTCCTCTTCGCCTGCGAGGACGCACCCCGCTACGTGCTGCTGCTGGTCGGCGGGGTCGTCGTCCTCGCGGACCGGATGGTGTGGGGCGAGGGCCGCTACCTCGCGGTCTCCCTGGACGCGGCCCTGCAACGCAACGACACCAGGGCGGGCGGCGAACTCGACACGATCGCGGCCCTGTTCGGCGCGGACTCGCTGCGCACCCCGGAGGAGGGCGGCGAGAACCCCCTCGCGGAACTCGTCGGCAAGTCCACCAAGCACGCGGTGGGCGTCTCCAGCGAGCTGCGCGACGGTCTGCGGCTGAGCGTCGAGCTGATCGCGGGCGAGGTCCTGGCCCGGCTGCGCGAGCAGGGCGTACGCCCCGAGGACATCGGCGAACTGTCCGACCTCGGCAAGCAGTTGACCCGCGAGTCGCTCCGCTACCTCTACCGCGTCCTCTTCCTCCTCTACGCGGAGGCCCGCCCCGAGCTGGGCATCCTGCCCGCCGACTATCCCGAGTACCAGCAGGGCTACGGCCTCGGCCGCCTCGGCGAACTGATCGCCGAACGCGACCTGGTCGACGAGAAGTCCCGCCAGGGCACGTACCTGTACGAGTCCCTGGACCTGCTCTTCCGCAAGGTGCAGGAGGGCTACCGTTCCCGCCGCACACACGGCCCTTCGGCTGTGGAGACGGACGGCGTCGAGGTGGACGCCGTCAAGACCAGCGAGGACGTGGGCCTGCGTTTCGAGCCGCTGCACTCCAAGCTGTTCGAGCCGGAGTCGATCCGGCTGATCGGCCTGGGCGCGATCCCGCACCCCCACGACGACTCCGACGAGGACGACGAGCACGATGCCGAGGCCGGCCTTGAGGGCTCAGGCCGCCTCCTGGACACCCGACTGCGGAACGCCACCCTCTACAAGGTGCTGCGCCTGCTGATGATCACGCGCGGCAAGAAGGGCGAACGCGGCGGCTTCATCTCGTACGCCCAGCTCGGCATCAACCAGCTCGGGGCCGTGTACGAGGGCCTGATGTCGTACAGCGGTTTCATCGCGGGCGACGAGGATCTGTACGAGGTCGCGAAGAACGGCGACCCGAAGGACGGTTCCTGGCTGATCCCGAAGTCGAAGATCGACGACTACGCGCCGAACGTGTTCGTCTACCGCCGCGACGAGGAGACCGGCGAGGACGTCCGCGTCCACTACACCCCCGGCTCGTTCGTCTACCGCCTCTCGGGCCGCGACCGCCAGACGTCCGCCTCGTACTACACCCCTGAGTCCCTGACCAAGGTCACGGTCCAACTGGCCCTCCAGCACCGCCTGGACCAGGACGGCACGACGACCGAGGCGCGCGAACTCCTCGACTGGAAGATCTGCGAGCCGGCGCTCGGCTCGGGCGCGTTCCTCAACGAGGCCATCAACCAGGTCGCGGCGGAGTACCTGCGCCGCCGCCAGGAGGAGCTGGGCACGCCGATCGACACGGAGAAGTACGCGGTCGAGCTCCAGAAGGCCAAGGCGTACGTCGCCCTGCACAACTCCTACGGCGTCGACCTCAACGAGACCGCCGTGGAGCTGGCGGAGGTGTCTCTGTGGCTCAACACCATGCACCCCGGCATGGAGGCCCCGTGGTTCGGCCTGCACCTGCGGCGCGGCAACTCGCTGATCGGCGGCCGGCGTGAGGTGTACCCGCCGGAGAAGCTGAAGAAGGCGGCCTGGCTCGGTACGACCCCGGAACGCTTCCCCCTGACGGAGGCGGCGAACGGACTCCCGGTGACGGTGACCGAGCGCACGACCCGCAGCGGTTCGGTGCAGCGGGTCACCGAGAACGCCGTCCACCACTTCCTCCTCCCCGCGAAGGAGTGGGGCGCGGTCGCCGCCGAGAAGGAGGCGAAGGCGCTGGCCCCGGAGGCGGCGCGGACGCTGGGCAACTGGCGCAAGATGATCACACGCACGCCAACCGCCAAGCAGGCGGAGCGACTTCAGGCCCTGGCCCGGCGGGTCGAGTTCCTGTGGGAACTGGTCGTACGGCGCCTGGAGATCTCCGAGCGGGACATCTCGCGGCGGATCGACGTGTGGGGCGCGGAGGACGGCTGGCTGCGGTCACCGGAGGTCGCGGTGCAGCGGGAGAAGGTCGTCGCCGACCTGACGGCACCGGACACCCCGTACTGGCGCCTGAAGACACTGATGGACGCGTGGTGCGCGCTGTGGTTCTGGCCTGTGCAGGAGGCTGGGCTGCTGGACGGTACGGCGGCGGTGTACGAGCGGGGGGCTGACGAACTCCCTCCGGGCGCTGTGTCAGAGGGGTTGCGGGCGGCGGACGAGTCCGGCGTGCTGATGTCCTGGGAGACGACTGACCTGTTTGGCGAGGTGACGGGTGCTGGTGAGCTGACGGCGGCGTCGGTGGAGCGTCGGCGGACGGGGCGCCGCAAGGAGGCGATCGGGGGTGCCCGGAAGCGGGCGGTGGTTCCGCTGGCGGGGCTGGACGACTGGCTTGAGTTCGCCGAGTCACTGATCGGCACGGAGGATGTGCCGGCGGACTCGCTGGTGGCGGAGTTCGGGTCGCTGGCGGAGCTGGAGCCTTATGAGGATGCGCTGCCCGACCTGATGGGGATGGAGCACTTCCAGCAGTTGGAGCTGCGGTTTCCTTGGGCTTCGGTAGCGGGGGATGTGGCTAAGGAGCAGGGGTTCTTCCATTGGGAGCTGGACTTTGCGCAGGTGTTCGCGCGGGGTGGGTATGACTTGCAGGTGGGGAATCCGCCTTGGGTGCGACCCCGGTGGCAGGAAGACATGGTCCTAGCGGAAGTAGAGCCCTGGTTTGCGCTAACGGAGAAGCCAGGCATGGCTGAGTGGCGGCTCCACAAAGAAGGGGTGCTGGGAGAGTCGATCGATGCCAACTCTCAATATTTCCTAATGGAGCTAGCTGCAAACACTGGCATGGTTGCAATGCTGGGAAGCTCCGCAACGTACCCGCTTCTCACAAGTACGCAGCCGGACCTATATCGGGCTTTCATGTGTCGAGCATGGGGGAATCTAGGCCCGAACGGGATCGCCGGGCTAATCCACCCCGACACACATTTTGGCGGCACCAAGGAGGGGCAACTCAGGGAAGCGGCCTACGCCCACCTGCGCCTCCACAGTCAGTTCATGAACAAGTTGAAGCTTTTTTCTGAGATCAGCGATAATGCCCTCTTTGGCCTGCACGTGTATGGGCGACGCCAGGCGACTTCATTCGCTCACGTGAGCTGGCTTTTTGCAGCAGAGACCCTAGTTGGCTCCCTTAAGCACAATGGAAAAGGACGAGCTCCCGGCATACGACACATGGGCGCATGGGACCTCCGCCCACACCTTACGCGAATTATTTGGGTAGACGATGAGCGATTGAATAGCTGGCGACGGCTCTCGGACGAGACTGCCGCGCCACTCACCCAAACGCCTCTTCTGCACCCAGTGACCACCCTGGAAGAGGGAGCGATCGACGCGCTAAGCGTGGTCAGAAATCGGGCAGTTGACCAAAGGCCCCGGATCAGCAGCGGCTACCACGAAGCCAACGGTAAGAAGGACGGCTACATCCGGTGGGTGAACAAGGCAGTCGCCGCTCTGGACGACGTTGTACTTCAGGGTCCACATTTTGGCGGCGCACTTCCGTTCGCCAAGGAACCCAAGATCCCCTGCCGAAGCAACAATGACTGGCTCCCCGTAAAACTATCGGACCTTAAAACCGACTTCGTCCCCAAAACAAACTACGCGCGCGCATGCGAATTGGACCGATATAGGGAAGCTCAGGATGTCTGGGATGGTCGCCGGTACACAGAACATTTTCGCCTTGCCTGGCGACGCATGATCCCCTTCAACAGCGAACGCAGTCTATTCTCGGCCCTCATTCCACCCGGACCCGCGCATGTCAATGCCGTCCATTCCATGGCATTGGACAACAATCGACTCACCGCCCTTAGTGCAGGTTTCTGGGCATCTCTGCCACTGGACTACCTGTTGCGCATCACGGGACGGGCGGATCTTCAGGTTGGAGGCGCACCGGACATGCCCGCCCCTACCTCAAATCATCCTCTAGCGCACCCTCTCCTTCTCCGCACCCTCCGCCTGAACTGCTTGACCGGCGCCTATGCTTCCCTTTGGCAGGAACTTTTCCATGCCACCTGGCTTGGCTACGAAGGCTGGGCCGTAAAATGGCCCAGCCTTTCACCTCTTTCGGAAAATCTCACATCCAATTGGACAACCGAGACACCCCTCCGCACCGAATACGAGCGCCGCGCCGCTCTCGTCGAACTCGACGCCCTAGTGTCTGTATGGCTTGGCATCACCGCCGATCAGATCACCGCAATCTATAACTCTCGCTTTCCCGTCCTTGCGGAACGCGAAGCTGAAATGTACTTCGACGCAAATGGACGCAAGGTCGCCCGCGATTCGTACGCCTACGGCCACGGCCAAACCAAGGAGACCTACCTCGCCCTCATCTCCCACCTTGAATCTCCCGACACCACCCCACCCCCCGAGGGATATGAGCCCCCCTTCTATAAGGCGGACCGCGAGGCCGAGATGCGGGGCGCTCACGCGCACTTCCAAGCCCGCCTGGACGCCGAGATCGCCGCCGGTCGCTGGTCCCCGCCTACACCCGCTTCCACTCCTACGCTGAGCAACGACGCGACACATGACTCGCCGGAGGCGGATGCCTGATGCTCACCCGACTGGAAGTCCACGGATTCAAGAACCTGCTGGACCTGTCCATCGATTTCGGGCCCTTCACCTGTATCGCGGGCGAGAACGGCACCGGCAAGTCGAATGTGTTCGACGCGATTCAGTTCCTGTCCCTGCTGGCCGACAAATCGATGATGGAGGCAGCCCAGGAGGTTCGAGGCGTTCACGGAGAACGTCACGGTGATCCACGCGACCTATTCTGGAAGGGCTTTGCCTCAGGCCACCACCGCATGCGGTTCGCGGCCGAGATGATCGTCCCCCTCGAGATCGAAGACGACTTCGGTCGGGCTGCCAAGCCAACGACATCCTTCCTCCGCTACGAGCTGGAGATCGGTTACCAGGAACCCTCCGGCTTGGACCGGTTCGGTCGGCTCACGCTTCTTCGAGAGAACCTGCGCCACATCACAAAGGGTGAAGCCAAGCAGCATCTGCGCTTCCCGCACAGCGCAGGCCAGTTCCGCAACACTGTCATCGCCGGTCATCGCAGTGGCGCACCCTTCATCTCGACCGACACGGACGCCACATCGGGCGAACCCATTGTCAAGATCCACCAAGACGGTGGCAGCCGAGGCCAGCCAAAGCCCGCCGCAGCCTCGCGCGCTCCCGCCACCGTCGTATCCACCATCACTTCCAGCGACGACCCGACCATCCTCGCGGCTCGCCGCGAGATGGAGTCCTGGCGGCGACTGGCTCTTGAGCCTTCGGCCCTGCGCAGCGCCGACCGCTTCATCGACCCCCAGGTGATGGGGGTCGATGGATCACATCTGCCAGCCGCTCTGTACCGCGTCGCGCACACCACGCCCAGCGGAGATCCCGAGCAGGTGTATGCGCGGGTCGCCGGACGCCTGTCCGACATGACCGGTGTCCAGGTTCGGGACCTGGGAGTGGACCAGGACGAAGTACGTCAACTGCTGACCGTCCACGTACGTGAGCCGGACGGCATGATGCTCCCCGCCCGCAGCCTCTCCGAGGGCACGCTTCGTTTTCTCGCCCTGTGTGTCCTGCTGGAAGACCCCACCGTCCGGGGAATGGTGTGCATGGAGGAGCCGGAGAACGGCATTCATCCGGCGAATCTCATTCCCATGGTCGACCTCGTCAGAGATCTCGCAGTCGATCCCACAACCGCTCCCGGCCCGGACAACCCATTCCGGCAGGTGCTCATCAACACCCACTCCCCCGGTGTCGTCCAACTCGTGTCACCCGAAGACTTGCTTTTCGCGGAGACGGCCGTTCACAGACTGGAGGACGGCTCGACCGCTCGCGCGCTACGGCTGCGCCCGCTTCACGACACATGGCGAGTCGCCGAGGGACGGCGCGACTATGTGACCAAGGCAGATATTCTCCCGTACCTCACCACTCCGCCAGGCGCCCAGACCACGCTCAGTTGGGGTGCCGCATGACCCTGCGGATCCTGTTCACCGGCGAGGGCACAAGCGATGACGGGCTTGTCCCGCATATCGAGGCGGTTGCCGCTTCTGCCGGTCAGTCGGTCTCCATCACGTCTCCGGACTTCGGTCGGCTGGGGTTCACCTCCTGCCACGCGGTCCCGGAGAAGTTGCGTAAGGTGCGTGAGTTCGGCGACGACTATGACTTGATCATCGTGCACCGGGACGCGGACGGGACGTGCGCCAACGATCGCAGAGCAGAGATCGCCAAAGCGGTCGCCGCCGAATGGCCCGCCCACCCTCACATCGCAGTAGTTCCGGTGCGAATGCTGGAGGCATGGCTTCTCCTCGATGAGGCCGGCATCCGACAGGTGGCCGAGAACCCGAACGGTCGGACGAAGCTAAGCCTCCCTAAAGGGGTGGCCGCCGAGAAAATCGTCGACCCCAAGAAGCTCCTTAAGGACACCCTCGCCACCGCGAGCGGCTACACGGGCCGACGCTTGTCAGGTTTCCAGAAGCGATTCCCCAACCATCGCCACAAGCTCCTCGAACGCCTCGACCCGTACGGACCGGTGTCTCAACTGCCGTCCTGGCAGGCCTTCATGGACGACCTCAAGACAGCGATTCGAGCCGTATAACCTTCGATCGACCACCCTCGCGGTAGTCGGTGTGCCCTGCGGCTCCTTCCGGAATCACAGGGCAAGGTCTTACGGCTGAGGCAAGGCTGGCACCAGAGAGATGGGTCTGCTGTGACAGTCCCAGGATCAGTCCTGGAGGCCGCGCAGGTCGGACGCGATCTGCGCGAGCACGGGCTCAGAAGTGCTGACGTCAATCATTTCCACCGCCTTTGGCCATGCCGCGTCGACCCATTCAACCCCGTACTTCTGCTGAACAGATGAATACCGCGGAAACACGTGGAAGTGCACGTATGGGTCCTTCATCATCGCAGCAACGTAATTGAAACGCTCTGCGGTGTACAGCACGGTGGCCTGCTCCTCGAACCAACGACAGACGTTGGGGAGTTCCGCGGCCTCGGTCGCCGACATCGCACCGAGGCTCGCAACCGGTCGTCGCAGAAGGATCACCGCCGAGCCTAGTGTCACTTGCTTGCCCCGCACCACGATCAGCCAGTTCTCGAAGTCACGTACGGTGAGTTCCTCGGGCCGAAACTTCTTCCAGTGGTCTAGAGATTCAGTTGCCATGGATTATTTTCTTCCTAACTTACGAGTGGAATGAGTTCTTCGTCGATGAACCTGAGGAGACCTGCGCGACTCCTACGATCCGGGGGAGACCGCTCCCATATTATCTCGAAATCACTGCCGAATGAATGACCGATACGCACACTGTGAACAAATATGGCGTTGAGACGCTGAAGGTCACTCACGCCAATGGCCTCGTGCATGACCACCAGCCTTCCGTCTACCAGTTCGTACTTGAACGGCAGCGGATCTGTGGTGATGGCCACGTTGTAGTTGTCGTACATGGCTATGGCTTGGCGCCAACGCTCGACCGTATCTCGCATCTCACCACTGGACAGGAGCACCGACCGGGAATGCCGACGTGATGTCACGTAGGAGATGAGCTCGGCCTCATTGTAGACCTCACGACAGCGCATACCGCGTGCGAGAGCTCCGAAGAACTCGCGTCTGCGGGCTTCATGTTCCTCAACATATTCGATTACCGAGGGGGAACCGTCCCCAAAACGCTGCTGAGCGATGGACCGGACCGTATCCTCACCCTTGAACATGACCGACAACCGCTTCGGTATGCGGTCGACGACCGTCGCACCGGCTTCTGCTGGCACGATCCGGGACCGATAAGCGCCGGGTGAAGACGTCGTGAAAACCTTGGCGGCAGCCTCCGGTTGGTGAGCCCAGGAAAAGGCTTCCTCAGCAGTCGCAAGAATGACATCAGCCAGTCTTCTGACGTGAGGGATCGAGGAATCGACGGATGTCACTGCCCGGTAGAAAACCTGATTGCTGTTCTGAAGCGCCGCACTTCCGTAGCCGAAATAAACCGTCGACCCAGCTAACACAATCTGCCATTCGCTCGGGTAGCTGAGCTGACCGCTCCCTACCACTCGATGCCTGCTCGAAAGGCCGATATCAGAGGGATTCTGTATACGTTCGTTGCCGACGAGTTCGAAGCTGATTCCCTGGGCCTCCGCCTCCCGCAGCACCGGGCCAAGAAACGACGTGTTCTCGAATAGTGCGCCGAGGTCGGGAGAAACCACCCGGACGCGCCGCACACGTGCCATGTCTTCTCGCAGACAACGGCGGAGTTCCTCCACGTTGTCACTGGTGAAACATGCGGAAATACCTGTCAGGGCTGCTAGTTCCGAGGTTGTTGGCGGTGACGCCCGGTGGCCGCCGAGGCGCCGGTTCACGTATACGCCGTGCAGTGCCAAAGGGAGCAGGGCGACGAGCAGAGCATTGAGGGTTCCATTGCTCGACGGCATCACGTAAGCGAGCAGACCACCCAGAACGTATGACGCGGAAGAGTACGACAGGAACAGCCCCACAGAGAAGCCGGGCTCTGACGGTGACTGGCCACTCCGCGGCCTGCGCCAGCACGTCGCCGCGGTGGGAACGCCTGCGGTCGCCACACCCGCGAAGACCCCGACCACCGAACCGTCGAAGAAGCCGTTAGGTGTCAAAGCATCACGACCGCTCAGCAAGGGCGCTGAAATGTTGCACCATTTCCCTGTGAAGATCCGCTGGGGATATCCCTTCTCGTAGCAACGGCCTCTTGAAGAAGTAGCCGAGTTCGGGACGCAGGCCGTACTGGCCGTGCCGCCTCCCGTACTCCATTAGGCGCACGAGGTCGAATATCATGGGTGCAGCCAACATGCTGTCCGCTCCACGCCAGTTGACACGCAATTCCAGTCTGCTGCCCGCCCAGCCCTCGACCGTGACTGCGTCCCAGGATTCCTTCCCGTCTCCCCACGATGGGACGTAGTCGATGGTCACTTTATGGTCGAAGTCGTCGTAGCCCAATAGAGTGGGAAGCCCATCATGTTTGTCCGCGAACTTGATCACTGCATGTTCGGGAAGTGACAATACGTAACCATCATGGTTGCCGATTACATTCGTGCTGTACCAAGCACGCACACGAAGTCCACGGGAGCGCAGAAGGTCCCCCAGTGTCATCTTCAGCATCGTCTGCCCGGTGCTTCCGTCGCGTCCGGCCAACTGCACTCCTCGGCGCGTGGCAAAGTCCAGCAACACCGGGTACTCAAGGCACCGGCCAGGAGTGAAGTCGACGAAATCGGCTCCTGCCCGCACCGCGCCCAGAGCGTAGATCAGCGAGGCCGGCACCGGGGACTCGGAGCGACGCAGTTCGTCCCAGGTCTGCGGTACGTCGCTCGTCGTGGCGCGGACAGCGTGCGGGGAGCCCAGATAGACGACGACAGCGCTCGCCGCGCCCGTGCATTTCTTGAAGGATTCGATGTCCTGCTCAACCCGGTGCACTTGCTCTTCGAGCGAACCAGCGGGACCGATGTTATCGTGCGCCGGCTCGTGCGGTATATCCAACTCCGTTCGAATGGCGGGCCAGGGTCTTATGGCCGCCAGTTCGGCTCGCACGGAGTCGTCGGTCACCGGGAAGATGCCATGCCTATCCACCACCGTCAGTAGGTCGTCCGAGCCCAAGTCCCAGCCGCCGAAAACCAGGTTGGCCGGGCCCGCCAGGTCGAGAGCGCCAAGAGCACCGCGTGTAGTGGAGGAGTCAGCCGGAGTCCCACCGACCGCGATCTGCATGACGGTGGCCACGGTGGTCGAGGCGGTGGCGCCCAGGACACCCGCAAAGATCACTGCAGTCTTGAAGTCATCGACGCTCATTCACCCTCACTCCATTTCCGTCTCAAGTCTTTGTGCCTGCAGGGCATAGAATTCACCGTCTGGTGTTACGAGCCACTCCACTTCCAGGGGCTCGCTCACCCTGCCCAACGGGGCCAGAGAACGAAGTGTTTTGACCATGAGGGCGCGGTGGTGTCCCAACTCGCGCTCCTGGTCGCTCTGTCCAGAGACGAGCGGAGAACCAACCCTGCCCGACAATCGATAACCCGACTCGGTACCGGCCGCCAGGCGCGAGAGGTGACCTGGAGTCCAGACTGAACTCAAGGACCCATCCACGCCGACGTGGCTGATACCCGAGATCTCAGCTGTCAGGAGCGGTTGTAGCAAGCCGGTGACTTCGGGGGGTTCTATGCCGAATGTGCGTACACGATCGAGGGCTTCGCGGTCACCGCGGCTTTGCCTGACTGTCTTGACACGCTCCGGCAGAACAGACCGCGACTCGACCTCGACAGACGCGTACAGCCCGGACAGACGGGGCAGAAGCTTCCAGGAAGCCAGGGGTGAGGAGCGCAAAATCCACCGCCCGTTGGGACTGGGCGGGAAACCCTGAAAGGTGCGCTGCCAGTCCTCGCGTTCCACGGCTACAAGAACTGTCGCCGGTATCACCATACCCCAGGCGGAAAGCATTTCCAGCCCTTCGCCCTTTGCTCCTAGGCGAGAGTATGCGGCCGTCACGTATTCGCCTCTTCTGCGACAGCAATCATTTCCGATATTGAGAGCACACGAATCTCTTCCTCACTCAGCCCTGAATCCAGCATAAGAAGATCCACCACGGCACCGAAACGCGAGAAAAGAAGTTTATTTAGCGCAAACTTCCATTCTTTTAAAACTTCCACCTCGGCGGCATGCGAAATTCGCTCAAGCGATCTCGAGCTCAATCCAGATGAATGCGCTAGCAGCCATTCCAGCGATTTATTTCGATGGTTCGCGATTTCACCGGAGGGCTCCGTTTCAGGCAGCGGGCTGGGGACTCGCACCTGAAGAAGGTCCTTGCGATTCTGTGGATTTAGCCGATCTTGCCATTTTACGATTTCGGGACTGAGGAGCACGTCAAAGAACTCCTCGACCACCGAGCCCGGAAGTTCATTCACGAGCTGCTCTCGGGTAGCCAGAAATACATCTTCATAGGTACTGTGCAGGAGCAGGTGGACAGAGAAATAATCAGTCAGCATCGAATACAGAGAAGCCAGAGCTTCAGCAGTCTTTCCCGCATGGAGAGGAAAACCTCGCAGGCGCTTCACCAATCGCCCGTACACGTGCTCCTGCTTACTCAGGAACGGGGCAGAGGCGACAGTGTCGCAGGCGATTTCTGCTATCGCGTCACCTGAAGGTGCACCGATGAACCAAAGAAGATCTTCCTCGGCGAAAACCTGGACTCCATTGCCACCCAAGGCTGTCGCCGAGCGCCCAAGTCCTTCGGTCATCACGGAAGCGGTCATCCGGTCGTAGCGGCGATGCGACCAGTAACAGCGTCGCACCACCTTCATCGGTTCCTTCTCGACATCCCACTCGCAGATCTCGTGCCGCGGAGAGCGGAACCACTGAGACCGGTCACGCCGAGAATCCGGGGAGACCGAGGCAACTGGTGGCCGGGTTCCCGAAATCCAGAGATCGGGACCCTCGATGTTCAGAACCATGCCTGGCGACAGGCTGCCAAATCCCTCGATGTCAGTGATCCATAATGGCTTACGCTGCTGCGCTGCACGCAGAATGTTTGCTCCGTGACACGCGAAGCTACCATTCCGGGTGAGCACAGCCACCGCTCCGGAGCGGACCGCAGCATGTGCCACATTGATAGTCAAAGATTCAGCCAGGAGGGCTGTGTCTCTCTCGATGACTACGTTAGGGTGCCATTCCGCCAGGACGACTCGTGCGCTCCCGGGGAAGACAGCATGGCCAGACCAACGGATGGGAGTGTAAGCATGTCGAAGGTGCGAAGCGCCGGAATAATGGCCGGCGGCTCCGGCTCCAGGCTGGTTGCCGATGGAATCCATACACCGAAACCATTTCTTTTGGTCAACGGCCGTCCGTTGATATCATTTTTCCTCGATGATGCCCGAACCGCAGGAATTGAACATATTGTCGTTGCCATTCGTCCGGACGACGACGCGTTGCCGGAATTCCTGTCACGAGATGAGCGGTTCTCGTGGGAATTCGTCGAGACCAAGGGCATCGGCACACTCGAGGCGATCCTGGCCCTGACAGACAGACTGGGATCTGAGGACCACATCATCAGCACCTGTGACGTGGTCCTGCCGCCAGGGAGCACAGTGAGACTGATCGAAGCTGCAGAACGCTTTCGGGGCGAGCAGCCAGCCATCGTTTTGCTGGGAACGGACCTCGTGCACGACACCACACCGATCTGGCTGCACAGGGACCCCTTGCGACCGCACGTACTGACGAGACTCGGCAAGAGTGAGAAACCGTCCCCGATCGTATTCGGCAATGTGCGGTGGGTGCGCAAGAATCTTGGGAACCTTGTGTCGCAGTACGCCGAGGGCCTCCAGCGTGACACCCACTTCCTGAACCGCCTGACCAAGTCCCGTCCCGGAAGCGTCTTCTTCCACCTCCAGCCGGACGTCATCGACGTGGACGACCGGGACGACTTGGAATTCGCACAGCAACTGGTGGCCACCAGCTCGCTGTACCGAGTCAACGGCTCCGAATCAGGCCCCATGTACCTATGATCGCTGACACCACCAACGCACGGAAGGCAGTTGCCCGAACTGGCAGGGATTGCTTCCAGTTCAGGAAACTCCCTCACCGGGCATGGCTTCACGCCGAGTGCCCGCGTCCGCTGATCGCCGAGGCGGCTTCATGTTCCCGGTAGGAGTGAGCTGTCGGTGGTGCCCCAGAGCCAGAGGGCGTGTTCGGGTGCGTCCCAAAGCGCGCGGGTGGTCTTGGCCTATGTTGTCCCCATCCCAGCAGCCGCAGTCTGCCGATGGCCAGGTTCCACAAAGAGGCCATCGCCCGCGACGCACTGCCGGTGTGGACGGTGGAGGCATCCTCAGGGAACACCACATCTCGGACGTGGTGGCTGGAATTTTCGATTCCCCAGTGCCCGCGCACGTATCCGCCCCAGGGCCCTGGGGAGAGTTGAGGGCCACTGCCCTGCCCCCGTACGACGGCGCCTCAGCCGATCTGTTCGACGGCGTACCCGACGAACGCCGCCCATACCTCTTGGCCAACAGCCAGTCCAGGACGAACAGGGTCCTTGGAGTCCCGTACATGGACAGCCTTAGAACAGGTAGCTACCTCGACGCACTGGCCACCCTCACCGCTGCTGTAGGTGCTCTTGACCCAGGTCAGTTCCGTTGCGCCCTTCATAGCTCTCCCAGCAGTCCCTCAATGAAAGCCATCGACTCTCGTGGAGTAAGAGCCTGAGCCCGGATGATCCCATACTGCGCCTCAAGCTCCCGAACGGGTGTCCGCTCGGTGTAAAGGTGGCTGCTTTTCTGCACCTCTGCGTATGCGATCCGCTGTCCCGCCTTGGTCTCGATGAGGGTGAACGGACCTGCGAGTCCCGCATGATCCTCCCGCTGCAACGGCATGACCTGGATCTCGACGTTGCGGTTCTGCCCAGTGAGCATGATCTGCTCAAGTTGGCCGCGATGAACCTCAGCACCACCGATGGGGCGGCGCAGTACAGCCTCCTCGATGACAAAGCTCATCAGCGGTGCGGGCCATCGCGAGAAGATCTCTTGCCTGAGCAGCCGAGCGGCCACCCTCTGATCGATCGTCTCCTCGTCCAAAAGCGGTCGGCGCATCGCGAACACGGCCCGCGCGTACTCCTCCGTCTGCAAAAGCCCGTTGGCCAAGTGTGTGTCGTACACATGCAGCTCAACCGCCTCCGCCTCCAGCCGAGCCGCATCCCGAAAGAACGCCGGGTACTGCGCCCGCGCCACCTCCTCCTTCATCTCCTGCAAGACGCCACCCGCATCCAGCAGTTCGTCCGCCACGTCGATGAACCGAGGCGACGGCACCCGCCTCCCCTGCTCGAACGCCGCGATCGTGGAGGCCGAGTATCCGGTCCGCGCCCCGAAGTCCGCCCGTTCCAGCCCCGCCCGCAGCCGGAACCGTTTCAGCTGCCGTCCGAAGACCCGAAGGATGCCCGACCCCGGTTCCGGTGACCCCAGAGCCTCCGTCTCGGCATCCGAGTCCGCGTCTCCAGCCACGGTCCCGTCCGGCTCCCGTACCAGTTCACTCACCCGCTCGCTCACCTCCACCGCCCGTACTCACCGACGCCCACGCTAGAAAGCACACGCTCACCACGCCGCCGAACCTCGAAAGTTCACCCGCACAAGTGCTCACCGTCGGTACCGGCTCACGCGGCCGAGTAGACCGGTTCGGCCCTCTGGCGACCATGCCGTTCCCTGCAATCCCGGCCGCGGGGCCGAGTCGTGAGTCGCGAGTCGTGAGTGGACCTGAACTGCTGCTCACACGCAGGCGGTTGATAGATTTGCGTGAGCGACGGAAGGCAGCCATCGCACGGCTCGCCGAAGCATGACTGGGGACGGGACGGGGGAGCGCATTGGCTTGGGAAGAGTGGGAGAGGGCCAAGGCTGCGGCGTCGGAGGGCCAGGCTGCGCGGATGCAGCTGAATCAGGCCGGGGCGGCAGGTGCTGGTGACTCGGATCTCGTGGTGCACCAGGACGACCTCGGGGCCGTCGGTCACGAGGCGTTCATCCTCCACGGCGAGCTGAAGAAGAAGGCCGACATCGTCGGTGCGGGCGTGGACAAGAACGGATCCGGGTCCACCATGCAGGCGGCCGCCGCGCTCAAGAGCCACAACCTCGGGCTCGGTGCGGAACTGGAGTCGACCGTCGAGGTCTGGACCTCGCAGGTGAAGCACGTTCTCCAGGCCTGCGCGCACATCTCCAACCACCTCGACTACAGCAAGAAGCTGCATGCGCAGGAAGACGCCAGGATCGCCGCCGAAATCCGGGGCCGTACCGGATCGTTGCCCGTCTCAGCGCTGAACGACTACTTCAAGTAGGTCGCGCCATGGGAGATTTCTCGTACTCGGACCTCATGGCCCTGGACCTCACCAAGCTGGGCACGGCTGCGTCCGACTGGAGAACGATGGCCGGCGATCTGGCCAAGCTCACGACTGACGTACGGGACGGCTTGACGAAGAAGTCCGACGGAGCCCGTTGGAAGGGCGTCAACGCCAGCGTGACCAGGGACTTCGTGCGCAAAACGGCCAAGGAGTTCACGGACCTCCAGACAGAGGCCGAGAGCATCGCCAACGTCCTCGCCGACGCTCACGCCGAACTGACGCGGTATCAGCAGCAGGCGCAGAGCCTCACCGACTCGGCGCGCGAGGGCGACCCGGCCCACAATCCGCCGGACCCCGGGCTCCTCGTCTTCGACGGTCCGGGCGGCGTGGTCCGCGTCTCAGAGGCGATGTGCACTCCCGATGGCCCCGACCAGCGCACCAAGGACCGGATCCAGTGGTACGCGGACACTCTTACCGGAATCGTCCAGCACGCCGCCGAGGTCAACGCGGCGGCGGTACGCGCCCTGCGCAAGAGTCACGGCAACGACCCGCACAACGCGGGCCATGCCAGGTACACCTCCCTCGACGAGGAACAACTGCCGCGCGCGAAGGAACTGGCTGCGCTCGGCGGGGACGCGAGCCCGAAGCAGCGGGCCGAGCTGGGGCGCCTGTGGGAGTCCCTGAGCCCCGAGGCACGGGCACAGCTCTGGCTGACGCAGAAGGACGACCTGGTGGCAGCAGGCATTCTGAGTCCCACCATGCCGCAGATCGCGCCGGACGCGGGCTCGGGAAAGCACGGGTCCGAGTCACCGGGCTTCGACGAGTGGGCCACCAAGCAGAAGATGGAGTTGCTGACGGAGGGCGCCGACTGGAAGGGCATGACGGACGCGTCCCGTCACATGGCCCACTACCTGGGAAACAGCGGCAGCCCCATGAACTTGCCCGTGGACAAGATGATGACGGATGTCCCCGCCTTCAAGACGTACGTCGACGACATAGTCCGACTGAACCAGGACGACTGGCGCAAGCACGCTCTCGCGGAGTTCGAGAAGAACGGAGGAAAACCGGTCGCCTTCCCGGTCGAGGCGAAGCAACCCGAGGGCTTCTACTTCACTCAGCAGGCCGACCCCAACTGGTTCTACGCGGTGGGCGGTGCCAATACCAACGTCACCGGTGTGGTGACGGCCGTTCCGGATGCGAATGGCGACCCCAAGATCAGCGTCGACTACCAGGCAAACGTCTGGGACCGCTACAACTGGGACGAGGGCAAGGGCGTCAACGTCGGCCCGCTGGACATCCCCGACGGAGAGATGGCCAAGCTGCACCGGGTGGGCCTCTCCCAGGAGTTCGACATGTCGGGCAGCAGCAGCGTCAGAAACTACGATCTCGGCTCCTCGGAGCCCAACGACAACCCGCTACCGGGTCCCGACGACAGCAGGGACGGACGCTTGAATCCCGGCCGAGAGCAACAGCAGGACCGTACGACCGGCAGGGCGGCGGAGAGGGTGGACGGCCGATGAACGACGTCTACGCGTACCGGGCGCCCGAGGAAGGCGGAGGCGGCGGAAACGGCGGTCGTGGCGGCCACCGCTGGTGGCTCATCGCAGGCGTGACCGTCGGCGTACTGGCCCTCTCGGGCGCCGTGACCGCAGGGGGGTGGCTCCTCGCCGACCAGGGCGGCGACGGCGCCGGCGACCGCGTGGCGGAACAGGCGGCTGACGCGAGGTGGGCCGAGGGGATCTCGCCGGAGTGGATGAGCGAGCAGATGGGTCTTGACGTCCCGGTCACGGCCCGGTCCCCACAGGCCGCGTACGAGGTCACCTCCCGCTTCGACACGGGCCTGCTCACCTTCACGCTGACGAGGTCCGAGGCGGAGACCTACCTGGAGGAGCATCCCCCGGAGGGCAAGTGGCTGGAGCCCTCCTCCGCACAGGCCGACGTCACTCCCCATGACTTCGCCCACCTCGGGCTCCCGGAACCCGAGACGTTCAAGGACGGCATCCGCTACGGCTACGTCTGCCCCGACGCCGCCAAGGCCACCGAGGATCCCAGCGCCTCCGGCACCCCTGACAACCCGTTCGGCATGTCCGACGCGTACGACACGTCCGACGAGCGCTGCGTCCGTCTGTACGCACACGAGTACGCGGCGAAGCGCACCCGCATCTACCTCCGCGCCCACTTCGAACCTGGCATCAGTCCTCTTCCTGCGACCCCGTCCTCATCGGCATCGGCATCGGCATCGGCAGACTGAAGACCTCGTCCGATCAGGCGGCCGAGTGGGCTGGTTCGCCCGTGCGGGAGTCCCTGCGTTCCCGGCAGTCACGGCACAGGGCGCGCGGGTCGGACGAGCGGAAGCCGCGGTCGCAGCCGTCGCAGTTGATCATCTCCAGCGGCCGCGACGGGGGCGCCACCGTCGCCGTACGAGCGGGTCCCGTCGGCAACGGCGGCGGGAGAAGGGTGGTCAAGCGGTATTCGAGGAGGCTCGCCGGACGGCGGATGGGGACGGCCTCGGACGGGAGGCCCGCGGTGAGCGTGCGGGTGATCTGGTCCGGCGTCGCGGCACGGGCGAGCCAGGTCTCGACAGCGGGCGCGAGCCGCTGAACGTCCCGCTCGGACAGCAACAGCCGGGCGTCGGCGAGGCGTAGACGCGCGAGCAGGTCGGCCGCCGGTCCGGTGGGCGCCGTGACGGGTTCGGGGACAGCACGCCTCGCACGTACGGAAGCCGGCGGTGAGTCAGGCCGTGAGCCCTCCGCCTGGCCCAGAACAGCCACCGGCCCCGGAGCAGGACGAGCCTCGGGCTCATCCCTGGCGGCAAGGGACGGCCCCGGAGCGGCGACCGCCTCCGAGCCGCTGCCCCGCACAGAGGCTCGTACGACCACCCCCGGATGATCGAGGAAGAACGTACGCGTCGCGATACGCCCACCCCCGAGCGGCACCCGGCGGCGGACGAGATACCCGGCGGCCTCCAGCTCCCGCAACGCCCTGCCGATCGTCACCTCGCCCTCCCGGAAGCGCAGGGTCAACGCTTTGACGGTGACCGAGGCGCCGTCGGGGAGGGACTGGATGTGGACGCCGATGCCGATCGCCGTGGCGGAGAGGCTGGGGTGCTGGGCGAGGTGGTTGCCGACGACGGTGTAGCGCTCGGTGTAGCGGTGTCGTACGTGGAGGACTCCGGCGCGGGGCGCGTCCGGCGGGAGTTCCGGAGGGGCGGGCGGCGAGTGCTCGGGCGACGGGTACGCGGGCAGGGCCGCGTTAGACTGCGGATCAGCCATCGGGAAGGTCTCGTCTTCCTGGTTGGTCAGGCCCTCGCCGGGATTGCCGTCCTGTCGGGGGCCGTTCTCTGTTTGCGGTTGTGTGCGGCGACCGTACCCCACCCGCCCGACCCGCTGACGCTCCCATCACTCGAACGAGTGGCACCCCAACTCGCGCACGAGCGGGCTGGGTTTGGTGGGGTCGGTAATTTCCCCAAAGGCTTTTAAGGACATCGCGCACGACCGGGGCACGGGATCCCGCGCCCCGGTACTGAGCTGGGCAAATACCTGGTCACCGTGCCGTCCGACTTCCGTCTCGTCCACCCCGGGACCGCGCGAAAGCGCACTCCTCCCCATCCGCCACTGGCAAGGAGCCCATTTCCCTCCGCGTCCCTCCTCACCCCTTCCGCGGGCGTGGATCAGACCCCACGGCTCGCTACGATCCATCGACCCGTAAGCGGTCCCACCCAAGCTCCAGGCCCTGATCGACGCGGTCACCACCGGACACGGCAGGCCGGTTGGAGAATCACCGGCGGGGGGATGTGTCCTCGTCCGACGAAGACGATGCATCAAGAATGGTTTCGACCTCGGGCGTGGACCGCCTTGCCCTGCCCGACCGGACGCGCTTCTCATGCTGGGCACCACCGACACTCGCCTGCGGGTAGTCGTTGAGAAACTCCGTTGCTTCGTGATACGGGTTGGCCTGCCGCCGGAGCGCGCTACGGATGTGCTTGATCGCTCCCGGCTCGCGAACCGCCTCGGCGTTGGCGATTCCCATCAGCATCGCCGCTGCCCGGCACTGTTCGTCGCTCAGACCTTCGATATCCTCCTCGCTCAGTTCCCGCCCCTTCAGCGCGTCGACGAGAAGGTGGAATTGCTCGGCGTCGAGTGTGGGGATCAGGCCGGTGAACTGATTCTCTTCCTCACGGACGTAGCGGTCGTCGCCCTGGGTACCCGGATACTGCTTCTTGTTGGAGCTGATGTACGGAGCCCCGCCGCGTCCGGGGCGCTCGTTGTACGGACCGAACGAGGTTTCGTGCGTGGTGAAGCTCTCTGCCTGCTGGGCACCGCCGCGTCCAGTGTCGCGCTTGGCCCAACGTTCCCGGCGAGCGTTGGCTTTCTCACGATCCTCGTCGGTGACCCTCTGCACATACGCGGCGGCGGCAGCGTTCCCCGCCATACGCTGCACGGCCCGGACAGACGCCTGCGTGACTTGACGGTTCCCCAGGAAGCGCGCCGCATTGGCGCTCTGAGTCACTGAGGTTCGAGGTGGCAGAGCCTTTCCTTCCCGCTCGCCAGTCTCTTTTTTCCGGTCGAAGCCCATGACGCTGCCGCTCCCTGTAGTGGGGTCGGGAGCCGGGCGTAGCACCCCGGCCCCGAACCGTTCCGCCAGTATCTTCGACGGTAGGCGTACCGGAGGCGTCCGTACATGTCCACGAGGGCAGTCCTCCGTCTCACACGGGCACACCTGTTTCAGTGAGAGATCCGCAGTACCCCAGATTGCCCTTCACTGGATCACCGGCGTCGGCGCCAGCCCAATGACCAGCTAATTCAGGTTGAACAACGCTCAGTCGCAATCGGTAAGCAGCTCTGTGCCCGCCATCACTGGTGTGGTTATGTGCTGCCATGGAGGACGCTGAGAC
Source organism: Streptomyces sp. SP18BB07 (assembly GCF_036322545.1). Lineage (NCBI taxonomy): Bacteria > Bacillati > Actinomycetota > Actinomycetes > Kitasatosporales > Streptomycetaceae > Streptomyces > Streptomyces sp. SP18BB07. The sequence continues at coordinate 170,245 of NZ_JAQYWT010000370.1, forward strand.
GGTTCCCGCCGTTGACACCAGGTATCGGCTGGAACGACGCCTGGGGGGCGGGGGCCAGGGGGAGGCTTGGCTGGCGTACGACGTGCGCCTGCGCCGCCGGGTAGTACTGAAATAGTTCAAGGTTCCTGAGGGAGTATCAGCCGAGGAGCGAGAGGTTCTCCTAGCGCGGGCCGAGCGTCAGGCCCGCGCGGCCGGAAAGCTCAATCATCCGGGCATCGTCACCGTGCACGATCAGTTCTCCGACAGCAGCGGCCTGCCCTGGATGGTGATGACGAGGCTCTGACGGGCTGGAGTCTGTTTCACGTCGCCAGGTGCGCAGAGGGCTCCGGTGATCTCCCACATGCAGGCGAGCACTATGCGCGCGCCTTGGAGATCGGCTCCCGAATCCACGACAAGTGGATGGCCCGGGAAGCCGCGGAGGGACTCGTGCGCATCGCCGATCCCAACTGACCAGCGTCAACTTTTCATGACGGCCCGTCGGTTCTACTGCATCCGCTCATCGTCCATGGTCACGAAACGTGCGAGGCCGTATGGATTGTCAGACCGCGCGGATAATCTGTCGGGGTGTACGACATGACGGACCCGGTAGCCGCTCGTCAGGCGGCGAAAGCCGCTGAACAAGAGCGCCTGAAACGTGCGCGTGAACGCCGGGAGAGCCAGGGCTCCTCTGGCGTGAGCGGTTTCGTTCAGCGCAAGTGGCGTTGGCTCGGCGTCGGGGGCGGCGAGGCGGTCGAAGCCGTGCTGGCCATGCTCACGGAGACAGCGGCCGCCACCGGTATACCCGAGGCGGAGCGGGCCGTCCTCGCGCAGGCCCTCGAAGGCGATCCGGACCGTGAGACCCTGCTGCCCGCGGTGCGTGCGGGGCTGAGCCTCCTGCCGCCGGAGTCGGTCCTCGGGCATCTGCGGAGCCTCTGGGCCACCGGTGTGCGATGGCTCAACGAGCCAGGCCTGGAGCGGTGCAGGGTGTTGTGTTCGACGGCGCCCAGCCTGGACCTGGTCAGCAAGCGTTCGCACGCGGTCTCGGGCGGCCCCGCCTTCAGCCTCTTCGCGACCGCGGCCACACGCGGCGCGATACCCGTGCCGAACCGCTATCTCGACGAACTCCTCGCATGGGCGCCCCTGTCCGTCATCGACGATCTGATCGACCACGGCGGCCTCATGCCCGAGGACGCGCCCTGGACGAGACGGGGCGCGGAGGAAGGCCTCTATCTGCGTGCGCGGCTCACCCCCGCCACCATCACCGGCGAGCAGGCCGAACGCCTCGCATGGCAGGCGTATCTGCGCCGGCAGTCCTTCCTCATCGGTGACACCCTCGTCCGACAGGAACCGGACGATGTGTGGGACCTTCTGTACGACGTCGTCATGGACGGCGACGTGACGGCCTTGAACGCACTCGACGCGGCCCTGCCCCGGCCCCAGCAGATCGAGCTGCGTGACCTCAGGTCGGGTGCGCTGTCCGGGCAGTGGCAACCGAGCATGACCGAGGACCGGGGACTCTGGCTGCTGATGGCCGCCCTGTGGCGCCCAAGCAACCTGGTCGACGCCGGACGGAGTCCGTTCTACGCCCTCGTCGCCCTGAACCGCGCCTACGACCTCGTGAAGGCCGGTGACCTGGATGCGGCGGCCCAGCAAGCTCACTCCCTCACCAGGGGCAGCGTGAGCAACCGCAAGGTTCCGGCCGACCTGGTACAGGAGGCCCACGCCATCGCGGCGTACGCGGCGGTGGGCCAGAGCGAGCGGCTCGATTCACCGACGGTACGGGACAGGCTGCTCGACTCCGCCGAGGAGCACGCCGAGAAGGCCGCCGCGCAAGGAGGCGCCGTCGCCGAACGCAACCTCCGGCTCCTTCGCGCCTGGAGAGGGACGAGAAGGAACGACCGCGGCCCGTTCAGTGATCCCTTCCTCGACATCGGCCTGGATCACGGGGCTGACGGATGGGAGGAGCGCTGCCGGGAGATATTCCGGCAACACGAGGGCGACGCCAGGGCCCAGTCGGAGCTGAACATGGCCGAGGAACGCATCCGTGGCGCGCTGCGCGGCGAGGCGGGCTGGGACGTCTTCTACCAGCTGCCGCTCGACTGGTCACGGTACGTCATGCCCTCTCAGGTTCCGAAGCATCTGGTGCCCCCGGCGGAGCCCCTGTCCCGCCGGACCTCCGTAACGAGTGGCAGCGAGTTGGAGGCCATCCGTGCCCGTGCCGCCGTGGAACTCCTCAACGACTTCCGGACGACCGCGCCGCGCCTCGACCGCCACAGCTCCGTACGATGACCGCTTCGGCGCCGTCGTCCTGACCCACCGTCCGAGCCGAACGAAGCAGAGCAGCCCTGATGCCTCCCAAGAAGAAGATTCCCAAGAGGGAGCGACCACACCGCCCATGCCCCGCGTGCGGCCAGACGCAACCCGGGGCGCAGAGCGCGCCGCCACCCCACAAACCCGGAGGCCTGAAGCGCCGCAAGGAACGGCACACGGATGCCCCGGTCAAGCCTGCGGAGACCAGCGTCAGCGAAGCTCCGCCTCGTCCTGAACCGATCGACGCGATGACGGTCATCAAAGGAGTGGCGGCCCGCGTACCGGAGGCACTGGAGGCTGCCGGGGCCGACGACGTGCCCCCGGCCGGCGCGCTCACCGCTGCGGTACGCAGAGCGGTCCTGGACGAGTTCCGTACACGCGCCCAGTTCGCCGGACGTCTCGCCGAGATCGACGCGCTCCTCTGGTCCCGGGCGGGAGACAGCCGCGAGACCGTCGACGGCGCGATGACGGCGCACTTGCGGGAACTGCGGCTGCTCCGGGTGACGGAGCCCGAGGAGAACGACCGGTTCGTGGTGACCGAGGGCGAGGGAGACGCCTTCGAGCTGCTGAGTCCGGCATACGTGGACGAGTTGACAGGGAAGGTCATTCTCGCGGGGCAGCTCCGGCGCATCGCCGGGTCCGCGGGCGTGAAGGCGGGGGAGGAAGCATGACGGCAGCCGGAATCGACTTCGGGACCACCAACTCGGTCGCGGCCCAGTGGAACGGCGAGTACGTCGAGATCCTGGAGATCGGTGGCCAGGGCCTGGATGCGAACTGGAGGCGCGAGGGGTTCGAGCTGCTCTACCCGTCGGTCGTCGGTACGAGTTCCCTGCGGCCGGGCACCCTGTTCGGCTGGGAGGCGAAACTCCGCTCCGAGCAGGCCGTCGAGGCGTGCAAGCGGATGCTGCGCGAGGAGCCTTTCGTCAAGCTGGGCGGTGAACGGTTCGCCGCGACAACCGCCGCCGCCGGCGTCTTCCACGCCATCGCGGGCGCCGCTGAGGAGGAAGCCGCCACCGAGATCCGCGAGGCCGTCATCACTGTGCCCGCCAACGCGACCGGGGCAGCCCGCTTCCGGACCCGTGAGGCCGCGCGTGCCGCGGGCCTCACCGTCCGCACCCTGCTGAACGAGCCGACGGCGGCCGCGATCGCGTACGCGCACGAGATGGAGGTCGACGGCGAGTTCCTGGTCTTCGACTGGGGCGGCGGCACAATGGATGCCACCCTCCTCCTCCACGACGACGGGTTCTTCGACGAGAAGGCGAGCCGGGGCGTCAACCGCCTCGGCGGCCTGGAGATCGACGCGCGGCTGCGCCGTATGGTCCTCGACCGGGCCCCCGCGCGCGGGCGGTGGAGCGATTCCGAGAAACGGATGTTCGCCCTGGAGATCGAGCGGGCCAAGATCCTCCTCTCCCATCAGGAATCGGTCCGCGTCCAGACGCCCGACGACGCCACCGTCGAGATCGGGCAGGACGAGTTCTCCGAGGCCATCCAGGACCTCATCAACCGGGCCCTCGACCCAGTGGAGGAATGCCTGGAGCAGGCTCGGATCGACCCGCAGGACCTCACCGCGGTGCTGATGATCGGCGGCAGCAGCCAGATCCCGGCGGTACGCGCCGCGGTCTCCGAAGCACTCGACTGCGAACTCGTGGACACCTCCCTGTGCGACCCGATGACCGCGGTGGCCGAGGGGGCGGCCATCAGCGCCGCCGCCATGGACGGCGAGTTGAAGAGCATCATCCGGGTGGTCAACACGCACGCCCTGGGCACGACCACCACGGACCGTGAGGGCAGGCGGAAGTTCAGCGCCCTGATCGACCGGAACCAGCGACTTCCGCAGCAGCGCGTGAAGTCGTACGAGCCGAACAAGGACAACGTCTCCCAACTGACCGTCGAGGTCTGGGAGGGAGACCCGGACCGCGAGGTCGACCACCCGGACAACGTCAAGCTGACCGACCTGGTCCTTACTTACCCCGAGCGGTGCAAGGCCGAGGACGGTGTCTTCGACCTGGAGTACACCTACAGCAAGGAGGGTCTGCTGACAGTCAGGGCGACCCTGCAAAAGACGGGCGAGGTCGTCCTCGACGGCGAGGTGAAGGTGTTCGGGGACGGGAACGTGCTGCCGGAGGTGAAGAAGGAGCTCGACCGGCTGCTCGCCCTCGCCCCGGCCGCCCGGCCCGCGACCACGCCGACCCATCCCCAAAAGGCGAAGGCAGACAGCCGGGGCAACGGTGCGCCCAAGCCCGCTCCTCCTCGTTCCGCGACCCCGACGGCCGGCGCGGCCGTGGCCGCGCCGGCGCTCGTCATCGACGGTTCCAACCTCGCGTGGAACGGGCGGCCTCCACGGACGGCAGGCGGCAAGCCGAGCTTCGCGGCGCTACAAGCCGCCGTACGGTCGCTGCGGTTCAAGCACCCCGACAGTGACATCCACGTCGTCGTCGACGCCACCCTCCGACACGACGTGTCCGCCGAGGAACGGCCTCTCGTGGAGAAGGCCATCGCCGACAACACCGTCGTGCAGCCCCCCGCCGGAACCGAGGGCCGGGGCGACGCACTGGTGATCAGCATCGCCCACGAAGTCGGCGGGGTGATCGTCTCCAACGACAACTTCGCACCGTTCCAGAGGGCGAATCCGTGGCTGCGGGACGCAGGGAGGGTCATGGGGGCCACCCACTCGCAGGGGGTGTGGGTCTTCAACCGACGTGTACCCAATCCGGCGGCGCCTGCCCAGCGAAGGTGAGCCGCTCGCATACGTGAACCCGCTCGGGCTGACAAGGACAGAAGCCACGCCCTGGTGCCTTCAGACACAGCCGTCGTCCCGAGCAGCAGGACAGTGAGGGGAGGCCACCGGTGAAGCGCGCGGGTTGGTCTGTCGTCGCAGTGGTCGCCTGGCTTCTCGCCACCGGCTGCTCGGCTCAACCGAGCACCGGTCAGGCGGAGAGTGACGTCTGTCCACCCGTCGCGTCAGACGTCTCCGCCACTCCCACTCGCGCGTCCGGGCACGCACGCCACGTCGAGTTGAGCGACTTGTGGTGCTCGGATGCGGACTCCGGCTTGACTGCTGTGGACATCACGGTGAAGAACACCGGCCGGGGCGAAGCCAACTACTACGTCACCGTCGAGTTCATCGACTCCGAGCAGCACTCGCTCACCACTGAGCACACGTACTTCGGCCGTGTAGGCGCCTCGGCGACCATGTCGAGGACGGCCTACGCCGTAGTACGGCCGGCCGACGGCCGCGGGCTGGGCGTCCGCCTCGTCGAAGTGAAGCGCGAGGTCGTTCCGACGAACGCCCCGGCAAGTGCCCTGGACAAGGCGGTGAATGTTTTTGTGGAACAGGGCCTCGTACCCGCCGGCACTCCGTACGGGGACTGCCCGGACACCGCTCCCCAGGCCTATTGGATCGGCGACCGAGGAAACTGCTGGGCGGCCGTCCGTACCCTGCCACCTCTGCCCGCCACGCCAACACCGGCGCAACCCACCCGCCCGGCTCCCACACCCACTCCGGTGTTCCCCGGAACCGTGTGCGCCGACGGTTCTGTCTCCAGGTCCAGTGGCCGCGGCACCTGTTCCCACCATGGCGGAATCGGGCGCTGAGTCCGGCCGGGGACTGCCATGACAGCACGGCTCCTTCGAGCCGAACGCAGGGCGCCGACCGTAGTCGATCAGCTACTGTACGGACACGTTCGATTCATGGGCGGTATGTACGTATGCGGAGGGGCACATCTTGGTCGGCAGCGCTCCCGTGCCGGAGCCGGAACAGTCGTCACCGGACCCCGCGTCCGCCGTGTCCTCCACACCGCGGAACGACGAACCGCTCGTCGAGCTGACCGACACCGGACTCAGCGCCGGCATCGAAGCGGAGGACCTCGGCCCGAGCCACCGGGCGCCGTTCGACCCGGAACTGATCGACGTCTATCCGCGCGCGACGACCATCGATCTGATGCTTCAGCGGCTCAAGCGCGGGCTCATCGATCTGCAACCCGACTTCCAACGGCGCTCCGGCATCTGGAACGAGACGGCCCAGAGCAGGCTGATCGAGTCCCTTCTCCTGCGCATCGCGCTGCCCACGATCTATGTGGCGGAGGAGGCCGACGACTCCTGGACCGTTGTGGACGGGGTGCAACGGCTCACGACTATCGTCCGGTTCGTCAAGCCTGAGGCGGCCGGGCTGGAACCGTTGGTGCTGAGCAACCTGGAGTACCTCGACTACAACGGCAAGACGTTCGAGGACCTGCCGGGGCGGATGCAGACCCGCGTCCTGGAGACCGAGCTGTCCTTGCTGCTCATCCGGAAGGGCACGCCCGAAGAGGCCCGGTTCAACATCTTCACGCGGATCAACACCGGAGGGCTGCCCCTCAGCCAGCAGGAGCTGCGGCACGCGCTCATTCCGGGACCAGCACGGGATCTGCTGGCCAGGCTCGCGGAAAGCCTGTTTTTCCTGTACGCGACGACACGCAGCGTGTCCCCCAGCCGCATGGCAGAGCGCGAACTGTGCCTGCGATTCCTGGCGTTCTGGATGACGCCACCGGAGCGGTACGTCACCCAGGACTTCGACGGCTTCCTGCGTGAGGCCATGCGCCATATCAACACTCTCACGCCGTCGGAGCTGCTCGACCTGGAGAGACGCTTTTACCGCGCCATGCTCGCCAGCGCCCGCGTTTTCGGGGAGCACGCGTTTCGTAAACAGTTCGCCGGATCGGCACGCCGCTACCCCATCAACAAGGCTCTATTCGAAGTACAGGCTGTCACCTTGGCCCAGTGCACCCCGGAAGAGACCAAGATCCTTTGCCAACGGGCGAGCCTCGTCGAGGAGAAATTCAAGAAGCTTACGGACGACCCGGCCTTCTTCGACGCAATCTCCTCCGGAACGGGCGACGCCGACAAGGTCAATTACCGCTTCCAGTCCATGAAAGAGCTGTTCCGCGAGGTGTTGGAGTCCACGGATGCTTGAGTCGCTCACTCTCACCAACTTCAAGGCGTTCGCCCACCAGGAACTCCGTCTGGCCCCCTTCACTCTGCTGACCGGGCTCAACTCCTCCGGCAAGAGTTCCGTGCTCCAGTCCCTCGCGCTGCTGCGGCAGTCGTACGAGTCCGGTGACCTTGCCCCGGTCGGTGGCGGCGAGGCCGGGCTGCTGCTCAACGAGGAGCTGGTGCAGCTCGGCATCGGACAGGACGTACGGCACGAGTCGTACGACGAGACCGGTCCACACATCACGCTCGCGGTGCGCGGCGACGGAGCTGCCGTCCGATGGAGTGCCGTCTACGAGCGGGAGGCCGACCATCTGAAGCTGCTGCCGGACCAGGACGGGGGCATGGTCGGCCGGGAGCCCGCCGGTCTACTGCCGACCCTGTTCGGGCCGGGCTTCCAGTACCTGAAGGCCGACCGCGTCTCGCCCCAGGTCAGCTACCCGCGCTCGCACCACGCAGTTTCCACACGCGGCTTCCTCGGCGCGCACGGCGAGCACACCGTGAACTACCTACGCGCTCACCAGGACGACCCCGTCGAAGCGTCAGCGCTCGTCGTACCCGACGCGGCGTCCATCACGCTGCTCGGTCAGACGGAGGCCTGGATGCAGAAGCTCTGCCCCGGTGTGAGTCTGGAGGCGGCCGGCATCGACGGCACCGACACGGTCCGGCTCAGCTACCGCTTCGGATCGGGTGTCTCCCAGTCCAACCGGTACCGCCCCACCAACGTCGGGTTCGGACTCACGTACGTCCTGCCGATCGTCGTCGCCTGCCTGTCGGCCAAGCCGGGAACGCTGATCCTGCTGGAGAACCCTGAGGCGCATCTGCACCCGCAGGGCCAGACCTGGATGGCGTACCTGGCGAGCGCGGCTGCTGCCAGTGGGGCGCAGGTGGTGATGGAGACGCACAGCGACCACGTGCTGAACGGGCTGCGGCTCCGCGTCAAGCAGGGGCTGCTGAGCGCTGACGCGACCGCCGTGCACTACTTCCGCCGCAAGGATCAGACCTCGGAGGTCGTCAGCCCGGTGATCGGGCCGGACGGACGGCTCTCCGAATGGCCCGAGGGCTTCTTCGACGAGTGGGAGAACTCCCTCGACCAGTTGCTCGACTGAGCAGGCACACGGAGTCAACGACGTGCCCCGGGGGGTCGGGGCCAACGGCGCGGAACAAGAATGGGGTGGGGCGTGCCGCTGCTTGTGTTTCTCAACGAACAGTCCTGTGCGACGAAGTGCGGGCCCGACGAAGTCGCCGCGGGCATGCGCACCTTCGTGGACGTGCTCCGGGAGTTACGGCGCTGGCGTGACATCAGCCTCGCCACGCAGAGCCCGCTCGACCAGGCGGAACTCGCCCACGGCTACTACTACGCGCAGTGGCGCAACGACGCCCGCAACAGAGACGAACACCGCTTCATCCAGCGGATGCGCGACCGCTGCACGACCTTCACGGCCGCCCTCCACGGCGCTGCGGCATCCGGCAGGGACGACATCTCGCACCGGCACAACGGTGTCGACGTACAGGGGCTCGGCGCGGCCCTGATGGCGGACGGCCTCGCCGTGAGCCTGCCGCTCGCCCCGGACTGGGACACGGCCTGGCTGGAACTTCGTATCGAGGAACTGTCGGAGGACCCCGAAACCGGGGATACCGTCGTCGACGAATATCCGGAGACGATTCGGCATGCCTCTCAGAAGGCGCACCTCGGTGAACACGAGGAGTGGGGGCGTCTGGAAGGACTGGACCGCGTCTCCAGCGGGGCTGAACTCTGGGCGGGGCACGAGGACTTCTTCCCCAACCTTCAGTTCCTCGACCGAGTGCGGGAAGATCTGGAGAACCTCGACCCGAAGTGGTTCAAAGGCGCGCGCCGGTTGCTGCGCCAGCTCCAGGCGAGCGCGGCAGCATGGGACCCGGTCACCTCCCCCACAGGGCCACACTGGGAAGCCCCGAACATCAGGCCGGAGCACGAGAACGCACGCAGGAACCGGTTCTGGGAGGACAAGGACGGCGAGAGCCGTTGCTTCGAACTCCACGGGAACCTCAACCGCAACGCCGGCCGCATCTACTTCCGCCTCGTTCACGACGAGAAAGCCATCCGCATCGCCCACATCGGGCGCCACCTCTGAAGCAGACACCCACGGCCCACTTCCACCAGCAAAGGCGCAGGTGACATGACTGATTCCGCCGCCGGTCCCGCAGAGACGCAGTCCCGCGCCCGCTACCTCCTGGACGGACGGCGGGTGACCCTCTCCGACCTGCTCAGCGCCGGACTTCTCGCGGAGGGCGAACACCTGACGTTCGTACGGCCCCGGATGGGCGAGACGCACGAGGCCACGGTCACGGCCCGAGGATGGATCCGGCTGGCGGACGGGGAGGAGTTCCGTTCACCGTCCAAGGCGGCCATGGTCGCCGTCGGGTACGGGACGTTCGACGGGTGGGAGGCGTGGCAGGTGGACGACGGCAGGTTCCTGATGCAGTTGCGCCAGGAGCTGCTGGACCGGGCCGCCGAGGAAGCCGACCCCACAGAGCCGGAGGAGCAGCGACAGACGTCGCTGTCGCCCAGCGAGCGGCACGCCCGGCTGAAGAAGGCCCGTGAGTCGGCCGAGGCAGGAAGGCCGTTCACCCTCTCCGTGCAGGAGCTACTGGGGTGGTGGGGTGCGACAGGTCGAGGACTTGTCAACGAGCAGATCGAGGCCGAGCTCGCCAACCACAGCCTCGTCACCTCGCCCGAATTCGACAAAGTTCCCCTGACCACCACGGTCCAGTTGGTCAAGGCCGCGGAAGAAGACACTGAGGACGTTCCCCTCGCCGGGGACCCGGCGACCACCACAGTTCCGGCCAGTACATCCGAAGAACAGGAATCACGCGAGACCGGGCTGACCGTCGGCACCCTGCCGTCCGCCCTCGGCGGCGTCGTCAGCGTCAAGCCGACGGCCACCTTCGAGGAGGTCATCACGCTGATGGTGCTCCACGACTTCTCCCAGCTGCCCGTCCTCGCCGGTCCGCACAACCTGCGGGGATCGGTCTCGTGGAAGTCCATAGCCCGCGCCCGGCACGCCGATCCCGGCGCCCACCTCTCCCAGGCCATCGTGGACGCGCGGGACGTCCGCTACGACCACGACCTGATCGACGTCCTCCCCACTCTGGCCGAGCACGACTTCGTCCTCGTCAGGGACCAACGGAACGCCATCGCCGGCATCGTCACCGCCGCCGACGTGGCCCGGGCCTACGGTGATCTGGCCGGACACTTCCTCCTGATCGGGGAGATGGACCGCAGGCTGCGGCAAGTCATCGCGGGGGCCTTCACCCTGCCCGAGGTCACGAAGCTCTGCGACCCGGAGGGCGAACGCATCACCTCCTTCGGTGACATGACCGTCGGCGACTACCAACGCGTACTTGAGAACCCCGGGCTGTGGGAGCAACTCGGATGGCCGCTCGACCGCAAGGTGTTCATCGCACGGCTTGAGGAGATCCGCAGGATCCGCAACAACGTCATGCACTTCAACAGCAGCGATCCCCTGCCGAAGGGTGACGTGGACAAGATCCGCAACCTCAACAAGTTGCTGAGGGAGTACGGGGAGTAGGTCCACAGACTCGCCACCACACATCCCCGCGTACACGGAACACACCGTCGCCTACGGCGCCTCGCTGTGTGCGCGTCGGACCTGGGCACGTCAGGGCCCGCCCGGCAGCGTAGACGCCATGAACAGCGAGCACTCCCCCACGCCCACGGCCGCAACGCGTAGTGCGACCGAAGTAGGCACCACGACCGACGAGTTCACGATGCGCTTCAGCTCCACGCCGCGCGGTGCCCGCCTCGCCCGCCGTCTGGTCTCGGACCGGCTCGACGTGTGGGGCCACCCGTACACGTCCACAGTCAACGAGACGCTGACGCTCATCACCGCCGAGCTGGCCGCGAACGCCGTCACACACGGCCGCGTATCAGGCCGGGACTTCGAGGTCCGGCTGACCGCCAACGCCGGAACCCTGCGCGTCGAGGTATCCGACACCCGGGCCGAACGGCTCCTCCCGCCTTGTCCCCACGAACCGCCTGACGACGTGGAGTCGGGCAGGGGTCTGATGCTGGTTGCGGCTCTCGCCGACGACTGGGGTGCCACGCCGCGCGCGGACGCTCCTGGGAAGACGGTATGGGCAGGGCTGACTCTGCCATGAGGCGGCACCCGGCGTGAGCAACGAGGCGACAAGTGGGGCCTGGAAGGGACGCTGCCCCCCTCACAAAGGGCCGAGGTATTCGGCAATCAACCGGCCGCATTCAGTCAGCGGTGGAACCGCCTCTGGGCTCAAGGAGATGCCCACGACAAACAGTGCAGCGCCCAGCGCAGTATGGAAGAAGCAACTCACCACAACTGTGCCGTCGTCTTTTTGCCAGGCATACGCCAGCCTAGCGAAGAGAATGAGGAGGGAGGTGAAACCGACAGCCAGGAGTACAGCAGTCACCGGGAAGAGGATGCTCCACACCACTGACACACCGGGGTTCCGGGAGTACACCAACCGAATGGCAGCACCGACCATCGGCATCGGCAGACCGGCACCGACGAAGAACATGCGCCCCAGATTGCACCGGACTCGCCCGGGTCTGACCGTTGGTGCAATGCGTTGCGGTCCGCTGGGAGCCGCCGGTGGTACCGGACGCCGGGTCGACGCCGCCGTTGTGACACCAGCCAACGCAGATTCGTTCGACACAGCCTTGCCGAAGCGCTGGTCTTGCGGTGATTCCGACACAACCTCACCGCTGACGACCCGGTCACCGCCCGAGGGTTCCTCGTCCCTTCCGAGATCACTCGCCAGCGAACTCAACTCAGACCGGATCAAGCTCAGTTCATGGTCTGCTGATGCCAGGATGTCCTCAAAGGCACGCTCATCGTCCGGCCGCTCCCACGGTTGTGTCGGTTGTCGCCTCGCTGCTTCCGCTTCGTAGCGGGTCCTGGCCATGAGGGCTTCTAGGCGCTCACGCTCTCGCTCGGCCTCTCTTTTCTTTTCTTGCGCCCTTATCACGCGCGACTCCGCGTCGCGCAGCTTCTCTTGCACCTCTCGAAGTGCTTCACGGCGGCCCTCGGCGCGCGCACGTCGTGCCTCCTCCGCCAGCTCGGCGCATTTCTTGCGGAAATGCTCCACTGCCAACGCCAGCGCCTCGATGACGAGCTGAGTGTGTCGCTGAGCACCCTCGGGGGTGACGCGCGCACCGATCTCTCTGGAGCCGTTCAGACCTGTCGCCGTACCGACGTGCAGGTTCAGGTGGGTCACGGTCTGATCGCCGACTGCCTGATATACGCCACCGTTGTCGGACGCCATTCCGGACAGGTGGATCTCACCGGCCAAAGGTTCAGGTGACTTGTCCATACGTCGTTATCGGTAGTTGTTCACGGTCTGATCACGTACGGACTGATAGATCTGCCCGTCCCCCTCGGCGCGGGCCTCGAGGTGCACTCCTCCGCTGATCGCCTGCCCGCTCGGGCCGACGGTCAGGTCCTCCAACAAGGAAGACAGCTCGGCTGCGGCTTCCGGGTGCTGGGCCAGCAGAGCTCCAAGTCGGAGCTGCCATTCACTCTCCACGCTGTCTGGTTGCCCTCCAGCGAGGAGAACATCTCGTGACCTGGACAGAAGCCCATCGATCTCGTCTGCAGCCTCTGGCCGAAAACGCCTCCAGAGCGTTGTCACCCCGCGCCTGGTCTGCCCCCATGCGTCGGTCACCAGCAGGGTGACGACAGTTGTACCTGCGGTTCCGGCAAGCGCTAGCAGGTTCTGGTCCACGAGATCCCCCTCGACGAAGTGGATGAAGTCCGGTTCTCCTGCCCCGGCCTGGACTCGGCGTAGGACGGAACGGAATGCAGAAGCGTATCTCAACTGCCTTGGCCAGCAAGGAGGATGCGATCTCGATGCGCCGGTGAGAGCGTCCGGTGCCGCTGCCCCTCTGCAGACCGACCGGTCGCTGAGCTAATCGACCACGGATCAGCCAGTCTGCTCATGCATGGAGTTCGCCACGAACGTCATGTGTTGAACATTTCCCACACGGTTCCACGTCGCGTGATTGCCCGTACTGCTCGTGCCCCGAGCGCGGTCGCGCAGCCACCTCTCGCCAGGGCCCGCATCCGGGCCCCGGAAGTCCGTGAGCCGCGTGAGGCATCGGGCAGCCTCGCGGTTGGCGTCGTCGTACTGCCTGCCGTGCGGGACCTTGGACAGGTGGTAGGAGCGGGCGGTGGTGTAGCGGAGGATGCCCCACGGCGGGCCTCCGCCGCGCGCTGGCGGGGTCTGGGTGACGTACGTGGCCGGGTGGATTGCGTAGTCGCCGTAGTGGAGCCGGGGGAGGTACGGGCGTTCGCCGTGCTGGATCTCGTGCCAGGTCTCCCAGTCCGTGCGTGGGGCCTCGTGCGGGACGCCTTCCCGGAAGTCCTCCGGCGGCTCGGGGAAGCCGCCCGCCACCACGGTCACGGTGCGCCACGAGGTGAGCGGGATCAGGGAGTCCAGGGCGCGCAGCGCCTCCTTGGCGGCTTCGGGGCGGTCGGGCAGGACACTGCAGAGGTCGAGGAAGAGGGCGGCCGGATGGCTCACGGGAAGCCGGTCCAGCAACTCGCGGACGTCCGAGGCCGTGCCGTCGTTCCACTCGCCGGGGAGACGCACCCGTACACCGAGTACGTCCTCGCGTCGCCGTGCCACGGCGAGGGCGAGTGACTGCTGCGCGGCGGGACGCCCGGGTCCGGTGACCGGCCGCAGGTTGCGGTGGTCCCACCAGTCGGGGGTGAGGGCGTCTGCCAGCACCGCGGCTTCGGTGTCGTCGGCGAACGGCGCGTCCAGCCACGCGGATCCGTGGCGCTGTGCGGCGGTGACATCGTCGACGTCCTTGCCGATCCGTTCGGCCAGCGGCTTCGGCGGCATGCCGGGGCGGGGAGGCAGCGTCCACAGCGGGGCGACCCGGCGCTGTAGGTCCGGCGTCAGCTCACGGTAGGCGGCCGTGGCGTGCGGCCGGGTCGGCAGGACGGGAACGTACAGCGGTACGGACATGGCGTCCCCCTCGGCGCTGCCCGTGCACGGTGTTTTCCTTCAGGGTGAAACCATCGGCTCGGGTCGGAAAGGGCGCCAATCGGCCACCGGATCGGTTCTGGGCACAAGCCGCTGCGGCAGCGGACCGGGGGATTCACCGGACCACGGGTGTACCCGTCCCCTCACACACTGTCCGACCTGCGCTATACGGTTGATCCGCACCACACGAGGCGACCGCTGCCACGCAAGCGTCTCGGGAGCCACAGACGAAGGGGAGCGTCGTGAAACCCACTCTGGCCGCCGCGCAGCTGCGGGGCAGTCTGACGCAGTACCTCACGACGACCTACGCGCTGGCGGACGACGACACCCGTCGGGCCCTGGAGCGGTTTCTGGGGGACCCGGAGTCGGGGATCTTCCGAGGGCCCTATCTGCGGATCAGGACGCCGTTCCACAAGGCGCACGACGGGTGGGAGCGGCATCTGGAGCGGCGGCCCGGGTTCACGCCGTGGCGGCACCAGGCCAAGGCCTGGCAGCGGCTCAGCACGCTGGGCGGCAGAGAGGCCGAGCCGACGCTCGTGACGACCGGTACGGGTTCCGGAAAGACGGAGTCGTTCCTGGTGCCCGTGCTCGACCACTGCCGGCGGCAGAAGGCTCTCGGGCGGCGCGGGGTGAAAGCCGTCCTGCTGTATCCGATGAACGCGCTCGCCACCGACCAGGCGGGCCGCATCAGCGACTACCTGACCTCGCCCGACCTCGCCCAGGTGACCGCCGGGCTGTACATCGGCGACCGGCCGGACACGGACTTCCGGCGGGTCATGACCCGCCGCGAGGAGATGCGCGTCTCCCCGCCGGACGTGCTGATCACCAACTACAAGATGCTGGACCTGCTGCTGCAGCGCGGTGAGGACAGGGTGCTGTGGGAGGGCGCGGACGTCGCGTACGTGGTGCTGGACGAGTTCCACACCTACGACGGTGCGCAGGGCACCGACGTGGCCATGCTGCTGCGCCGGCTGGCGACGGCGGTCGGCGCCGCGCGGCCGGACCGGCCGCTGGGGCGGATCTGCCCCGTGGCGACCTCCGCGACGCTCGGGGCAGGCAGGGCGGGCACGTCAGCCGGAGGCATTCTGGACGTGGCGGCACAGGTGTTCGGCATGCCGTTCACGGCGGACGCGGTCATCGGCGAGGAGCGGATGACCGCCGAGGAGTTCACCGGCGAAGTCGACTACGCGCTTCCCGAGCCGCCCACTCCGCAGGAGGTCATCGCGGCGTCGGGCGGCGTCGGAGTCGAGGCGAAGCCGGACCTGCTGGACCTGGACGGGCTCGCCACCCGCATGCTGGGGCGGCAGGGTCTCGACGCGTTCCGTATCGGCCGTCTTCTGAAGCGGCACGACTTCACGCAGGGCGTGCTCGCGCTGCTCGACGGCGAACCGCTGGACGAGTGGGGTCTGCGGGACCGGCTCGCCCGCTTCGGATACTCCTGGGGGCGCACCGCACGGCAGAATCCGCAGCTGGTTCTGCAGGCCCTGTCCCGTTTCGTGGCCCTGCTGTCCGCCGCCCGGGACCCCGACTCCGACGAACGGCGTCCGCGTCCCCTGCTGCACGTGGAGGCCCATCTCTGGGTACGGCCGGTGACGCGTGTGCTGCGCGGGGTCGGCCGGACCCCCGAGTTCCGCTGGTACGAGGACGACCGTGCGCAGGCCCGGCGTGCCGCCCTGGCCGCCGCTCCCCCGTCGGACGAGGAGGACAGTCTCTCGGCAGGAAGTGGCTCCTCGGCCGGGGCGAACCGGCCGCGGCCTCTGGCGGGTACCGATACGGCGGTGCGCCCCGCGCAGGTGCACCTGCCCGCCGTGTATTGCCGCGCGTGTGGGCGCTCCGGCTGGGCGGCGCTGTCCCCGGAGTCCGATCCGCAACAGCTCGTCATGGCGCAGGACCGGATCTGGCGGGCCGGCGTCGGCCGTGACAAGCGCCGCATCCGCTACTTCATCGCCGCGACCGAGCCGGAGCGGCGCCAGGCACTCGACGCGCTGGCCGGGCGGCTGCCCGCGGGCAGCGGCGTCGATCCGCTCTCCGTGGTGGTGCTCGACGGGGCCCAGGGCACCTACCGGTTGCCGACAGCGGGAGACGACGGGGACCTGGTGGACGCCTGGTTCGCGCTCGCGCTGCTCGACAAGAAGACCGCCGACAAGGCGGCCAGGGACGACCGCTGCCCTGCGTGCAACACCGACAACAGCATCAGGTTCCTCGGTACGGCGCAGGCGGCCCTCGCCTCGGCCACGGTCACCCAGCTCTTCACCGGCGGGGACATCGCGCTGGTACCGGAGGAACGCAAGACGCTGCTGTTCAACGACTCCACGCAGGACGCCGCGCACCGTGCCGGATACGTCGCCAACGCGTCGTACAAGTTCTCGCTGAGGTCTCTGCTGGCGCACAACCTCGACGAGTCCGGGGCGGCGACCGCGCTCAACGACCTGATCGGCAACGTACTCGACTCGGTGGACGACCCCGAGGCGCTGGCCGCCGTCGTACCGCCGGACCTGCACGACGAGCCGGGTGTCGACCGGGTGTTGTCGGGTCACGGTACCGGCGACGCCCGTACCTGGCGGCTGATCGGTGAACGGCTGGCGTTCGCCACGATCATGGAGTTCGGGCTGCGGTCACGGCTCGGCCGCACCCTGGAACTCACCCGGACGGCCGCCGCCGAAGTCGTCGTCGAGAACCCCGAGCGGGTCACCGACCTCGCCCGCGATCTGCACCTCGCGTTGCCCGGCCAGATGGTGATGACGGGCGGGCTCCCCACGCCCGAGCGGTATCTCGCCTATGTGCGAGGCCTTCTGGAGCGGCTGCGGCTGCGCGGCGCGATCCGGCACCGGTGGCTGGAGCAGTGGATGCGGGAGGCCGGAGCCGACCGCTTCCTGATCAGCGGAAGGCGGCCGGACGGCATGCCCGCGTTCCCGGAAGGCATCGCCCCACCGCGGTTCCTGTTGGACGGGCAGAAGGACAGGACGGAGTTCGACGTCGTCACCGGCCGGCAGGCCTGGTTCCAGGACTGGACCCGCCGCTGTCTGGGGCTGGACGCCGCCGGGGCGACCGAGTACCTCCGTCGGCTGCTGCCCGCTCTCGCCGACGAGCACGCGCTCAGCGTGCGGACGGCGAAGGACCGCACCACGCGCGTCTACGGTCTCCAGCCCGGCCACATCCAGGTGCGGCTGCTGGACGACTCGATCGTCAACAAGGCGTTCGTGGCGTGCGAGGACTGCGGCTGGCAGCAGGTCGTGCCCCCTGAGCGGCGCACCCGCTGGTACGGCCATCCGTGTCCGCGCTACCGGTGCAAGGGGTACCTGACGCCGCCGCAGCCGGGGATGCGCCTCACGGCACCGGCCGAACCGCACGTTGGCAGCGGGGGCGTCACCGGCACGGGCTTCGGCGCTCTGCAGGAGCGTGACTACACGAACGACTACTACCGGCGGCTGTACCTGACGGGCGGCACCTTCCGTGTCGTGACGGCCGAGCACACCGGCATGCTGACCCGTGCGCAGCGTGAGCAGGTCGAGCGGACCTTCCGCGCCGGCACGCACTACACCGACCCGAACGTGCTGTCCTGCACGCCCACACTGGAACTCGGCATCGACATCGGCGACCTGTCGGCCGTGCTCATCGGATCGCTGCCGAAGGGGCCCGCCAACTATGTGCAGCAGTCGGGCCGCGCGGGACGCAAGACAGGCAACGCGTTGGTCGTAGCCTTCGGCGGCCGCAGGGCCCGGGACCTGTACTACCTGGACCAGCCCCGAGAGATGATCGCCGGCGACATCGTGCCGCCGGGCTGCTACCTGTCGGCGGTGGAGATCCTGCGCCGCCAGTACACCGCGTGGCTCCTGGACCTCGCCGCGCGGGGCGGGCTCAGGACGGCGGACGGCGAGCGGTTGCAGCCGGTGCCCCGGCTAGCGTCCGCTCTCTTCGGAACGACGGGCTGGTGCCAGGACCTCGCGGACGCCGCACAGACGCACGGGGCGGCACTCGTCGAGCAGTTCCTGGCCCTGTTCCCCGAAGGCGAGTCCCCCGCACAGGGCCAAGGTGACTCCGCCGCTTTGGACGCTGACGACGCCGGGGTGTCCGCGCACGCCGCCGACGCACTTCGGGAGTACGCGACCGGCGGCATCGTGCGCGCGCTCCAGGAGGCGGAGGAGGACTGGACCGGTCGGCGGGAGGAGCTGCGGCGCAGGATCGCCGCGATCGACGAGGCCGTCGACTCGCTGGCCCGCACGGACGAGGTCCAGGACCGGGAACGGCGGGAGCTGCTCGCCGAGCGCCGCAGCACCGGCGATCTGTTGCGCGACCTGAGCCGGACCAGCGCGCACGGCACCCTCGTCGAGCTGGGCCTCCTGCCGAACTACAGCCTGGCCGACACCACGACCCAGCTGGAGGCCACGCTGTACTGGTCCGAGGTTCCCTCGGACACCGACGAGACGCCGGGCGGGACCGACGCGCCGCAAGAACACCGAGCCCCCGCCGGTACGTCTCGCGTCTACCGCAGCGAGACCCGCGACTACGAGCGCTCCCGCAAGATCGCCCTCACCGAACTCGCCCCGGGCAACAGCTTCTACGTCAACGGCTACAAGCACGTGGTACGCGCCCTCGACATCGGCAGCCCGGAGCGGCGTGCCTGGTCAGTGTGGCGGCTGTGCCCAGCCTGCGGATACGTGCGCACACGCGACGCCCAGACCGACACCTCCCCCTGTCCTCGCTGCGACGGGCGCGAGATCGCGGACGCGGGCTGTGTCCAGTACGTGCTCCAGCCGCGCCGGGTCGTGGCGCGCGACAAGCGGGACGACGCACGCGTGCGTGACGACCGCGACGAGCGCGCCCGCAGGCAGTACGCGGTCCTCACCACCGTGGACATCGACCCGGCGCACCTGGCGACCGGTTCCTGGCGGCACGACACGGCCACCTTCGGCGTGGACTTCTCCCGCCGAGCCGTCATCAGAACACTGAACCTGGGACTCGACCGGCAGGACGGCAGCTCCACGGTTCCGCTGGCGGGCGAGGACGTCCGGATCAACCCGTTCTACGTCTGCACGAGTTGCGGCGGGGCGACGGCAGACGGCCGACCCGTCGTCGACCAGTCACAGCACGCGCTGACCGAATCGGGCGCCGCTGCCACGAAGGGGAGCCTCCACCATCTGCTGTGGTGCCCCCGGCGACGTACGCAGAGCTCCGGGCACGGTGACAGGCAGGGGGCGGGTCAGGACGTACCGCTGCTGCTCGCGCACGAGTTGACCACGGAAGCCGTACGCATTCTGCTGCCCGCCTCCGTGACGCGGGCCCGAGAGCGGCTCGCTTCCTTCACCGCGGCGCTGTTCGCCGGTATCGCGGCGCGCTACGGCGGCGACCCCGACCACATCGAGATCGCCGCGGCCTCGATGCCGGACAGTCCGGAACAGCTCGGCTCCGACTTCCCGCGGCGCTTCCTCGTCGTCTACGACCGGTTGCCCGGTGGGACCGGCTATCTGCACCGGCTGGCATCCGCGGCCGGGTTCCGTGAGGTGTTGCTGAAGGCGCGCGAGGTCATCGAGAACTGCCCGTGCCAGCAGAAGGAGTTGGACGGCTGCCACCAGTGCCTCCTGCGCAGGGTGCCCCCGTCGGACTACGACCGGGTCTCCCGCCGCGAGGTGCAGTCCATGCTGGACGAACTTCTGGGCGCTGACGGCGAACGCTGGCGGACCTCACCGGTCTCGACGACCCGCCAGATCCCGCTGGAACAGCAGGCGGAGAGCGACTTGGAGGTCATGTTCGTCGACACGCTGGAGGAGTGGGCCAAGCAGCCCGAGTCCCGTGCGGCAGCGGACACGTACACCACCCCGGCGGGCACCCGGGCGCTGGATCTGCGGCTGACGACCGGCGACGGAGCCACCGTGAGCTGGCGGGTCTCGCAGCAGCGCGTCCTCGACGGGACCCGTCCCGACGTGCTCTTCGAGCGGCTCGACGCTCCCGGTCCCCGGCTCGCCGTCTATCTGGACGGATACCGGTATCACGCGAGCCCCGAGCACAACCGTCTCGCGGACGACGCGACGAAACGCGCCCGGCTGCGAGCCGACGGACTGCGGGTATTCCAACTGACGTACTACGACGTCAAGGAGTGGCGGCGCCGCGTCCGCGACACCGGCTATGCCGGAGTCGCCCCCGTCGACCCGGTGTGGATGCCGTACGACCGGGCGGCGCAGGACCGGGCACGCTCCTACTACGCCCAGACCCGGGGCGGGCTCCCCGGCGAGCTGTCGGAGACGGTCTGGGTCAACCCGACCGATCTGCTGCTCGCCTACCTCCGCGCCCCTGACGCGCGACAGTGGCACCACCGCGCCGAAGCCACCGTGGCCGGACTCATCGGTACCCCCGGGCTACGGGACTCACCGGTCGGGGCGGAAGCGGTCGGCCGAGCCGTCGAGGCGGCATTGCGTGACGGGGTCGTGGACGAACCGAAGGGACCTCTGCGTGTCCTCGCGGCGACGGACAAGTCCGAATGCCGGCTCGTCCTGGTCGCCGACGTGCGGCACCGGCCCCCGAGGTGGACGGGACTGACACTCCTGGACGACAGTGCCCACGCCGTCACGGACGAGAAGACCCACAAGCGGCGTTGGCAGGCCTGGCTGTACTGGAGCAACCTGCTGCAGTTCCTGGAGCACGGCGGGGGCGACAGCGCCCAGCTCACCACCACACTGCTCGACGGCTTCACCGCCGACGTGCTCACCGTGACCGGCGGCCAGGGGTGGCTGTCCTCGACACGGGTCACGCAGGTCGTCAACGGCGAGCCTCAGCGGGCATCGGACAGCCTGCCACCGGTTGCCGTGACCGCCGGACTACCCGCGGTACCGGCGAGAACAACCGAGGAGCCGCCGTCCGAAACCCGGCCCGAGCGGGACGGCGCCTGGGACGCGGTACTGGAGTACGTGGACCCCGACGAGGCCGGCCTGGCCGAACTGGCTCACGCGCTCGCCAACCTGGGCGTTCCCGCGCCTGAGGACGGCTTCGAACTCGACGAACACGGCTGGCAGGCCGAACTGGCCTGGCCGGACGCCCGGCTCGGCGTGGTGCTCACCCCGCGGGGGACACCCGAAGAGCCGGACCACGAGGCACAGGACCGTGACCGTGCCTTCGCCGCCGCCCATTGGGACGTACGTCCGGCGGGCGAGTGGACGGCGGAGGAGATCGCCGGACGCCTCGGCCTCGCTGCCGCACGGACACGCGACGGTGGTCGTACGGATGCGGGGCGGGCTGACATCGGCACGACCGAGAACAACAAGAACGAGAACGAAGACGGGGAGTCGGCATGACGAGGACCGGGGGCGTGACGCTGCGCCTGCTCGACAAGGCGGACAAGGAGATCCTTCGGCTCCCACGCACGGTCAAGGGCGCGCTGTTCGACTTCCAGCACAAGTTCAAGGAGAACCCGCGGACCCCCGGGCTCAAGCTCAAGCAGCTCAAGGGCGACAGCCGCATCTGGTCCGCTCGCATCAACGACGAGTACCGCGCCCTCCTGCTCAGACTGGCCGAGGACGACTGGCTCATCGTCTCGGTCAAGCACCGCAAGGAGGTCTACGACCGGCTGGCGTACGGCATCAACACCGTCACCGGCGGTATCGAGTACGTCGACCTCCAGGTGGTGGAGGACAGCGTGCTGCGGCGCATCCCGCCGCAAGGGCCGCCGCCCACCGCCCCGGCCGTCCCAGCCCCGCCCGCCGAAGCCCAACCGCTCGCTCCCGAGCCGCTGTTCGCCGCCTGGACCGACGGGCAGCTGATCGAACTGGGTGTGGCCGAGCCCTTGGTTCCGGTCATCCGCTCCCTCACCACCGATGACCAGCTCCTCGGTCTGATCGAGTACGCGCCCCAGCTCACCGGCGAAGTCCTGCTCGCGCTCTACGACGGAAAGCCGTTCGAAGAGGTACGGGACGAGGTCACCGCCCCTGTCGCGGCTCCGGAGCCCGTCGACACCGAGGACTTCCAGACAGCCGCCGAACGGCCGGCCACCGTCGTCACCACGTCCGACGACGCGCTGCGCGAGGCGCTGGAGGCAGGGGACTTCGGCCGTTGGAAGGTCTTCCTCCACCCGGCTCAGTCCAAGCTGGTCGAGCGCCGCTACTCCGGTCCCGCACGGGTCGGCGGCGGCCCGGGCACCGGAAAGACCATCGTCGCCCTGCACCGCGTCCGCCACCTCGTGTCCCAGCTGCCGCCCGGTCACAACAAGCCGGTGCTGCTGACCACCTACAACAAGAATCTCGCTGCCGACCTGCGCTCCCGCCTCCTGGAGCTGGGCGGTGAACACCTGCTGTCACGGGTGGAGGTGAGCCACGTCGACCAGCTCGCACTGCGCGTCGTGCGGGAAGCCGAGCCCGGCAGCCGCAAGCAGACCATTGACGACAGCCAGGCCGTACGGGAATGGCGGGCGATGCTCGACGAACTCGGCGAGAGCGGCTGGGACGCGGAGTTCCTGCACGACGAGTGGACGCAGGTGATCCTCGGACAGGCAGTCGGCACCCGCACCGACTACTTCCGGGCCCGCCGGGCCGGGCGCGGCAAGAACATCGGCCGGGCGGAGAGAGCTGCCATCTGGCAGCTCTCGGAACGCTTCGCGCAGCGTCTGGACCGGCTCGGACGCCAGACATGGGACCAGGTCGCCGAACGGGCCGCCCGCCTGGAGATAGGGCGGGAGCAGCGCATCCGCGCCATCGAACGGCAGCGGGAGGAAGCGGGCGGTCTGGACAACATCCACCTCCAGGACGGTTCGGGCGGCTGGCTTCGCTACCGGTACCGGCACATCGTGGTCGACGAGGCTCAGGACCTGCGCCCCGCTCACTGGAAGATGCTGCGCGCCATGACGGCCCGCGACTCGGATGACCTGTTCCTGGTGGGTGACACCCATCAGCGCATCTACAAGAACCAGGTGACGCTGGGCAGCCTCGGTATCAACATCCGGGGCCGGTCCGCGAAGCTCAGCCTCAGCTACCGCACAACACGGCAGATTCTGCGCTCCGCGCTGGAGGTACTGGGTGAGGAGACCTACGACGACCTCGACGGGAACTCGGAGACCCTCGCCGGATACCGTTCCGTGCTCAGCGGCAGCGCACCCGGCACGCACCCCTGCACGGACTGGCAGACGGAACGGGAATCGATCGCCGCACACATCCTGGCCTGGGACGCCCACCCGGAAGAGCGGATCGCGCACGAGCAGATCGCCATCTGCGTTCCCACCAATGTGATGGCGAGTGAGCTGGCGAACACCCTGGGGGAACACGGCATCCGGGCCCTGGAAATCGGCGCCGACGGTGCGCGCGGCGAGCCCGGAGTGCACATCGGGACCATGTTCCGGTTCAAGGGTTTGGAGTACCAGCGCATGATCATCGCCGGAGTCAGTGACGGTCTGGTCCCACGCGAGCAGGTCAACCAGTTGCGCCAAGTGGACCCCGCCCGCTACCGGAGGGAACTCCAGCGGGCGCGATCCCTGCTGTTCGTGGCAGTGACCCGGGCACGCGACAGCCTCGACATCTTCTGGCACGGCACCCCGAGCCCGTTCCTGCATCGTCTGCCGTCCTGAGCGGAGCGCAGGAAGACGTAGGCCCTTTCCAAGGCCAAGCCGCAGGCAGCGGCAGACGAGTCGGGCTGTACGCCGGGTTCTGTCACCCGACTGCCTCGCGGCGGCCGGGGAGACGGCCATCCATCTAGGGCCGGCGTTGCCGTCGGCCTCGTGCGGTCTACCCGCGGACTCGGGCGGGCAGCCCTCGAACGTCCGCGCAGGGTCGCTTTTTACGGCGGCCCCTCTTGACCTTGCTCCGGGTGGGGTTTACCTAGCTGCCCAGGTCACCCTGGGCACTGGTGGTCTCTTACACCACCGTTTCACCCTTACCGAGGACCGAGGTCCCCGGCGGTTTGTTTTCTGTGGCACTGTCCCGCGGGTCACCCCGGGTGGCCGTTAGCCACCACCCTGCCCTGTGGAGCCCGGACGTTCCTCGGGAAGCCCCCTAGGGGGACTCCACGCGGCCGTCCGCCCGGCTCGTCTGCCGTGTGGACCATGCTACCGGGCGCCCGCCGCTCCTCGGTCCCGATGGCCTCGGTGACGCCGTGGCCAGGAACGAGCCCGCCAGGATCAGGGCGAAGGAGACGGCGATCGCGGGGGTGAGGCGCTCGTCCAGGAACAGGGCTCCCGCCGCCACCGCCACCGCCGGGTTGACGTACGTGAAGACCGTCGCCCGGGTCGGGCCCACCTCCCTGATCAGCTCCAGGAACGCCACGAAGGCCAGGGCCGTGCAGATCACTCCCAGGGCGGCCAGGGAGATCAGGGCCGGGGTCGACGGGAGGGTGGACGGGCGGGTCAGGGACGCCGCGGGGGCGTAGACCAGCGCAGCCAGGAGCAGCACCGGGGCTATCAGCTGGAGCGTCGGGACCTGCTTCAGATGGCGGGCCATGATCAGGGGAGCGGTCGCGTAGCCGATCACCGTGATCAGGACCTCGGTGAGGGAGAGGACGTTTCCGCCGGTGAGGTGGGGGACCGTGAGGACCGCCACGCCTCCCAGGCCCAGGGCCAGGCCCGTCATCCGGCGGGCTCCCAGCCGTTCCGCGTCGCCGAAGAAGCGGGCAAGCAGCACGCTCACGATCGGGACGCCCGCGATCAGGAGGCCGGCCGTGGAGCTGGAGAGGTGGCGTTCCGCGTCGGTCAGGGTCCACCAGGGGCCGATGACCTCGATCACGGCGAAGGCCAGCATCGGGCGCCAGTGCTGTCGGACTACGCGGGTCAGGTCTCCCTGGCGGATGGCGAACGGGAGCAGGAGGGCCGCGCCCAGGGCACAGCGTACGAAGACCACCGTGGACGGGGAGACCTCGTCCACAGCCACTTTGATCATCAGGTAGGGGATGCCCCAGAGGACTCCCATCAGGGAGAAGAGGAACCAGCCGCGTGCAGTCATGCGGTGAGTCTCGGGCAGGTCAGCGGTGTGCGTCTTGAACGCTGTTGCGGTACGCCGCCGGGGTGACCCCCAGCACCTTCCTGAACCAGCGCGTCATGTGCGCCTGGTCCGCGAACCCCACCTGCCCCGCCACGTCCGCCGGGCGGGCGCCCGCCTCCAGCAGGCCTCGGGCCCGGCTCACCCGGTGCTGGGCCAGCCACGCGTACGGGGGCATGCCCATCGTCGTACGGAAGGCTCGCAGGAGCTGGTAGCGGGAGAGCCCCAGGTCGGTGGCCAGGTCGGCGAGGGAGGGCGGGGAGAGGAGTTCGTCCGCCAGGCGGTCGCGTACGGCGAGGGCGATCGTGCCGGCGCCGGGGAGTCTGTCGGAGGTGAGGCGGGACGTCGAGTGCCTGCGGGCCAGGGCCGTGAGCAGCCAGGGGAGGCGGGACTCGGACTCCAGGGGGTCGGGGCAGGTGCTCAGCTCGGTGTGGGCGGTGCGCAGGGCGGCGGCGAGTTCGGGATCGTGCAGGAGGGGGTCGCGGAAGTGCGGGGTGCCGCCGAGGAGGCCGTCGGCGAGGAGAGCGGGGGCCGGGTAGAGGGCGCGGTAGGCGTAGGTGCCGAATGCCGATTCGCCGGTGTGGACCTCGCCGGGGGCCAGGACGACGATCGAGCCCTCCCCCACCGTGAGGGCGCCGCCCCGGTAGTCGATGCACGAGGCGCCCTGGACACAGATGCCGATGCTGAATTCCTCGTGGGTGTGCGGGGCGTAGCGGTGGCGGGCGAAGCGGGCGGTGAGGAGGTCCAAGGGGTGGTCGGGGCGGCCGAGGGTGGTGCGGGTCCAGCGAGTCTCGCCGTGTGTGCTCACCGCTGCCGCCCCCGCTCCACTTCGCCCCCGCCGGTCTTCAGGCTACGCCCGGCGGGGACAGGGTCGAGTCAGAGAAAGTCGGAGGTCTCCAGGTCGAAGGCGAAGGGTTCGGGGAGGGTGAGCGGTTTACCGAAGGGGACGGTGCAGCGCTGGCGGTAGTCGTCTCCTCGCGGATCGCCGAGGAGGGTCGCCTCGGACGTGTCGCGGTCGATGAGCAGGTAGAGGGGGATACCGCCGCGGGCGTAGCAGTGGCGCTTGACCTCACGGTCGGCCTTGGGCCTGGTGGAGGTCACCTCCAGAACCATGGAGCCGCCCTGGCAGGGCATCCATGGTTCCGCGCCCCGGTAGAGACGCAGGGTCCGGGGAGCGAACGTGCCGTCCGGGATCAGGTGGTCCTTCGGACACCCCTCCGCTTTCCCCAGCTTCAACCCCTTGTTCCCGGAGAACTGCATGTCGGTGCGGGACCGCCTGTAAACCTGCTGCACGATCAGCTCGATGTAGTCCTCGTGATCCCCGTCCGGCGGCGGCGTCACAACGATCTCCCCCTCGATCAGCTCCGCCCGGAATCCCTCCGGGGTGTCCAGGGCGAGGAAGCCCTCCAGCAGGACGTCTTCCTGCGAGAGCGGCTCGTGGGCCATGGCAGTCATGTCACGCCCCTCCTTCTTCGGTCGCTCGCCAGACTGGGACATCGGCTGATCACCTGGCCCTGAGATCGGGAACCGTTCCCTCGATCGTGGCACATGATCCCGGTCACCGTCAGTCACCCGGCCCGAGGCTTGACCCTGCCGCAGCGTCAACGTTTCTACTGGTCGTATGCGGATCGGAGAACTCGCCGCGGCCGTCGGTGTCACGCCGCGTGCCGTGCGGCACTACCACCATCTCGGGCTGCTGCCGGAGCCGGACCGGCGGGCCAACGGGTATCGGGACTACACGTTGCGGCACGCGGTCGTGCTCGCGCGGATCCGGCGGCTGACGGAGCTGGGGCTCGGACTGGCCGAGGTACGGGACGTGCTCGCGGACGACGCCGGTCGTGAACTCGTCGAGGTGCTGGGCGAGTTGGACGAGGATTTGGCCCGGCAGGAGGACGAGATCCGGGCGCGGCGGGGGCGGTTGCGCGTCCTGATGGGGGAAGCGCGTGCCGGGCGGTTGCCGGCCGAGGGGCCTGTTTCACCTGAACTCGCCGCCCTCTTCGGGAAGTTCGGGCACGCGCCGCACTCTCCGATGGCCGCCAAGGACCGTGAGGTGTTCGCCCTCCTGGAGACCACCGCGACACCCGAGGTACGGGCGGAGATGCTCGCGGGGCTGGAGAGCATGATGTCGGTTCCGGGTGCGGTGGAGCGGGCGCACGAGGCGTACGCGCTGCTCGACGCGCTCGCCGACGCCGAGCCAAACGACCCCCGGGTGGCGGAGGCCGCCCGCGTCCTGGCCGGCCTCATCCCGCCGGAGATGGTCCCACAGGGCGCCGGCATCGATCTCGACAACAGCGGGGGCGACGGCGGCACCGGCAGCTTCCTGCGCGCCTTCTACGCCGACTTCGCCCCTGCCCAGGCGGAGGCCATCCGCCGCACGCTCCGGATACTGAGGGAGGACCGCCCGTGAGGACGATCGGGACCAGTAGGAGAGGTAGCGCCTATAGGGCGTGTCGGGCCTGTAGGGTCGCCCGCTCCCTCGTGCGCCATGAACTCCTGTTGCTGGCAAGCCTGTTGCGTTGGGCGGTGCGGCGGCCGCACGGGGTCGGGGAGGAGGGTGCACGGGCGTACGGGTACACGCGGGGACAGGGCGCCATGATGTTCGGGTTCGGGTTCGTGTGTGTCGTCGAGACCGTGACCATGTCCGTCCTGCTGCGCGATTTTCCGCTCGTGCACTCGGTGTTCCTCGTCCTCGACCTCTATACGATCCTCATCGTCGCCGGGCTCCACGCCGCCTCCGTGACCCGCCCCCACGTCCTCACCGGGACCACCCTGCGGCTGCGGCGCTTCGCCACCGTGGATCTGTGCGTCCCGCTGGGCGCCATCGCCTCCGTCCGTCGCGAGCTGCGTACGACGCACGAGAGACGGGACGGGGAGCTGAACCTGGAGGTCGGGTCACAGACCACCGTCACAGTCGAACTGGACGCTCCCGTCTCCTACTTGACCTTCTTCGGTCGTCGCAGGGAGGTACGCCTGGTGCGCTTCCACGCCGACGATTCCGATCAACTCGTGCGCAGCGTGGAAGAGTTCAGACCTGAGCGAACCGCACCTTCGCCGCTCCCGGCTCGGCCTGCGTGAGCCGTACCCGCAGCCGCTCCCCCAGCGGCAGCCGGTCGCCGGGGGTTCCCGTCAATCGGCCGATGACCGCGGGGGACTCCAACTGCACGGTGCCGACGGCTGGTTGCCCTTCCTCCACGTCCACCACGTATCCCTCGAACACCTCCCCGACCCGGTCCTTCAGCAGCGCCGCCTCGACGAGGTCCACGCACTCGCGCTCCACGCGGCCGGCCCGGCGGGTGCCCTCGGCCATCTCGTCGGGGAGGGCCTCGAAGGCGGCCAGGACCCAGTCGGGGGTGGGGGTGCCGGCTGCCGCCGCGAGGCAGATCTCGGAGGAGTAGCGGTCGACGAGGCGGCGCAAAGGGGCCGTGCAGTGGGCGTAGGGGGCGGCGACGGCGGAGTGCGTGGTGATGTCGGGGAGGTCGCCGTCGCGGAAGGGTGTGTAGTGCGCGCCGCGCAGCAGGGTCGTGCACTCCAGGAGGAAGGCCGCGTGACGGGGGTCGTGCGGGTCGAGGGAGCGGACGAGGTGCGCGTACGAGACGTGGTGCGGCCAGTCGATGCGCAGGGCGTCGGCCGTACGACGGAGGCGGCCCACCGCGCCGTCCGGGGCGGCCGGGAGCGTGCGCAGGACGCCGGTGCCGTGGGCCAGCATCAGGTCGGCCGCGGCCATGCCGGTGAGGAGGGAGATCTGGGCGTTCCAGCGTTCGGCGGGGAGCGGGGCGCGGTACGTCAGCTCGTAGGTGACATCGGCAACCTGGTGAACAGTGGTGTCGGCGAGGGCCGCGGCTGCGGCTCGGTCGGCGGGGGCGGCGTGCTCGACGATCTCCTGTTCGGGGATGCCGAGGGAGATTCCGCCGCGTTCGACCTCCAGGTGCTCGCGCAGCCGGCCGATCTCCCGGAGCAGGGCGAGGGGTTCCTCCGCGGTGCCCTCGTCGATCTTCTTCTGTGCGTCGGCGTAGCTCAGTTTGGCCCGGCTGCGGACCAGGGCCCGGCGGACGTCGACGGTCTCGGTACGGCCGTCCGCGTCCAGGTCCAGGGTCCACAGGACCGCCGGGCAGGGGTGGCCGGGCAGCAGGCTGGCGGCGCCCTCGGAGAGGCAGGCGGGGTGCAGGGGGACCTTGTCGTCGGGGAAGTAGAGCGTCGTCACCCGGCGGTGGGCCTCGGCGTCGAGTGCGCCACCGGGGGTGACGAAGGCGGCGACGTCGGCGATGGCGTAGCGGACGCGGTAGCCGCCGGTCCCCGGACCCGTACCCGAGGCCGAGCCCGAGCCCGGTCTGCGTGACAGGTGCATCGCCTGGTCGAGGTCGGTGGCGGTGGGCGGGTCGATGGTGAAGAGGGGGAGGTCCGTGGCGTCGTACGACGGCAGGCGCGGTGATTTCGCGGCGTGCTCGGCCTCGACGAGGACCTGGAGGGGGAAGGCGCCGGGGACATCGAGTTCCGCGCGGAGTGCGCGCAGGGCCGCCCGCAGGGGAGCCTCGGGGGCGCCCTTGCCGCGTAGATGGCGGCGGGGCATAGGACGAGCGTAGGGCGGGGTGGGCCGGGTGGCATCCCGACGGCAGGTGCTTCCCGACGCCGGGCGGCATCCCGAGTGCAGCCTTCCCGGCGCCGGGGTGCTTCACGACGGCAGGTGTTTCCCAGTCGGGTTGCTTCCCGACGGCAGGTCTTTCCCGGCCGCGGCTGCTTCACGTCGGCAGATGGCAACCCCCGCGGCAGGCGTCGTCCGCACGGTAGGCGGCCGGGGCGCCGGCGGTCGGTCCCGCACCCCGTACGCTGTCGCGGAGCCCCGAGAACAAGGAGTACCCGTGCTCGTCCTGCTGCCCCCGTCCGAAGGCAAGGCACCCTCCTCGGGTGGCGCTCCCCTGAAGCTGGAGGGGTTGTCGCTGCCGGCGCTCACCGGGGCGCGGGAGGCGGTCATCGGTGAGCTGGTGGAGTTGTGCGCCGGCGACGAGGACAAGGCACGTGAGGTGCTCGGGCTGAGCGAGGGGCTGCGCGGTGAGGTCGCCAAGAACGCGGAGCTGCTGACGGCGGGGACGCGGCCGGCCGGGCAGGTCTACACGGGTGTGCTGTACGACGCCCTCGACCTGGCCACCCTGGAGACCGCAGCGAAGCAGCGGGCGGCGCGTTCGCTGCTGGTCTTCTCGGGGCTGTGGGGCGCGGTCCGGGTGACGGACCGGATCCCCTCCTACCGTTGCTCGATGGGCGTGAAGCTGCCCGGCCTCGGGGCGCTCGGCACGCACTGGCGTACCCCGATGGCGACGGCACTGCCCGAGGCCGCCGGTGACGGGCTCGTCCTCGACCTGCGGTCCTCCGCGTACACGGCGGCGTGGAAGCCGAAGGGCGAGGTCGCCGGGCGGACCGCGACCGTACGGGTGCTGCACGCGCCCACGCGGAAGGTGGTCAGCCACTTCAACAAGGCCACCAAGGGCCGCATCGTGCGGAGCCTGCTGTCCGCCGGGATCGCCCCCAAAGACCCGGCCGAGCTGGTGGAGGCGTTGCGGGACATCGGGTACGTGGTGGAGGTGGAGCCTGCGGCAGGCGCCGGGCGGGCGTGGACTTTGGATGTGCTGGTGGACGAGGTCCACTGACCGACCGCCACCGCCGATCCGGCGGCATTGCAGCATGCGCAACACTCGTTGTGCATGCTGTGCACCCCGGGCAGGATGACGGCATGTCCTCGTTGCCGCCCCCACCCCCTCCCCCGCCCTCGGTCCTGTCCTCGCACCGCTCTGTCCTCGACCTGGCGCCCGTCCTGCCCGTGGTCGTCGTCGACGATCCCGCCGACGCCGTGCCGCTCGCGCGGGCGCTGGTCGCGGGCGGGTTGCCGGCGATCGAGGTGACCCTGCGGACGCCGGGCGCGCTGGACGCCGTACGGGCCATCTCGGCGGAGGTGCCGGGCGCGGTGGTCGGCGTGGGTACCGTCATCACGCCCACACAGGTGACCGACTCCGTCGCGGCGGGCGGGCGCTTCCTGGTCAGCCCGGGGTGGACGGACATGCTGCTGCGGGCGATGCGGGCGTCCGGGGTGCCGTTCCTGCCGGGGGTGTCGACCGCGTCGGAGGTCGTGGCGCTCCTGGAACGCGGCGTGCGGGAGATGAAGTTCTTCCCGGCCGACGCGGCGGGCGGTACCGCGTATCTGAAGTCGCTCGCCGGGCCGCTGCCGCAGGCGCGGTTCTGTCCGACCGGTGGGGTCGGGCCGCTCAACGCGCCGGAGTACCTCGCCCTCCCCAACGTCGGTTGTGTGGGCGGCACGTGGATGCTGCCGCCCGAGGCCGTGGCCGCGCGGGACTGGGCGCGGATCGAGGGGCTGGCGCGGGAGGCGGCGGGGCTGCGTGACCGTGGTTCAGCGCAGGTGTGACGTGTCGTTGAGGAGGCGGAGGGTGGCGTTGCCGTCGGCGTAGTACGCCAGGGCCGACAGGGAGGCCGCGGAGAGTTCCATGCGGAACAGGGACTCCGGGGGTGCGCCGAGGGCGAGGCGTACGAGGGTCTTGATCGGGGTGACGTGCGTGACGAGCAGGACCGTGCGGCCCCGGTACGCCGCGACCAGGTCGTCCCTGGTGGCGGCGACGCGCTGGGCGACGGCCGCGAAGCTCTCGCCGCCGCCGGTGGGTTCGGCGTCCGGGGAGGCCAGCCAGGCGTTCATGTCGTCCGGGTAGCGTTCCCGCACCTCGCCGAAGCTCAGGCCCTCCCACGCGCCGAAGTCCGTCTCCCGCAGCCCGTCCTCCACAACCACCTTCAGGCCCAGTCGGGCCGCCACGATCCCGGCGGTCTCCCGGCAGCGGGCCAGTGGCGACGACACGACCTCCTGGATCGTCCCACGAGCGGCGAGGGCCGCGGCGACCCGCTCTGCCTGATACCGGCCGACATCGGAGAGGGACGGGTCCGACCCCCCGCTCCCCGAGAACCGCTTCTGTGGGGTGAGGGGCGTCTCACCGTGACGCAGCAGCACGAAGGTGGCGGGGGTACCGAGATCGGGGGCGGCGGAGGCGACGTTTCTGACGGCGCGGAGGTCGGCGGCGGTCTTGGCAGCGGAGTCGGCGCCAGTCCTGGCGGCCGCCTGGCTCGCGCCCGTGGCGGCGGTCGCGGCTCCTGCTGTGTCCTCGGCCGCTGCGGACCGGCTGCCGCCGGAAGCGCCGGAAGCGACGGGAGCGACGGGAGCGACGGGAGCGACGGGATCAGGCGAAGCTGCGGGGGCCGATGGGGAGGCGCCCAGCGAGGGGGCGGCACCGGAAGCCGACTCGGCGTCGGCAGAGGCAGAGGCAGAGGCAGAGGCAGCGCCAGAAAGACCGGCCGAAGCCGACTCGTCCACCGAAGCCGCACCCCCCGCCGAAGCCTGCCTATCCGCTCCCGAGCCAGGTCCGCGCCCCGTCTTCCCCCGCGCCCCCGCCAGCGCAGCCCTCGCCCTCGCCGCGCCCGCCGCCGCGTCCCCGGGCGGGCCCGACGGCTCAGGCTCGGCAGATGCGGCGGTCGCGGCAGTCGTGGTGGACCGGGTCGCGCGGGTGTCCAGGTCCGCCGTGGACGTGGCGGCCGACCACTGTTCGCCCCGCTTGCCCGCGTCCATCGCCTCGTTGGCGAGGCGGTCGGCGTGCTTGTTCTGGTCGCGGGGCATCCACTCGTACGTCACGCGCCCGGGCGGGAGAACCCGCCCGGCCTCGGCGGCCAGGGGCTTCATGTCGGGGTGCTTGATCTTCCAGCGGCCCGACATCTGCTCGACGACGAGCTTGGAGTCCATCCGGACCCGGACGGAGGCCTCCGGGTCCAGCTCCCGCGCCGCCTTGAGGCCCGCGATGAGGCCCCGGTACTCGGCGACGTTGTTCGTGGCGACCCCGATGTACTCGGCGGCCTCCACCAACGTCTCGCCCGTCACCGCGTCGAGGACGACGGAACCGTAGCCCGCGGGCCCCGGGTTGCCCCGGGAACCCCCGTCGGCCTCGACGATGAACTCCCGCACGCCGAAAGCCCCTCGCCGTCCTTAGAGGCCCGACTCGGACGTACGAACCAGGATGCGGCCACAGTTCTCGCAGCGGACGACCGTGTCGGCGGCGGCCTTGCGGACGTCGTTGAAGTCGGTGATCGACAGCTCCTGGCGGCAGCCCTGGCAGGTGCGCTGGTACAGCTTGGCCGCGCCGATGCCGCCCTGCTGGTCGCGCAGCTTGTCGTAGAGCTTGAGGAGGTCCGCGGGGACCGAAGCCGCGATGACCTCGCGCTCCTTCGTCACCGTCGCCACCTCGCCGTCGATCTCCTCGAACGCGGCGTCCCGGCGGGCGGTCGCGTCGTCGACCTTCCCCTGGACCGCGCCGACCCGCTCGGTCAGCTCGGCGACCCGCTCCTGCGCGGACTCACGGCGCTCCATGACCTCCAGGACGATGTCCTCCAGGTCGCCCTGCCGCTTGGCGAGCGAGGCGATCTCGCGCTGCAGGTTCTCCAGGTCCTTCGGGGAGGTGATCGCACCCGAGTCCATGCGCTGCTGGTCGCGGACGGCGCGCTGACGCACCTGGTCCACGTCCTGCTCGGCCTTGGTCTGCTCGCGGGCGGTGTCGCTCTCCTCGGTCTGCGCGGCCACGAGCAGGTCGCGCAGCTGGGTGTGGTCCTTCGTCAGCGACTCGATCTCGGCGTGCTCGGGCAGCGACCTGCGCTTGTGCGCGAGCTGCTGGAGACGTACGTCGAGGGCCTGGACGTCGAGGAGTCGGATCTGGTCGGCGGGCGCGGCGTTCAGTTGGGGGCTCCCAGTGATTCGGTGGCGGTGGTGGACGCCGCGTGGGCGGTCCAGGGGTCGGTGACCGTCTTGGAGACGTGGACGCGCAGGTCCCATCGCTCCCGGTCGGAGATCTCGTCGAGCTGGGCGGCCGCCAGCTCGCACCAGGGCCACTCGGTGGCCCAGTGCGCCGCGTCGAGCAGCGCGAGAGGTGTGTGGGCGGCTTCCGTGGTGCGGGCCACGGCCTCGGACGCCGGGTGGTGGCGCAGGTCCGCGGTGAGGAAGGCGTCGACACCGGCCGCGCGTACGTCGTCGAAGAGGCTGTCGCCGGAGCCGCCGCTGACGGCGACCGTGCGGACGAGCGCCTCGGGGTCGCCGGCGACCCGGATGCCCTGCGCGGTGGCGGGCAGCCGCTCGGCGGCCCGCGCGGCCAGTTCCCGCACGGTCAACGGGTGGTCCAGCTCGCAGACGCGGCCGAGACCGCGCCGCCCGGCGGGGTCGGCGGGGTCCGGTACGAGGGGGCCGACGACCCGGAGGTCCAGCGCGCCGGCGAGGGCATCGCTGACACCCGGGTCGGCGGTGTCGGCGTTGGTGTGGGCGACGTGCAGCGCGATGTCGTGCTTGATGAGGGTGTGCACGACGCGGCCCTTGAAGGTGGAGGCCGCGACCGTCGTCGTACCGCGCAGATAGAGGGGGTGGTGGGTCACCAGCAGGTCGGCGCCCAGCTTCACCGCTTCCTCGACGATCTCCTGGACCGGGTCGACGGCGAACAGGACGCGGCCGACCTCCTGGTCGGGATCGCCGCAGACCGTGCCGACCGCGTCCCACCCCTCGGCCCTCTCGGGCGGCCAGAGGGCGTCGAGCGCGGCGATGACTTCAGACAGACGGGGCACGCACAAAGGCTACCTGCACTCCTCCCGTCCCCGACCGGCCACGGGTCACTTGACCGGCCGCCCCCCGACCAGCACATCCGTCGCCGTTCCCTCAGGCGAATCGCCGGACGAACACCCTTATGTGTGAAGGGGGTGCGGGTTGTCCCACGTCTGTGCGTACGAAAACTAGCTTCGTCGCCGGAGGTGATCGAACGATGACGGCCTGTACACCCCCCTCCCCCACCACGGGCCACGGGAACGACGCGGGACGGGAGAAGGACGGAACGAACGCCGACCCGCCAAGCGCGGATCGCGGCGATCACGGTGAGAGCGGTGAGAGTGGTGAGTACGACGCGTACGACAGGTACGACCGGTACGACGGCAGAGGCGGCGGTCCGGGCGGAGGCGCTGGAGGCGACGAGCCCCCGGCGCCCGGCTGTGTGATCACCGCCGACGGGACGTACGCGGCGCGGCTCGCGCTCGACGGCGAGTCCTGGTTCCCCGAGCGCTGGACCCTCGACGGCCACGAGCCGTACGCCGTCCCCCTGCCCGGCAACCAGCCGGAGGAGCCCGGCACCGAAGTGCTCCCCATGACCGACGGCCGGGTCCTCATCCACCGGGTGGCCGCCCACCTGCACCTGTTCTCGCTCCTCTATCCCACCGGACCCGGCACCGGCGAACTCCCGCTCGGCGCGGTCGAATGCGCCGACCCGACGACCCGGATGCGGCTGCTGCCGCCCTCGCCGTGCGGGGAGCGGGCGTACGCCCTCGCCCTCAGCCGGACGGCTACGGCGGTGTGGCTGGTGGCAGGCGGAACGTTCGGGCCGGAGCTGCTGGCACAGCTGCCGGGCCGGTGCTCGGGCGGCGTCTGGCTGGACGCGACGGGCCGGCTGCTCGCCCTGGACCAGGAGTCGGGCGGCCGGACGAAGTCGGTGGCCGTCGATCTGGAGCAGGGCGGCGCGGTCTCACCGCTGTTACAGATCGCGGACGACAGCAACGACCGGGTGCTGCTCGCCGACCCCGACAGCGGACTGCTCCTGATCCGCTCGGACGCCCCCTCCCCCGGCCACGACCGGCTCGGCTGGGGCGTGTTGGGCAGTACGCTCCCGGTCCGTTTCCCGGAGTGCCTGCGAGCACCCGAAGGCCATCGCATCACCCCCTTCGCCATCCAGCCGGGGCAGATCCTCACTCCCGAGAGCTGCGCGGTCGCGTTGCGCGTCGACGGCCCGCGCGGCAGCTGGGTCGGCGTCTGGCGCCCGTCCGCCCGCCGCATCCTCCATCTGCCCGCGCCCGACGGCTGGTTGGCGGGCGCCGGACTGTGGAGCCGAGAGGGCGTGCTGCAGCTGCCGTACGCCACAGGGGTGGTGCCGTGCGGGGTGGCTCGGGTCGGGGTGCCTTGGGCGGAGGAGCCGGAGGAAGGTCCGGAGGAGTCCCGGTCCCGGGAGGGGGCCGGGGTGGCGGCCGGGAAGGGAGTCGGGGAGGGGACGGGACCATTGGGCGCCGGAACCTCGGGTGCCGACCCGTCGGGAGCCATGTCCGTCGACGCACCGCCGGTCGACGCACCACCGGTCGATACGCAGTCGGTCGGCGCGCCCCCGGTCGGCGCGGAGCCGGTCGGTGCGGGGCCGTCCGTGCCCGTCGTCGCCCGGCCCGTGCCGTTGCAGCAGGCGCCGTTGGAGGGGCGAGTGCCCGAGGAGGTGACCGTCGGGTGAAGGGGTTGTGGGGGCCGCGGACCAAGTGGACGCGACGCGGGCGACACGCGCTCGGGCGGCTTCGGGGCGAGCGGGGCGGCCCGTTAAAATCACCCGCCGGTAAGAAGATCATTCGACGGGGAACACTTCCAATGAGCGACGTGCACACAACCCAGCCGCCCACTGCCGACCCCCACGAGGCGGAAGGCCACGGCAGGCACCGGGGCCAGATCTCGGCCCACGAAGCCGAGAAGACGAGCCCTCGCGGACGCCACCGCAAGCCGGCCGAACACACGGAGAGGACGACGTCAGCCTGAACGGCGACGGAAGTCCTGCCTGGTCACCTCTGGAGAAACGTCAATTCGACACCGGAGGCGACCAGCACCATGGCACCGGCCCCGCCCGTCACGAACGGGCGGGGCCGGCCCCGTTCCCCGGCTCATGTCGCAGCCCCAGTACCTCCGCCGCCGCGAACGTCTCGCCCTCCGGCCGGTCCATGTAATAGGACGTCAGCAGGCCGTCCAGTTCGTCATACGTGAACGCGTCCTGCTTGGTGTCGAACTTGGCCTGCACACGCGGGCGTTCGACGATCGCCACCATGCCGCCGTGGACGACGAGGAGCTGGCCGTTGACCTGTGCGGCGGCGGGCGAGACGAGGTAGCCCACGAGGGGGGCGACGTGTTCGGGGGCGAGGGGGTCGAGGCCGGTGTCGGCGCCGTCGGGCGCCCCCGGAAGGCCCGCGAAGACGTCCTCGGTCATCCGGGTGCGGGCGCGCGGACAGATGACGTTCGCGGTGACCCCGTACTTGGCGAGCGCGAGGGCCGTGGAGGTGGTCAGCCCTACGATCCCGCCCTTCGCGGCGGCGTAGTTGGGCTGCCCCGCTGACCCGGCGAGGAATGCCTCGGAGGAGGTGTTCACCACCCGCCCGTAGACCCGCCCCCCGCCCTCGCCCGCCTTCGCCCGTGCCCGCCAGTGGGCGGAGGCGAACCGGATCGTGTTGAAATGCCCCTTGAGGTGCACCCGGACGACCGAGTCCCACTCGTCCTCGGACATGGAGAAGACCATCCGGTCGCGGAGGATGCCCGCGTTGTTGACGAGGATGTCGAGCTTGCCGAACCGGGCGACCGCCAACGCGACCAGCTCCCGGGCCTGTTCATGGTCGGCGACGTCCCCGATGTGCGCCACCGCCTGACCGCCGGCCGCACGGATCGACTCCGCGACCTCCTCGGCGGGCCCGGTGGACACCTCACCGGAACCGTCCCGCCCCGGTCGGCCGTAGTCGTTGACGATGACGGCCGCGCCCAGGCGGGCCAGTTCCAGCGCCTCGGCCCGGCCGAGCCCACGCCCCGCGCCGGTGACGATCGCGGACAGTCCTTCAAGGGGCAGTGCCACAGCCGAGTCCCTTCCGCCGAAGCCGATTCACTCGCGAGCCGGAGGCATGATGTCGCGCTCCGGGAACCGTCAGATCTCTATACAGGTGCGGAGCGCCACGCCCGTCCGCATCTGGTCCAGCGCCTCGTTGATGTCGGTGAGCGGCACCCGGTGGGTGATCAGCCCCGCGAGGTCGATACGGCCGGCGCGCCAGAGGGCGATGGCCCGCTCGTAGGAACGCAGGACGTCTCCGCCGCCGTACATGGAGGGCAGGATGCGCTTCTCGTCGAAGAACAGCTCGAACATGCTGAGTTGGAGGAAGTCGTCCAGCGCGCCCGCGCCGACCACGACGAGGGTGCCGCCGCGCCGGGTGGCCTCGTAGGCGGTGCGGGCCGTGGTGGAGCGTCCGACGACCTCGAAGACGTAGTCGAATCCCTCGCCGCCGGTGACCGACTGCTTGACGTCGGCCAGCTCCTCCGGCGAGATCGCCTTGGTGGCACCGAACTTGAGCGCCGCCTCGCGTCGTGAGACGACCGGGTCGACGGCGACGATCTCGGCGGCGCCCTTGAGCCGGGCCCCCTGGATCGCCGAGATGCCGACACCGCCGCAGCCGATGACCGTGACCGACGAACCGGCCTCCACATCGGCGGTGTTGAGAGCGGCGCCGAGCCCGGTCGTGACGCCGCAGCCGATGAGGGCGGCGATGTCGAAGGGCACGTCGTCCGGTATCGGCACGGCACAGCCCGCGTCGACGACGACCTCCTCGGCGAACGTACCGGTTCCCGCGAAGCCGAAGACGTCCCCGGCGGGCCGCTTGAAGTTGGGCGTGCCCGCGTTCAGGAATCCGGCGAGGCAGAGGTGGGTCTGGCCGCGCTTGCAGGCGGGACAGGTGCCGCAGGCCGGGAGCCAGCACACGACGACGCGGTCGCCGGGCTTCAAGTGGCCCACTCCATCCCCGACTTCGACGATCTCACCGGCGCCCTCGTGGCCGGGGACGAACGGTCCGGGCTGCGGCAGCACCCCGGCCATGGCGGACAGGTCCGAGTGGCACAGCCCGGTGGCCCGCACCCGGATCCTCACCCTGCCCGGCCCGAAGCCCACCGCCTCGACGTCGTCGAGCACGTCCAGCTTGTCCTGGCCGATCTCGTGCAGTACGGCTGCGCGCATGGTGCGGCTCCCCTCGGAAATATCAGAAGTACCCGTGATCCGCTGATTCGCTGCTCATGCGTGGTCGACGAGCGTGTCCGCGAGGACCGGGGCGTCGTCCCGCTCGACGGCGGTCACCGTCACCCGTACCGTCCGGTCGTCCGTCCGCCACATCCGGATGCGGAGCGTCTCGCCCGGGAAGACGACGCCCGCGAAGCGCGTCCCGTACGAGCGGACCCGGCCGACGTCCCCGCCGAGGACCGTGTCCACCACGGCCTTCAACGTCATCCCGTAGGTGCACAGCCCGTGCAGGATCGGCCGGTCGAACCCGGCGCGCCCCGCGAACTCCGGGTCGGCGTGCAGGGGGTTCCAGTCGCCGGAGAGGCGGTAGAGCAGCGCCTGGTCCTCGCGGACGGTCCGCTCCACCTCCTTGTCGGGCGCGGTCGTCGGCGGTTCCTGCCGGGCGGACGGGCCGCGCTCCCCGCCCCAGCCGCCCTCTCCTCGTACGAAGATCTGCGCCTCGTTGACCCACAGCGGGCCCTCGGCGTCGGCGACCTCGGTCCGCATCACCAGGACGGCCGCCTTGCCCTTGTCGTACACCGCCGCCACGCGTGAGGTCGCCGTCGCCCGCCCCTCGACCGGGATCGGCCGTCGGAGCTCGACGCGTTGGCCGCCGTGCAGGACCTTGGCGAGGTCGACGTCGACACCGGGTGCGTTCAGCCCGCCGATCACATCCGGCGAGCCGGCACCTGCGACGGTCGCGAAGCTCGGCAGGACGTGCAGTCGCGACTCCAGTGTGTAGCGCAGTTCGTCGGGGTCGGTCGCGGGGGTGCCCGCGCCGATACCGAGGTGGTAGAGCAGGACATCCTTCCGGGTCCACGCGATCTCGGCGGAACGGGGGTCTGCCGCGAGCGCCTTGGCTGCGTCGATGGGCATGGGGCTCCTGGGCGGTCCGGGGCGGGTGGCGTGGGCTGAGGAACCTCGGTACGACCGTCCGCACCAGCGGCCGCACCGAGGTCGTCACGGCCGACCCGGAACCCGCCCACCTAGAACGCGTTCCAGTCCGGCGACCCTCTGTATAGCCCAGCCTCGTGCACATGTGAAGGCTCCTGACAGTACGTCAGATGCAGTCCGGAGGAGAGGGACAGACGGGAGAGGGAAAGGGGAGTGGGGCTCACCCCGTCACCTTCGCCGACTCGTATGCGACCCCTTCCGGTGCCAGTGCCACGAACCAGCTCGCACGGGCGCCCTTCGGGTGGACGATGCGGGGGTTGCGCAGGTCCGCGTGCCAGCCGTCGTCCCTGTTCCGCTCCACGTCGACGAAGGTGCCGTCGGACCAGGTGACGCGCACTTCCTGGGCGTCGGGGGCGACCTGGCCGATGACCAGGCGCTTCGAGGCGTCACCTCCGCCCTTGTCGCCGGTGGGCAGGGCCGTCGCGAACACCTCCAGATCCGTGCCGGAGAACAGGTCCGCCTCGCCGTCGAGCACCGTGTCCGTCCTGTCCTCGCCCACGGTCAGATGAACGAAGTGCCAGCTCTTGCCCACGAGGTCGGCGGCGTCGTCCACACCTGTCGGCACGTCCCCGAAGAGGCCTGCCGCGGCGAGTTGCTCGGCGGCCTCCGCCTGGCCTCTCGGCGCATCCCAGACGTCTATCGCCACCCGCCAGACCGTGCCCTGGTCCCGCCCCTCGGCCAGCGTGCTCCGCCAGGGTTCGTGCATCTTGCGCGCCTCGGGAGTCGCCGGGGTCGCCGCCGGCACCACGCGGCCCCCGCCGTCACCACCGCCCGGCGCCCCGGCCAGCGCGAACGTGCCCGTGGCGCCCGCGATCACCACCGCCGCGGCGGCGGCCACCGCCCAGCGACGGGCTCTACGGCGCCTGCCACCCCGTACGACCGCCTGATAGGGAGCTATGCCGACCTCGACCTCACGGGCCGCGTCCGCGAGGAGCAGGGCGATGTCTCTCTCGACGGGGGTGGCGTACGTCAGATCGTGGGGGGTGAGGCCGCCGTCCATCCCGTCACCGTGCAGGCCGTCGCCGCCCGTGCCGCCACCGCGCGTTCCGTCGCCGCCCATGCTGCCGCCGCCCACGCCCTCACCGTGCTTCATCCGCTGCTTCGCCTTCCCGTCCCAACGATCCGTGCCACCCGCGCCGCCGTCCGTGCGCCCCGCACCCGCCGCGTCCCTCACGTCCGGCTCCCCTGCGTCGCCATCTCGATCAGTCCCGGTATGGCACGGAGCTTCGCCAAGCCCTTCGACGCGTTGCTCTTCACCGTCCCCACGGAACAACCCATCGCCTCGGCCGTCCGGCTCTCACTGAGGTCCTCCCAATAGCGAAGGACCACGGCTTCGCGCTGGCGCGGCGGCAGTTGCGACAGGGCCCTCAGCAGGGCACTGCGGTCGTCGGCCTGGGCGATGCGGTCACCGCTGTCGGGGAGCTCGGGCACGAGGTCCGCGTCGCTCCGGGGCGCGAGGAACTCCTTGAGGCGTCTGCGATGCCTGCGCGCGTGGGCGTTGATCATCACGCGCCGGACGTAGGTGTCCGGGTCGTCCGTCGCACCGACGCGGCGCCAGGCCACGTACACCTGCTCCAGCGTCGTCTGGACCAGGTCCTCCGCGGCGTGCCGCTCTCCCGTGAGCAGGAACGCCGTCCGCATCAGCCGAGGCCAGCGGCCGACGAGGAAGCTCTGGAACCCTTCGTCCCGAGCGTCCCTGGCCTGCTTGCGATCCCCCATGAGCACCTCCTAGATGCTTTTAACAGTCCATGAGGGCACGGATCCGTTGCCTCGACCCGCGAGAAGATTCCGTGCCCCCGCGCCCCGCCCTGATGCCCCGTCACTTCCCCATGAGCAAGTCAAACTTTCATTAGTCACCCGAAACAACGGAATAGTTGCCCAGGCGCACGAGGTTCAGATGGCACACACCTTTACCCCGGCCAGGAGGCCCCGCTCCATGACACAGCCGCACACACCGCCGACCCTCGAGGGCCCCACCACGCGCGCCGGCGGAGCGATCGTCCCGGTGCTGGCCTTCGCGGGGATCGTGGTCGCGGTGATGCAGACCCTGCTGGTCCCGGTGATCAAGGATCTCCCCCAGCTGCTGGACACCTCGGCCGGCAACGCGACCTGGGTACTGACCTCGACCCTCCTCTCCGGTGCCGTGGCCACGCCGATCATGGGCCGTCTCGGCGACCTCTACGGCAAGCGCCGGATGCTGCTCGCCAGCCTGGCCGTGATGGTGGTCGGGGCACTGATCAGCGGTTTCACCAGCGCGCTCGTTCCGATGATCGTCGGCCGTACCCTCCAGGGCGTCGCCATGGGCGCGATCCCGCTGGGCATCGGCCTGATGCGCGACGAACTGCCCCGTGAACGCCTCGCCTCCGCCATGGCCCTGATGAGCTCGTCCATAGGCGTCGGCGGCGGACTCGCGCTGCCGTTGGCCGCCGCGGTCGCCCAGAACACCGACTGGCACGTCCTCTTCTTCGCCGCCGCCGGTCTCGGGGTGCTCTCCATCGTCCTCACCCTCGTCGCCGTACCGGAGACGAAGACGCGTGCGGAGGGCAGCTTCGACTACGTCGGCGCGTTCGGTCTCTCCCTCGGCCTCGTCCTCTTCCTCCTGCCGATCACCAAGGGCAGCGACTGGGGCTGGACCTCCACGACCACGCTCGGGCTGTTCGCCGCGTCGGCCGTGGTCCTGCTGCTCTGGGGTGTTCTGGAGCTGCGTATCGCCGCCCCGCTGGTGGATCTGCGGACCACCGCCCGCCGCGAGGTCCTCCTCACCAACCTCGCCTCGATCATGGTCGGCGTCTCCTTCTACGTCGTCTCCCTCGTCCTGCCGCAGCTCCTGCAACTGCCCTCCGCCACCGGGTACGGGCTCGGGCAGTCGATGGTCGTCGCGGGTCTGTGCGTGGCCCCGCTCGGGCTGACGATGATGTTCACCGCGCCGGTCTACGCCCGGATCTCCGCCAAGTACGGGCCGAAGAGCACGCTCATCCTGGGCCTGCTGATCATCGCGATCGGCTACGGGGCCGGGCTCGGCCTGATGAGCGCGGCGTGGCAGACCGTGGTGGTGTCGGTGGTGCTGGGCGCGGGTATCGGCCTCGCCTACTCCTCGCTCCCGGCGCTGATCATCGGTGCGGTCGATCCGTCCGAGACGGGGGCGGCCAACGGGCTCAACACGCTCATGCGGTCCATCGGTACGTCCATGTCGAGCGCCGTGATCGGGATGGTGCTGGCGAACACCGCGAACGAGGTGGGTGGGGTTGCGATCCCCACGATGCACGGCTTCCGCGTCTCCTTTGTCATCGCCACGGGCGCGGTCGCTGTCGGCCTCGTGCTGGCCCTCTTCCTGCCGGGCCGGCGGCCTGCGCTGACGCTGCGGGCGAGCGGTGAGGGTGGGGCCGGGGAGGCGGACGCGGTCTCCGGGGAGGGCCAGGTCGTCCTCGCCTCTCGTTAGGGCGGGCATCTGCGGGTCCGGTGGGGGCTGGTCGCGCAGTTCCCCGCGCCCCTAAAAGATCAGGCCCTGCGGGCCTGAAAGACCAGGGGCTCGCGGGCCTGAAAAGCATGGGGCGTAGCCCCTGCTTTTCAGGGGCGCGGGGAACTGCGCGAGAAGCCCCACCGGACCCGCACCCGCCGATCACCCGCATGACAACATGGGGCGCCCCCACGCCGTACGACCACACGGAGGACCCATGTCCGCGGCATCGCACCCCACTCCCCCGTCGGCGCCCAAGCCGGAGATCCTCCGCGCCTTCGAGGGGGCCAAGGGGTTCATGCCGCTGAAGGAAGGGCTGGCGTTGTACGCCGCGGCGGTCGAGGCGGGGCGGCTGGGGCTGCCGTTGCTGGAAGTGGGGACGTACTGCGGCCGGTCGACGATCCTGCTGGCGGACGCCGCCCGCGAGGCGGGGGTCACGGCGATCACGGTCGACCACCACCGGGGCAGCGAGGAGCAGCAGCCGGGCTGGGAGTACCACGACGAGTCCACCGTCGACCCCGAGGTCGGCCGTATGGACACGCTCCCCACCTTCCGCCGCACCCTCCACCGCGCCGGCCTGGAGGACCACGTCGTCGCGGTCGTCGGCCGTTCCCCGCAGGTCGCCGCGTTCTGGGGCACCCCCCTGGCCTTCGTGTTCATCGACGGCGGTCACACCGACGAGCACGCCACCGCCGACTACGAGGGCTGGGCCCCGCACATCGCCCCGGACGGTCTCCTCGTCATCCACGACGTCTTCCCCGACCCCGAGGACGAGTTCACCGGCCAGGCCCCGTATCGCGTCTACCTCCGCGCCCTGGCCTCCGGCGACTTCACGGAGGTCTCGGCCACGGACTCCCTGCGGGTGCTGCGGCGGACGGGCACAGGTAGCTGAGGCACAGCTAGCTGAGGCACAGGGGCGGGGCCCGGCTACGCCACCTCTATGCCGTAGTCCTGCACCAGTTCCTCCAACCCGCCCCGGTACCCCT
The DNA here is from genome assembly GCF_036322545.1 of Streptomyces sp. SP18BB07. NCBI lineage: Bacteria > Bacillati > Actinomycetota > Actinomycetes > Kitasatosporales > Streptomycetaceae > Streptomyces > Streptomyces sp. SP18BB07. The sequence continues at coordinate 214,757 of NZ_JAQYWT010000370.1, forward strand.
TCCCCCCGACGACGAAGTCCCAGTCGCCGTTGGCGCGGCGGCGGAAGGAGCCGAGGGTCAGGGCCGTTTCGGCGGCGCGGCCGTCGGAGACGTCTAGGCGGCCCTGTTCGGCGCGGGACGGGTCCAGGAGGCGGATGCCGGCGTCGGTGAAGCCGGAGAGGTCTGCGTCGGGGTTGGCCGCCGGGTCGATCGCGGCCACCAGGACGAGACGGTCGGCCTCCGCGGGCAGCGCGTCGAACGAGACCAGGATCGCGGCCTTGTCGGGTGCGGTCGGCGGGACGGCGCGGACCGTGCCGTCGGGGGTGCGGTGGTTGTTGTAGAACACGAAGTGGTCGTCGCTGAGGACCCGGTTGCCGTGGCAGACGAGCGCGCAGACGTCCAGGGCGACGCCGCCCGTCCAGTACATGCCGAGCACGCTGTGATCCTCGGGTGACGGGTCCGGGGCGGACGGGGGTGCGCCGGTCCGCTGGGCAGGCATCACCACGGTGGGATCGGCCGTGGGCATCACCACCGTGGGATCGGCCATCGGCAGCACCACCGTGGGATCGGTCGACGACACCGGCGCGGGGCGCTCGTCGGTGCCCAGGCGCCCCCGCAGCCCGTGCCGGTGGAGCAGGTCGACGAGTTCGCGACCGGAGATCAGCTCCAGTGGTTTGCCGTTGGCGAAGGTGTGGGAGCCGGGCCCGAACTTGGACGTCGTCACCAGGACGCCCTTGTTGGCCCCGGCGTCCTGGACCGTGCCGTAGAGGTCACGCACGGCGGACGGCGGGACGGTGTTGCGGTAGCGCTTGACCTGGACGACGATCTTGCCGCCGCGGATCGGGGTGGGGTCCAGGGCGTCGACGTCCACCCCGCCGTCGCCCGAACGCTGGGTGGTGACGGCCTGCATGCCCATGGCCCGGAAGAGCTGCGCGACCAGTGCCTCGAAGGCGAGGGGGTCCATGGCCAGGAGGTCGGGCTCGTCCTCGCCGCCGTGGATGACGACACCGTCGCCGACGTCGTCGGGCCTGCGTCCGGGGCGGACGGGGGTGCGCTGGTCCGGTCGCGCGGACAGGTGGCCCCGGAGGCCGTCCGTCAGGCAGTCGACGGCGCTCACCTGCTCCAGGTGAAGCCCGGCGAAGACCGGCCGGGGCACCGTGACGGTCACCAGGAAGAGCTCGGCGCGGCGCCCGGTCACCGGGTCGTGGTCGTCCACGAACCCGTTGAGGACGACCGACTCCAGCGCGCCGAACTCGTCGGCGGCGAACAGGTCGTGGAGCACCAGCAGGGTGCACTGCGCGAGGACGTCGCGGTAGAGGGCCCGCCGCTGGGTGATGGGGCGCGGGCGCTCCTTGTCCTGGTCGACGCTCGGCATGTAGACGACGGTCTTCGTCTCGGGGACGACGTCGTAGCGGGGCAGTTCCCAGTCCAGGACCAGTTGCCGTGCCGCCGGGTCGTAGGCGGCGCGGACACCGCGGGGAAAGCCCTCGGGCCAGGCCGGCGAGGCGTAGAGGGCGGCGGAGAAGTAGTCGACGGCGGCTTCCGGGTCGCCGTCGCGCAGGGCGCTCGCCATCTGGGCGAGTCCGGCGTTGTGCCGACGGATCTCGGTCCGCTGTCCTTCCACCCATTGCTCGTACTGCCGCTGGTACTGGGCCAGTTGCTGCTGTCGGCGGGCCTCGGCGGCCTGCGCCGCGTGCCAGTCGTGCTCGAACCGGGCGCGTGCCTCGGCCTGGGCGCGCCGCTGGGCGCCCCAACCGCCCTGTGCCTGGTAGTGGTTGGGGTCCGGCATGGGCACGGGCCGGCCGAGCGGTCCCGGTGAGAACGGCTCCAGGCGCTCGGAACGGGAGAGGGAGGCGGCCCGGAACGCCGGGGCTCGGCAGCCCGCGACCAACAAGCCCTCCAAGGCCCGTACCCGCGCGTCCAGTTCCTCCGTACGCCGCCGCGCCTCCGCCTCGCGCTGCTGCCGGTACGCCACCTGCTGCTCCCGTTGGCTGCGGGCCACCTCCCGCTGGTACGCGCGCTGTTGTCGCTCGTACTCACGCTGCTGGCGGGCCCGCTCCTCCGACTGACGCTGCTGCTGGCGTTGTGCCTCGGCCCAGATCCCGGCCAACCCGTTGGAGCGACGACTCATGCGCTACAGGCCCTCCCACCGGGGCCCCGACCGCCCGCGAGGCCCCGCCCCCACAACCGGACGTAATCGCACGACTTTATCCCGCGACGGCGCGCACGCCTACCGCTGGTCAGCCGCTGATCGGCCGCTCAGCCCAGGTACCGGACGAGCAGGTAGGCGGCCGCCGTCACGACCACGATCACCGCGACGACCGCCGCCCGGTACGCCCCTGTCGGGAGGGGACGGGGCGGCGGGGGCGGCGGGGTGGCCTGGCGCGGCGAGTGGGCGCCGCCGGCGGGGTTGCCGCTGAGCAGGGGGACCGGCAGGGGCCCGACGATGGGCGCGACGGGCGGCTGCCAGTCCGTCCCGTCGCCGGTGCCGGACGCCGCCCATGGCTGGAGTTGTCCGGTGGCCAGACGGCGCCAGCGGCTGCCGGAGGAGTCGGTGAACTCGACGGAGCTGAGCAGCGGCGAGGGCGGTGAACCGGTGGCGGAGGTCATGGGGAGGTCGACGGTGAGCCGACCGCCGGCCGGAAGGATCTCGCGGCCGTCGAGGCGTACGCCGTCGTAGTGGACGGCGACCTGGACGAGCGGCTGGTTGCTGGTGTTGACCGCTTCGAGGTGCCACCGCGCGTAGCCGTCCGCGAGCACCGAGGGGCTGCTGCCCATGGTGACGTGCAGCATCGACGACTGGATCAGCTTCTCCCGCTGGTCCGCCTCGCGTTCCCGGTCCTCGATGCGGCGCTCCCGCTCGGCCAGCCGGGCGGCCTGGCGGACGTTGTGACGGTGCCCGGCGATACTCACGACGAGCGCCGAAGCCCCCACCACGGCCCCGAGGACCGCGATCACCACCTCGATCATCCCCGTACTCTGACCTGCCGACGGCCGCCCGGTCCAGCCTGTGCCGCGACGCCGGGCACGGCGCTCCGCGGGAGCGCGCGCAGGGGTGTCCCGCCCGTGCGCCGCCCGACCCGTAAGGTGGCAGGCGTGTCGTACGTAGGCCCGGACTTCGATCCGCCCCAGCCCCGCCGTTCCGTCCTCCGCCGGCCGCTGACCGTGGCGGTGGCCGCGGTCGTGGTGGGGGCGGTGGCCGGGTGGGGGGTGTGGCAGGTCGCCGGGGATTCCGGGGGCGGGAACGGCGGGTCGGACAGCGCGCGGGTGCCGGGGACACGGTCGGCGACCACGCCCCCGGCGAGCGGGGAGCCCAGCGCGTCCACCGACGCCCCCGACGGCGAAGGCGGCGACGACAAGAAGGCGAGCCCCTCGGATTCCGCCTCCGCGCCCGCCGCCACCGGGCCGCTGAAGGGCAAGGTCGTCGTCATCGACCCGGGCCACAACCCCGGCAACTTCCAGCACACCACCGAGATCAACCGCAAGGTGAACATCGGGACGCACGCGAAGGAGTGCGACACGACGGGGACGACCACCAACGACGGTTACCTGGAAGCCGAGTTCACGCTGGACGTCTCCCGCCGACTGCGGACGCTTCTCCAACAGGAGGGCGCCACGGTGAAGTTCACGCAGGACGACGACCGGGCCTGGGGCCCTTGCATCGACGAGCGGGCGCGGATCGGCAACGAGGCGGAGGCGGACGCGGTGGTGTCGATCCACGCGGACGGCTCCGGGTCCGGCAACCGCGGCTTCCACGTCATCCTGCCGGGCTCGGTGAACGAGGGCGCCGCGGACACCCGGCCCATCGTCGCCCCCTCCCGCGATCTAGGCGAGCGCATCGCCGGCTACTTCGTCCGCGCCACCGGCAGCGCCCCCTCCAACTACGTCGGCGACGGCACCGGCCTCGTCACCCGCACCGACCTCGGCGGCCTCAACCTCTCCACCGTCCCGAAGGTGTTCATCGAGTGCGGCAACATGCGCGACAGCAAGGACGCGTCCCTGCTCACCAGCGGCGCCTGGCGTCAGAAGGCGGCCCGCGGAATCTCGGACGGCATCACGAGCTTCCTGAAAAACTGAACAACTTTCCCTTTCGGAGAAACACAGGGGACTTCGAGGGTGCGGCCCTTCGGACTCCGGGCGCAAAGCCGAAGTACCACGGAATGACGTGCGCGCGGTCTCAATCTGTCAACGGTTCCCTCCGAGTTCGTCGGGTGCGCGGGGATACGCGATATCCATGACGGGGCGCCGCTGACCAGCGGTGCCTGGGCGAACAGGAAGCGCGCAGGGGAACCTCTGAGGGAATCGTGAGTTTTCTGCGCGGGTAGGGGGCGAGTCGTGATCATCGCGGTGAACCCGGCGGACACCCACGTCGGTCGGACGATAAGGTCGTCCCTACGATGAGGGGCCACCCCCGCGCTTCCCACCACGGCCTGACGGCGACATGGTGACGGCGACGCCTCCACCGATGACGAGACGACTGACGAAGGACCTGAAGTGAATATCCGCTCCCTCACCAGAGGCGACGGCGTCGTGATCGGAGCAGCGGTATTGCTGTTCATCGCGTCGTTCCTCGACACGTTCGACGGCTCCGGCGACGACATCCCCAATGCCTGGGACAACCTCGGCTTGGTGATGAGCATGTACGTCGGCGGCATCATCGGGGCGGTGCTGATCGTCATCGCCCGTGCGCTGCCGCAGCCGCCCAAGGTCGTCGGTCTCGACCTGGGCCAGCTCGGGGTGGCTCTGACGATCTTCGCCGCGTGGACCTCGTTCTGGTCGATCATCGACCCGCTGGGCGCGATGGAGGAGTTCTTCGGCGGCCTCGGGGGCTCCGAGCCGGAGTCCGGCGCCGGTCTCATCCTCGGTCTCATCGCCGCCCTGCTCCTGGCCGCCGCCGCCATCGCCACCCCCCTCGTCCCCGCTCTCAAGGCCGCTCTCGTCGGGGCTCCGCGGCCGGCCGCGCCGCAGCCGTACGGGGGTCAGCCGCCCGGTGGTTACGGGTACCCGGGCGCCGGTGCGCCGGGGCCGTTCGGGGCGGGGCAGCCGGGGCCCGGGCAGCCGGGACAGCCGGGACAGCCGGGGCCGGGGGCGCCGTTCGGTGGTGCTCCGCAGCAGCAGGCCGCGGCGCCGCAGCCGCCGGCCGGTGACTTCTCGCCGTTCTGGTTCGCGGTGCCGGTGGCCCGTCCGCTGTTCGCGGAGGACGGTTCGCAGTCGGCGATCGCCGAACTGGCGCCGGGCACCTGGTACCTGGCGGTCGAGCAGCGCGGCGCCAACCTCGTCGCCCAGACGCAGGACGGCCGTCGCGGTGTCCTCCAGGACACCAGCGGCATCCAGCGCGGCTGAGCCACCCCTCGCCACACAGTCGTACAGCCGTAGTACAGCGGCCCCTCGCCCTTCCGGGCGGGGGGCCGTTGTCGTACAGTCGCCTCCCTCCCATGCAGCTGACGATCCGTCAGGAGGCAGGCGTATGCGGCTCGGTCTGGCACTCGGTTACTGGGGACGCGGTCCCTCGGCGGACCATGTCCCGCTCGCCCAGGAGGCGGAGCGGCTCGGGTACGACTCGGTGTGGACGGCCGAGTCCTGGGGCTCGGACGCCTTCACCCCGCTCACCTGGATCGCGGCGCGGACGTCGAGGATCAAGCTGGGTACGGCGGTCGCGCAGATGGCGGCCAGGTCGCCCACCACCACGGCGATGCACGCACTGACCCTGGACCACCTCTCCGGCGGTCGGGCCCTGCTCGGGCTCGGGCTCTCCGGGCCGCAGGTCGTCGAGGGCTGGTACGGGCGGCCGTTCCCGAAATCGCCGCTGACCGCGACGAGGGAGTACGTCGACGTCGTACGCCAAGTACTCAGGCGGGAAGGCCCTGTTGAGCTCGACGGGCGTTTTCACCCCCTCCCCTACGACGGCCCGGACGGGAGCGGCATCGGCAAGGCACTCAAGCCCATCACCCACCCGCTGCGGGCCGATCTCCCCGTCCTGCTCGGCGCGGAGGGGCCGAAGAACATCGCACAGACGACCCGGATCGCGGACGGCTGGCTGCCGCTGTACTGGTCGCCGTCGCGGACCGAGGTCTACGAGGCCTCGCTGACCGACGTGCCCGAGGGCTTCCTCATCGCGCCCATGGCACGGGCGCGGGTGTGTGACGACGTCGCCGAGGGGCTGTTGCCCGTGAAGGCAATGCTCGGCTTCTACATCGGCGGGATGGGGCACGCCCGGCGCAACTTCCACGCCGAGCTCATGGCCCGCATGGGGTACGAGGAGGAGGCCCGCCGCATCCAGCGGCTCTTCCTGGACGGGCGGCGCGAGGAGGCCGTACTCGCCGTGCCGGACGCCTTCGCGGACGAGATCTCGCTGGTCGGGCCGCGTGAACGGATCGCGGAGCGGCTGGAGGCATGGCGGAAGGGGCCGGTGACGGACCTGCTGGTGCTGGCCCCCGATCCACACACGCTGCGGGTGCTGGCGGAGCTCAACTCCTAGGTGGAGCTGAGGCGTCGAGGGGGCTCGTGGAGGCGGGCCAGGTTTCGTCGGGGGCCGACGGGCAACCCGTCAGGCATGTCTCGATATAGCGGTTCCAATCAGGCGGGCCGGGTCATAGCGATCGTCGCCGATGTCATGGCGTTCATCCTGGGCCTGTGGATCCTGATGTACCTGCTGGGTGCGAACGGCGCGAACGACTTCGTGCAGTTCGTCCATGACGCGGCCCGCTGGCTCGCCGGCTGGTCGCACGACCTGTTCACGTTCGACGAGCAGTGGGCTCGGGTCGTGGCCGGTTATGGCCTGGCGGCCGTCGTGTACCTGCTGGTGGGCCACGCCATCGCGAACCGGATGCACCGCCACTGAGCGGGTGCGGCTCCGGTGGAGGCTGGTCGCGCAGTTCCCCGCGCCCCTGAAAAGCAGGGGCTGCGCCCCGTGCTTTTCAGGCCCGCAGGGCCTGCTCTTTTAGGGGCGCGGGGAACTGCGCGAGAAGCCCCACCGGCCCGGCAGCCGACAACGGACCCCCCGGCTCAACGGCGCTCAACAGCACTCCGCGTCCAGCCCGAGCGGCAGGCGCTCCCCGCCGAAGACCGCGCACGTGGCCTCGTCGCCGCCCAGCGCGGCCACGGCCAGCAGGAGCGAACCCGCCGTCCAGGAGGTCAGTTCCTCGGGCCAGACGGCCCGGTCCTCGAAGACGTAACCCGTCCAGTACAGGCCGGAGTCGGGGTCACGGAGGTGCTGGATGGACTGGAGTATCTCCAGCGCCCGGTCGGACTCGCCCATCACCCAGAGCGCCAGGGCGAGTTCGGCCGACTCGCCGCCGGTCACCCACGGGTTGGGGACGACGCAGCGGACACCGAAGCCAGGGACGACGAAACGGTCCCAGCCCTCCTCCACCCGGGACTTGGCCTCGGCGCCGGTGAGCGCGCCGCCGAGCACCGGGTAGTACCAGTCCATCGAGTAGCGGTCCTTGTCGAGGAACCGCTCGGGGTGCCGCCGTATCGCGTGCCGGAGCGCGCCCACCGCCAACTCCCAGTCGGGCTGCGGCTCCTCCCGCTGCTCGGCGATGGCGAGGGCGCAGCGCAGCGCGTGGTGGATGGACGAACTGCCCGTCAGCAGGGCGTCGTTCACCGGTGTGCCGTCGTCCTCGCGCTTCCAGCCGATCTGGCCGCCGGGCTGCTGGAGCCGCAGGACGCATTCGATCGCCGCGTAGACGGCGGGCCACATGCGGTCGAGGAAGGTGTCGTCGCCGGTGGCCAGGTAGTGGTGCCAGACGCCGACGGCGATGTAGGCGACGAAGTTGGTCTCGCGGCCCCGGTCGGTGACGTCGTCGGCGTCCCCGTCGGCGTACGCGGCGTACCAGGAACCGTCCTCGTTCTGGTGTCGGCGCAGCCACTCGTAGGCGCGCTCGGCGGCGTCGTGCTCACCGGCCGCGTCCAGGGCCATGGCCGCCTCGGTGTGGTCCCACGGGTCGAGGTGGTGTCCGCGGAACCACGGGATGGCACCGTCCGCGCGCTGCACCGCGAGGATGCCGTGCACGGTGGCGGCGGCCTCCTCGGCGGTGAGGACCCCGGGCAGGACCAGGTGTTCTGTCCGGGGGGTCGTCACTTGGCGTCCGCCCCGGCCTCGGTCCCGGCTTCCCCGGCGATCCGGGGAAGGTGCGGCTTGGTCGCGTACGCCACGAAGCTCTTGCCGATCAGCGGGTTCAGCGCCTCCTCGGCGACCCGCGTGGCCAGGGGCTTCTTCATGATGTCCCAGACCAGCAGCTTGTGGTACGCCCGCACGGGCAGCGCCTTGTCGTTGTCGACGCCGAACGCGCACTTCAGCCACCAGTAGGGCGAGTGCAGGGCGTGGGCGTGGTGGGTGCCGTACGGCTCGAGGCCCGCCTCGCGGATCTTGGCCAGCAGTTCGTCCGCCTTGTAGATGCGGATGTGGCCGCCCTCGACCTCGTGGTATGCGTCCGAGAGCGCCCAGCAGACCTTCTCGGGGCCGTAGCGCGGCACGGTGACGGCTATCCGGCCGCCGGGCTTGAGCACCCGGACCATCTCGGCGAGGACGCCCTTGTCGTCGGGGATGTGCTCCATCACCTCGGAGATGATGACGACGTCGAAGGACTCGTCGGGGAAGGGCAGCGCGAGGGCGTCGCCCTCCATCGCGGTGGCGGTGGCGCCCTCGGGGGCCTCGCCGGCCTCCTTCATCGCCGCGAACCACTTGGCGACCTCGCGGATCTCCTCGGCGTTCTGGTCGAGGGCCACGACCTGGGCGCCGCGCCGGTAGCACTCGAAGGCGTGCCGGCCCGCTCCACAGCCGAGATCCAGGACCCGGTCCCCCGGGGCGAGCGGGAACCTGGAGAAATCGACGGTCAGCACGTGGCCCTGCTTTCGCGGTCGGCGCTTTCGCGGTTTGCTTCGACTACTTCATCGACGGCTCGGTCGGCCTGGTCGGCTTCGGGGGCTCGGTCCGCCTCGGCGGCTCGGTCGGCTTCGGCGGTCGTGCGGGCGATCGCCTCGCGGTAGTGGGCGACCGTGCCCTCGGCCGCCTTGGCCCAGGTGAACCGGCGCAGTACGCGCTCGCGCCCCGCACGGCCGAGCCGCTGCCGGAGGCCGGGGTCGCCGAGCAGCCGGCCGAGCGCGGCGGCCAGGGCGCCCGGATCGCCCGGGGGCACCGCGAGGCAGGTCTCGCCGTCGGGTCCGGCGACCTCCGGTATGGCTCCGCCGGTGGTGGCGACCAGCGGCGTGCCGGTGGCCATGGCCTCGGCGGCGGGCAGCGAGAACCCCTCGTACAGCGAGGGCACACAGGCGACCTCGGCCGAGCGGACCAGGTCGACGAGTTCGGCGTCGGAGATGCCCTTGACGAACTCGACGGCGCCTTCGAGGCCGTACCGCTCGATCGTCTGGGCGACCGGGCCCTCGGTGGGCCGCTTGCCGACGACGACGAGATGGGCGGTGGTGTGCTCGGCGCGCACCTTGGCGAGCGCCTCCACGAGGAAGACGAGTCCCTTGAGCGGCACGTCCGCGCTGGAGGTGGTGACGATCCGGCCGGGCACCTGCGGCACCGCCGGATTCGGCGAGAAGAGGTCGGTGTCGGCGCCGATGTGCACGACGTGCATCCGGTCGTCGCGCACGCCGAGGTGGTCGACGATCTCCTGGCGGGAGGTGCCGGAGACGGTGAGCACGGACGGCAGGCGGCGCGCGACCCGCTTCTGCATGCGGGTGAAGGCGTACCAGCGGCGTACGGACATCCGGCGCTGCCAGCCCTCGGCCGCGTCCAGCTCCAACTGCCGGTCCACGGTGATGGGGTGATGGATGGTGGTGACGAGCGGCGCGCCCACGTCCCCCAACAGCCCGTACCCCAGGGTCTGGTTGTCGTGGACGACATCGAACTCGCCGCGCCGGGCGCGCAGATGGCGGCGGGCGCGGAGCGAGAACGTCAGCGGCTCGGGGAAACCACCGGTCCACATCGTCGCCACTTCGAGGGCGTCGATCCAGTCGCGGTACTCGTCCCGCTTCGGGGTGCGGAAGGGGTCGGGCTGGCGGTAGAGGTCGAGGCTGGGCAGCTCCGTGAGGGAGATCCCGCCCGGCCCGTCAACCGGGACGGCGTCCTCGTCGAGCACGGGATAGGGCTGGGAGCCGATCACCTCGACCCGGTGGCCGAGACGGGCCAGCTCGCGCGAGAGGTGCCGTACGTAGACGCCCTGGCCCCCGCAGAACGGGTTCCCTTTATAGGTGAGGAGCGCGATATCGAGCGGTCGCCCGCCGTCGGCGGCAAGGTCACGTCGGGACCCCGCCCGACTGGCCTCAGCGGTCACTCCTGGCCCCCTTCTCACTGCGATTTCCCGTGAGATTACGACGAGACGGTAATCTAGAACAAGTTTCAGAGTTGATCGTTCACGAGGCTCCGAATCTACCGGCTGGTAGAACCGCTGTGAGAGATGGATCAGGTGATTCACGCCACGGCACACACCCTGGCATGCTCTTTGATCGCATATCCTCACCGACCGTCACGACTGCCACGGGAACGAGACCCATGCCTGCGGAAGCCAAGGTGGAGACCAAGCTGGAGGCCAAGGTGGAGGTCAAGGTGGAGGCCAAGCAGGGCGCCGGCACCGCGCGAACCGACTCGCCGCCCCTCACGGAGCGCCAGGAGGCCCGTCGGCGCCGCATCCTGCACGCGAGCGCCCAGTTGGCCAGCCGGGGCGGTTTCGACGCCGTGCAGATGCGTGAGGTCGCGGAGTCCTCCCAGGTCGCCCTCGGAACCCTCTACCGCTACTTCCCCTCCAAGATCCATCTGCTGGTCGCCACCATGCAGGACCAGCTGGAGCACATGCACGGCACGCTCCGCAAGAAGCCCCCGAGCGGCGAGACGGCCGCCGAGCGCGTCGCCGAGACCCTGATGCGCGCGTTCCGGGCCCTGCAGCGCGAGCCCCACCTCGCGGACGCCATGGTGCGCGCGCTCACCTTCGCCGACCGCAGCGTCAGCCCCGAGGTCGACCAGGTCTCCCACCAGACCACCGCGATCATCCTCGACGCGATGGGGCTGGACGACCCGACCGCCGAGCAGCTCTCCGCCGTCCGCGTCATCGAGCACACCTGGCACTCGGCCCTCATCACCTGGCTCTCCGGTCGCGCCTCCATCGCCCAGGTGAAGATCGACATCGAGACGGTGTGCCGCCTGATCGACCTGACGGCCCCGGAACGGCGGGCTCGGACGTAGGAGGCGTAGGAGGCCGCAGGGGGACGCAGGAAGACGCAGGAAGCGGGCGCTCCTGGAAACGGGCGCACGAAAAGACCTACGAGACGGGTTCCCTGCGCCGGTATTACCCGGATCAGGTGCTGAAGGTCGCCTTCCGGCCCTGTCCTGCAGCCTTCCGGCCTCTCAGCCCGACCGTCGACGTCGGCATCGGCGGATCTGCTACCTCGCGCCCATGTCGGCTACTCCGGTCGGCTCCCTCACTCGTCTCGTAGGCTGATTTCTACGATAGAACGCCCATATGAGAACACAACCCCCTAAAGGGATTTTTTACCCTTCAGGCCAAGATTTCTGACGCCGCGCGGCCGGGGCGCAGGACCGACGTCCCTACTCCTCCGGTGGGAACACCGGCTCTCCACTGTCGAGGAGGGTGATGGTGATCGCCTCCACCGGGCAGCCCTCCGCCGCCTTCAGGACGCGTTCGTGGGCGTCGGTGTCCGGTTCGACGGGGTGGGACTGCATCGCGGAGTCGAGGCGGAAGGCGTCCGGGGCGAGGTGGACGCACTGGGCGGAGCCGATGCAGAGGGCGCGGTCGACCTCCACGTGCCAGCGGTCGCCCATCACCCGACCCCCTTGCCCGCGGTGACACCGGCGGGCGGCTCGTAGCCGGCGGGCAGGTGGATCATCTTGTGCTCCAGGTACTCGCCATAGCCCTCGGGGCCGAACTCGCGCCCCAGCCCGGAGTTCTTGTAGCCACCGAAGGGGCCGAGCATGTCGAGGCTGAAGGTGTTGACCGAGTAGGTGCCGGTACGGACCCGGCGGGCGACGTCGATGCCGCGCTCGTCGTCGGCGGTCCAGACGCTGCCGCTGAGGCCGTAGTCGGAGTCGTTGGCGATACGGACGGCCTCGGCCTCGTCGCCGTAGGGCAGGAGGCAGATGACCGGGCCGAAGATCTCCTCGCGGGCGATGCGCATGGAGTTGTCGACGTCGCCGAAGAGGGTCGGCTCGACGTACCAGCCGCGCTCCAGGTGTGCCGGACGGCCGCCGCCGGTGAGGATCTTGGCGCCCTCCTCCTGGCCGATGCGGATGTAGTCGAGGCTGCGGCGCTGCTGGCGGGCGGCGACCAGCGGGCCGAGTTCGGTGGCCGGGTCCAGGGGGTCGCCGACCTTCAGCGCGGAGGCGTAGGCCGCGAAGGCCTCGGCGAACTCGTCGTAGCGGGTGCGCGGGACGAGGATGCGAGTCTGGGCCACGCACGCCTGGCCGTTGATCATCCAGGCGAAGGGGGCGATGCCGTTCACGGCGGTCTGCGCGTCGGCGTCGGGGAGGATCACGGCCGCCGACTTGCCGCCCAACTCCAGGGTGACGCGGGTGAGGTTGCGGGCGGCGACCTCCATGACGCGCTTGCCTGCGGCGACCGAGCCGGTGAAGGAGACCTTGTCGACGCCCGGGTGCCCGACCAGGTACTCGCTGACCTCACGGTCGGCGGGAAGGATCGAGAGGACGCCCTCGGGCAGGCCGGCCTCGGCGGCTATCTCCGCCAACAGATAGGCGTCCAGGGGGGTTTCGGGCGACACCTTCAGGATCGCCGGGCAGCCGGCGAGGAGGGCGGGGGCGAGTTTGGCGGCGGCGGTGAACTGCGGCACGTTCCAGGGGACGACCGCCGCGACCACCCCGACCGGCTCGCGCCGGACGAGGATCCGGCCGAGCACGCCGTCGCGGCGCTCCTCGTAGGTGAAGTCGCGGGCGGTGGTGATCGCCGCGTCCCAGGCCATCATCGACGCGAGGGCCTGCACCATCACGCTGGAGGTGAACGGGGTGCCGTTCTCGGCGCTGATGATCCGGGCGAACTCCTCGTGGCGTACGGCGAAGGCGTCCTTGATCCGGGTGACGACCTCGATCCGTTCGTCGAGGGTCGTGCGGGGCCAGGGGCCGTGGTCGAAGGCATGGCGTGCGGCGGCCACGGCCCGGTCGACGTCCGCGCGCGACGCGTGCGGGACGCGGCCGATGACCTCCTCCGAGTGCGGCGAGACCACCTCGATGACGTCCGCGCCCAGGGGGTCGGTCAACTCCCCGCCGATGAACAGCTGTCCGTGTTCCACGAGTTCGGTCATGGCCGTTGCCTCCCGGAGCCACTTCTCTGACATACCGTCAGTTTCGAATAGGGAACTGATACCAGTTCCAGGGGAAGGAGTCCATGTCGTGCGCCACCCGGCGGAGACTCCTGCGTCTTCCCGCACCCATCCCTGGTGGAACTCGTTCTAGTTATAGTGACTTCATGACACAGGTGACCGATCACGGCGGAGGCGTACGGTCCATCGAGGTCCCCATCCCGGACAACCCGCTCGGCCACACCCTCGTGTACGTCGTCGACGCCGACCGCGGGCCTGTCCTCGTCGACACCGGCTGGGACGACCCGGCGTCCTGGGACACGCTCGCCGCGGGCCTGAGCGCGTGCGGCACGTCGGTCGCGGAGATCCACGGGGTCGTGATCACCCACCACCATCCCGACCACCACGGCCTGTCGGGGGCCGTGCGCGAGGCGTCCGGGGCATGGATCGCGATGCACGCGGCGGACACGGCGATCGTGCGGCGCACGCGCGGGACCGGGCCGGACCGCTGGTACTCCTACATGACGGACAAGCTCACGGCGGCGGGAGCACCCGAGGAACACCTCGCGCCGCTACGGCCCCCGCGCCGCCCGCGCGCCGCCCTGCACGGGTTCTCCCCCGCGCTCCCCGACCGCGAGATCGTGCCCGGTGAACTCCTCGACCTCCCCGGCCGCCGCGTCCGCGCGATCTGGACGCCGGGCCACACGCCGGGGCATGTCTGCCTCCATCTGGAGGAGGCGCACCCGGGCCAACTCCCGGGTCATGGACGGCTGTTCTCCGGCGACCATCTCCTCCCCGAGATCAGCCCGCACATCGGCCTCTACGAGGACCCGGACGACGACACGGTCACCGACCCCCTGGGCGACTACCTCGACTCACTCGAGCGTGTCGGCCGTCTCGGCGCCGCCGAGATCCTTCCCGCCCATCAGTACGCGTTCACCGATACGGCCGCGCGCGTACGGGAGTTGCTGGCCCACCACGAGTCACGCTTCACCGATCTACTCACCCTCCTCGCCTCCCCGCTCACCCCCTGGCAGCTCGCCGAACGCATGGAGTGGAACCGTCCCTGGCCCCAGATCCCCTTCACCTCTCGCAACATCGCGGTCTCGGAGGCGGAGGCGCACGTGCGACGCCTGGTGAAGCTGGGCAGGGCCGAGGTGGTGCCGGGGAGCGATCCGGTGCGGTATGTGGCGGTGTGAGGGGGGTGGGGGTACGGGGCGGTTGTCGGCCGCGGGTTCGGTGGGGCTTCTCGCGCAGTTCCCCGCGCCCCTAAAGGCCTGCGGCCTTCTCAGGGGCGTCACGGATCAACTCTTCTGCCCTGGCCAGGAGTTCGATCTCGTGGGGGGACATGGTCGGGTTGGATGCCCGGCGATGGCTCGCTTCGGTCAGGTCGTGGTGGGTCAGGGTGTTGTCGGGGCGGTGGGCCAGGAGGGAGCTGAGGGTGGCGTGGGCCATGGGGGCGCGGGCGTCCGTCGGGTCGACGGCGACCTGGGCGAGGATCATCGCGGAGACGGCCCAGTCGAGGCCGGGCGGCCCCTCCTCGGCGTTGCTCCAGTCGATGACCTGCGGGCCGTGCGGGGTGAGGAGGACGTTCTCCGGGTGGAGGTCCAGGTGGAGAACCCGGGCACCGGGGCGGCGGGGCGGGACGGCGTGGAGGGTGCGCAGGAGTTGGGCCAGGGTGGCGCCGACCTGCGGCGGGGTGACCTGGCCGGCGGCGCAGGCCTCCAGCAGGGTCGGGCCCGGCAGGCGTTGCAGCACCATCTCCGTACGGGTCGCCGAATGAACGCGCGGGACAGGGTAGCCGTGGCTGCGTACGTACTCCATGACCTCGGCCTCGGTGGCGGCGTCGCCCCACCCCTCTCGGTAGCGGCGTAGCACCCAGGCGTCACCCTGTCCGACACCTCCGGTATGCCTGTCGGCTCCGTCACTGTCGGCGACGCCTACCGGGTCACCGGCCTCGGTCAGCGCGCCGAGGCCGCCGTGATCGTCCGGCCCGGACTCCCCCTCGTCGGCGTGGAGTTCGTACACGTCGGCCGTGCGGCCCGCGCCCAGCAGTCTCCCCGTACGCATGGCCCGAACCTATCGCGGCCCACAGGCGGCCCTCAGGATCCCGGCTACCGGCAGGTAGAGTGACCGCGTCGTCATCACACCCGTACAGGGGGAAGCCGGTGCAAATCCGGCGCTGACCCGCAACCGTGAGCCGACCTCGGCAGAGGGCGGCAAGTCGGACTGCCCTGGACGGAATCATGACCGGCTCGCGTCACCGGCGGCCCGCCGGTGCACGGCACCGTCGAGGAATACGGAGCCGAGCCGCCCGGCGCTCCGCCGTGCCGCCCGGCTCCCCGTCAGGGAGAGGCAGCCGCCGATATGAATGTCCGCCGCAGCGCCGCGGTCGTCGCCGTACTGACCGTCACAGCCGGACTCGGCACCGGACTCGGGCTCGCGCCGGCCGCCTTCGCCGACGGTACGGCCTCCGAGGCGTCCACCGCTCCCTCCGCCTCGCCCTCCGCCTCGCCCTCCCAGGCGATACCCACCGGTCTGTACGGCTCCAACGACCCCACGTACGACGGTGTCTGGCGGCAGTCGCTCACCCTGCTCGCCCTGGACGCGGTGGGTGAGAAGCCCGGCGCCGGGGCCGTGGAGTGGCTGGTCGGGCAGCAGTGCGCGAGCGGGGCGTTCCCGGCGTACCGCGCCGACGCGACCGCCAAGTGCGACAGCGCGACGGCCGTCGACACCAACAGCACGGCGGCCGCGATCCAGGCGCTCGCAGCGGTCGGCGGGCGGGACGCCGAGGCCGGTCGGGCGGTGCGGTGGCTGAAGGACAACCAGAACGAGGACGGCGGCTGGGGCTACACCGCGGGCGGCCCCAGCGACGCGAACTCGACGTCCGTCGTGATCGGCGCGCTGACCGCTGTGGGCGACGCCCCCGGGAAGCAGCAGAAGGACGGCAACTCCCCCTACGAGGCCCTCCGTTCCCTCGCCCTGCCCTGCGGCGACGGGGGCAGGAAGGACGGGGACGCGAAGGACGGCGGGGCCTTCGCCTATCAGCCCGACAAGAAGGGCGGTCTCGCCGCGAACGCCGACGCCACGGCCGCCGCCGTGCTCGGCAGCCTGGGCAAGGGGTTCGTGGTCGGGGCGGGTAGCGGCGAGGGGAAGGGCGGGGCCTCGTTCGACTCCTGCGCCTCGGGTGACTCTCCGGAGGACCTCGCGCACAACGGGGCCGTCCATCTCGCCGGTGCCCTCACCGCCGACGGCTATCTGATGTCCTCCCTCGCGGGTGCGGAGGACCAGCCCGACCACGGCAACACCGCCGACGCGGTCGTCGCGCTCGCCGCCGCCGGGGACGTGGACGCGACCGAGAAGCCGCTCGCCTGGCTGGCGAAGAACCACGGCGTGTGGGCGGCCAAGGCCGGGCCCGCCGCGTACGCCCAGCTCGTCTTCGCGGCGCACGCCTCCGGTGGCGACCCGCGTGACTTCGGTGGTGCCGATCTGGTGGCCCAGTTGCAGGAGACCGGTCCGGCCGGGGAGGTGGACGACTACTCCTCGGTGCCGGTCGACGACACGGCCGCCGGGGACGAGGCCGACGGGACCGGCGACGGTCTCGCGGCGGGCGTGTGGTGGGTGATCGGGCTCGGGCTGGTCGTGGTCACGGCCGTGGTCGGGTTCGGGCTGGTGCGGGGCGCCCGGAAGCGGCCGCAGGCGTGACCGGGCGTCGGCCACGGGGTGGAGCGGTCGCGCCGCGAGGCGGGGTGCCCCCGCTGTGGGGTGGCGTGCCCCGGCTGTGGGTGGGGGTGCCCCGGCTGTGGGTGGAGGTGCCGGCCGCCTTCCTGAGCGGTCTGCTGCTGGTGCTGGGGAGTTCGACGCAGGCGCATGCCGCCGCGTACCGGTACTGGTCGTTCTGGGAGCGGGACGGTTCCGCGTGGGCGTACGCCACGCAGGGGCCGTCGACCGCGCGGCCGACGGACGGGGCGGTGCAGGGCTTCCGGTTCGCCGTGAGCCGTGACTCGGCCGACGCGCTCCAGCCGCGTGGCGCCGCCGACTTCGGTTCCGTCTGCGGGGACACGGCCGCGCGGGGCGGGGAGAAGCGGGTCGCGCTGGTCATCGACTTCGGTACGGCGGCGGACGCGCCGGAGGGGGAGACGCCTCCGGCGGCGCGTACGGCCTGTGCGCGGGTGCCGGACGACGCGACCACGGCCGAGGCGCTGGCGTCCGTCGCGAAGCCGCTCCGGTACGACACGAACGCGCTGCTGTGCGCGATCGGGGGATATCCGGGGAAGGGGTGCGGGGAGGCGGTCGGCTCCGACGCCGGGTCCGATGCCGGGTCCGATGGCAGGTCCGATGGCAGGTCTGATGCCGGCTCAGCCTCCGACGGCCCTGCTCACGCCCCGAGTTCGTCTGCCGCGGCTGCCCCCGAGGAGGGGCAGGGGCCGTCCGTCGGGTTGTTCGTGGGCGCGGGTGTGGTCGCCGTGCTGGGGGCCGCCGCGGTGTGGCGGGCGCGGCGGCGCCGGGGGTAGGGCGGCGCGATGCGGTGGTTCACAGGACGCCCGGAGTCGGGGCCGGCCGGGGGCGGGTCCCGCGACCCGGCGGCGCCGCACCGGCTCGGCGCGAGGTCGCACCGGCTCGGCGCGGGGTCGCGTCGGGGTGGGGTGCATGCTCTTGCCTGGTGGGGATGGGCGCTCGGGCTCGGGACCGCCGCGTCGCGTACCACCAACCCCCTGCTCCTCGCGCTGCTCATCGCGGTGGCCGGATACGTCGTGGCCACGCATCGGACCGACGCCCCCTGGGCCCGCTCGTACGCCGCGTTCGTGAAGCTCGGGCTGGTGGTGCTGGGCGTTCGGCTGGGGTTCGCGGTCGTGCTGGGCTCGCCCATCCCCGGGACGCACACCCTGCTCACCCTCCCCGAAGTGCCGCTTCCCGCCTGGGCGCAGGGGATCCGGCTGGGCGGTCGGGTCACGGCGGAGGGGTTCCTGTTCGCGCTGTACGACGGGCTGCGGCTGGCCACCCTGTTGATCTGCGTCGGCGCCGCGAACGCCCTGGCCAACCCGGCCCGCCTCCTCAAGTCCCTCCCTGGCGCCCTGTACGAGGCCGGCGTGGCCGTGGTGGTGGCGATGACGTTTGCGCCGCACCTGGTGGCGGACGTACAGCGGTTGCGGGCCGCGCGGCGGCTGCGGGGCCGGCCCGACCGGGGCGTGCGCGGGCTCCTGCATGTCGGACTCCCGGTGCTGGAGGGCGCGTTGGAGCGCTCGGTCGCGCTCGCCGCCGCGATGGACGCGCGCGGCTACGGCCGTACCGCCGAGGTCCCGGCCCGCGTCCGCCGTACGACCGCCGCGCTCACCCTCGGTGGACTGCTCGGCGTCTGCGCGGGAACGTACGGCGTGCTGACCGCCGAGGGCGGCGGCTACGGCCTCCCCGTGCTGCTCGCCGGACTGGCCGCCGCGCTCGCGGGACTGCGGCTGGGCGGCCGGCGCTCACCGCGCACCCGCTACCGGCCCGACACGTGGGGTGCGCGGGCGTGGCTGGTGGCCGGGTCCGGGGTGGCCGTCGCCGCGCTGCTGATCGTGTCCGCCGCGTACGACCCCGCCGCCCTGCACCCCACCGTCGTCCCCCTCACCTCCCCCGATCTGCCCCTGCTGCCCGCCGCCGCGATCCTGCTGGGCCTGCTGCCCGCGTTCGCCGTACCCGCGCCGACCGCCGCCCCGTCCGAGGAGGACACCTCATGATCCGCTTCGAGGACGTGTCCGTGACGTACGACGGAGCGACCGAACCCAGCATTCGGGGCGTGGACTTCGAGGTGCCGGAGGGTGAACTCGTGCTGCTCGTCGGGCCGTCGGGGGTCGGCAAGTCGACCGTGCTCGGGGCGGTGAGCGGGCTCGTGCCGCACTTCACCGGGGGCACCATGCGCGGGCGGGTGACGGTGGCCGGGCGGGACACCCGCACCCACAGGCCGCGTGAACTCGCCGACGTGGTCGGCACGGTGGGCCAGGATCCGCTGTCGCACTTCGTGACGGACACGGTCGAGGACGAACTCGCCTACGGGATGGAGTCGTTGGGGGTCTCCCCGGACGTCATGCGGCGCCGGGTGGAGGAGACGCTCGACCTGCTGGGTCTCGCCGATCTCCGCGACCGCCCGATCGCCACGCTCTCCGGCGGGCAGCGGCAGCGCGTCGCGATCGGGTCCGTGCTCACCCCGCACCCCCGTGTGCTCGTGCTCGACGAGCCGACGTCCGCCCTGGACCCGGCCGCCGCCGAGGAGGTCCTGGCCGTGCTCCAGCGGCTCGTCCACGACCTGGGCACGACGGTCCTCATGGCCGAACACCGCCTCGAACGCGTCGTGCAGTACGCCGACCGGGTCGCCCTCCTCCCGGCCCCGGGCGCCCCGCCGGTCCTGGGCACCCCGGCCGAGGTGATGGCCGTCTCGCCGGTGTACCCGCCGGTGGTGGACCTGGGCCGCCTGGCGGGCTGGTCCCCCCTCCCCCTGACGATCCGGGACGCCCGCCGCCACGCGGAACCACTCCGAGAAACCCTCGCCCTCAAGGGGCGCGGGGAACTGCGCGATCAACCACAAACCACCCGCACCCCGCAGACAACAGAAGCCCCCGAGCTCTCCCCGGCCCCACGCTCCCCCCTCCTCCGGCGCCTCCTCGGCAAACGCCGAACCCCCCAAGCCCCCTCCCCGCACCCGTCACCGAACCCGTCCCCGGCGACGGTCACCGCCCTCTCCGTCCACCACGGCCGCGTCCACGCCCTCACCCACGTCTCCCTCACCGTCACCCCGGGCGAGACGATCGCCCTCATGGGCCGCAACGGCGCCGGCAAGTCCACGCTGCTGTCCGCCCTGGTCGGGCTCGTGGAACCGGCGGCCGGTTCGGTGCGGGTGGGCGGGCTGGTCCCCCACCGGACGGCGCCCCCGGACCTCGTACGCCGCGTGGGCCTCGTACCGCAGGAACCCCGCGACCTGCTCTACACGGACACGGTCGCGGCGGAGTGCGCGGCGGCGGACCGGGACGCGGGGGCCGCACCGGGCACCTGCCGGGCCCTCGCCTCCGAGCTGCTGCCCGGGATCGGGGACGACACGCACCCGCGCGACCTGTCGGAGGGGCAGCGGCTGGCCCTCGCGCTCGCGGTGGTCCTCACGGCCCGCCCACCCCTGCTGTTGCTCGACGAGCCGACCCGGGGCCTGGACTACGCGGCCAAGGCTCGCCTGGTCACGCAGCTGCGCGCGCTCGCGGCCGACGGTCACGCCATCGTCCTGGCCACGCACGACGTGGAACTGGCCGCCGAGCTGGCGCACCGGGTGCTGATCCTCGCCGACGGGGAGGTCGTGGCCGACGGGCCGACCGCCGAGGTGGTCGTCGGCTCCCCGTCCTTCGCCCCGCAGGTCACGAAGATCCTCGCCCCACAGCCCTGGCTCACCACGACCGAGGTACGCCGCGCCCTGAGAGCGACGGACCCGGCACCCGAGCCGGAGCGGCCCGCCGCGCCCACCCGGGAGGAGCACCCGTGAGCAGCAGCCCCCCGCCCCTCCGCCGCCCCCGTCCCGTCCCCCTCTCCCCCCGCACCGTCGCCGCCCTCCTCCTCGTCAGCGTCATCGGTGCCGCGGCCTTCGGCTGGCCCTTCTTCGCGGATCCCGGTTCGCAGGTGACCGCGCACGCGCAGGACGCGCCCTGGCTGTTCGCCGGGCTGCTCGTGCTGCTGGTCGGGGTCGTCGGCGCGACGCTCTCCGAGGCGGGTCTCGGGGCGAAGGCGGTGGCGATGCTCGGGGTGCTCGCGGCGGTCGGCGCGGCGCTGCGCCCCATCGGGGCCGGCACCGCCGGGATCGAGCCGATGTTCTTCCTGATGGTGCTCAGTGGCCGCGTCCTCGGTCCGGGCTTCGGCTTCGCCCTCGGCGCGGTGACGATGTTCTCGTCCGCGCTGCTCACGGGGGGTGTGGGCCCGTGGATGCCGTTCCAGATGCTGACGATGGGCTGGTTCGCGATGGGCGCGGGGCTGCTCCCGGGCGCCCACCGTCTGCGCGGCCGCGCCGAACTCGCCCTGCTCGCCGGTTACGGCTTCGTCGCCGCGTTCGCGTACGGCACGGTCATGAACCTCTACGGCTGGCCCTTCATCGACTCCCTCGCCGCGAGCATCGCCTACGAGGCGGACGCGGCCCCGGCCGCCAACCTCGCGCGGTTCCTCGCGTACTGCCTGGCCACGTCCCTCGGCTGGGACCTGGGCCGCGCGGTCGTCACCGTCGTCCTCACCCTCACGCTCGGCACCCCGGTCCTCAAGGCGCTGCGCCGGGCCACCCGCAGGGCGGCCTTCGAGAGCGCGGTCACCTTCACCCCGCCGACCCGGTGACTCTCCGAACGGGCCGTGCTCACCGTCCGTCGCGTGAGCCGTGAACCACCCCACAGGACCCACATCACATACGAACCGGGCTCGTAGATCGAAACGCTTGGCATGCCCACGGTCTTACCCGCGCCGACCTGGGCTTTGAGAGCCACGTCACAGAACGGGCCGCACGCACGGATACGACTACAACTAGCAAAAGGGGTCATTGCGGACGACCGCCCCGGCTGTTTCTCTGGATGAGTCGCAACGGCGCCGACGAGCCCACCCGGGCCTCGGCGCCGACGTACGCCCCCACCACCACCTCACGTGGTGACGGCATGCCCGCGACGACCATGTCCCCGAAGAAAAGGATCCCCGTGACCCTCTCCGTTCTCCGCCGCATCGCCTCCCCGAAGAAGGCCCTCGCCGGTGCCACCCTGGCCGTCGCCGCCACCGGTGCCGTACTCGCCGCCGCGCCCGCCCAGGCCGCGTCGGAAGCCTCTCAGGCCCAGGCTGTCGCGAAGAAGATGATCGGGGACTCGGCGCAGTACAAGTGCTTCTCCAACATCGTCGACCACGAGAGCGACTGGGACGTCAACGCGACGAACGCGTCCTCCGGCGCCTACGGCCTGGTCCAGGCGCTCCCCGGCTCCAAGATGGCCTCCGCCGGCTCCGACTGGAAGACCAACGCGGCCACCCAGATCGAGTGGGGCGTGGACTACATGAAGGACCGCTACGGCAGCCCCTGTGGCGCGTGGAACTTCTGGCAGGCCAACAACTGGTACTGATCCGGCACGAGCGGCACCACCGGCGCGACCGAGCGCCGACACGGACCGAAGGCGGCGGCCCCCGATCCCCGGGGCCGCCGCCTTCGTCGCGTTCCGGGCCCTACCCGCACGCTCCGCCCGGCTCCTGGTCCGGCAGATACAGCGCCCTTTCCTGTCGGGAGAGGTCGCGGTGGACGGCTCGGCAGAGGTGGTCGATCACCTCGGCGGGGAGGGGCAGGTCGACGTCCCACAGCCGGAGACCGTCGCGCTGGTCGCCGACCACGAGGGTGCGGCCGTCGGGGCTGAACGCCAGCCGCGCCGAGCCGCCGTCCCCGCCGGGGAGCGTCGCCCGGGCGTACCTCGTGGTCGTGTCCCACAGCCGTACCGCGCCTCCCCCGGCCGTGGCGAGCGTCCGGCCGTCGGGGCTGAAGGCGAGCGTGACCGGCCCCTGCGTGAGGCTGACGGTGAGCGTGGCGTCGAGGTCTCCGGTGGCGGTGTCCCACAGCCGTACCGTGCCGTCGGCCTCGGCGGAGGCGAGGACGCGGCCGTCCGGGCTGAAGGCCATCGACTCCACCTGCCGGAACAACAGCGGGTCGTTCCGCGCCCCTCCTGGCGTGGCGCCGCCCACCGGTTCCGTGAGCGTGCGGCGGACGCGTCCGGTGGCGGCATCGCGCAGCCGGATCTCCGCCTCCTGTCCGCCGGTGGTGGCGAAGACCTCGCCCGTGGGGCTGAACGCGAGCGATGAGCCCTCCTCGGCCTTGGGGAGTTCGACGCGGGGGCGGCCGGTCCGGGTGTCCCAGAGGACGAGGCCGTCGCCCACCGTCACCAGCGTGCGGCCGTCCGGGCTGAACACCATCGCGCTGACGAACCGCTCGGGGAGGGTGAGCCGCGGCCGGCGGGTGCGGACGTCCCACAGTTGGGCCCGGGGGTATGCGGCGAGGGCGAGCGTCCTGCCGTCGGGGCTGATGAGGGCCTCCCCGACGTGGTTCCGCCGCCCGTCCAGCAGGGTGCGTGAGCGGCGGGTGGCCATGTCCCAGAGCCGTACGCTGCCGGTCATGTCCCTGGGGTTGTCGGACGTCCCGACGCTGCTGGTGACCAGGGTGTCGCCGTCGGGGCCGAGGGACATCGACTGCAGATCGCCGCCCGGGACGTGCAGCGTGGCCCGGGGGCGGTTCGTGCCCGCCTTCCACAGACGGATGGCGACGTCACCGCCGCCGCCTCCGAAGGTGTCGGCCTCGTTGCCCGCGACCAGTCCGCCCCCGTCGGGGTCGAACGCCACCGACATGACGGGGCTGGTGTGGCCGGTGAGGGTGGTGTCGGCGCGGCCGGTGGCGAGGTCCCAGAGGCGTACCGTGCCGTCGTAGCTGCCGGCGGCCAGGGTCCTGCCGTCCGGGGCGAACGCCATGGACTCGACCCTGCTGCTGGCGCTGGTGAGGGTGGTCCGCTGCTTGCCGTCGGCCACGTCCCACAGATGGACGGTGCCGTCCTCGGTGCCCGTCGCGAGGGTCTTCCCCGCGGTGTCGAAGGCCAGCGAACTGACCACTCCGGTACCGCTCTTGAGGGTGGAGAGCACCATTCCGGTGGCCAGGTCCCAGAGTTGGGCGGTGCGGTCCCGGGTGCTGGTGGCGAGGGTGCGTCCGTCGGGGCTGAAGGCCACTGCCATCTCGTGCCCGGTGGGGCCCTTCAGGGTGGTCGCGATGCGGTCCTCGGCCACGTCCAGCACCTGCCCGCCCTCGGCCACGGCGAGCGCGCGGCCGGCGCGGTCGAAGCCGACGGCCGCCATGTTGTCCTCGTCGGGTTTCCGGAGGGCGACCGTGGCCCGTACGCGTCCGGTGTCCAGGTCCCACAGCCGCGCGTCGTCGCCGTGGCTCGTGGCGAGGGTCCTGCCGTCCGGGCCGAAGGCCACGGTGCGGACGAGATCGGGGTCGTCCGCGTCCGCCCGGCCGGCGAGCACCTTACGGGTACGTCCGGTCGCGGTGTCCCACAGCCGGACCGTGCCGTCGAAGCCGCCGCTGGCGAGGGTCTTCCCGTCGGGGCTGTAGACCAGCGCGGACACGGTCCCGGTGTGCCCGGTCAGCCGGCGTTCGAGGGGGACGGCCGCGGCGGCGTACAGGCTCCGGGTGGCCTCGCGGGTGGGGCTGGTGCGGTACGCCTTGATGGCGAGCAGCGACGCGAGGTCGGTGTCGCTGTCCAGCAGGGCGGCGGACTGTGCCGCCAACTGGCGGGAGAGACCCTCGCGTTGGGCGTCCAGGGCGCTCTGGCGCTGCCAGTAGGCGACGGTGGTGGCGGTCAGGGCGAGGGCGAGGAGGCAGGCCAGGGAGGTGACGAGGACGCGCAGCCGGCGGGTGGTGCGGGCCTTGGCGCGCTCCTCCTGCTCCAGCGCGCCGAGTCCGGCCGCGAGGAAGGCGGCCTCCTGGTCGGTCAGGTCGTCGGTGTGGCCCGGACCCGCGAAGTACTCCCGCGCCGTGGCGAGCCGGCTGCCCCGGTACAGCGCGCCCGCGTCGCGGCCCAGCTCCTCCCAGGAGCGGGCGGCCTCGGTCAGTTGCCGGTGGGCGCGCAGGCGGTCCCGGTCCTCCTCGATCCAGCCACGCAGCCGGGGCCAGGCGGTGATCAGTGCCTCGTGGGCGAGGTCCACGGTCGGGCCGTCGAGGGTGAGGAGGCGGGCCCGGGTGAGCGCCTCCAGAACCCGGGCGACCTCGTCCCGTCCGGTGCCGGTGGTCTCCAGCTCGGCGCGTTCGGCGGGGCGGCGGGTGTCGGGCGTGCCGTCACCGGGCGAGATGAGCCGCAGCAGCACCCGGCGGGCGGTGGCCGCCTCGCTCTCGGTGAACCGGCCGTGGACGTCCTCGGCGGTCTTGGCGATCGCCCCGTCCAGGCCCCCGGCCGCCTCGTACCCGGCGAGGGTCAGGGTCTTGCCCCGGCGGCGCCGCCAGGTCTCCAGCAGGACGTGCGACAGCAGCGGCAGTCCGCCGGGCGCGTCGGTGATCTCCTCGACCAGCCGGGTGGTCAGCGCCCGCTCCACGGTCAGTCCGGCGGCCGCGGCCGGCTTGACGACGACCTCGCGCAGCTCGGCCGGACTCATCGGCCCGGCCAGCAGGTTGGCGTCGCCGAGCGCCTCGGCGAGCGCGCGGTGCTCGGCGCACCGGCCGTAGAAGTCCGCGCGCACCGCCAGCAACACCCGCAGTCCGCTGCCCGGTTCGCGTGCGGTGAGCAACAGATCGATGAACCGGGCACGTTCGGCGGCGTCGTGGCAGAGGGTGAAGACCTCTTCGAACTGGTCGACGACGACGAGAGTGTCACCGCCGCCGACACCCGCGCCGGAGCCGGTACCGGGGCCGGAGCGGGAGCCGGGGCCGGAACCCCCGCCGGGGCCGGAGCCTGAGCCGCCACCCGAGCCGGAACCACCGCCGGAGCCGGAGCCGGACCCGCCCTCGGAGCCGGCGCCACCACCGGCGCGAGTGCCACCGCTGGTGTCGCCGTCGCCCCCCGTGCCCCCTCCGCCGCCGCACGCCTCCCGCAGCAGCTCATAGGTGCGGGCCAGTTGGTCGCCGGGGGTCAGGATGCGGATCGCGGACGGGCGCAGGCCCGGCTCCTCGGACTGTCTCAGGGCGGGGATCAGACCGGCGCGCAGGAGGGAGGACTTGCCGATGCCGGAGGGGCCGAAAACCGCCGCGAACCGTCGACGGCGCATCAGGTCCACGAGGTCGGCGGTGAGGCGGTCCCGGCCGAAGAAGAGGCCGCTGTCCCCGGTCTCGAACCGGGCGAGACCGCGGTACGGCGGCTCCGCGGCCGTCTCGTCGCCGTCCGGGTCGAAGGCCGCGGCCTCCTCGACGGCCTGGTGCCACCGCGCCTCCCACTCCGCCGGATCGCCCCCGCAGGCCCGGACGAAGGCCAGGGCCACCGGCAGGGTGGGCAACTGCTCGCCGCCCGCGGCCTGGGAGAGGGTGGTGATCGAGTAGCCCGCCCGCCCGGCCATCGCCCGGTAGGTGAGGCCACCCGCCTCGGTCCGCAGTTTGCGCAACTCGAACGCGAACCGTTGCACCGGCCCGGCCCCCGGATCGACCGGCACCTCACGACGACCCGCCACCGCGCTGTTCCCCTCCCACCGCACCCACACCGTCCGCCACCAACGTACGCATCCGGCCACCCAAGCGGAGAGATCGCGTCCGGCCATTGTTTGGCAGCCTCGACCCCCCTGCCTGACAATGCGCGACCCGGTGAAATCAGTGGTGTGGGCGGTACGGGGGCCGCGCACACCGGGGGAACGGGCGGCACGACCGACCGCCACGGGGGAGCACGGCGGCACGGGGGAACCTGCCGCCACGGGGGAAACGGCGGCACGGGGGACTTGCCGCCGCAGGGGAGGGCCCTGCTGATCGCGGGACGACCAGCAGGGCCCTTTTTCCCCTCCCCCTCTTTCTCCTCCCGCCCGTCAGAGCCGCTGGATGATCGTCCCGGTCGCCAGCCCGCCGCCCGCGCACATCGTCACCAGCGCGAACTCCTTGTCCGTACGCTCCAGCTCGTGCAGCGCGGTCGTGATGAGCCGCGCCCCGGTCGCGCCCACCGGGTGCCCGAGGGCGATGGCGCCGCCGTTGACGTTCACCTTCGCCAGGTCCTGGTCGAAGACCCGCGCCCAGCTCAACACCACCGACGCGAAGGCCTCGTTGATCTCGACCAGGTCGATGTCCCGCAGTGTCATCCCGGCCTTGCCCAACACGGCCTTGGTGGCGTCGATCGGCCCGTCGAGGTGGAAGTGGGGGTCGGAGCCGACCAGCGCCTGGGCGACGATCCGTGCCCTCGGCCGCAGTTTCAGTGCCCGCGCCATCCGTTTCGACGCCCACATGATCGCGGCCGCGCCGTCGCTGATCTGGGAGGAGTTGCCCGCCGTGTGGACGGCCGTCGGCATGATCGGCTTCAGCCGGGCCAGTGCCTCCATGGAGGTGTCGCGCAGCCCCTCGTCGTGGTCGACGAGCCGCCACATGCCCTGCCCGGCTCCCTGTTCGGCCTCGGTCGTCGGGACCTGGACGGCGAACGTCTCCTTCTTGAACCGCTCCTCGGCCCACGCTGCGGCGGCCCGCTCCTGGGAGAGCAGACCCAGCGCGTCGACATCCTCCCGGGTGAGCCCCCGATGCCGGGCGATCCGTTCCGCGGCCTCGAACTGGTTCGGCAGGTCGACGTTCCACTCTTCCGGGAACGGTTTGCCCGGCCCGTGCTTGGACCCGGACCCGAGCGGCACCCGGGACATGGCCTCGACCCCGCAGCTGATCCCGACGTCGATGACACCGGCGGCGACCATGTTGGCCACCATGTGCGAGGCCTGCTGCGAGGAGCCGCACTGACAGTCGACGGTGGTCGCGGCCGTCTCGTACGGCAGGCCCATGGTCAGCCAGGCCGTGCGCGCGGGGTTCATGGACTGTTCGCCGGCGTGGGTCACCGTGCCGCCGACGATCTGCTCGACGCAGTCGGCGGGGATGCCGGTGCGGCCGAGGAGTTCACGGTAGGTCTCGCCCAGCAGGTAGGCGGGGTGCAGGTTGGCGAGCGCGCCGCCGCGCCTGCCGATGGGAGTGCGTACGGCTTCGACGATCACGGGTTCCGCGGCCATGGGAATCCTCTCGACGGTTACCCGCGCGGCGCGGGGCGTCCCGGCCCGACCCGCCACGCAGAACTAGTACGCGTTCTAGTTCTCTCCAGCAGTCTGCGGAGGGGCACTCCGGCACCGCAAGGGGCGTGCGGCAATTGGAAGCCGATTGGGGAGCCCGCACCCCTTGCTTGTTCTAGAACCCGTTACTACCGTCACCGCAATTCCCTCTATCTGATGCTCCGTCAGGAGTTGCCGATGCCCTGTCCAGCGCTGCCCGACGGGTTCGACTTCACCGACCCCGACCTGCTGCACCACCGTGTCCCCCTCCCGGAGTTCGCCGAACTGCGCCGCACGGAACCGGTCCACTGGGTCCCGCAGGAACCCGGCATCGCGGGCTTCGGGGACGAGGGCTACTGGGCCGTCACCCGGCACGCGGACGTCAAGTACGTCTCCACGCACCCGGAGTTGTTCTCCTCGACGGTCAACACCGCGATCATCCGCTTCAACGAGCACATCGAGCGCGACGCCATCGACGCCCAGCGGCTGATCCTGCTGAACATGGACCCGCCGGAGCACACCCGGGTCCGCCAGATCGTGCAGCGCGTGTTCACCCCGAGGGCGATCCGCGCGCTGGAGGACAACCTGCGCCATCGCGCCGTCACCATCGCCCGGGAGGCCGCCGACCGCCCCGGCCCCTTCGACTTCGTCACCGAGGTCGCCTGCGAACTCCCCCTCCAGGCCATCGCCGAGCTGATCGGCATCCCGCAGGAGGACCGCATCCGGATCTTCGAGTGGTCGAACCGGATGATCTCCTACGACGACCCGGAGTACGCCATCACCGAGGAGGTCGGCCAGCAGTCGGCGATGGAACTCATCGCCTACGCCATGAACATGGCCGCCGACCGCAAGCAGTGCCCGGCGAAGGACATCGTCACCACCCTGGTGGCCGCCGAGGACGAGGGGAACCTCGCCTCCGACGAGTTCGGCTTCTTCGTGCTGATGCTGGCGGTCGCGGGCAACGAGACCACCCGCAACGCCATCACCCACGGCATGCACGCCTTCCTCACCCACCCCGACCAGTGGGAGCTGTACAAGCGCGAGCGTCCGGCGACGGCCGCGGAGGAGATCGTGCGCTGGGCCGCCCCGGTCAACTCCTTCCAGCGCACCGCCACCCAGGACGTGGAACTCGGCGGCAAGCTCATCAGGAAGGGCGACCGCGTCGGCATCTTCTACGCCTCCGCCAACCACGACCCGGACGTCTTCGACAACCCCGACACCTTCGACATCACCCGCGACCCCAACCCCCACCTCGGCTTCGGCGGCGGAGGCCCCCACTTCTGCCTCGGCAAGTCCCTGGCCGTCCTCGAGATCGACCTGATCTTCAACGCGATCGCCGACGCGATGCCGAACCTCCGGCTCGCCGGCGATCCGAACCGCCTGCGCTCGGCCTGGATCAACGGGGTGAAGCACCTCCAGGTCACCACCACCTGACCGCCCCCCCTGAGCTCGGGCCGACGGCCTCCCGGCGCCGTCGGCCCGTCCCCGTCGCGGCCCGGTCGGCCCTGGTCAGCCCCAGTCAGCCTCGGTCAGCCCAGGGGAGCGGACAGCAGTGTCTCCAGGGCGACGCGGGCCTCCGCGACGCGGGAGCGCCACCGAGCGCCGCGCAGGGCCGTGATGTCCCATGCGGTGACCGGCTCGCCGCCGCTCACGCAGTAGCCGTAGACCTGGTGGGCCACCTGCTGGGTGAGCAGTTCGTCGTAGTGGAAGGAGCCCTCGAAGGCGGTCCAGGCGACGGCCCGCGTGCCCTCGCAGACCCGGCGGAGGGCCGCCCGCGTGTAGGCGTGGAGATCGAGCGAGTCGTCCTCGAAGTCGAGGTCGTACGAGACGAGCCCGAGCCGCGCCACGGTCGGCGGCGGCTCCCTCAGCGGGAACGCCGACACGGCGTCGGGCACGAGCCCGGCGAGGTGGAAGGCCTCCTTCGGCAGGGGCGTCCAGCCGGCCCCCAGGACGAACACGTTCACCGAGACCGGCCCCCTCCAGCAGAGGGCCGCGCGCAGGGAGTCCACCGCCGTCACCCGCTCCTGCGCCGCCCGGCCGGGGTGAGCCCGCCGTCCGGCCGGGCTCCGTCGCGCGGTCCCCCGTCGTCCTCGCGGGCCGTGTCCGTGCGGGGCCCGGTCAGGAGGTAGGTGAGGCCGAAGCCGGCGCCCACGACGGCCGCGCCCCCCACCGCGTCCAGCACCCAGTGGTTGCCCGTCGCGACGATCGCCAGGGCCGTGAAGAAGGGGTGGAGCAGGCCGAGGACCTTCAGCCACACGCGGGGGGCGACGATCGCGATCGTGAGCCCGCACCACAGGGACCAGCCGAAGTGCAGGGACGGCATCGCCGCGTACTGGTTGGTGAGTTCGGTCAGCTTGCCGTAGTCCGGCCGGGAGAAGTCCTGCACGCCGTGGATGGTGTCGATGATGCCGAGGCCGGGCATCAGCCGCGGCGGTGCCAGGGGGTAGAAGAAGAACCCGACGAGCGCGAGGACCGTGGTGAAGCCGATGGCCGTGCGCGCCCAGCGGTAGTCGGCGGGGCGGCGCCAGTAGAGCACGCCGAGGACGGTCAGCGGGACCACGAAGTGGAACGACGTGTAGTAGAAGTCGAAGAAGTCCCGCAGCCAGTCGACGCCGACCACCGCGTGGTTGAACCAGTGCTCGACATCGAGGAACAGGGCCTCCTCGACGGAGAGGACCTGCCGGGCGTGCTCCTCGGCGGTCGCCCGGCTGCCGGTGGCCTCCAGACGGGTGCGCTGGTAGGCCGCGTACGTGACGCGGATCAGCAGCAGTTCCAGGAGCAGGTTCGGCCGGGTGGCGACCCGGCGCAGCAGCGGGGCCCAGCTGAAGCGGGTCTCCGCCTTCGGGGCGTACTCCGTGGGGACGGGCGCCCGGTAGTACTCCGAGGTGCGGGACAGGAACGGCACGACGAGGGCGGCGGCGAGCGCGGCCAGCAGGACGACGTTGTCACGGACCGGGT
Organism: Streptomyces sp. SP18BB07; assembly: GCF_036322545.1. Taxonomy (NCBI): domain Bacteria; kingdom Bacillati; phylum Actinomycetota; class Actinomycetes; order Kitasatosporales; family Streptomycetaceae; genus Streptomyces; species Streptomyces sp. SP18BB07. Next base: position 245,678 of record NZ_JAQYWT010000370.1, read on the forward strand.
GCAGGAGGTCCACGTTCGGGACCATCATCTTCGCCGGCAGGGTCATCACCAGGACGACCGCGACCGGCCACACGTACCGCGAGGACGCCTTCGTGCCGACCCGGCCGACGACCGCGAGCAGCACCCACAGCAGCTGGTGCTTCCAGGACGTCGGGGAGACGGCGACCACCACACAGCCGGTGATCGCGACGGCCAGCAGCAACTGCCCGTCGCGGGCGTGGTGGACGGCCCGCCGCATGCCGAGCACGGCGACGGCGGCGGCCAGCGCGAAGAAGACGACGATCTCCAGCGGGCCTTCGAGGCCGAGCCGGAGCAGCGCGCCGTGCAGGGACTGGTTGGCGAGGTCGTCCGCCCGGCCGCCGAGGCCGACGCCCGCGAGGTGGTGCACCCAGTAGGTGAACGAGTCGTGCGGCATCGCGGCCCAGGCCAGCGCGGTGGCCCCGGCGAACGTGATCCCCGTGCTGGCGGCGGCCCGCCTGCGGCCGGTGAACCACAGCAGCGGCACGAACAGCAGCACGGTCGGCTGGAAGGCCGCGGCGAGCCCTATGCAGACGCCGCTGGTGCGCTCCCCCCGTACCGCGAAGCAGCCCGCCAGGACGAGCAGGACGGGGATGATGCTGGTCTGCCCCAGGTAGAGCGTGTTGCGCACGGGCAGCGACAGCATCAGCAGGGTGACCGCGACGGGCGCCGCGAGCAGGGCCGTACGACGGGTGACGGGCTGGGGCAGGGCGCGGGCGGCGACCAGGCCGAGGGCGACGACCAGCAGGAGGGTGCCGAAGGTCCAGCCCCAGCCGAGGGCCTGTTCGGCCGTACGGGTGAGGGGCTTGAGGACGAGGCCGCCGAAGGGGGTGCCGGTGAACCGCGTCGAGTCGTACAGCGAGCCGTTCACATGGAGGACGCCGCTGGGCCCGACCCAGGTCTCCAGGTCCGTCAGGCGCTCGCCCTTGGGCGTGTGGAGCACGACCGCGATCTGGCGCACCGCCAGGACGGCGGCGACCAGCCACAGCACGGCCCGCAGGGCCCCCAGCCGCGCCGCCCCCGCACCCGTACCCACGGCACCGCCCGGTCTGCTCTGCTCCGTCGCCACGCGCTGTCGTCCTCCCGCCCCGTCGACCGTCCCCACCGGGAAGGCTCGCACCGTCCCCCGTGGTGAGACGCGGGCAACCCGGACTTCACCTGAGAGTCGCCCCTGTTTTGTCCGGATGACGATAGTCCGCGGAAGGCCTCCCGCCCGCTCAAGGGCACGACGCGGATCACGGATGCGCATCACGGGCACACCCGTGACAGGCCACTGACAAACACCTGGAACCATGGTTCCGAGCGGTACGGCACGTCAGCGGGGCAGGGGAAGGGCACGGGGGATGACGGGTTCGGTACGGGGGCGCGCGCGTCCGGTATGGAGGGCTCACGGGGGGCGCGGGGTACGCGGACGGCTCGTGGTGGTGGTGCTGGCGCTGCTGGGGCTTCAGTTGGCGTCGCTCGTGGCACCGGCGTACGCCTGTGGTTGCGGCGCGATGGTGCCGGACGACCAGCGGAGCGTGTACGTGAGCCGTGAGCGGTCCGTGCTGCGCTGGGACGGGCGCGAGGAACAGATCGTGATGAGTCTGACGGTCTCCGGTGACGCCCGGACGGCCGCGTGGATCATGCCGGTGCCCAACCGGGCGACGGTGGAGCTGGGCGACGCGTCCCTCTTCGACCGGCTCGACGAGGAGACCGCGCCCCGGTACGAGAAGCGCGAGTACTTCTGGCCACGCTCGGACGACTGGCCGTTCGACATGTTCGAGGGCGACGGGATGGCGGGGGACGCCGCGCCCGGGGACCCGCGGTCCTCGGTGGGCGTCGTCGGCCGTGAGCGGCTCGGCCCGTTCGACGTGGCCCGGCTGACCGCCACGGACTCCGGCGCGCTCGGCGACTGGCTGGAGGAGAACGGCTTCCGGCTCCCGGACCGTCTGGACACGGCGCTGGAGCCGTACGTCCGGCAGAAGTGGGAGTACGTGGCGATCCGGCTGGCGCCCGAGGACACGGCCGACTCCGCCCCGCTCTCCGGCACCCTCGACCCGCTCCACCTCACCTTCGCCAGCGCCGAACCGGTCTACCCGATGCGGCTGTCGCGGCTGGCCACCACGCCGCAGGCGCTCGGTCTGTACGTGCTCGCCGAGCACCGGATGGAGCCGGGTTCGGCGATCGGCGGGGACGAGCCGGAGGTGACGTTCGCCGGCCGTCTCGGCGCACCGGGCGGCGCGCTCGGCGAGCTGACCGAGGGCGGCACGGACTTCCTCACCGCCGTCGAGCAGGACTTCCCGCGGCCGGAGCGGATCTCCGGCGACCACACGCTGCGGCGGGCCGCGGCCGACGACACCTATCGAGAGGTCATCCACGTGGACGAGATGTGGACCGTCTGGGGCATCCCCGGCTGGCTGCTGTCCTTCGGCATCGGCATGGCCGTGCTGGCGATCAAGGCGGTGGCGGTCGCGATCGTGCTCAAGCGCAACGCCAAGCGGCAACTGCCGCCCGTACCCCCGCCGGGCGCGGCCTTCATGCCGCCGGGCGCCTATCCGCCGGGGGCACCGGGCGTCTATCCGCCGGGGGCGCACATGCCACCGGGCGCCTATCCGCCGGGAGCACACATGCCGCCGGGAGCACCGATGCCCCCCGGGGCTCCGATGCCGCCCGGGGCCCATCCGCCGGCCGCGCCCGAGGCCCCGGCCGGCCCCAAGTCCGCGCCGAACGGCTGACACGCCTCCGGGAACCGCTGACAGGGAGCCCACCCCGCGCCTATATTCATTAGCGCACCTACTTAGCCGTTCTAAGTAATAACCCTGATGGAAGGCGCGGGAGGCACAGCTTCATGAGCGAGTCACGGACCTGGGACGACGTCGACGCCTACTTCTCCACCCACCTCGCCCCGAACGACGAGGCCCTGGCGGCGGCCCTGCGCGACAACGAGGCGGCCGGACTCCCGGCCATCGACGTCGCCGCCAACCAGGGCAAGTTCCTGCACCTGCTCGCCCTGATCCAGGGCGCCCGGCGCATCCTGGAGATCGGCACCCTCGGTGGCTACAGCACCATCTGGCTGGCCCGCGCGCTGCCCGCCGACGGCCGGCTGATCTCCCTGGAGTACAGCGCGCGGCACGCGGAGGTCGCGTGCCGCAACATCGCCCGCGCCGGGCTCGACGGACTCGTCGAGGTACGGGTCGGCCCCGCCCTGGAGTCGCTGCCCAAGCTGACCGACGAGAACCCCGAGCCGTTCGACCTGGTCTTCATCGACGCGGACAAGGCCAACAACCCGCACTACGTGGAGTGGGCCCTCAAGCTCACCCGGACCGGCAGCGTCATCGTCGTCGACAACGTCGTACGCGGCGGCCGGGTCGCCGACGCCGGCAGCACCGAACCGGACGTTCGCGGCACCCGGGCCGCCATCGAACTCATCGCCACGCACCCGAAGTTGAGCGGCACCGCGCTCCAGACCGTGGGCAGCAAGGGGTACGACGGCTTCGCGCTGGCCCGGGTGACCGACTGACCCCGCCGCCGGGAGCGGGCCCCCTCAGGCCTCGTGGTAGAAGCCCACGTTGACGCTGCGGGGGGCCGTGCGGTCGAGGATGACGAGTTCGCCGGAGCTGCCGTGCGGGAGCTTCGCCGTGCCGCCGTACGGCAGGGGCGAGGGCTGGTGGCCGAGCAGGGTCAGCCGCACCTCGGAGGATGGGTCGGCGTGCGACCCGCGCAGCCAGGTGACCTGCCAGCTCCCGTCGGGGGCGCACAGGAACTCCAGGTGCACACGGGAGACGAAGAGCCAGTCGTCGGGTGTCGCGAGCCGGCACACCGCCCGATCGCGGCCCACCCGGAGCACGCCGCCCGGCTCGCTGGGCGCGTCGGCCATCTGCATGCCGGCCGTCGCCCCGGCGTCCGCCTCGGAGACCGAGGCCATGGTGAGTTCGAGCACGTACCGCTCCTAACGGGTCAAACTCCAATTGTCGCTGCGCACGGCGCGTTTGGCGCGCCGCCGCCGCATGATAAATCGCCGGATCGTCCTGTTGTGCGGGCTCCGGCACAATGGACGCATGACCGAGCGAAAGCCCCCCGGTGTCAGCTTCGAGTCGTTCGTCGACAAACAGATCCGCGACGCCGAGGCGCGCGGCGACTTCAAGACCCTCCCCGGCGTCGGCCGGCCCCTTGAAGGCGACGACACCACGTACGACGAACTGTGGTGGATCAAAAGCAAGATGGCCCGCGAGGGCATGTCCGTCCTGCCCCCGACGCTGGCCCTGCGCAAGGAGGCCGAGGACGCCCTCGCGGCGGCCGCCGAGGCCCCTTCCGAACGGGTCGTCCGCAAGATCGTCACCGAGATCAACGCCAAGATCCGCGACATGATGTTCAAGCCCCCACCGGGACCACCGCTCGGCCTGAAGCCGTACGACGTGGAAGAGCTCGTACGCGAGTGGCACGAGCGCCGGGAGGGACGGCAGCGCCAGGAGGGGTGAACCCGCCGCCCGACCCCCGACACCCGTGCGGCCGACCCGCTCCCCGAAGCCCCCGGCGTCCCTATGCTGTGGGCCATCCACGAGGGGGCTCCATCTGCTGGTGCTCGAAGTCAGGTGAGTGAGCGTAACCATGTATGAGTGAGTGTCGTTGTCGGAGTGTGAATCTGACGGAATGGGCGAAGACGCAGGGCGTGCATCCGCAGACCGCGTATCGCTGGTTCCATGAGGGAACGCTGCCGGTACCGGCTCAGCGGGTCGGGCCACGCACGATCTTGGTGAACATCGACGCGAACGCCAGGCCCGAGGCCATCGGTGGTCTGGGCCTGTATGCCCGCGTCTCCTCGCGCGATCAGAAGACCGATCTGGAACGCCAAGTTGCTCGGCTGTCGGCGTGGGCGGGGAAGGCCGGTCACCGAGTCGTTCGCATTGAGGCGGAGATCGCTTCCGGGATGAACGGCTGCCGTTCCAAGGCCCGGTGTCTGCTGGCCGACCCGAACGTGACCTGCGTGGTGGTGGAGCACAAGGACCGGCTCGGCCGGATGAACGTCGAGCTTGTCGAGGCCGCCTTGTCCGCGACGGGCCGTCGCCTGCTGGTGCTGGACGACGGCGAGGTCGAAGACGACCTGGTGCGCGACATGGTGGAGGTGCTGACCTCGTTCTGCGCCCGCCTGTACGGGCGCAGGTCGGCGAAGAACCGCGCTCGCAAGGCACTGGAGGCCGCCGGACATGGCTGACCTCCGCCCGGTCGCCGCACCGGTCGTCGCCCTCGGCCCGTCCGGTGTGGCGGTACGTGACCGCCTCAAGCACCTGACTGGCGAAGACGAGAAGGTGTTGAGTCTGGTCGGCGCGCACCTCGGGTCGCTCGCCTCGAAGGACCTCAAGACCCGCTGCCGTGACGGCTTGGAGCACTCCACCCACACGTGGGCGGCCCGGAAACGGGAGCTGACCGCCGAGTCGTCGTCCAGGTGGGCCGGTGCGATCACAAAGGCCACTCACGACCAGTGGGCGCTTGCCCGGCGCGGCCAGGTCGCGCACGTGAAATCCCTCGAAGCAGGTATCACGACGATTCGGCACCGGCTGTCGCTCCCGGTGGGGGAGAAGGGAAGCAAGCGCGCCCCCGGCGGATACCGCTCCACGCACGAGTGGTTCCACAAGACGCGACGGCTGCATGTGCTTGAGGAGCGGCTCGACCAGGTTCAGGCCGACAGAGAAGCCGGACGTGTACATGTGGTACGCGGCGGTAAACGTCTGCTGGGCACCCGCCACAACCTTGAGCAGGCGCAGCTCACCGAGGACGAGTGGCATGAACGCTGGGAAGCCTCACGCTGGTTCCTCCAGGCCGACGGCGAGTCGGGGAAAAGGTTCGGCAACGAGACGATCCGCATCACCCCCGAGGGCGAAGTATCGATCAAGCTCCCCGCCCCGCTCGCCGACCTGTCCAACGCCAGGCATGGCCGGTACGTACTCACCGCGAAGGTACGGTTCCCTCACCGGGCACAGGAGTGGGCCGACCGTGTGGAGGCCGACCGGGCGGTCGCCTACCGCATCCACCATGACGTGCAGCGCGGACGCTGGTACCTGACCGCCTCCTGGCAGCACCCGGTCACCAAGACCATCCCCATGGCCACAGCCCTGGCCCAGGGCGTGGTCGGCGTGGACACCAACGCTGACCACCTCGCCGTATGGCGTCTCGACACGCACGGCAACCCGATCGGCCGGCCGCGCCGGTTCTTCTACGACCTGTCCGGCACCGCCCAGCACCGCGACGCCCAGGTACGGCACGCCCTCACACGGCTGCTGAACTGGACGAAAGCCTGCGGCGTCAAGGCCATCGCGGTCGAAGACCTCGACTTCCAGGCCGAGAAAACCAGAGAGAAGCACGGGCGAAGGCGCCGCTTCCGGCAGCTCATCTGCGACATGCCGACCGGCAGGCTCCGCGCCCGGCTGACCTCCATGGCCGACACCACCGGTATCGCGGTCATCGCCGTGGACCCGGCCTACACCAGCAAGTGGGGCGCCCAGCACTGGCAGAAGCCGATGGCCGGCCCCACCCGTAAGACCACCCGGCACGATGCGGCGAGCATCGCGATCGGACGACGCGCCCAGGGACACCCGATCCGGCGACGGACGGCACCGCCCCGTGCACACCAGAGCGATGTGCACGGGCATCGGACCGTCCAGGCCGACCGGCGTACCCCTGGGCGTGAGGGACCCCGCCCCCGCATCCCCGGACCACGGACACGATCCGTGCCGCCGGACGCGGCGAGTACGCGGGCGACCAGGACATCCAAAACCGTTCGGGGTGTCCGCAGTGACCAGGCATGGGTCCAAGACTCACTCCTGCTCACTGAATAGGAACGGTACGTGTGGACGCTGTTGCCGGTGCTCGCCTGGCGTCGAGCGTGGTCGCTCCCCTGGTCAAGAAACTCTTCGTGCAGCAGGGCGCCGGCGCCGGTCTCGTCTCCCGGCCGGTGCGGGTCTCGGGGCTGGTGTCGTTCCGCGGCGAGAAGCGGACCCTCGGCGAGAAGGAACTCCAGAAGGTCGCGGCGGAGCTGGTCGCGCGTGCCGTCGGTTCGGCCGGCCCGGTCGAACGGCCGGTGGCCGTCGACGAGGAGGAGGCCGTCGCCGCGGCGCTGGCCCGGACGCTGAGCGCGCTGGGCGACCTGGAGATGGACGACGTCCAGGCGGTGCAGCTAGGCCACCGGGCACTGGCCAGACGGCTGCGTGACGCGGACCCCCGGGTGACCTTCGACCTCTCCGACGACGCCGCCCGGCTGCACGACACCCTGGTGGACGTCGCCTGCCTGCACATCCTGCGCTTCTTCACCCAGCGCTCGACGTTCGTCACCCGCACCCTGGTCAGCCAGAGCAGCCGGCTCGCCGAGGCCGTCACCCGGATCGACCTCCTGCTGGAACGCACCCCCTCACGGATCGGCGAGGACGCCGCCTTCGAGGCGCGGTACGCGGCGTACGTCATCGAGAAGTACGGCACACTCACGATCTACGGCATCGACTTCACCAACTCCCCGACGCCCGCTTCGAGATCACGACCATCGTCTGACGGGGCGCGACGGTCGGCCCGACCGCCCCGGTCACGCCTTCACAACAGCGCCCAGAAGATGCCACCGAAAAAGGCCAACGCGATCAGGATGCCCAGCAGTACGGCAAGCAGTGTGCGGGCGAGGGAGTCGGGGGCAATGATCGACTGCGGGTCCGCCGTCGACGTCGGCCAGACCGTCGACGGCTTTCGCGCGGGCTCCGGTCGGACCCGGGTGCGTTCCGCCTCACAGGTGCCCTCGGGTGTCCTCGACCAGGTCGTGCCCGTGGCGTGGTTCGTCGCGGAGAGGCGCACCAGGGCGTCGTGGTCGACGTCGAGCCTCACGTCGATGTCCGCGGCCCGGCCCCGCGCGGCCGCCGGCAGGTCGGGCAGATCCAGAAGGCCGATCAGAGCGTTGTCGGCCGCGTTGTCGCTCTCGCCCTCGTAGACCGGGATCCGGACGACGGCGCAGTCCTCCGCGTCCCCGTCGCGGGCCGGGGTGAACAGCTCCGAGCGCAGGGTCGGAAGGGTGGTGTCCCGCGCGATGAGTGTTCGCATGACGCCGCCCCGGGTGGCAACCCCCAGGGAGTGCGAGGTCACTTCCAGGACCAGGGCGTCGCGAACGATCCCGGTGAGTACGCCCGCCTGGAGCGCGGCGCCGTACGCGACAGCCTCGCCCGGCTGCGTCACCACGATCGGTGTGTGGTCGCCGAAGTGGTTCCGGACCAGCGAGAGCACGGAGGGCATCCGGGTCGCCCCTCCGGTCATGACGACCCGGGACACCTCCGACACCGAGATGCCCACAGCGGCGAACACCTCCGCCAGGGCTGCCCCGCACCGGTCGAGAAGAGGCCGGGTGACGTGTAGGAACTCGTCCCGGCTCAGCCGGTCGCGCAGATGCAGCGGCCCCGCTGCGGACATCGCGACGCAGGGCACCTCGATCGTGGCCTCGGGGGCCGACGAGAGTTCGATCTTGGCGTTCTCGGCGGCCTCGCACAGCCGGCGCAGGGACGTCGGGTCGGCCGCCGGGTCCATTCCGTGCAGCTCCCGGAAGCGGGCGGCGAGATGCCCGGCCGTCTCCCTGTCCCAGTCGTCACCACCGAGACGGGCGTCACCACGGCTCGCCTTGACCTCGACGACGCCGTCCCCGACCTCCACCAGGGAGAAGGCGAAGGTTCCACCGCCGCAGTGGACGACCAGGACGACCTCGTCGTCGCGGTTGATCCCGTCGAACAGGGCTGCCGCCGTGGGCTCGTTGAGGAGGCGCAGCACCGGCAGGCCCGCCAGTGCGCCCGCTTCTTTGACGGCCAGGCGGGCGGCGTGCGAGAAGTGGGTCGGCACGGTGACCACGGCACCGGTGACCTCCTCGTCAAGATACGTCTCGGCATCCCGCTTGAGCTTGGCGAGGAGCAGCGCGGTGATCCCGCTGGCCCTGTGGGTCCTCCCGCCGTGGACGTAGATCCGGCCGGTGCCCATGTGCTGCTTGACGCGGGAGACGGTGCCGGAGACATCGGCGACGGCCTGCCTGCGGGCCGCCTCGCCGATCAGCGTCATATCGTCCGCCGTGAAGGCCACCAAGGACGGTGTGATGCCGGAACCCTCAGCGTTGGGGACGACGAAGGGTTTTCGCCACGTCTCGGCGGTACCGTCGAGCGCTGCGACGATGGCGCCCTTCGTGCCCAGATCGATCCCCACGACACGTGCCATGCCGCCCCCTTCGAACATTCACGCAGCCTGAAGGGATGCTAGGAGCCCAGGGGCGCCCCGGGCGTGGTGCAGCGTGGATGCGCCCCCGGAACGCAACCATCCGCCGCACGACCATCCTCGCCCGGCCGGCCTGCGGCACCCCGGAATCGCGCACAGGAGACCGCGCCCCGGGGCACGACCCGGGGCGCGGTCTCGGCGTGTGCCGCCGTCGCCGTCAGAGGCGCAGCAGCCGTTCGGTCAGCTCGCGGTAGTCGCGCAGGGCGAGGCGGAGCTGTTCGGTGTCGGTGGCGGTGGCGCGGTCGTCGGCCGTGGTCTCCCAGGAGGAGCGGAGGGTACGGCGCCGCTGGGTCATCGCGTCGGTGAAGCGGGCGGTGACCTCTTCCAGGACGTGGTCGGCCTCCTCGACGGCGGACCGGGGCCCGTCGACGAACCCGCCGACCGCGTGCTGCATCCGCAGCGTCAGCTTGTCGCTTTCGTCATGGGGCAGCAGCGATGATCCGGCCCCACCTGCGGACCGGGAGCCGGTCCCGTCGGAAGCCCGGGTGGCGTTCTCGCCCCGGCCCCGGCCGGGCTCGTCGCGGACGCCCATCGTCTTGTGCTCGGTACGGCCGCCGGTGCCGCCCTCGTCGAGGTCGTGGCCGGCCACCAGCGATGCTCCGGTGCCGGTGCCGCCCGCCGTCGAGCCGGTCGCGTCCGCCGCGCGGGTGCCCGCAGCGACGCCGCCCGTCCGCGTGCCGTCACGCCTCGCGTCGGCTTCCCGCGTATCACGCGGACCGCGTTCGCGGATGCTCTCGCTCTTCGTCACGTCGTCAGTCATCCCCCTCAACTCCCTTTCGCGTGGCGCCTGGCCGGCGCCCATGGCAGATGGGACCGGTGGCGGCCGTCGGCAGCCGCACCGTCGCGCCCGTCGCGTCGGGCAGAGCCGTCGCGGTGAGCGCGGCCCGCGGAACCGGCCGAGGCGTCACGGTCGGCCCGCGCGTCCCGGCGGTCCGGTGTCACCAGGTCCTCGAACAGGGCGCGGGCCTCGATCACGGCCTCGCGCAGGTCCTCGGTGCCGGTGCCGGGACCGACGCCGTTGGCGTCACCCGTTCCCGTGCGGCCCTGCGTGGTGTCGCCGCTGGTGTGCGCCGCGAGGTGCACCCGGCGGTAGCCGTGCACATGGTGGGCGTGGTGGACGGAGAGCGCCTCCAGCTGGGTCTCGTAGCGGTCCCCTTCCGGGAAGCCACGGGCCGCGGCCACCTCGGAGAGCAGCCGGTCCGCCTCGGCGACCGCCTCACGGGGCGAGTCGACGAAGCGCTCCTGGGCGGCGGCCCAGCGCGACTCGTACCGTTCGCGCTCGGCGCTCGACAGCGGCCGCTTCTCCAGCGAGCCGTGCCGCTTCACCCGCTCCGCGAGTTCCCGGGCGGCGGCCCGCTCGTCGCCGTCGTGGCGGGCCACGGTCCGGTCGTACTCCGGTCCGAAACGCCGCTTCAGCGAGCCCCCGCCACCCGCGCTCCTCCGGGCGCGCAGGGCCAGGACTGCGGCCACGACGACCACGACCGCCACGATCACGATCAAAGCGATGATCAATCCTGTGGACATGAATGCCTTCCAGAGTCCTCGGCCCGGGCGTCTCGCCCCGTCGGGCCGTTTCGCACCGGGTTGCCCGAACCCGGTCGTTCAAACGGCAAGCGCGTGCGCGCGGACGACGACGTGACGCGCGGGGCGACGACGGCGTAAATCGTTTGCGAGCCGCCCCTCCCCGCTCCCGACAATGACCGCCATGACCCGTACGACACCCACCGCGGCACGCTGGTCCGTGGCCGCCGAGCCCTACGACTCCCCCGTGGCCGCCGCTCTCTGGCGGGCGTACTACACGGAGGTCAGCGACCGTTGGTACCTGCTGCACGAAGGGCGCGCCACGGACCCGGACGAACTGGAGCGGGAGGTCGCGGCCGACACCGGGGAGTACCTGGCGCCGCCGAACGGGCTGCTGTTGCTCGCGCAGTACGGGGGCGAGCCGGTCGGCACGGCCGGGGTGCGGCTGGCGGACGCCACGACGGCCGAGCTCAAGCGGGTCTACCTACGGCCGCAGGCCCGGGGCAGGGGCGGCGCCGCGCTGCTCGTCACGGCGGCCGAGGACGCGGCCCGCGCCCTGGGCGCCGAACGGGTGGTGCTCGACACCCGGGGCGACCTGGTGGAGGCCCGCGCGCTGTACGCGCGGCTCGGGTACGTGGAGAGCGCCCCGCACAACGACCACGCGTACGCGGAGCACTGGTTCACGAAGGAACTGACGGGGACGTCGGGGCCGTAGGAGGCGTGGGGGGTGCCGGTGGCCCGCCGGAGGTCGGCCTGACGACGGCCGACCGGCGGGTGATCGCCCCTGCGGCGTGCGGGCGTTCCTCGTCGGACCCGCACAGTTCGGCGTTGAGTTCCTCGACGAGACGGATGAGGTCGGTGGGACGGTCGGGGCCCCACCAGTCGCCGAGGAGTTCGGCGAGGGAGTCCTCGCGGGCCTTGGCGAGCCGGTCGGCGGCCTGGTGGCCGGTGTCGGTGAGGATGAGATCGATGCCGTCGCGACGGGCGAGACGACGCTCCTCGACCTGCCGGGTCGCCGCCATGATCACGTCGAGCGGGACGGTGCTGCGTTCCGCGAGCACGGCGGGTTCGGCCCAGCCGTACCGCCGGATCCGCAGCAGCAGCCAACTCGACGCGGGCAGCAGGTCGTAGCCGGCCCGTGCGGTGATCTTCCGGTAGATCTCGCGGCGGCCCTCCCGGGAGCCGAGCACCGACAGCGCCCGGCACACCTCGTCGTACGACGACCGCTCGACCGGGTTGCTGGCGAGCGTCTCCGTGGCGTCCGGCGCCGTCACGGACGCCCGCAGCCGGTCCTCGCGCAGGAACCAGGCGAGGACGAAGCCGAGGAGGGCGACCGGGGCCGCGTAGACGAAGACGTCGGTGATGGAGGAGGCGTACGCGTCGAGGACGGGCGGGCGCAGCGCGGCCGGAAGGTCGGCGATCTCACGCGGATCGGCCTTCAGCCCCTGCACCGTGACGCCGGAGGGCAGCGCGGCCCCGTCGAGCGCGTCGGTGAGCTTGTCGCCGAGGTGCCCGGCGAAGACCGTACCGAAGACGGCTACGCCGAACGAGGCACCGATGGACCGGAAGAAGGTCGCGCCGGAGGTGGCGACGCCGAGGTCCTCGTAGGAGACGGCGTTCTGCACGATGAGGACGAGGACCTGCATGACGAGGCCGAGCCCGGCGCCGAAGACGAAGAGATACGCGCTCATCTCACCGTCGCCGCTGTCCGCGTCCAGTTGGTGCAGGAGCAGCAGGCCCAGCGTGGTGACGGCCGTACCGGCGAGCGGGAACACCTTCCAGCGGCCCGTGCGGCTGACGATCTGTCCGGAGACGGTCGAGGACAGCAGCAGCCCGAACACCATGGGCAGCATGTGCACACCGGACATGGTCGGCGAGACGCCGTGCACGACCTGAAGGAACGTCGGCAGATAGGTCATCGCGCCGAACATCGCGAACCCGACGACGAAGCTGATCACGGCGGACAGGGTGAAGGTGCGGACGCGGAACAGCTTGAGCGGCAGGACGGGTTCGGCGGCCCGCCGCTCGACGGCCACGAACACGACGACCAGCAGCACGGCCAGCACGCAGAGGCCGACGATCTGCGGCGAGTTCCAGTCCCAGGTGGTGCCGCCGAGGGAGGCGACCAGGACCAGACAGGTGGCCACGGAGGCGATCAGGAAGGTCCCGAGATAGTCGATGACATGCCGCTCGGACCGGCGCGGGATGCGCAGCACGGCGGCGATGACGACCAACGCGACCGCTCCGACGGGCAGGTTGACGTAGAACACCCAACGCCAGCTCAGATGCTCGGTGAACAGTCCGCCCAGCAGCGGCCCGAGCACACTCGTCGCGCCGAAGACAGCGCCGAACAGCCCCTGGTAGCGCCCGCGTTCGCGCGGCGGGACGAGGTCGCCGACGATCGCCATCGACAACACCATGAGTCCGCCGCCGCCGAGACCCTGCAGCGCGCGGAACCCGATCAACTGGGGCATGTCCTGGGCCGCCCCGCACAGCGTCGACCCGATGAGAAAAATCACGATCGCCGTCTGGAACAGCCGCTTCCGGCCGTACTGGTCCCCGAGCTTCCCCCACAGCGGGGTCGCCGCCGTCGCGGCCAGCATGTACGCCGTGACCACCCACGACAGGTGCTCCAGCCCGCCGAGATCGCTCACGATCGTCGGCAGGGCAGTCGACACGATCGTCTGGTCCAGCGCGGCCAGCAGCATCCCCAGCAGCAGGGCCCCGATGGAGACCATCACCCCGCCGGGCACCCGCTCGGAGATGGGGACGCCGTGGCCACGAGGGCCGGGCCGGGGTGTGGGGCCGTGCGTGGGCTGGTGCGCGCGGTCGTGCGCGGGCCGGTGCGCGGGCCGGTGCGCGGGCTCGTTACCGATGTCGTCGGTCATGCAGACCTCCTGAGGACCCGAGGACCTCGTACAGCGCCCTCAGTCTCCTCTTCTTCTCCCTCTTCCTCCATGTCCGTTCCATGGTGGTCGGTGTGACCGGTTATGGCCTGTCGAAGCTTTCCGGAACCCGTCATTCCCGGGGTGCCTGGGAGATTCTGTGTCGACGCTTTGCTTAAACTCTGGAGACTTCACGGGGAGGAACGACACGTGAGTGAACCGACCAGTCACATATGCCCGGAGTGCTTCACACCCCGGGCCTCGGACGGCACGCCGTCCTGCGCGTGCGGCCGCCGCGCGTCCGAGGCCCTGCTGGAGACCCGTACGGCCGAGGCGGCGGCCGCGGAGGACTTCGACCCCCTCCGGATACGCCCTTACGTGGAGCTGGGTGACGACAGCGACGCCCGCCCCGGCCAGGCGCCGACGATCGCGATGCCGATGACCACGGCGAAGAACGCGACCACCGGGACCACCCCGACCGCACCGGACACGTCAGCCGTACGGCGGTCGTTCCTGTCCGGCCCCACGACCTCGGCGGCGCCCGCGACCCCCTTCCCCTCCGCCGCGACCGCCACGCCGTCGCCGGGGCGGCCCCGGGGCCGGCGCCGCCGCCGTACGGGGCTGATGGTCGCCCTCGCCGGGACGGCCGCCGCCGGAGTGATGGCCGCCGCGGGATTCGCGAGCGGGCTGTTCTCGTACGAGGCCCCCGTGCGGGACCGCGCGCTGCCGGACGACCTGCGAGCGAGCGTGCCGGACACGTCGCCCGACGGGGAGGCGTCGCCGGTGGAGCCGTCCGGTGAGGGCGGCGGCGGGGGCGGGGTGCCCGCACCCGCGCCGTCGAGCGGCGGCGGGGGGTCGCCGAGCCCGACGAAGGACCCGTCACCCTCTCCGTCCCCCTCCGAGCCGTCGGGCTCGCCGTCGCCGTCCGTGTCGCCGACGCCCGAGCAGAGCGCGCCGAGCGCGGGCGCCTCCACGGGTTCCTCGGCCGCCGGCGCGAACGAGGCGGACGACAGCCGCATCGTGGCCCCCAAGACGCTCCGCATCGGCGACGACGACCCCGAGGTCACCGAACTCCAGCTCCGGCTGCGCCAGTTGGGCATCTACGCCGGTGACATCGACGAGAGCTTCGACGAGCAGGTCGAACAGGCCGTCCTCGTCTACCAGAACACGCGCGGCATCACGAAGGACAGGGAGGAGCCGGGCGTCTACGGCCTGGTGACCCGGCAGCGCCTGGAGTCCGAGACGAAGGAGCCGTGACCGACGGGGGACTGCCGCTGCCCCCTCGTCGCACGTGATGCAGGATGAGGCCATGAGCATCGTCAAGATCAATGTCCTCACGGTTCCGGCCGAGCAGCGCGAGACGCTGGAGAAGCGGTTCGCTTCCCGCGCCGGGGTGGTCGAGAACTCCGATGGCTTCGAGTGGTTCGAGTTGCTGCGCCCCGTCGACGGCACCGACAACTACCTCGTCTACACCCGCTGGCGCGACGAGGCCGCGTTCCAGGCGTGGATGGAGGGCCCCATGAAGCAGGCCCACCAGGGCGGCGGCGACCGCCCCAGGCCGGCCGCCTCCGACTCCTCCGTCTGGACCTTCGAGGTCCTCCAGCAGACGGGCCCGAAGACCGACGCCTGACCCCCACTCGAAACACCTCCCGGCACCTGACCGCCACGACTCGGCGGTCAGGAGGCCTGGTGGTGGGACACCGTGACGCCGTCGGCCTTCAGGGTCGTGGGGTAGCGGGCCGACACCTCGTCGATGTCGGAAAGAACGAGCGCCGCGGGCCTCCCGCGCGCGGGGCGGACGGACGACCGCGCCTCGTCGCCCGGATCCGTGAACAGCTCGGCCTCGATACGTTCGTCCGGTCATCCGGCCTCCACGGGCCGGCGCCCACCGGCACACACGCGCGGGACCCCGATGCCCCGCCCCCCGAATACCCACCTTTTTGTGGGTACTTGGCGGCCGGCCGAGGGCGGGCGATCCTTGTGGTGAGGGAGCGGCCGACGGGGGCGCGCCACTGAGCGGGGCGGAAGACGAGACGATGACGTGACGGTGAGGCCTACGGCGACGACGTCGCCGACAGTGACGCTCCGGTGAGCGTCTCCAGGCGTCGGTGCCCCCAGTCCGACAACGGCCCCAGCAGCTCGGAGAGTTCGCGGCCGAACGGGGTCAGCGAGTAGACGGTCTTCAGCGGCAGCTCGTCGTGCACCTCCCGGTGCACGAGCCCGTCCGTCTCCATCTCGCGAAGCGCCTGCGTCAGCACCTTCTCGCTGAGACCGGGCAGCAGCCGACGCAGCTCACCCGGCCGGTGCGGGCCGGACTCCAGCCGCCACAGCAGCGACGTCTTCCACTTTCCCTCGATCACGGCGATCGCCGCGGTCACCCCGCACACACTCGCGTCCTGGGCACGCCTGCGCCTCATTCCCGCTCCCCCCAGCCCATCAGTCGCGAATTCACCAACCCACCTATTCTGCACAGGAGTTACCGAGCCATGCCCGCACACACCGAAGAGCACACCGCCGCCGACACCCCCGCCGTCACCGTACTCGGCCTGGGCCCGATGGGCCGCGCCCTCGCCGGCGCCTTCCTCGACGCCGGGCTGCGGACCACGGTCTGGAACCGGACGCCGGGCCGGGACGAGGAGCTGGTGGCGCGCGGCGCGATCAGCGCCGGGTCGGCGGAGGAGGCGGTGGCCGCGAGCCCGCTGACCGTCGTCTGCGTGGTCAACTACGACGCCTCGGACGCGGTGCTGCGCACCCCGGCGGTCACCGGCGCCCTCAAGGGCCGCACGGTGGTCAATCTGACCGCCGACACCCCGCACCGGGCCCGGGACACCGCCGCGTGGGCGGAAGAGCACGGCGTCGCGTACCTGGACGGGGCGATCATGACGCCGACGCCGGTCATCGGCACCCCGGACGGCGTGTTCATCTACAGCGGCGACGCGGAGCTGTACCGGGCGCACCGGCCCGTGCTGGACGCGCTGGGCGGCGCCCACACCCACCTGGGCGAGGACATCGGCCGGGCCGCCACGTTCGACGTCGCGCTGCTCGACCTCTTCTGGACCGCGATCACCGGTTACACGCATGCCCTGGCGCTGGCCCGGGCGGAGGGTGTCAGCGCCCAGGAGCTGACCCCGTTCGCCCAGGGGATCGCCGCGATCCTGCCGCCGCTCTTCGAGGAGGGCGCGAAGGAGGTCGACAGCGGCCGGCACTCCGGCGAGGGCAACCCGCTCACCTCGGCGTTGTCGACCATGACCCATGTCGTCGAGGTCTCCGAGTCGCACGGCATCGACGCGAGCGTCATGCGGTCGGCCGAGGGCTTCGTCCGCCGCGCCATCGCCCAGGGCCACGGCGAGGACGGCTTCACCAGGCTGACGGAGGTACT
Source organism: Streptomyces sp. SP18BB07 (assembly GCF_036322545.1). Taxonomy (NCBI): domain Bacteria; kingdom Bacillati; phylum Actinomycetota; class Actinomycetes; order Kitasatosporales; family Streptomycetaceae; genus Streptomyces; species Streptomyces sp. SP18BB07. Next base: position 262,742 of record NZ_JAQYWT010000370.1, read on the forward strand.
CGACCACCAGCGCTGACACCACGCGCCCCGGGGCCCACCAGGGCCCCGAGTCGCATTCGGAACATCAACCCACCGTGAGCCGGATCAGACCACCCGCGGCGACCTCGACCCGCACCGTGGTCAGGTCCGGCACCACGACGTCCGGCCCGTGGGACCGGGCCCGCTCCCCGATGCCCACGACCCGCATCCCCGCGGCGCGCCCGGCCCGGATCCCCGCCTCGGAGTCCTCGAACACGACGCAGTCCTCGGGCGCGACGCCCAGTTCGGCGGCCCCCTTCAGGAAACCCTCGGGGTCCGGCTTGCTCGCGCCGACGGACTCGGCGGTGACGCGCACCTCGGGCAGCGCCAGCCCGGCCGCACCCATCCGTGCGGTGGACAGCGCGACGTCCGCCGAGGTCACGAGGGCGTGCGGCACACCGCCGGCGACGAGGGAGGCGAGGAACTCGGGCGCGCCGGGTATCGGGACGACACCGTCCACGTCGGCGGTCTCCTCGGCCAGCATCCGCGCGTTGTCCGCGAGGTTCTGCTCCATGGGCCGGTCCGGCAGCAGAACGGCCATCGTGGCGTAGCCCTGGCGGCCGTGGACCACCTTCATGATGTCGGCGCCGTCCAGCCCGTGCCGCTCGGCCCAGCGCCGCCAGACGCGTTCGACGGCGGCGTCCGAGTTGACGAGGGTGCCGTCCATGTCGAGCAGGAGGGCGCGGGCGGTCAGAACGGTCGTGGCCGTCATCAGCAGCTCCAAGGCGCGAAAAAGGGGGCCGCGGACGGGGTCGCACCCGACGAGGCGGCCCGGAGGGAACAAGGCGGCCCCGCCCACCGGTCAGGGAATGCGGGCGGGAGCCACTTTGTTCCCCCACGGTACAAAACAATCCCGGCCCCCGCCACCCCCCTCACCCATCCGGCCCCTCATCCGGCCACGGCCTCCCACAGGCTCCACACACCGAGCCCGAGCATCAGCACGGCGGCGATCCGCGTGATCAGCGCCAGCGGAACCCGCTTCATCAGGGCCCGGCCGCCGACGATGCCGAGCCCGGCCACGGCCCACAGGGCGAGGACGGCCCCGAGTCCGACGGAGAGCGGGTCGTCGTAGCGGGCCGCGAGGTTCGCCGTCATGATCTGGGTGAGGTCACCGAACTCGGCGACCAGGATGAGCATGAAACCGGCGCCCGAGACCTTCCAAAAGCTCTGGTCCTCGGGCCTGCGGATCTCCTCCTCGTCCTCGTCCTTCCTCATCAGCAGCACCGCCGCACCGCCCAGGAACAGCACGCCGGTGAGCGCGTGCACGATCTGCTGCGGCAGCAGGGTGAGGACGCTGCCCGCCGCCACCGCGAGGGCGACATGCACGGCGAACGCGGCGGCGACCCCGGCGAAGACGTACGAGGCGCGGTAACGGGTGCCGAGGACGAGACCGGCGAGCGCGGTCTTGTCGGGGAGTTCGGCGAGAAAGACGACGCCGAAGACGAGCGCCGTGACACTGAAGCTGATCAAGGTTCCTCAATCGGTCGGGCCGCCCCACCGAGAGAATTCATCCGCTGACGCGACACCTCGGCACGGCAGCACACGGTCGGCCCGCGCCGGACGGCACGGACGGTGCACTGCTTGCCGAAGGTCTCGCTGGCGCGGTCCCGGTCAACGGGACCCGCCTCCGGGCGCCGGCTCAGACGAGCTGAGCAGTATGTCGACGGTCCGGCGAAGAGCTACTCCCCTTCTGCGCGGTCCATCGTACGCGGGGCGCGTCGCAGCTCGGGAGCGGGGGTCGCGTGAAAAGCACGGGGCGCAGCCCCGGCTTTTCAAGGGCGCGGGGAACTGCGCGAGCAACCACGAACCACCCGCACCCGCCGACGAATCAGGCACCCACCCCGAAGGCGCCCGGTCACAATCACGACCGCACCCCTTGTCGTGTCATGCACACGTCATTAACTTCTCACCCTACGCACATCCGCCGGTAACACCACGCCGCGACCCTTCAATCGCCGCTCCCCAACACCCCCGGCCCCACAAGGAGTTCACATGCGCAGGTTCTACGCGCGTCGACGAGTCAGCATACTCGCGGCGCTCAGCGGATTGATAGCCTCCGCCGCGCTCTTCAACGCTCCCACCGCCTCCGCCGCCCTCCCCACCCCCATCAGCGCCGCCACCGCCCGCTCCTACCTCGCCACCCTCACCGTGGCGACCGAGGACCGCACCGGCTACAACCGGGACCTGTTCAACCACTGGATCACCATCAGCGGCACCTGCAACACCCGCGAGACGGTCCTCAAGCGCGACGGTACGAACGTCGTCACCGACTCCGCCTGCGCCTCCACCAGCGGCAGCTGGTACTCCCCGTACGACGGCGCCACCTGGACGCTCGCCTCCGACCTGGACATCGACCACCTCGTGCCGCTGGCCGAGGCCTGGGACTCCGGCGCCGACGGCTGGAGCAGCGCCACCCGGCAGGCCTTCGCCAACGACCTCACCCGCCCGCAGCTCATCGCGGTCACCGACAACGTGAACCAGTCGAAGGGCGACCAGGACCCCGCCACCTGGATGCCGTCGCGCACGGCCTACCGGTGCACGTACGTCCGCGCCTGGGTCCAGGTGAAGTACTACTACGACCTCTCGGTCGACTCCGCCGAGAAGAGCGCCCTCACCAGCTACCTGGCGAGCTGCTGACCGCACGCGAGAAACTGGTCAGGAACCTCCCCGTTCCCCTCCGTCGTTCCGTACCGTACGGGGCGACGGAGGAGGGCGAGCCGAAGGGGCGCGCCGGTGCCGGGACGACGAACGCGCGGAGGCCCGAAGGGCTGAGCACGTTCGTCGTCCCGGCACCGGCTGGAGCGCCCCGGAGGCGAGCCCGACCAGAAAAAAGGTGTGTGATCGCTCATGGCGGGGCTGCGTCTGGGACCACTGCTGAGATATGTGGACGGCTCGTCCGCGACCGTCTGGGTCGAGGCGAGCCGACCGTGCGTCGCCGAGGTCCGCTGCGCGGGCGGCGGGCGCGGCGAGGCCCAGACCTTCCAGATCGCCGGCCACCACTACGCGCTGGTCCCGGTGACGGGACTCACGCCGGGCACGGTCTCGGCGTACGAGGTGCTCCTCGACGGCACACCCGTGTGGCCCCTCCCCGACTCCCCCCACCCGCCCTCCGAGATCCGCACCCCCACCGAGGACGACACCGTCCGGGTCGCCTTCGGCTCCTGCCGCTGGGCCGCGCCGCCCGCCGGGGAGCCGGACCCGGTGGGCCCGGACGCCCTCGACACGCTGGCCGCCCGGCTGGCCGCCGAACCGGGCGCGGAGCGCCCCGACGTCCTCCTGCTCCTCGGCGACCAGGTGTACGCGGACGAGACCTCCGACGCCACCCGCCGCTGGCTCGCCGCGCGCCGCGACCTCGCGGAACCGCCGGGTGACCAGGTGGCGGACTACGAGGAGTACACCCACCTCTACTACGAGTCCTGGCTCGACCCCGAGATCCGCTGGCTGCTCTCCACCGTCCCCAGCTGCATGATCTTCGACGACCACGACGTCATCGACGACTGGAACACCAGCGAGTCCTGGCTCGCCGACATGCGGGCGACCCCCTGGTGGCGCGAGCGGATCCTGAGCGGCCTGATGTCGTACTGGGTCCACCAGCACCTCGGCAACCTCTCCCCCGCCGAACTGGCCACCGACCCCGTCCACGCCGCCGTACGCGCCACCCCGGACGGCACGGACGCGCTGCGCGCCCATGCCGCCGAGGCCGACCGGGACCCGGCCTCGGTCCGCTGGAGCTACCGGCGGGACTTCGGCCGCGTACGGGTGCTGATGCTCGACTCACGGGCGGCCCGGGTCCTCGACGAGGGCGAGCGCTCGATGCTGAACCCCGGCGAGGCGCGGTGGTTGCGGGACCAGGCGCTGGACGCGCGCGGCTCGTACGACCATCTGCTCATCGGCACCTCCCTGCCCTGGCTGCTGCCCCACCTCGTGCACGACGCCGAGGCGTGGAGCGCCGCGCTCTGCGGGGGCGAGCGCGGGGACCGCTGGGCGCGGTTCGGGGAGAAGCTGCGCCGGGGCGCCGATCTGGAGCACTGGGCGGCCTTCCCCGACTCCTTCGAGGCCCTGACCCGGCTGGTCGCCGAGGCGGGCGGCGGCACCGACGCCCCGGCGACCGTGCTGGTGCTCTCCGGGGACGTGCACCACGCCTACATCGCCGAACCGTCGTGGCCGGAGGGCGGGACGGGCGGCAGCGGGGGCCCCGACGCCCGCGTGCTCCAGCTCACCTGCTCCCCCGTGCACAACTCCATCCCGCTCTCCATAAAGCTCGGCTTCCGCTTCGGCTGGAGCGGGACGGGGCGGGCGCTCGGCCGGTGGTTCGGGCGGCACGGGCGGGGCGCGCGGCCGTCCATCGACTGGCGCAGGACCGACGGCCCCTGGTTCGGCAACCACCTCATGACGCTGACGCTGCGCGGCCGTTCGGCGCGGCTGCGGCTGGACCGCGCACGGGTCCGCCGGGGCGGCGGGGCCCGACTCGAAATGGCGTCGGAGTCGGTACTCGCCCCCTAATCCACCCCTTGCGCACGGTTGTTGCCCCTGTTGTCCGAGATGCTCGTGAGGCATCCCACACCCGGCACTCCCGATGAGCCCCAAGGCTCTGTTCACGGCGCGCACGACGGCATGATGAGGCGGACCGTCCGCTTACCGGCGGGCGGTCCGCCGCACCGCGCCCCACCATGCGCCCCACACGCACGGGAGTTACTCCTTTGTCCGAACGGCCAGGGATCAGTGACATCGGCATCGCCCTCGTCGGAGCCGGCCCGCGCGGCACCAGCGTCCTGGAACGCCTCTGTGCCTCCGCCCCCGAACTGCTCGGTCCCGGCAGCCGTCTGACCGTCCATGTGGTCGACCCCGCGCCGCCGGGCCCCGGCCAGGTCTGGCGCACCGAGCAGTCCCCCCAGCTGCTGATGAACACGGTGGCTTCGCAGGTCACGCTCTTCACCGACGACAGCGTGGACTGCTCGGGCCCGACACGCCCGGGCCCGAGCCTGTACGAGTGGGCGAGCCGGGGGGCGGGGGAGCCGGGCGGGCCGGGTGCGCTGAGCCAGTTGGGGCCCGACGACTATCCGACTCGGGCCCAGTACGGCCGCTACCTGGAGTGGGTCTTCGCCGAGGTGGTGCGCGGCGCGCCGCCCACGATCCGGGTCGAGGTGCACGGCACCCGTGCGGTCCGGCTGGAGGACGCCCCCGACGGCGGCCAGCGGCTCACGCTCGCCACCGGCCGCGTCCTCACCGGCCTCGCCGCCGTGGTCCTCACCCAGGGCCACCTCCCCGCCCTCCCCGACCGGGCCGAACGGGACCTGACCGCGTACGCCGACCGCCACGGCCTGCGTCACTTCCCGCCCGCCAACCCGGCCGACCTCGACCTCTCCTCCGTCGCCCCCGGCGAACCCGTCCTCCTGCGCGGTCTCGGCCTCAACTTCTTCGACCACATGGCCCTGTTGACGACCGGGCGGGGCGGCGCCTTCGTATACGACGTTGAGAAGGGGGGCCTGCGGTACGAGCCGTCCGGCCGCGAGCCCCGTCTGTACGCCGGCTCCCGGCGAGGTGTCCCGTACCAGGCGCGCGGCGACAACGCCAAAGGCCCCTACGGCCGCCACACCCCGCTCGTCCTGACCCCCGAGGTCATCGCGGCGTTCCGCAAACGCGCGGACTCCGGCGAGGCACCGGACTTCCTGACGGAGATATGGCCCCTGGTGGCGAAGGAAGTCGAAGCGGTCTACTACGAGACCCTGTTGCCGACGGCGGGGCCGGCGTCGGCGTGCGGCACCCTCTCCCCTGCCTCCCCCTCCCGTGGCGGTGTGCGCGGGAGTTCGGCGTACGGGCCGTTCCCCGTGGTGTCCTGCGATCTCTTCGGCGGAGCCACCCTCTTCCGTGACCGTTTCCTCGCCGCGCCCCACGGCTCCCCCCAAGAGGCCGCCGTCCTCGACGAGTTCGGGATCGCGGAGACGGACCGGTGGTCGTGGGAACGGGTCTCGCGGCCGTACGCGGGGCGGGAGTTCACGGACGCGGCGGACTGGCGGGGCTGGTTGCTGGAGTATCTGCGGGAGGACGCCGCGCAGGCCGCCCTCGGAAATGTCCACGGCCCGGTGAAGGCCGCGCTGGACGTGCTGCGGGACCTGCGGAACGAACTGCGGCTGATCGTGGACCACGGCGGACTCGCGGGCGCGTCACGCCGGGAGCACCTGGACCGCTGGTACACGCCCCTGAACGCGTTCCTGTCGATCGGCCCGCCCCGTAGCCGCGTCGAGGAGATGTCCGCGCTGATCGAGGCGGGCACCCTGACCGTGCTGGGCCCCCGGCTCGAGACCCGCCCGGAGGACGGCGCCTGGCTGGCGCACTCGCCCGACGTACCGGGGTCGGCGGTCCGCGTGACGACGGTCGTCGAGGCGCGGCTCCCGGAGCCGGACCTGCGCAGGACAGCCGACGCGCTCCTCGCCGACCTGCTGGCGACGGGAGCCTGCCGTCCGCACCGGGTGGACGGCTACGAGACGGGAGGGCTGGACGTCACCCCCCGGCCGTATCACCTGATAGACCGTCAAGGAGTGTTTCACGCACGGCGGTTCGCGTTCGGCGTGCCGACGGAGGGCGTGCACTGGGTGACGGCCGCGGGTGCCCGGCCTGGAGTGGATTCGGTCACGCTTTCGGACGCGGACGCCGTGGCGCGAGCGGTTCTACGTGCGGCGACACCTGCGACGGCTCCCCAAGTCCAGGCAAAACGCTGGCCAGATGTTGAACTTGCAAGCATCGATTGAGCCTGCCTACCGTGGGTGACTCACCGGTAATAACCGTCCCCTCCGGTCTCACGAGGACCGGGTCACTACCGAAGGAGTCCCCCCACCATGACCGGACGCCTCAACAGCGCCCAGCCATACGCCCTCGGTCTCTTCCGCATCGTCATCGGCCTGCTCTTCGCCTGCCACGGCGCCATGACCCTCTTCGGCGTCCTGGGCGGCGCGGACGGGCAGGGCGGCACCGTCGCCGCCGGCACCTGGCCCGGCTGGTACGCGGCCGTCATCCAACTCGTCGGCGGCGCCCTGGTGCTCGTCGGCCTGGGCACCCGCTACGCGGCGTTCATCGCCTCGGGCTCCATGGCCTACGCGTACTTCAAGGTCCACCAGCCGGAGGGCCTGTGGCCGGTCGAGAACGGCGGCGAGGCCGCGGCGTTCTTCTGCTGGGCCATGTTCCTGCTGATCTTCACCGGCTCCGGCGCGCTCGGCCTCGACCAGCTCTTCGCCAAGCGCCAGGCCGCGTCCGCGGACAGGACCGCCACGAGCAAGGCCACCGTGACCGCCTGACCCCCACCGGCGGCCGGCCCTGACCCTCTCCCCTCCCCCATGAACACGGCGTGACAGACACATGAGCCCCTGTGAGCCGTCTGTCATACCCGGGGCGTACGCTGTTCGGCTGTCACGGGTCGCCGTGACGTCGGGGGAAAACAGGAGAGTGCTCGGTGCTTGAGAGTCTGGGTTGGCTGGCCGCCGGCCCATGGATCTACGCCGTGGTGGGCGCGTCCATCGTGCTGGACGTGTTCCTCCCGGTCCTCCCGAGCGGTGTCCTCGTCGTCGCGGTGGCCACGGCCGCCGCGGCGGAGACGGCGGCGGGCGCGATGCCCCGCGAAGTCCCCGACATCCTGGTGCTGATGCTCTCGGCGGCGACCGCGTCCGTGCTCGGTGACCTCGTGGCGTACCGCCTGGCCTGGCGCGGCAGCGCACGACTCGACCGCGCCATCGCCCGCTCCCGCCGTCTGACCACCGCGCAGGAACGTCTCGGCGCCGCGCTCGTACGCGGGGGCGGCCTCCTGGTCGTCGTCGCCCGCTTCGCCCCCGCCGGCCGCTCCGTCGTCTCCCTGGGCGCCGGCGCCGCCCGCCACCGCGCCCGCGACTTCCTCCCCTGGTCCGCGCTCGCCGGTCTCGCCTGGGCCGCCTACAGCGTGGCCCTCGGCTACTTCGGCGCCCAATGGCTCGGCCCCACCTGGCTCGCGACGGCGGTGTCCCTGGCCGCCCTCTTCGGCGCGGGAGCGGCAGCGGCGTACTTCATGCGCCGCCCCCAGCCCAACTGACGCGGGGCGGACGTTTGTTCAGGCTCCGGTGCCGTAGCGGGCGAGCATGAGGGCGACGGCTTCGTCCACGATCGCGGCGTCGGTGGGGTTGGGCGGGACGAAGTCGGTCCGTACGAGCTGAGGCCAGAGGAACTGGCCGGAGATCATGCCGAGGAACTGTTCGGCCACCGCCGACGCCGACTGGGGCTGTCCGTCGGCCGAACGGAAGTCGAGCGTGCCGGCCTCCGCTTCGGCCTCCAGGTAGTCGCGGAGCCGGTCGAAGAAGGGCCCGCGATCCATGGCGAAGCCGGTCCCGACGATGTCGGCGAGCTCCGGCATCTGGGGGAGTTCGGTGATGATGAGGCGGCACAGCGCCGCTGTGTGGGGCCGCGCGACCAGGCAGGCGTAGTCGCGGCCGATGTGGTCCAGGCCGTACCGGGGATCACCGGGCGGGGGCGGCGCTGCCCACTCCACATCCAGCTGCCACTGTTCGGCGGTGACGGCCGCGAACAGCGCGGCCTTGGAGGGGTACCGCTTGAAGAGGGTGCCGGTCGAGACGCGGGCCTCCTTGGCGATCTGGGCCAGGGAGGTCTTGTCGTACCCCTGGGCGAGGAAGAGGTCGCGGGCGGCGCGGATGATGCGCGCGCGGTTCTCTGCTTTGATCTGCGCGTGATATCCGGCTTTGGTCTGCCCGGGAGACTGGGTCCGGCACGTATCGCCACCGGTTTCCGCTCGGCCCGCCACCGACATACCCACGCCCCTCGCCCCTCGCCCGTCTCCCGGCCGCGTCCTCGCCGTCAGAGGACGGTCTGGCCTCCGTCCAGGATAAGGTCCTGGCCCACGGCGAAGGCCGAGGCATCCGAGGCCAGGTACACGACGGCTTCCGCGACCTCCTCGGGCAGACCCATACGACCCAGCGGGATACCGGCGCTGATCCCCTCCAGGACCGCCGCCTGCACCGCGGGGTCCTCGATCCCGAGCTTGGAGTAGAGCGGGGTGTCCACCGGGCCGGGGCTGACCGCGTTGAAGCGAATGCCGTGCGACTTGAGCAGGTCCGCGTTCCACGACCGCATCAGGGAGCCGACAGCCGCCTTCGTCGCGGCATAGGCGTTCGAACGCCCGTAGCCGCCGTGCGCGCTGCTGGACGCGTTGAGGATGACCGAGGACGGGTTGGCCAGCACGGGCACCAGGGCCTGGGTGAGGAAGAAGACGCTCTTGACGTTGATGTCGAAGAGCCGGTCGAAACTGTCCTCCGTGTGGTCCTCGAACGGCCGCCAGTCCGAGACGCCGGCGTTCAGGAACGCCACGTCCAGCGCCCCGAAGTGCTCACGCACCTGCTTGGCCAGGCCGCGCTGCGCATCGAGATCGCGTGCGTCGGCCTGCACGACCGGCACCTTGTCCCCGAGGATCTGGCGCGCCCTGTCGATGCTGGCCGGGGTGACGCCCGTGACCATGACGTCGGCCCCCTCCGCGACAAAATGCCGCGCGGTCTCCAGACCGATCCCGCTCGTGCCGCCGGTGATGAGGGCGCGCTTGCCCGCAAGACGATTCATTTCAGTCGTTCCTTGCCGAGTCGTAAGGTAAGTCAATGAACTCACCATGCGAAGCTAGCTCGCGCACCGACCTTATGGCAAGTCGGTCCACTTACCTCTCGGTCCGGGGGTAGGTGCGGCGGGCTGCGCGACAACTAGCCCACCCGCCGCGCAGCCCCCTTCACCTCCAACCCGGCCAGCAACGCGGCCGTAGCCTCCGCGACCGCGTCCACCGCCTGTTCGAAGACCTCACGGTTATGAGCGGCGGGCGCACGGAAGCCGGAGACCTTCCGGACGTACTGCAGGGCGGCGGCCCTGATCTCGTCCTCGGTGGCCTCTTCGGGAAGGACGGGCGGTCGAAGCGTCTTGATACTGCGGCACATGCCCCCAGTCTCCCGCGCACACCCGCCGAACCCCACCCCCGGAAGTCAGCAGGTCACCACGACACCGCAGTCCGCCCGAGCAACCCACCCAAGCCACCCCTTGGGTACTGGCAAGGTCCCCCGAGGATTGACTGCACCCTCCCCCCTTGTGATCATCACCGAAGCCGGCTCGACCCACCCGGCGGAAACGAGGGGACCATGTCGAACGAACGGCTCACGGTGGCGGTACTCGGCCCCGGCGGCGTGGGCGGACTGCTCGCCGCCCTGCTGGCCCGCGCCGGCAACCGCGTGATCTGTCTGGCCGGCGAGCGGACCGCCGAGACCCTGGAGCGGGACGGCATCGAGGTCACAAGCGCCCGCTTCGGCGACTTCACCGCCCGCGTCGAGACCGCGACCGAACTCCGGGAACAGGTCGACGCGGCCCTGATCACGGTCAAGCACACGACCCTGACGGCCTCCCTGGACCGCCTCCCGGCAGCGTCCCTCGGCCCCGGCACCCTGGTCGTCCCGTTCCTGAACGGCGTCGAGCACCCCGCACACCTCCGCGCCCACTACGGCGACACCGTGCCCCTCGCCCCCGCCACCATCCGCGTCGAGTCGACCCGGGTCGCCCCGGGCGTCATCGAGCACGGCAGCCCGTTCGCTGAGGTCGACCTGACCGGCGACAGGGTCCCCAAGGAGCGCCTCAACTCCTTTGCGGGGGCCCTGGAATGGGCAGGCGTGGGCACCCGCGTCCTGCCGGACGAGACGGCCGTGCTGTGGGCGAAGATGTCCTTCCTGGCCCCGTTCGCCCTGCTGACGACCCGTCACGGCCTGCCGCTGGGCGAGATCCGCACCCGCCACCGCGAGGAACTGACCGCCCTGGTCGAGGAGACGGCCGCGGTCAGCACGGCCGCCGGCGCCCCCGTCGACCCGGCCGAGACCCTCCGCCGCTACGACGCCTTCCCACCCGCCACCAAGTCGTCCATGCAACGCGACGCCGAGGCCGGCCGCCCCCTCGAACTGGACGCGATCGGCGGGGCATTGCTCCGTACGGCCGAGCGGCACGGCGTACGGGTGCCGGTGGCGACGGAGGTGGTGGCGGAGCTGGGGCGGCTGAGCTGAGGGCGGCGGAGGGACGTCGGACTGCCGAATAACCCCGCACAACCGAAGAACCCTGTACGGCGAACCACTGAGCCGACGTGCTTGAAGCGGAGGCCGGGACTCACTCCTCGACCGCCCGCACCCCACCCCCCACCCGCACCGCGTGCCGGGCCACCGTGTCGGCGAAGGCGCGGGCCGGGGGCGACAGGGCGTCCCAGCGCCGTACGGCCCAGCCGACGGTGAGCGGGGGCAGGTCGGGGACCGGGACGAAGCGGAGCCCGGGGTGGCCGGGGCCCGTCCAGCCCGGGAGCGCGGGGACCACGGCGTGGCCGACGCCGAGCTCGGCGAGGAGGATCGCGGTGTCCCAGTCGGCGACCCCGGCCCCGGAGGAGCTGACGGAGATGCCCAACTCCCGGTAGGCGGCGCCGAGATGGGCGTACGAGGTGGAGTTCTCCGGCAGCCCGATCAGCCGCATCCCGTCCAGTTCCCGGCCCTCCACCCGCTCCCGTCCGGCGAGTTCGTCGTCGGCGCGCACGGCGAGCACCCAGGGCAGTTCCGCCACGGCCCGCTGTTCGATGCCCCGGACGGCGGGCCCCAGTGTCAGCCAGGAGAGGTCGAGATCCCGGGACGGGTCGGCCAGCGCGTCGCAGCACCCGGCGCTCGACCGCACGGTCTGGAACTCCAGGCCCACGTCCGGGTACGAACGCCGGAAGTCGACGATGCCCTGCGTCATGAAGTGCCGCACGGTCGTGCCGCCGGTGGCGACCCGTACGACACCGCCGTCACCGCGCACCATCTCGGCCAGTCGACGCAGGGCGAGGTCAAGCCCGGTGATGCCTTCGGCCGCCGCCTCCTGGAGCACCCGGCCGGCCCGGGTGGGCACGACCCCTCGGGCCTGCCGCTCCACCAGGGCGACCCCGACCTCCCGCTCCAGCCGCCGCACGTGCTGGCTCACCGCCGACTGGGTGCACCCCAGCTCCCGGGCCACCGCGCTGAGACTCCCGGCCCGGCAGACGGCGACGAAGACACGGAGATCATCGAGGGTCATGTCGCGACGATACCCAAGGCTCACCTTGGGTACTGATCCGCACTCCAAGAGAGGCCTCTGCCGCACCCAACCGTTCGAATGAACCCGCGCCCGAAGTGTCAGAAGGAACTCGCATCCCAAAATCGAACAGGCGTACCATTGCCGTGTGGCTAAGACCTATGACTTCCCAGAGGACCTTCTCGCCGGTCAGGAGGAGCTGCATCAGGTCCGGGCCGAGCTCCTGGCACTGCTGAAGCGGTTGCCCTGGTCGGTCGCGCCCCTGGACGGTTTCAGCGACGACAACGGCTGGCGCAAGGTCGAGCGCCCCGCCTCGCCGGGCTGGACGGCCGACGAGCAGGCCGAGGTCGAGAAACTGCGCGAGCGCGAGCGGGAACTGGCGGTCTTCGTGAGCTGCCACCGCTTCTGGTCGGAGATAGCCACCGAGGAGAAGGTCGAGGCCCGCACCCATCTCAAGCACGCGCGGGATTCCCACGCGCGAGATTCCTGAGGCCCACGGGCCCGGACGCGCGAAGACCCCGGCCGTGATCGGCCGGGGTCTTGGTCTCGGTGGGCATGGACGGTTTCGAACCGCCGACATCCTGCTTGTAAGGCAGGCGCTCTACCCCTGAGCTACACGCCCGAGTACGCGTCGACAGCCTACATTGCCCGAGGGAGTGCCCGGCAAACGCGTATCGGGGCCGGCTCGGGGGTTAACCCCACCCCTGATCCGGGAGTGGCCCGGATCCCCCCGAACTCCCCTGCTCCGTACGGTCGAAGGACATCGAAGGACCGGCCCAGGGGGAGATCGTCATGACACGCACCGCTCGCACCGCACGCCCGGCGCATACCGCTCGTACGGCTCGTACGGCTCGTACGGCTCGCAGGTCGCGTGCGGGAGCGATGGGGGTCGCCGGTCTCGCCGTGGTGCTCATGGCGTCCGTGGCCGCGTGCGGGGCGGACGCCGGGGAGGACCGGGATCCGGAGCACCGGAGCTTCGCCCTGGCGGGCCGGACGCTCACGGTCGACTCGGACGACTCCGCGCTCGAACTGGTCGCGGCGGACGTGGACGAGGTCGAGGTCACCCGGTGGTTCGAGGGGCGGGTCATGGTCGGCGGGAAGCCCCGGGTGACCTGGGAGATGCAGGACGACCGGCTGGAGCTGCGGCTGAAGTGCGACGGCATCGTCGCCGACTGCGCGGCCAGGCACCGGATCGAGGTCCCGCGCGGGGTCGCTGTCGCCGTGCGCAGCGACGACGGGAGTGTGACCGCGAAGGGCTTCGCGGAGCCGCTGGAGGTCCGGTCGGCCGACGGTGCCGTGCGGGTCGGCGACACCACCGGGCCGCTGGAGCTGCACACCGACGACGCCTCCGTGCGGGCGCTCGGGGTCGCGTCGCGGAGCGTCAAGGTGAGCACGCAGGACGGTTCGGTCAAGCTCGAACTCGGGGTCGTGCCGGACCTGGTGGAGTCGCGCAGTGACGACGGTTCGATCAGTATCGGGCTGCCCCGGGACACGTCGTACCGGATCGAGACCGGGAGCGACGACGGTTCCGTGGACGTCTCGGTGCCCCGTGACGAGGGCAGCGCCCATGTGGTGACCGCCCACACGCAGGACGGTTCGGTGACGGTTCGCAACGTCGGCTGAGGGGCGGCCGCGAACATCGAACCGCTCGGCCCGTGTTTTCGTCCTTGACCGGTGGGAGAATGGCACCGGTCAGGGTGGATGACAGCACGGGAGAGGGAAGTGACGGCGACACCAGCAGAGCCGTACACACCAAGGGTGCCGAGCGCACGACAACCCCAAAGCCGCGCCCCCCACCCACCCACCGCCCCCGCGCCCCCACCCCACCGGCCCGACAGCCTCACACGCCCGCCGGCCAACCCGACCGCACGCCCGACCCCCGCACCCGCACCCGCACCCGGGACCGACGCCCCCGTGTCACGGCCCGGCGGACCCGCGCCCCACACCCAGCGCCCCTCCCTCCGGTCCCCCGTGACCCGGCGGGTGCGGCGGCGGGCGGCCGCGCTGGATCGGGCCGTGCTGATCGTGCTGCCCCTCCTCGCCGGTCTCGTGTTGCCCGCGGCGTTCGCCGGAGGCGGGACGCGGCGGTGGTTCGGGGGCCGGGCCGAGGGGCAGCGGGCGGAGGCGCAGGCGGCGAAGGACGCGGCCGCGGCCGCGTTCTACGAGCTGGACACCGCGCAGCGGGATCTGCGGATCTCCATAGAGACGATCACGGCGGTGGACGACTCCCCCGGCGCCCGCCACACGGCCGACGGCTTCGCGGCACTGGGCCGGCGGATCGACGAGGTCAGCCACCAGTACATCAACGCCGTCGACGCCCACGACCTGGACCGCGACGACCTGGAGGCGTCCGCGGCCGCCCGCGCCCGCACCGAGCTGACCGCCGCCAAGACCGAGCTGGACCGGGTCAAGCAGGAGCTGGACCGGTTCGCCCAAGGGCTCGGCCCGCTGCTCGGCAAGGCCGAGACCCAGCTGGCCCGGCTGGTCCCGGCGGTGGAGCGCGCCCGGCAGGGTCTGCTCGCCGCCTCCAACGCCCTGGACGCCGTACGGGGTTCGGGGCTGAAGGCCGACGATCTCGCCGCCCGTCTCGCGGCCCTCGCCCCCGAGCTGACCAAGCTCAACCAGGGGGCCGGGCAGCACGGCGTACGGGAGACGCTGGAACGGGCCGACCGGGTCGTGCGCGAGGCGGAGGCGGTGCGCGCGGAGGCCGAGCGGCTGCCGGAGAGAGCAGCCGAGATCGACCACCGGCTCGTGTCGCTGCGCACCCGCGCGGAGGCGCTGGGCACCCGGGCCGAGCAGGTGCCGCAGGTGCTGAGCGAGCTGCGGCGGCGGTTCGTGGCGGCCTGCTGGCAGGACCTCCAGCAGGTGCCGGACCAGGCCGCGCGGGACGTCGAGCAGGCCCAGCTGAAGCTGCGCGAGGCGCGGGCCGCGCGGGACGGCCAGCGGTGGCCGGACGCGACCTCGCTGCTGTCGACCGTGCGGGCGCTGCTG
This sequence comes from Streptomyces sp. SP18BB07, assembly GCF_036322545.1. NCBI lineage: Bacteria > Bacillati > Actinomycetota > Actinomycetes > Kitasatosporales > Streptomycetaceae > Streptomyces > Streptomyces sp. SP18BB07. The sequence goes on from NZ_JAQYWT010000370.1 coordinate 277,829, forward strand.
AACCACACCGACGAGGCGGTCTCGGCCGCCGGGGACCGGTTGCGGCGGCTGAACGCCGTGCAGAAGGACTCCCAGCAGGAGATCGACCGGACCAGGTTCGCGATCCGGGACGCGCAGCGGCTGGCCATGGCCGGGCGGTCGACACCGGATCCGCGGCACGCGCGCCCGCTGGACGAGTCCGTGGCACGGCTGGACCGGGCGATCGCCACGCTGGAGGGCCGGCACCCCGACTACTGGCACTTCCTGAGCGAGACCGAGGCCGTGCGGCAGGCGGTGGCCCGCGTGGTGGACCAGATCCGCAAGGAACGCGGCGCCGGAGCCTGACACCTCCTCCCCGACCCGGTTGCCCGGCGGAGCCGCGCGGCGGATGCTGAAGGGGTACGCAGGCCTCCGCGCACGCCCGATGGGAGGCGGACATGGCCACGCACGCCACGCACACACTGCGTCCGGGCAAGGGTCGGCACGCGGGTTCCCGGCGGCGGATCAGGATCGACGAGCACCTGCCCGTCGACCACCGCCTCAGCAGGGTCTACCGGATCGGGGCGGGCCTGATGGGTCTGTTCCTGCTCGCCTTCGGCATCCTGGGGCTCATCGACAAGGTGGGCTGGTTCGACACGAACGGCGACGAGGTCGTGGGGCTGAGCACCAACGGCACACTGAGCGTGCTGTCGATCGCCGTGGGACTGCTGCTGCTCGTCGGCATGGTGATCGGCGGCAACTTCGCCTCCACGCTGAACATGACCCTGGGCGTCCTGTTCATCCTGAGCGGCTTCGCCAACATGGCCCTGCTGGACACCGACTCGAACTTCCTGGCGTTCCGGATCCAGAACGTCCTGTTCAGCTTTGTCGTCGGCATCCTGCTGATGACGTTCGGGATGTACGGCAGGGTCGGCACGGCGCTGCCGCACGACAACCCGTACTGGCGGGCCCGCCACCCGGAGGAGTCGGAGCGTGAGACGCGGCGCGGGGAGGGTGTGGGGATGGCCGAGCGGGAACGGGCCGACGCCCTCCCCGATGCCACGGCGGAGTCCGGAACGGACACGGCCACGGGCGGAAAGGGCGCCGGCTGAGGCACCGTGAGGGCTGGGCTCAGGTGCGGTACGCGTAGTAGTTCGCGGTCGGGTACGAGGCGATGATGCTCGCGACCGAACGGCGGTAGGTGTCCGCGTCGTGGTACGTCAGGTACGGGACGCCGCTGGAGCTGCGGTAGGTCGTCATCATGGAGTGGTCCTTGGACCCGTCCTTGTCGAAGTCGACCTGGAGCACGTCGCCGACGTCCATCTGGTAGACGTTCGCGAGCGCGGTGGTCCGCTTGGCGGTCTGGGTGAACCAGGACCACTCGTTGACGCCGATCCACGCGTCGGCGGTGCCGTTGGAGGCGTAGTACCAGGTGTCGTACTCCTCCGGCGTGACCGTGGAGATCTGCTTCCAGCCGCCCGCCAGGAGGCCCTGGCTGAGGTAGTTGGTGCAGTCGCCGCCGGCCGCGTTGTACTTGCGGTACGCCGGGTTGTAGTTCTTCCAGTACTTCTCGGTGTACGTGGCCATCGCCTTGTAGTCGTAGGCGCCACCGGTGAGCGTCTTCGGCTTGGGGGCCGGGTTGCGCGTGGTCGCCGCCTTGGGGGCCTGGATGATGGCCATCGGCGTACGGCTGAGCTTGGTGTCCGCGGTGGCGGCGACGGGCTCGTTGATCCGCGGGGCGCCGCCGTCCGTGGAGCGCATCGCGGTCAGCTGCCAGGTGCCGTTCGCCTGGGCGGTGAAGGTGAGCACGTGGTGCGCGTCGAAGCCCGTGGAGGCGGGTTCGTCGCCGCGTATCTTCTTGTACTTCAGGGTCGTGGTCTCGGTGACCTGGACCGTGGCCTTCTTGCCCTTGACCTTGGCGCCGTCGACGGTGACCTTCGTGTCGGCCGAGGTGTAGGCCTCGCCCAGCGACGCCAGACGGGACTTGGTGCCCTTCAGGGCGGACAGCTTGCCGTCCTCGGCCTTCTTCTGGCCGGCGGACAGCTGCACACCGCCGGTGGGCTTCAGCGACTTGCGCGCGGCCTTGCTGCCGAGCAGCACGGCCGTACGGTCGGTGAGCACGTTGTCCGCGACGCGCCCGAAGGCGTCCTTGGTCGCCTTCGTGACCTTGGGCGTCGACGCGGCGGCGTTCGCCGCGGCGACGGGCAGCAGGGCGGAGGCCACGACGGCCGCCGCGAGGGTCGAGCCTGCGAGGCTCAACGTCCTTGATCTCACTGGGAATCTCCTTGACCCCGAGTTGGTCGTACCCGGGAGCGAATCTTTACATGACCTCCTCAAGACAAGTGAGGTCGGGGGGTGTAACAAGTGAGCAACATGGGTATCTGTGGGGCTATTTCACGACCGATGCCCAATCGGCCGGGGCCTGGGCGGGGTCGAGGCCGCGCAGGTTCGCCAGGGTCTCCGGCGACTGGACGTCCATCCAGTCGGCGAGTTCGTCGAAGGACACGCACTTGACGTCCTTCTTCACGCACACGGTCTTGATGACCTCGTCGACGGCGTTCATGTAGATGCCGCCGTTCCACTGCTCGAAGTGGTTGCCGATGAGCAGGGGCGCCCGACTGCCGTAGTACACGCGGTTGAAGCCGGCCATGTAGGTGTCGATGGTCTCCTGCTGCCAGGTCGGGTACATGGCCGGATCACCGTCGGTCTGGCCCTCGGACTGGTTGTAGAGGAAGTTGAAGTCCATCGACAGGGCCTGGTAGTCGTCGTTGTACGGGAGCATCTGCAGCGGGAAGTCCCAGATGCCGTTCTTCTTGCCCGGCCACACCTGGAAGGCGCCCGGGGAGCTGGCGTCGTAGCGGTAGCCGAAGTCCTTGACGGCCTTGAGGAGGTTGTTCTGGCCTTCCAGACAGGGCGCGCGGCCGCCCTTGACGGCGTCGACGGTGAAGGGCAGCGGGTCGAGGTCGGTCGCGCCGGTGTTGGTCTTCCAGTTGGCGAGGAAGGAGTTGAACTCCTTGATCTCCTGCTTCCACTCCGCGACGCTCCAGTCCGCGCCGCCCTTCTTGCCGCAGAAGTGGCCGTTGAAGTGGGTGCCTATCTCGTTGCCCTCCTTCCACGCCTCGCCGAGCTCCGCCAGGGTGGTGCGGACGTGTTCGTCGGTGGGGTAGCTGATCGCGGCGGCGCCCTTGTCGTGCTGCGGCGGGTCGTAGAGGTCCCGCTTCTCCTTGGGCAGCAGGTAGATGCCAGTGAGGAAGAACGTCATGTGGGCGTCGTACTTCTTCGCCATCTGCCGGTAGTGCTCGAAGAGGTTGTCGTCGCCCGCCAGCGCGCCGTCCCAGGAGAAGACGACGAACTGCGGTGGCTTCTCGCCCTTCTTGAGCCGCACGGGCTTCAACCGCCCCTTCTGCGGGCCCGTGTAGGAGGTGGAGCCATCCCCGATGATCTTCGTCTTGCCGTCCCAGACGGGTTCCTTCTTCGTGGCCCCCTTGTCGCTGCCGCTGCCGGCCGACGAAGCGGTCGGCGCGGTGTCGGCCGACTGATTCAGCACCAGGTAGCCGCCGACCAGGGAGGCCACCACGAGGAGCGCGGCCACCGTCAGGAACTGCGGGCGGGTGGTGCGGCGCGGCGGGCGCGCCTTGCGACGGCGGCCCTTGTGCGGCTTGCTGCCAGACTTCATGTACGGCTCATTCTGCGAGGGTGGCGGGTGCGGGTGCTCATCGGTGGTCAGCCGATCCTCATCGCACTGGACCAGATGTCGTAGGGGACCCCGGCATTGGGTGTTCCGGCGATCCCGTCGAGCGGCAGCGGCTCCAGGCTCTTGGCCAGGTCGATGCGGTAGACGACGACGGCGGTCGACACGTCGTCGGCCGTTCCGACGTACCAGGCGGCCTTGTCGTCCTGGGTGGTCCCACCCTTGGCGGCCACCTCGTAGGAGGCGGCGCCGGGCGAGGTGGGGTGGGCGTTGCGGTAGGCGTCGGTGAGCGCGGAGGTGACCTCGGCGGCCACCTTTCCGCTCATCGCGCGCTGCGGCTTCGGGGTGTTCAGGGCGACCTTGGACCCGTTGTGGGTCACCTTCCGCACGGAGTACGGCTCGGTGTGCTTGCCGAGGGCGGCGAAGGTGCTGTAGCCGCTGGCCATCCGGATCGCGCTGGGCGTGGCGCTGCCCACGGAGAGCGCCGGCACCTGGGCGCCGAAGCTGGAGCGGAGCAGTCCGGCCGCCTCGGCGGTGCCGCGCACCTTGGCCAGGCCGGTGTCCATGCCGAGCTGCATGAACGGGGTGTTCACCGATCGGGCGAGCGCGTCGTGCAGGGTGATCGGGCCCCAGGACTTCTTGTCGTCGTTGTGGGCGAAGACCCGGTCGCCGTCCCGGTCCCAGTAGGGCCCCTCGGGGGTGGTCACGGGCACGGCGTCGTTGCCGTCGTAGACCGTCTGCGGGGTGACAGGTGTCGCCTCGCCGTCCCGTTCCTTGACGACACCGTGTTCCAGCCCGGCCGCGTAGACGAAGGGCAGGAAGGCCGAGCCGGCCGGGACGGTGGTCGCGTTCGACTCGTTGAAGCCCTGTCTGCGGTGGTCGGGGCCGCCGTAGACGGCGAGGATCCGCCCGTCGGCGCCGACGGAGGAGGCCCCGATGTGCGCGGTCCTCGCCTTCTTCGGGTTGTCCTTCCGCACGTCCCCCCGCGCCGCGGTGACGGCGTCGGTCAGCTCGTCCTGCCGGTCCTTGTCGAAGGTCGTGTAGATCTGGTAGCCGCCCCGGTCGAACTCCTGGTCGGTGAGGTTCGCCGCGTTCTTCGCGTACTGGGAGGCCAGCTGCACCAGGTAGTCGCTCTGCTTGCCGGTGTCGTACTGGTTCGCCTGTTCGATCGGCTCGGGGAACTTCGTGTACGTGGCGCGCTCGGCCTTGGACAGCTTCCCGATGTCCACCATCCGGTCCAGGATCCACTCCCAGCGCTCGACCGCCCGCTCGCGGTTGGCCTTGCTGAGGGTGGGGTCGTAGAGGCCCGCCCCCTTGAGGAGGGAGGCGAGGACGGCGGCCTCGCTGACGTTCAGTTCGCTGACGTCCTTGCCGTAGTACGCCTGGGAGGCCCGCTGGATGCCGTAGGTGCCGCGGCCGAACCAGCTGGTGTTGAGGTAGCCCTCCAGGATCTCGTCCTTGCTCATCTGGTTGTCGAGCTTGAGGGCGAGCAGTGCCTCGTCGAACTTGCGGCCGAGCGAGCGGTCCTGGGTCAGATAGACGTTCTTGACGTACTGCTGGGTGATGGTCGAGCCGCCCTGGGTGTCCCCCTCGCCGACGGTGCGCACCAGCGCCCGGGTGATGCCGCTCACGGAGATGCCGGGGTCGGAGTAGAAGCTCGCGTTCTCCGCCGCGAGGACCGCCCAGCGCACGTCCTCGGGAACGTCCTTCAGGGGCATCGCCTGGCGTCGCACCCAGCCGGTACGGGCCATGGGGGAGCCGTCGGACCAGAAGTACACGTTGTCCTGCTGGGTGGCGAAGGTGTTGAGGTCCTCCGGGATGTCCGTGGCGGCGTAGGCCACGGACAGGAACATGCCGCTGATGCCCACGGCGAGCCCCGCGGCCCCCAGCGACTGCCGCCAGGACGGCACCCAGCGGCGCCAGTCGGCACGGCCCGGACGGGGGTACTGCGGGCGCATACGGCGGGCGAAGGGGGCGAACGGGGCCAGTCGCGCGCCGGCGACGGCGGTGAACCTGGCCAGAACGGACGGCCTGGGCGCCTTGCGCCTGCCTCGCTTCCCTGATGTCGGCTGCTCCTGCGGGAGGTCGAACGTGCCCGGCTCCAGCACCCGCAGCTGCATGGTCTCGTCCGCCCGGGCCGGCGGGAGCTTCAGCTGCATGGTGAGGTCGGACTCCTCGGGCATCCCCTCCCCCTGCCCCTTCCCCTTCCCCCGGCTACCCACGGCGGGCTCCCCGGCACGGACGGCCCGAGCGATGCGCAGCAACGATTCGGCGGTGCGCGGCAACCTTTCGCCCGCGCACGGCGACTATGCGACCGGGACACGTGGCTCCCGATCGACAAAGGACAGCGGTCATTACTGTCCCCCCTCCCCACTTGGCATCGCCGCGCGGATGGTCACTGCCGCCACACCCGCGACAGTGAGCCCCCTGTTCCCCTGACCTTCCGGTCTCCACACAGCGACCACAAATTATCAGTCAGTTTCACAACTGCTTCTGTCAGTAGCGTGAAAATTTGGCCAGTGTGACCGACCAGGCAAAACGCGGCGCTCCTGCCGCTCCCCGGACGCCGGTTAGCCTGACCCCATGCCTCGCTACGAATACCGCTGCCGGACCTGCGGCGACACCTTCGAACTGAGCCGCCCCATGGCCGATTCCTCCGCCCCCGCGGACTGCCCCGGGGGCCACTCCGACACGGTCAAACTTCTGTCGACGGTAGCCGTCGGAGGGACGGCCGCCGCGTCCGCCCCAGCGCCCAGGGCGGGCGGCGGCGGTGGCGGGTGCTGCGGTGGCGGCTGCTGCGGTTGATCAACACACTTCGATCAACGGACCCCGACGCCCGACCGTTCACCGACGCCTCAGGCTGCCTTCAGCTTCGTTCGTCTAGCGTGCGCGCATGACAGCCATGCAAGCGGAGTCGATGAGCGGCGCGCCCCTGTGGATCATCGGTCTGATGGATCTGCTGGGGGCGCCGGGCGCGGGCATCGCCGTAGCGCTGGAGAACCTCTTTCCGCCGATCCCCAGCGAGGTCATCCTCCCCCTCGCCGGCTTCGCCGCGAGCACGGGCCAGATGAACCTCTTCGCCGCCCTGCTGTGGACCACCGCGGGCTCGGTCGTCGGCGCCCTCGCCCTCTACGGCGTCGGCGCCCTCCTCGGCCGCGACCGCACGGTCGCCATCGCCGCGAAGCTGCCCCTGGTCAAGGTCTCGGACATCGAGAAGACGGAGGCCTGGTTCCTCAAGCACGGCACCAAGGCGATCTTCTTCGGCCGCATGATCCCCGTCTTCCGCAGCCTCATCTCGGTCCCGGCCGGCGTGGAACGCATGCCCCTGCCCGTCTTCACCCTCCTCACCACCCTGGGCAGCGCCCTCTGGAACACGGCCTTCGTCCTGGCCGGCTACTTCCTGGGCGCCAACTGGACCGAGGTCACGACGATCGTCTCGACGTACTCGAAGATCGTGCTGGGGGCGGCAGCCCTAGCGGTTCTGGCATTCACACTGGTCCGCTTCCTGAAAAAGAACCGCAGCAGCCAAGGTCAAGGGACGCGGGGAACTGCGCGACAAGCCACAGAGCACCCGCGGGCCGAAACGCACAGCACCCCCGCCCCCTGACCGGCACAGTCCCCCGGAGGGTCACCCCTCCCGCGACGCCCGCAAGAACTCCCGAAGAATCCGCTCCCCGGCCAACACCCCCCGCTCGGGCAGCGCACTCACCCCCGGCGCCACGAACCCCGCCTCCGCCAGCTCCCCATGCCCCGGCCGCCAGGCCCGATCCGCCGCCAGCAACAGATCCGCGTCGAGCAACGAATCCCCCGCGGCCAGGGTCAGCTCCACCCCGGTCCGCCGCGCGACCTCCCGCATCGCCGCCGACTTGGTGAGCGGCTTCGGCACGGCGTAGATCTTGCGCCCCTGGAGGGACACGGTCCACCCCCGGTTCTCGGCCCACACCGCGAGGTCCTTCACCCACTCCTCGGGAAGCAGCTCGCGCTCGACGACGAGATAGACGAACAGCTCCTCCGCGACCCGGTGCTTGCGCACCCACAGGGGGTCCGCCGTGGCCTCCAGATGCTCCCGCACCTCGGCGAGCGGCGCGCACTCCTCGGCGAGCCGGGCCGTCACCCGCTCGTGCCAGGCGACGTCCGTGACACCGTCCACCAGCAGGTGCCCGCCGTTGGCGCAGATCGCGTACGCCGGCTGCGGGCCCGGCAGATTGATCCGCTGGTACTGCTTGCGCGTCCGGGTCGTGGTCGGCACGAACACCGCCGCGTCCCCCAGCTCGGCGAGCAGCCCCGCGGCCGTCTCCGTCATGTACGACAGCGGCCTGCTCTCGTGCACCTCGACGGTGAGCAGCCGGGGCGCCCGCGCGTCCGGCATGGTCAGCGCGAGCGCGGCGGCCGAGTAGATGAGCGTACGGTCGAGATCGCTCGCGACGAGAACCCGAGGACCCGGCATCAGACCGCCACCGCCTTGCCGTCGGCGCCGGTGGCGCCCCGCGTGAACTTCGGGTGGATCAACCCCACGCATGTGTACGGCAGTTCGGCCACCTCTTCCACCGGTACCCCTCTCTGTTCGGCGAGCAGACGTACGTGGTCGAGGTCCGCGCCCGCCCCGGCCCGCGCGAGGATCTTCCACGGTACCCGGCGCAGCAGCACCCGAGTGGTCTCGCCGACACCGGGCTTGACCAGGTTGACGTCGTGGATCCCGTGCTCCTCGCTGATCCGCTCGACGGCCGCCCAGCCCTCCCAGGTGGGGGTGCGGTCGGCGGCGAGCAGCTCCTTCGTACGGGAGTCGACCGCGTCCGCGACGTCGTCGAACCGCTCGGACACGGCGTCCAGGAAGGCCACCGACACATCGACGCCGGCCAACTCCCGGTAGAACTTGGCCCCGTGGAAGTCGTCGGGTCCTATGAGGTCCGCGCGCAGCACGGTCCGCGAGATCAGCCCGGAGACGGTGGAGTTGAGGCAGGCGGAGGGAATCAGGAAGTCCTCCCGCGTGCCGTACGTCCGCACGCACGAGCCCGGGTCGGCGAGCACGGCGATCTCCGGGTCGAAGCCGGTGATCCCGTCGGACGCCTCGAACTCCTCGATCGCGGCGGCGAGTTCACGGGTGATCGCGCCCTTGCCGGTCCAGCCGTCGACGAACACGACGTCGGCGGGGTCGTGGTGGGCGGCGAGCCAGCGCAGCGCGTTGGCGTCGATGCCGCGGCCCCGCACGATCGACACGGCGTAGTGCGGTACGTCGATCCCGTGCCGGTGCCGTGCCCACCGTCGCATCAGCACGCCCACGGGGGTACCGGCCCGGGCCAGCGACACGAGGACGGGTCGCGCCGACCGCTCGGCCAGCACGGTCTCGGTCACCGCGCCCACGGCGACGGCGATCCGCTCGGCGGACGCGTCGAGGGCGCTGTGGAAGAGGGCCTGGTACTGCTCGCTCGGCTGGTACTCGACCGGCAGGGACTCCGCGTAGTGCGCGCCCCCGCTCTGGATGGCCTCCTCCCGCTCCTCGGTGGGCGCCTCCAGCGTCACGTCCGACAGGTCCTGGAGCAGCCACCCCACCTCGTCGGCCGCGTAGGAGGAGAAGTCGGGGCCGCGAAGGGGCTCGGGAAGCATGGATGACCTTTCAGGGTGGTGCGGCGGGGGCGGTGGCGCCGGGACGTACGACGGCACGACGGCGAGCAGCACGGCGGGGGTGTGGGCGGCGAGGGCGGCCGGCAGACCGTCCTCGGCGTGCAGTTCCACCGTGTCCGCGACCGAGTCCACGACCGCGATCACGGCGTCGAAGCCGGCGCCGGCCACGTTGTAGGCGTAGCGCTCCCCCGGGCCGTCCGCCGGGTCGTCGTGGGAGGGGAAGACGATACGGCTGCGTATCGCGTAACCGGGGTCGTCGACGGCGAGGACGGGCGACCGGGTCGTGGTGGAGAACCGTATCTCCAGCCCGTCCGCCGCCACCGCCTTCTCCAGCTCCCGCGCGAGCGCCAGCGGGGCGTACATCAGCTCCTCGAAGCCGAGCACGAGCACCCGACGGGCCCCCGCCGGCAGGGCCTCGGCGAGGCGGGCCGCCATGGCGGGCAGCGCGCGCTCCAGCCGGGCGCGATGCGCGGGGGTGAAGCCGTGCCGCCCCCCGTCGGGCACTCCGGCGGGCCACCCCAGCTCGACCCGCGTGACCCCGGCCACCGAAGCCCGGGCCGGATCCGCACCCGTGCCCACACCCGCGGCCGCCTCGTGTTCCGCCACGAGTGCCTGGCCCTTCTCCAGGACCCCCTCCGGCAGCCGCACGGTCCCCTTCGCGGCGGCCACCAGGTCGACCCGCGCCCCGATCTCCCGGGCGAACGCGGCCAGCCGCCCCTGGTCGGCGGTCGAGCGCATGTCGACCAGCGCCACGACGACGTACCGCTCGCGCGGATACCGCTCGTGCAGCGCGCGGATGGTGTTGAGGACGGTGTTCCCGGTGGAGAACTCGTCGTCGACGAGCACCAGCGGCCCCGGCCCCGCGAGCAGCGCGGGATCCTCCGGCAGCAGCAGGTGCGAGGTCGCGTGGGAGTGGGACTCCTCGAAGCCCCCGGCCTGGGCGACGCCCTCGACGGGACGCCGGGTGGAGTGCAGGTAGGGCGCCTCGCCCACGCCGTCCGCGACCGAGTGCCCGAGCCCGGTGGCCGTCTCGGCGTACCCGAGGACGACCGCGGCCCGCGCCCCGTCCTCCCCCAGCAGCTCCCGCACCCGGCGGCCCAGCGCGAACCCGTGCCCGTACACGACGGCCGGGGACTGCGGCACATGCTTGCCGAGGACGTTCGACACCAGCAGATGCGCCCGCTTGGGGTTGCGCCGCAACGCGAGCCCGAGCAGCTCGGTCAGCTCCTCGTCCCCGACCAGTTCCACCCCGAGCCGCTCACGGACCCAGGCCCCGGACCAGACCGCGCCGGGCGCCCCGCTCGTGTCGTTCGCTGTGTTGATCATCGATTCCTTTGTCGGTACGGCGAGTGGATGGTCAGTCGGGCAGGCCCGCGGCAAGGGACGGCTGGTCAGTCGGGCAGGCCGGCGGCCAACAGGTCCACGAACCCGATGTCCTCGTTGGCGACACCGAACACCTCGGCGCGCTGCAGAACCCTTTCCGCCCAGGCGCGGTGCGGCTTGACCTCGTTCATCTTGTTGCGGGAGGCCGAGCGCAGGACCCCGCCCCCGTGCCGGTCGGGCCGCACGATGTCCTGGGCGTCGCCGAACTCCTCGCGGCTGACCACGGACAGCGCGTGCACCGGCAGGACGTGCGAGGGATGGATGCAGGTCTTGCCGAGCAGACCGTTGGCGTGGTCGAGGGAGATCTCGCGCAGCAGACCGTCCAGCGCGTGCTCGATCAGCGACTCGCGCAGCTCCACGGCCCGGTTCGCCAGGAAGGGGCTGGAGCGCAGCTGTGGCTTGAACATGCGCTCCTGGACCCGGAAGTACTCCCATACCGGCCCGGTCACCGTGAACCCGGTGCCGTCGGCGCGCCCCAGCACGTTCACCACGTCCGCGATCACGGAGGCGATGATCTGGACGTCGTACGCGGTCATGTCGGGCGCCCGGCGCAGCGCGTAGGAGGAGCAGAAGTCGGTGACGCCGAGGCGCAGCGCGAGGACCCGGTCGCGGTACTTGTCGACGGTGTGGGCGATGCCCTGGAGCGCCTCTACGCGCGTCTCCCTGTACATCAGCTCGGGCGATTCGAGGACGGGCATCCCGAACAGCCGCCGCCCGCTCGCGGACTCGGCGGCGGTGAGCGCCTCCAGGAAGGCCACGCCCCGTTCCTCGGTGAACTTGGGGAACACGAAACCGGACAGCAGCCGTACGGCAGGGCCGAACCTGCTGACCAGGTCGGGTATCTGCTCGGGGAAGCGGACCCGGATGAAGAGCAGCGGAAGCTCGACGTCCGGCCGGCCGGCGAGGTCCGTGAACTGCCGGACGAGGTTCTCCTCGGCGCCCACGACCTCCGCGTCGTCGATGGAGTCCTCCAGGCACAGCACCATGGAGACCACACCGCGTCCGGCCTGCTTGACGATGTCGTCGGCGAGCCGCTCCCGGGTCGCCGGGCTGTAGAGCGTGGCACCGAGCGCGACGGCGAGCACCCGGGCCGGGGAGTCGGCGTCGAAGACACCCGGCTCCCGGTAGAAGAGACGCCGCCGCTCCTCAGGGGCGATGTGCCCGAAATGACGCATGTGGTTCCCCCGTGGCTGCTCGGCTTCCGGTCACGATCGTGGCCGGTAATAGTACGTACAAATGTGTGACATCAGTTCCCGGCGAGCGTGAAGTTCTGGTAACCCGGCCATGTCGGGCGCTGAACGATTTCACCGACGGTTCGCCGCCCCCGCGTTGTCGTGATCAGGACCGAGAAGGCAGGATGACCGCATGACGCACGCGATGCTGAAGGGGTCGAACGTCCCGATCGAAGCCACGGCGGTCCGCGCCGTGCTGCGCTGGGCGCCGGGGCAGGACGCCCCGGACGTCGACGCCTCGGCGCTGCTCCTCGGCCCCGACGGACGCGTACGGTCCGACGAGGACTTCGTCTTCTACAACCAGCCACGCCACCCGTCGGGCAAGGTCTGGCGGCTCGGCAAAAAGCGTGTGGCCGACGGCCTCACCGACACCATCCAGACGGATCTGAGCGGTGTCGAGTCCGCCGTCGGCCAGATTCTCCTCGTGGCCTCCGCCGACGACGTCTCCGGGGAACCCGTCTCCTTCGGCCGCGTACGGTCCCTGCGCATCCTGCTGTACGACGCCACGGTCGCCGACGCCGAACCGCTGGCGTATTTCGACATCAAGCCGGAGACCGGCGACGAGACCGCTCTGATCTGCGGCGAGCTCTACCGCCGGGGCGGCGGCTGGAAGTTCCGCGCGCTGGGCGAGGGCTACACCAACGGCCTCCAGGGCCTCGCCATGGACTTCGGCATCTCGGTGGACGAGTCGGAGGCGGCTGCCGCGGCGGCGGACGAGGCCGCCACGACCCAGACCCCGGCCCCGGAGGTCTCGGCCCCCCTGCCCCCCGAGCAGCCCCCGACGGGTGTCCCGGCGCAGCCCGGGTACGGCTACCCCCCGGCGGCCCCGCCCCAGCAGCCGGCCTACGGCTACCCGCAGCCGCAGCCGACCCCCGCCACCAGCAACGGCCCGGCGTACGGCTACCCGCAGCCCACGGCGGCGGCCCTGGACCCGAACTTCCGTCTGCCCCCGCAGGGCCCGCAGTTCATCGGCCGCTGAGCGGCGGCCCGTCCGGGCGCGGGGGTGCCAGGACCCGCGTCAGCGCTCGGTCTTGGTCTTGTAGCCCCGGCCCCACTGCAACCCCCACCCGTACAACCGATCGAGCTCGGCCTGGAAGCCGTAGACGAACTTCACCTCCCGGCGCACGGTGATCTCGCCCTTGACGTTCTCGATCATCACCACGGCACACGACCGGGCCTGCGGATGCCGCTCGTCCAGGCCTATCTCGATCCGGGGCCCGTTGCTCGGGTACAGCGTCACGATCGCGTGCGTCCGGTCGAAGGCCGGCGTCTGGTCGTAGATGTAGACGAAGACCAGCATCCGCTTGAACTGGTCCCGGTGGTCCAGGTTGATGTACATCGTCTCGCCGGACCCGGAGCCGAACCGGTCGTCCCCGCTCAGCCGCATGTACGGCGCCTCGTTGATGTCGCCGAGGAAGCCGCCCAGCGGCTGGACGACCCCCTTGGTGCCGTCGGCCAGCTCGTAGAGGCAGCCGAGGTCGAGGTCGACGTTCACCATGCTCTGGCTGTGCGCCTGCACCTCCTCCGGCCTGAGCGCCTTGAAGGGGTGCCGCAGCACGCTCTGCCGCTTGGGCCCGCCGATGTCGGAGGTGCGCATCCGCCAGGACAGGTTGACGCGCAGATGTCCGGCCGCCGCGTTCTGCTTGGAGAGGGACACCTTCTGGTGCCGCTTGGTCAGCTCGATCGCGTTGGTGGCCGCGTTGCCCGCGTCGAACTCCGAGGCCCGCCCGCGCCACAGGTTGTCCAGAAAACTCATGCCCGCCCCACACCTGCCGTGTCGTCGCGTCAACCACCAGCGGGGCGGCCGACGAGGACGCATCCTCGTCGGCCGCCCCGCTCAGAGCCTGCCCTCACCCCGCAGGTGGTCACACCCCGGAGGAGACCTCCGCCTTGTCGGCGTCAGCTTTTCCCTCCGCGGCCGCCAGCGCCTTGTTGCGGCGGACGGAGGACCAGAAGGACCAGGCGATCAGGATGACACCGACGGAGCCGGTGATGAACTCGTTGATCTCGTACTGGATGGTGACCAGCAGGATCGCGGCGAGCGCGCCGATCGCGTAGTGCGCGCCGTGCTCCAGGTAGACGTAGTCGTCGAGGGTGCCCTGGCGGACCAGGTACACGGTCAGCGACCGGACGTACATCGCGCCGACACCGAGGCCGAGCGCCATCAGGACGATGTCGTTGGTGATGGCGAAGGCGCCGATGACACCGTCGAAGGAGAAGGACGCGTCCAGGACCTCCAGGTAGAGGAACATGAAGAACGCGGCCTTGCCGGCGAGGGCGACGGCCGAACGGGGCTTGCCGGTGCGGGCCGCCTCTTCCTCCTCCTCGTGCTCGCGCTCCTCGTCCTCCTCCAGCTTGTCCTCGAAGTAGCCGGAGAGACCACCGACGATCAGGTAGGTGATGAGGCCCGCCAGGCCGGAGATCAGGACCGTCTGCGCCTTGTCGGCATGGGTGCCGCCGTGCTGGTGGGCGTGGGTCGCGAAGGTCATCGAGGTGATCAGCAGGACGATCATCGCGATGCAGGCCGACAGCATGTCGACCTTGCCGAGCTTGGACAGCGGGCGCTCCAGCCAGCCCAGCCACTTGATGTCCCGGTCCTCGAAGATGAAGTCCAGGAAGATCATCAGCAGGAACATACCGCCGAAGGCCGCGATCGACGGGTGCGCGTCGGTCACGTACTGCTGGTACTGGTCCTTGTCGGTCAGCGCCAGGTCGACGGCCTCGATCGGCCCGAGCTTGGCGCTGATGGCGACGATGACGACGGGGAAGATCAGCCGCATACCGAAGACGGCGATCAGGATGCCGACGGTGAGGAAGATCTTCTGCCAGAAGGCATTCATCTTCTTCACGATCCCGGCGTTGACCACCGCGTTGTCGAACGACAGCGAGATCTCCAGAACGCAGAGGATCGCGACGAGCCCGAGGGCCGTCCATCCGTCGTAGAGAACCGCTGCGACCAAGCCGAGCGCGGTGACCGCGAACGACCAGCCGAAGGTTTTCAGAACCACTGGCTACCCAATCGTGTGTGTACGGGGTTCCCCTGCGCCGCGCGCGGCTTTGCGAAACTTTGAACCCGAAGTCTAGTCGGGTACCTCTCGCACCCCACACGGCCCCGGCTTTTGCGCTTATAGCGCTACGAGACGTTCACCCCGAAGTCGAGGGCGATGCCCCGCAGGCCGGACGCGTACCCCTGTCCCACCGCGCGGAACTTCCACTCGCCGCCGTAGCGGTAGACCTCGCCGAAGATCATCGCGGTCTCGGTGGAGGCGTCCTCGGAGAGGTCGTAGCGGGCGAGTTCCTGGCCGTCGGCCTGGTTGACCACACGGATGAAGGCGTTGCTGACCTGCCCGAAGGCCTGACCGCGGTTCTCGGCGTCATGGATGGAGACCGGAAAGACGATCTTGTCGACGGCGGCCGGCACCCGGGAGAGGTCGATGATCAGCGACTCGTCGTCGCCATCGCCCTCACCGGTGAGGTTGTCGCCGGTGTGCTCGACCGAGCCGTCCGGGCTCTTGAGGTTGTTGTAGAAGACGAACCACTCGTCCCCCAGCACCCGGCCGCCCTGGCACAGCAGCGCGCTGGCGTCGAGGTCGAAAGGGGCTCCGGTGGTGGTCCGGACGTCCCAGCCGAGCCCGACCAGGACTTGAGTGAGATTCGGCGCGGCCTTGGAGAGGGAGACATTGCCTCCCTTGGCGAGTGTGACGCCCATGGTGCTGGTCCTCCCCGATTTTCGAGCTTCAGTGGCTCAACTGTTCAGTTGTTCCGTACGCGCGGGCCGCCGGGCCCTCGTCGTACGAGCGCGTCCGGCGCCGCGGTCGGTGTCGACCGCGGCGCCGGACGTGGTGAGTCTGTGGCGCACGGGGGTCTTCCCCCGTGACTCAGACGTTCACACCGAAGTCCTGGGCGATACCGCGCAGACCCGAGGCGTAGCCCTGGCCGATGGCGCGGAACTTCCACTCGGCGCCGTGCCGGTAGAGCTCACCGAAGACCATGGCGGTCTCGGTGGAGGCGTCCTCGGAGAGGTCGTAGCGGGCGATCTCCGCCTCGCCCGCCTGGTTCACCACGCGGATGAAGGCGTTGCGGACCTGGCCGAAGGACTGCTGACGGTTCTCGGCGTCGTAGATCGAGACCGGGAAGACGATCTTCTCGATCTCGGCCGGGACGGTCGCGAGGTTGACCTTGATCTGCTCGTCGTCGCCCTCGCCCTCACCGGTGAGGTTGTCGCCGGTGTGCTCGACCGAGCCGTCGGGGCTCTTCAGGTTGTTGAAGAAGATGAAGTTGGCGTCACTGCTGACCTTGCCCGACGCGTCCAGCAGCAGGGCACTGGCGTCCAGGTCGAAGTCGGTGCCGGTCGTGGTGCGGATGTCCCACCCCAGCCCGATGATGACCGCGGTCAGGCCCGGCGCCTCCTTGGTCAGCGATACGTTGCCGCCCTTGCTGAGGCTGACTCCCACGAGGTCCTCCGTTTGGTTTCAGGGGCGGGGAGCCCCTGCGTTGCGTTGGTGTCGGATCAACGTGTCGATCCTAGTGACGGGTTCCCGTTCCCCGCAGGGTGTGGAACCGAAGAATCACAGGGTGTCGAGGGCCGTGAGGTACTCGTTCAGGTCGCGGGCGTCGGGCAGGGCGTTGACGACCGTCCAGCGGACGATGCCCTCCTTGTCGACGATGAACGTGCCGCGCACCGCACAGCCCTTGTCCGTGTCGAACACGCCGTACGCCCGAGAGACCTCGCCGTGCGGCCAGAAGTCCGACAGCAGCGGGTACTCCAGACCCTCCTGCTCGGCGAAGACCCGCAGCGTGTGGATCGAGTCGTTCGACACGGCCAGCAGCTGCACGTCGTCGTTGACGAACTTCGGCAGCTTGTCCCGCAGCTCGCACAGCTCGCCCGTGCAGACCCCGGTGAACGCGAACGGGTAGAAGAGCACCACCACGTTCTTCTCGCCCCGGAAGTCCGAGAGCCGCACCGTGGCGCCGTGGTTGTCCTTGAGCTCGAAGTCGGGCGCCTTGTCACCGACCTGGATCGCCATGATTCTTCCTGGGTCCCTTCATGGACTGTTCGGGTGACCCAGCCTAAAACGACGCCCCTCGAAGGGCCCCGCAGGGGCACCTTCGAGGGGCGCGGGGAACTGCGCGACAAGCCACGACGTACGCGCGGCCGCCCTGGCGCAGAACCCACCGAGTTCTCAGGCGAGCGTCACCTCTTGCCGGACTTCGCCGCCTTCGGCGTCACGAGCCGACTGCCACTCCAGTCCTTGCCCACGCTGACACTCTTCGACGCGGACAACCCCGCAGTCGTCGCGGCCTCCGAAATGTCGCTGGGCTCCACATAGCCGTCGCGCCCGGTCTTGGGCGTCAGCAGCAGGATCGAGCCACCTTCCTCGATGTACGTGGTGGCGTCCACCAGCACATCCGTCAGGTCGCCGTCGTCGTCTCGGAACCACAGCACGACGGCATCGGCCACGTCGTCGTAGTCCTCGTCGACGAGCTCACTGCCTACGACTTCCTCGATGGACTCGCGGAGCTCCTGGTCGACATCGTCGTCGTAGCCGATCTCCTGGACCACCTGCTCGGGCTGGAACCCCAGCCTTGCGGCAGGGTTCGTCCGCTCCTCCGCGTGGTCCGCGGTCGCGCTCACGGGTTGCCTCCTGATCATGTTCGGGTGGGGTCGCCCCCTGGGGAATCAGCCACGCGCGTGCGCGAAGCATTGGCCGTAGTCCACACGGGCGGGGCGGATCGCGCAAGTACCCAGCCTTCGAGACCGCCGAAACGGTGACGATCCGGGCCGTGTCACCGCAACTCTCTACGCGGATTCACAGCCT
The DNA here is from genome assembly GCF_036322545.1 of Streptomyces sp. SP18BB07. NCBI lineage: Bacteria > Bacillati > Actinomycetota > Actinomycetes > Kitasatosporales > Streptomycetaceae > Streptomyces > Streptomyces sp. SP18BB07. The sequence continues at coordinate 295,534 of NZ_JAQYWT010000370.1, forward strand.
CACGTGACGCACGCCACACCGTTCTGCCCGTTTTGCGCATTCGGCAACCATCCGGGGGTACGAGCATCGAATACCTTTACTACCTTTGTCGAGCGAGTAACCGTCCTGGTTACCTCTCGGTAGAGATGACGTTTGCGTCCCCGAGGTACACGATGGGGGGCGGTGCAGGCACCTAGAGAACCCCCTCAACACCCTGCAGAAACCCTGAAGAGCGGCCCTCTGACAGCTAAGGAACAGCGTGGCTTCCGGATCCGATCGCAATCCGATCATCATTGGCGGCCTTCCGAGTCAGGTCCCTGACTTCGATCCCGAGGAGACCCAGGAGTGGCTCGACTCGCTCGACGCCGCCGTGGACGAGCGCGGGCGTGAGCGCGCGCGCTACCTGATGCTCCGGCTCATCGAGCGGGCCCGCGAGAAGCGCGTGGCCGTGCCCGAGATGCGCAGCACGGACTACGTGAACACCATCCCGACCAAGGCCGAGCCGTTCTTCCCCGGCAACGAGGAGATCGAGCGGAAGATCCTCAACGCGACCCGCTGGAACGCCGCCGTGATGGTCTCGCGCGCGCAGCGGCCCGGGATCGGCGTCGGTGGTCACATCGCGACCTTCGCGTCCTCCGCCTCCCTCTACGACGTGGGCTTCAACCACTTCTTCCGCGGCAAGGACGAGGGCGACGGCGGCGACCAGATCTTCTTCCAGGGCCACGCCTCGCCCGGTATCTACGCCCGCGCGTTCATGCTCGACCGGCTCGACGAGCGGCAGCTGGACGCGTTCCGCCAGGAGAAGTCCAAGGCGCCGTACGGGCTGTCCAGCTACCCGCACCCGCGTCTGATGCCGGACTTCTGGGAGTTCCCGACCGTGTCCATGGGGCTCGGCCCGCTGGGCGCGATCTTCCAGGCGCGGATGAACCGGTACATGGAGGCGCGCGGGATCGCGGACACCTCCAAGTCGCACGTCTGGGCGTTCCTCGGCGACGGCGAGATGGACGAGCCGGAGTCGCTCGGCCAGCTCACGATCGCCGCCCGTGAGCACCTCGACAACCTCACCTTCGTGGTGAACTGCAACCTCCAGCGCCTCGACGGCCCGGTGCGCGGCAACGGCAAGGTCATCCAGGAGCTGGAGTCGGTCTTCCGGGGCGCCGGCTGGAACGTGATCAAGCTGGTCTGGGACCGCTCCTGGGACCCGCTGCTCGCGCAGGACCGCGACGGTGTGCTGGTCAACCGGATGAACACCACGCCGGACGGCCAGTACCAGACGTACGCCACGGAGACCGGGGCGTACATCCGCGACCACTTCTTCGGTGACGACCACCGGCTGCGCGCGATGGTCGAGAACATGACCGACGACCAGATCCTGCACCTGGGCCGCGGCGGTCACGACCACCGCAAGATCTACGCGGCGTACAAGGCGGCGTACGAGCACAAGGGCCAGCCGACGGTCATCCTGGCGAAGACGGTCAAGGGCTGGACCCTCGGCCCGAACTTCGAGGGCCGCAACGCCACGCACCAGATGAAGAAGCTGACGGTCGCCGACCTCAAGGGCTTCCGCGACCGGCTGCACCTGCCGATCTCCGACAAGGAGCTGGAGAGCGGGGCCCCGCCGTATTACCACCCCGGGCGGGACTCCGAGGAGATCCAGTACATGCACGACCGCCGCAAGGGGCTCGGCGGGTACGTCCCGACGCGTGTCGTGCGTGCGAAGCCTCTGCCGCTGCCCGAGGACAAGACGTACGCGAGTGTGAAGAAGGGTTCCGGTCAGCAGTCGATCGCCACGACCATGGCGTTCGTGCGACTGCTGAAGGACCTCATGCGGGACAAGGAGATCGGCAAGCGGTTCGTGCTGATCGCGCCCGACGAGTACCGCACCTTCGGCATGGACTCGTTCTTCCCGAGCGCGAAGATCTACAACCCGCTGGGCCAGCAGTACGAGGCGGTCGACCGCGATCTGCTGCTCGCGTACAAGGAGTCGCCGACGGGTCAGATGCTGCATGACGGCATCTCGGAGGCGGGCTGCACGGCGTCGCTGATCGCCGCCGGTTCGGCCTACGCCACGCACGGCGAGCCGCTCATCCCGGTCTACGTCTTCTACTCGATGTTCGGTTTCCAGCGCACCGGTGACCAGTTCTGGCAGATGTCCGACCAGCTGGCGCGCGGTTTCGTCCTGGGTGCGACCGCCGGCCGTACGACGCTGACCGGTGAGGGTCTGCAGCACGCGGACGGCCACTCGCAGCTGCTGGCGTCCACCAACCCCGGCTGCGTCGCCTACGACCCGGCGTTCGGGTACGAGATCGCGCACATCGTGAAGGACGGTCTGCGCCGGATGTACGGCGAGACGCCGGACGGCAAGCCGGGCGAGGACGTCTTCTACTACCTCACCGTCTACAACGAGCCCATCCAGCACCCGGCCGAGCCGGCGGACGTGGACGTCGAGGGCATCCTCAAGGGCATCCACCGCTACCGGGCCGGCGAGGCGGGCTCGATCCCCGCGCAGATCATCGCCTCCGGTGTGGCGGTGCCGTGGGCGGTCGAGGCGCAGGAGATCCTCGCCGCCGACTGGAACGTCAAGGCGGACGTCTGGTCGGCGACCTCCTGGAACGAGCTGCGCCGCGAGGCGGTCGAGGTGGAGCGGCACAACCTGCTGCACCCCGAGGAGGAGCAGCAGGTCCCGTACGTGACGAAGAAGCTGAGCGGCGCCGAGGGGCCGTTCGTGGCCGTCTCCGACTGGATGCGGTCGGTGCCGGACCAGATCTCGCGCTGGGTGCCGGGCACGTACCAGTCGCTGGGCGCGGACGGCTTCGGCTTCGCGGACACCCGGGGTGCGGCGCGGCGGTTCTTCCACATCGACGCGCAGTCGATCGTGGTCGCGGTGCTGACCGAGCTGGCGCGTGAGGGCAAGGTCGACCGTTCGGTGCTGAAGCAGGCCATCGACCGGTACCAGCTGCTCGACGTGACGGCGGCGGACCCCGGGGCCGCGGGAGGCGATGCATAGCATCGGTTTTCAGGTCAAGGGGTGGTGAACCGGTGGGTTCACCACCCCTTCACGTTTTCTACTATGCGGCCATGAAGCAACGAGCGGTCTCGGCGCAGATCCGGTGGGAACAGCGGACTCAGCGGCCGTTGTTCGGCCTGGCCCTGGTGTTCGCCGTCGCGTACGCCGTGCCGATCGTGCGGCCGGACGCGAGCGCGGACGTGAAGTGGTGGTGCGAGGTCGCCGAGTGGGGGGTGTGGGGCGCGTTCGCGCTCGACTACGTCGTCCGGCTCCTTCTCGCCGAGCGGCGGTGGGAGTTCGTCCGGACGCGATGGCTGGACCTGGCGGCCGTGGTGCTGCCGATCGTCCAGCCGCTGCGGCTGCTGCGGCTGGTGGCGACGTTGCTGCTGGTCGGGCAGCGGGCGCGGATGGCGTCGCAGATAAGGCTCACGACGTACGTCGGCGGGGCGGTCGTCGGGCTGCTGATGTTCGGGTCGCTCGCGGTGCTGTCCGTGGAGCGCGACGCGCCCGGGGGCAACATCAACACGCTGGACGACGCCGTGTGGTGGTCGTTCACGACGATGACGACCGTGGGGTACGGGGACCACGCGCCGACGACCGGGCTGGGGCGGGTGCTGGCGGTGGGGCTGATGCTGTCCGGGATCGCGCTGCTCGGTGTGGTGACGGCGAACATCGCGGCGTGGTTCATAGCGCGGTTCGACAAGGACGACGCGGAGGAGCGGCGGCAGACGGCCGCGATAGCGGAGCTGGCCGAGGAGGTTCGGCTGCTGCGGGCGGAGGTGGCGTCGTTGAAGTCCGTGTCCGTGGAGGGGGTGCGTGAGCAGCGCCGGTGAGTGGGGACCGTGGGGTGCGTTGTCGGGTGCGGGTGGGTGGGGCTTCTCGCGCAGTTCCCCGCGCCCCTGAAAGACCAGGCCCTGCGGGCCTGAAAAGCGCGGGGCGCAGCCCCGGCTTTTCAGGGGCGCAGGGAACTGCGCGGGAAGCCCCACCGGAGCCGCAGGCCGCGACGGGGGCGTACCCCTATGGCGCGGCTCGGGTCAGAAGACGCCGATTCCCGGGCCGGCCGTGCCGGACAGCCAGATGATCGCCAGGATCGTGTCGATCGCACCCAGAACGACCGCGATGAGCGCAGGGACGGGGCGGGCACCGGACCACGTGCGGTTCATGGCCAGCCAGCCGCAGAGGACCGCCACGGGTCCCAGGACGATGCCCAGGACGAAGAATCCGGCGACCGCGCAGATGACTCCGATGATCCCCAGCGTCGCGCGATCCGGCCCGCTCCGTGACCACGTCCGGCCACGTGAGCGAGGGTGCCTGCGCGAACTGTGTCCGAAACCCGCCATTGTCAACAACTCCCTGAACCTCGCGGTCAGTTCGAGTACGACGTGGCGAGTACCCCAGCGAAGTGGTTGAAACCAGGGACGGTTGGCGGAGCCGTCTGCGCGCGCTGCCCCCCTCCGGCAGCGCGCCGCAGACCCCCGGGTTCCTCCGCGGTCGAACGACCATGCCGTGCGGAGGACTTGACCCACTGTGACCTGCGGCGCGCGCCGGGTGGAAGCGATCTTCAGACTTGTCACCCTGATAGGCGAACGCGGGCGGAAACCCGCGCGTGAAGCAGCGGTGGAGCTGTTAGATGTGCGCCGCTCCGGCACCCGCCTCGGCGTTCGCGCCGCGCTTGGTCAGGAACGCCACGACAACGGCGACCGCGGCCACCCCGGCGGCGACGAGGGACGCGAGGCTCATGCCGGAGATGAACGTGTCGTGCGCGACCGTGGTGATCTTCGCGGCGATCTCGGCCGGGGTACCCTCGGCGACCGGCGCGGCACCCTGCTGCACGGCCTGCTTGGCCTGGGCGAGCTGCGCCTCGTCGAGCGGCGGGAGCCCCGCGTCCTTCCAGTTGCCCGCGAAGTCGCTGTCCACCTTGGACGTCATCACGGCGCCCAGCACGGCCGTGCCGAGGCTGCCGCCGATCTGCATCGCGGCCTGCTGGAGACCGCCGGCGACACCGGACAGCTCCAGGGGCGCGTTGCCGACGATGACCTCGGTGGCGCCGACCATCACCGGGGCGAGGCCCAGGCCGAGGAGGGCGAACCAGAGGGACATCACGGCGCTGCCGGTGTCGGTCTGGAGCGTCGACATGCCGTACATCGCGATCGCGGTGAGGGCCATGCCGCCGGCCAGCGGGATGCGCGGTCCGGCCTTGGTGATCAGCGCGCCGGCCAGCGGCGAGCCGACGATCATCATGCCGGTGAGCGGGAGCAGGTGCAGGCCCGCGTCGATGGGGCTCATGCCGTGCACGTTCTGGAGGTAGAACGTCACGAAGAACAGGCCGCCCATGAAGGCAATGGCCATCAGGACCATCAGCACGACACCCGCCGACAGCGGTACGGAACGGAAGAGGGCCAGCGGGATGAGCGGCTCCTTCACCTTCGTCTCCCAGAGGGCGAAGAGGGCGAAGCCGACGACGGAGACGACCAGGAAGGTCCAGGTCTGGGCGTCGCCCCAGCCCCACTCCGGGGCCTTGATGAGCGCCCACACCAGGCAGAACATGGCTCCGGACAGCAGGACGATACCGAGGACGTCGAAGGAGCGCGGGGCGTTCTCGGCACGGTGGTCCAGCAGGATCCAGGCGCCCAGGGCCACGGCGAGGACACCGACCGGGACGTTGATCCAGAACACCGACTGCCAGCTGACGTTCTCCACCAGGAAGCCGCCGAGGATCGGGCCGCCCGCGGTGGAGGCGCCGATGACCATGCCCCAGATGCCGATCGCCATGTTCAGCTTCTCAGCGGGGAACGTGGCCCGCAGCAGGCCGAGCGCGGCCGGCATCAGCAGCGCGCCGAAGAGGCCCTGGAAGACGCGGAAGGTCACCACGAAGGCGACCGAGTCGGACAGACCGATGGCGCCGGAGGCGGCGGCGAAGCCGACCACGCCTATGAGGAAGGTCTGGCGGTGGCCGAAGCGGTCGCCCAGCTTGCCCGCGGTGATGAGGGTGACGGCGAGGGCGAGGAAGTACGCGTTGGTGATCCACTGGACATCGGCCCAGGTGGCACCCAGATCCTTGGCGATGGCCGGGTTGGCGATCGCCACGATGGTGCCGTCGAGGGCGACCATCATGACGCCGACGGCCACGGTGAGGAGGGTGAACCAGGGATGGCCGCGCAGGCCCCGGCCCTGGTTCGTCGTCGGGTCCGACGGGACGCCTGGCGCCTTGTCCCCCGGTCCCGTCTTGTCGACAGTGGTCTGACTAGTCATGCGTGCGAGGCTAATGACAGCCACTGACAGTTGACAAACCAATTCACAAGTCGGTAACTGTCACGTCACTCGCCGCAGGGGCGGGTGGAAACGAGGGTTCATGGAGACGGCGTCGACGGCGCGGGAGCGGCCCGGGCTGCGCGAGCGGAAGAAGCAGCGCACCCATGACGCGCTGCTGCGGGCGGCCCTGGAGCTGTTCACGACCCGGGGCTACGACGCGACCACGGTCGACGACATCGCCGAGGCCGTCGACGTGTCGCAGCGCACCTTCTTCCGCTACTTCGCGGGCAAGGAGGAGGCCGCGCTCGCGGTCATGAGCCTGACCCACGAGCACTTCCTGGCGGCGGTGCGCGCCCGGCCGGCGCACGAGGCCCCGCTGGAGGCCATGCGCAACGCCGTCCTGGAGGGCTGGGACGCCTTCGGCGAGGCCGTCGACCAGGTCGTTCCGCTCGACCTGCATCTGCGGGCGTACGGGATGGTCGAGTCGACGCCCGCGCTGCTGGCCGCGCATCTGCGCCGGGCGGACGAGGTGGGGCGGCAGATCGAGCGGATCATCGCGGAGCGCGAGGGGCTCGACGTGGAGACCGACCCCCGGCCGCGCGTGGCGGTGGCCGTGTTCGCCGGCGTCATGCGCGTGACCGAACGGCTGTGGGCGCAGGGCGGTGACCTCAGCATGGAGGCGATGCGGGAGCTGACCGCCGCGCACCTGGACGCCCTGCGCCCCTCGTTGGCCGAAAAGTGGCGCACTGACTGAAACCTGTCAGCAAGGGCATCATCGGGACCTTCTCTGCGCACCGTGCGGAACAGGCGTGATCGAAACGTGATCCGCCTCACTTGGTTAACGCGAGACCCTTCCGTTCTCTTAGTGTGTCCTTTCAGTGACTTCCTTCGACTCCTCCCCGCAACTGAACGTCTGGCGCGCACTACTGGCGCTGGCCGTGGTTTTCGTGATGCTGGCGACCACCGGCTGGACCGCGATCCGCAGCCACCGAGAGAAGTCGCCGCTCCAGGCGTCGCTCTCCGCGTGGCAGAGCGGACACCTCGACGGCCGTGAACTGCCGGACGCCGAATCGCCCCCGCACCGCCTGGCGGACTTCTTCGCCTCGCTCACCGCGCCGCAGCGCACCCGGCTCGCCCTGCGCTACCCGCTCGCCGTCGGCAACATGAACGGCGCGCCCGTCGAGCTGCGTTACCGGGCCAACCGCGTCGCGCTGAAGCAGCAGAGCCGGCACGAACGAGAACGCATGCACGACAAGCGGCTCTCCGAGACCGGCCGGTACGAGGCCGGCCGCCGGATGCACCGCTTCGAGATGCTGGCCGCGAAGAAGCGGCACATCCTCGCCTTCGACCCCGAGGGCAACGGCCGCGTCGCCGAGGTCTTCGGCGACCTCGACAAGGCCGAGCGGGTGTCGGTCGTCGTCCCCGGCGTCGACACCAACGTGCTCAACTTCCAGCGCACCAACCGCCGGTACTCCGCCCCCGTCGGCATGGCCGAATCGCTCTACGACGCTGAGCGCGCGGCGAGCCGCGGGACGCGTACGGCCGTCATCGCCTGGGCCGACTACACCGCGCCCGACGGCCTCGGCCTGGACTCGGCGACCGCGCTGCGCGCCGGACAGGGCGCGATCCGGCTGAACGCGCTGGTGCGGAGCCTGCCCGGCGCCTCCACGGTCGCGCTGGTCTGCCACAGCTACGGCTCCGTGGTGTGCGGGGTCGCCGCGCGCTCGCTGCCGTCGCGGGTCACCGACATCGCGGTCGCGGGCAGCCCCGGTATGCGCGCCGAGACGGTCGGCCAGCTGCGGACGGCGGCCCGGGTGTGGGCCATGCGGGACGCCGACGACTGGGTCCAGGACGTGCCCTACCTGGAGGTCGGCGGGCTCGGTCACGGCGCCGACCCGGTCTCCTCGGAGTTCGGGGCGCGCATCCTGTCGGCGGCCGACGCCCAGGGGCACAGCGGCTATTTCGAGCCGGGCACCGAGAGCCTCCACAACTTCGCCGAGATCGGCATCGGCGCGTACCAGTCGGTGCGGTGCGCGCGGGACGACGACGCGTGCCGGACGGGTCTGTCCGACAGCGCTGCGGCCTGACGCGCGTAGAGGAGGGTAAAAGTGCGGTTCGCCTCGGTCGGGACTTCCCCGCGTCGCCCGCATACGATGAGCCGCATGGGTGACGTACTGGCCGGATTTCATGCCGCCTGGGAGTTCGAGTCCGACTCCGTGCTCATCCGCTTCGAACGGGGGATTCGTACGCCGAAGCTGTTCGCCGCGCTCGGCGAGCGCCGTATCCCCCTGGAAGCGATCGCGGACGTGACGCTGACACCGGGGAAGCGGGGCACCGTCGTACTGCGTGCCGTACCGCGACCGGGCGCCGATCCACTGATGGAGGCGGCGGCGGACCAGCTCAAGGAGGGTTCCGACCCGTACCGGCTGGTGCTGCCCGCCGAACGGGAGACGCTCGCGGAGTACTACGCCGACGGGCTGCGGGCGCGGTTGACCGGGACCGGGCCGGCGGAGCGGTTCCTGGTGGACGCTCCCGAGGTGCCGTTGCAGTTCAAGGCGTACGACGGGAAGGCGTCGTTCGACGGGAGCTCGGTGTCGTTCCGGTGGTCCTGGACGGGGGCGTCGTCGGCGAAGTGGAAGGCCGGTGACCAGAGCTTTCCGGTGAGCGCGCTGGGCGGGGTCGAGTGGCGGTCGCCGGAGGTGTTCGAGGGGTATCTGCGGTTGCTGCGGCGCGATGCGTCCGGGGAGCGGCCGGCTCAGCCTGATCATGATCCGGCCGCGGTGGTGTTCGGGCTGGGGTACGGGCCTGTGCACGAGTCGTTGCCGTTCGCTGCGGCGGTGTTGGCGGCGGTTCGCTCCGCGGGGGGTGCGGCGGCCGCGGCGCCCGCCGACGCCGGGGGCCGGCGGGACCCGGCCGACATCGCCGACCGGATCCGGCATCTGGGTGAGTTGCATGAGGCAGGGCTGGTGACGGATGAGGAGTTCAGTGTGAAGAAGGCGGAGTTGTTGGCTGAGCTTTAGCCACGCGCCGTTCGTGGGGAGCGCCGTGGACCAGGGACGGTGCGTCGGGGCTCGTCGCGCCCACGCGGCGGAGCCGCAAATCGACACAGCCCCGCGCCCCTGACTCCGCTGCCGTACCCCCGCCCGAGAAGTCCGCCCTCCTCCCCGCCCGGTAAGTCGGTCCTACTCCCTGCCCGCCGACGTGAAGCGCATGTCCGCGTAGCGGTCTCCCGCTACCTTTGCCGCTATCGGTTCCAGGAGGGTCATGTCCTCCTCGCCCAGGACGATGCCCGTCGCCGCCACGTTCTCCTCCACCCTCCCCGGCCTGCGGGTGCCCGGGATCGGGATGACCGGGAGGTCGTGCGTCGCCGACTGCTGGTGGACCCAGGCCAGGGCTATCTGGCCGAGGGTGGCGTCGTGGGAGGCGGCGACCTCGCGGATCGGGGTCAGGAGGGCCGCGTTGGCCTCGGCGTTGTCGCCGGTGAAGCGGGGCTGCTGGCGGCGGAAGTCGTCGGCGGTGAGGTCCTCCGCCTTGGCGAACGAACCGGTGAGGAAGCCCCGGCCCAGCGGGGAGTAGGCGACGAGGGCGACGCCGAGCTCGCGGGCCGTGGGGACCACGTTCGCCTCGATGTCCCGGCTGAAGAGCGACCACTCGGACTGGAGGGCGGCGACGGGGTGCACGGCGTGGGCCGCGCGGAGCTCGGCGGCCGTGACCTCGCTCAGGCCCAGCTGCTTGACCTTGCCCTCACGGACCAGGTCGGCCATGACGCCGACGGTCTCCTCGATGGGGACGCTCACGTCGCGGCGGTGCATGTAGTAGAGGTCGATCACGTCGACGTCGAGACGGCGCAGGCTTCCCTCGACGGACTCCCGGATGTGGGCGGCGTCGTTGCGGATGATCCGTTTCGTCGGGTCGTCGGGGTCGATCGCCAGGCCGAACTTGGTGGCGACGACGACCTCGTCGCGGTGTGCCTTGAAGAAGGGAGAGAGGAACCTCTCGTTCTCCCCGGCGCCGTACGCGTGGGCCGTGTCGTACAGCGTGACGCCCAGTTCCAGCGCGCGCTCCAGGGTGGCCCTGGACTCCGCCGCGTCCGAGGGGCCGTACGCGAAGCTCATGCCCATGCAGCCGAGGCCCTGTACGCCGACCTCGGGGCCGTCGGCGCCCAGTCGTGCCGTCGCGATCGCGCCGTTCGTGCTGCCGTCCGTCATGAAGCCCTCTCCGACGCCAGGGCCCGCCCGGCGTCAGCGTAGAAGTTGATCTTGCGGTCGAGCACGTTCAGGGTGTCCTGGAGCTCGGCGATCCGGGACAGGACGTCGTCCCGGGTCGACTTGAGCAGGTCGAAGCGCTCGGTGTAGGTGTGGTCGCCCTCGCGCACCAACTCGGCGTAGCGGACCATGTCGGCGACCGGCATACCGGTCAGCCGGAGCTTGCCCACGAGGTCGAGCCAGTCGAGGTCGCGGTTGCGGTAGCGGCGCTGGCCGGTGTGGGAGCGGTCGATGTGCGGCATCAGCCCGATCCGCTCGTACCAGCGCAGGGTGTGCGCGGTCAGACCGGTCAGGTCCACGACCTCGCTGATCGTGTATCTGTCCTGCCCGTCCGGTCGACGCGGCTTCAGCGGCGGACCGGCGCAACTGTCGGTACCGGCAGCACCCGTGGCACTCTCGACACTCGGCGGACTCGTGGTCTCCATCACCGTCATGTCCCCCACGCTAAAACCTTGGAGTGCGCTCGAAGCAAGCGAATCGGGTGAGAAAACACGAGGACTTGACGTGATCGTGGTGGCTAGCGTGCGGGCATGAGTCTCGTACGACGTGCCACGGGCGAGGACGCGGCGGAAGTGCTCCGGCTGCGTCAGGTGATGATCGACTCGATGGGGCCCCCGGGAGCCGGCGGCCCCACCGACTGGCACACCGAGTCCCTGCCGGTCCTGCGCCGCCGACTCGACGACTCCGAGGGGGAGTTCGCGGCCTTCGTCGTCGACCATCCGGAGCGGCCGGACGCGCTGGCGGCGCTGGTGGTGGGGACGATCGACTACCGGATCGGGAAGCCCGGCAACCCCCGTGGCGCGGTCGGACACGTCTTCAGCGTGGCCACCGACCCGGACTGCCGGCGCCGCGGGTACGCCCGCGCCTGCATGGAGGCCCTGGTCGAGTGGTTCCGCGAGGCCGGCGCCGGATACGTCCATCTGACCGCCTCCGCCGAGGCCGAGCCGCTGTACGCGTCGATGGGCTTCCGGCGCAGGCCCGACCCCTTGATGCAGCTGAACCTCTGAGCCGCTTAGGCTCGTGCCCATGTCTTTGCAGAGCCTCGCCCTGATCGAGAACTGGCCGGTTCCCACCGCCGCCGCCGCTGTCGTCCGGGCGGACGGCACCGTCCTCGGGACCCACGGCCCCCGCGGGCACCGCTTCCCGCTGGCCTCGGTCACCAAGCCGCTCGCCGCGTACGCCGTGCTGGTCGCGTACGAGGAGGGGGCGATCGAGCTGGACGAGGCGGCGGGGCCCACGGGGTCGACCGTGCGGCATCTGCTGGCGCACACCTCCGGGCTGGCCTTCGACGAGCACCGGGTGACGGCCCCGCCCGGGGAGCGGCGGCTGTACTCCAACGCCGGGTTCGAGGTGCTCGGGGACCATGTGGCCAAGGCGGCGGACATCCCGTTCGCGGAGTACGCCCGGCAGGCGGTGCTGGAACCGCTGGGCATGACGTCCACCTCGCTCGACGGCTCCCCGGCGAAGGACGGTGTCTCGACCGTCGAGGACCTGATGCGGTTCGCCGCCGAGGTGCAGGCACCCCGGCTGCTGGACCCGCGCACGGTCGCGGCGGCGATGACCGTGCAGTACCCGGGCACGAAGGGCGTCCTGCCGGGCTACGGGCACCAGAACCCCAACGACTGGGGACTCGGCTTCGAGATCCGGGACACCAAGTCGCCGCACTGGACGGGCACTTCCTCGTCCCCGGGGACCTTCGGGCACTTCGGCCAGTCGGGGACGTTCCTGTGGATCGACCCCGTCGCCGGGCTGGCGTGCGTCGCGTTGACGGACCGGGCGTTCGGGCCGTGGGCGGTCGAGGCCTGGACTCCGTTCACGGACGCGGTGCTCGCGGAGGTCGGACGGTAACCACGCCCTGCGGGGAGGCCGTTGATCCTTTTCCTATACCCTCCCCCTGCACACACGCCACAGCGAACGCAGGGCGCCGGGGGAAACGATGGGCGAGGTACGGCCGGGCGGGCAGTTCCGTCCGCTGGACGACAGCGATCCGAAGGACGTGGCGGGTTACCGGCTCGCGGCACGGCTGGGTTCGGGCGGCATGGGCACCGTGTATCTGTCGTACACACCCGGCGGGCATCCCATCGCACTCAAGACGATCCGGCCGGAGCTGAGCGAGGATCCCGAGTTCCGCCGCAGGTTCCGGCAGGAGGTGCGGGCCGCCCAGCGAGTGCAGGGCCTGTACACCGCGCCGGTCATCGATCACGACACCGAGGGCGCCCAGCCGTGGCTGGCCACCGCCTATGTAGCCGGTCCGTCGCTGCACTCGTCGGTCGCCGAGCACGGCGCGCTGCCGGTCCCCTCTGTCCTGCTGCTGCTCGCGGGGGTGGCTGAGGCACTGAAGGTGATCCACGCCGCGGGCATCGTCCACCGCGACCTGAAGCCCTCCAATGTGCTGCTCGCCTCCGACGGGCCCCGCGTCATCGACTTCGGCATCGCGCGGGCCGCCGACGCCACGGCCCTGACCGGCACCGGTGTCTCCATCGGAACCCCGGCGTTCATGTCACCGGAGCAGGCGGCCGGGAAGCCGATAACCCCCGCGTCGGACGTCTTCTCACTGGGTCAGGTGGCGGCGTACGCGGGGCGGGGCAGCAGCGCGTACGGCGACGGTCCCTCGCACGCCGTGCTGTACCGCGTTGTCCACGAGAAGCCGGACCTCTCTGGTCTCCCGGACGCGCTCCGCTTCATCGAGCGCTGTCTGGCGAAAGACCCCCAGGACCGGCCCTCGCCCGAAGAAGTCATCGCGCTGTGCCAAGCCGCGTCGCCCGGCCCGCTGGTGCAGTCGGGCTCCTGGTTGCCGCACGCCATCGGCGCCGACATCACGCGCCGGGTCTCGGCATCGGCGGAGCTGCTGGCCGCGCGGAACAAGGTGGCAGAGGCACCGACCGCGGCGCCCGCACCCATGCCGCCCACCGCCCCGGTGACCCAGTTGGACGCCCAGGCCACCGGCCACGCCACACCGCCGGTGCACGCGGCGCCGACGATGTACTCCGGGCACGCAGGGCCGGCGGCCCCTCCCCCGCAGGGCCCGCCGTCGACGCCTTACCCGTCGCGACCGACCGTGCCGTACCCCCCGCAGCCGGGGCCGCACACCGTGCCGATCGGGCTCCCGACGCCCTACCCGCAGCCGCCGCACGTCTGGCACCCCCAGCCCCAGCCGCGTCCGTTGCCCGTCAAGCCGCGCAGGAGTGCGGGCAGTTGGATCGGGATCGGCGTCGCGGTGGTGTTCGGTCTGTTCTGGCTCGGCAGCTGCGCCTCGGTCCTGAAGAACATCGGGAACTCGGAGGACAGCGCGAACGGCTCCCCCGGCAGCGGTTCGAACTCCGCGAACGCCAAGCCGCTGCCCGACCCGAAACCGGTGACGTACAAAGGCGTCGACATCCCCGATGGCTACCTCGTGCAGTTCGCGGACTCGCCGCCCAAGCCGGTGGACGGCACCGCCGGCAGCGTCTGGAGCGGCGACCTGTACTACTACGAGGACAAGATGGGCAGCGGCGGCGACAAGATCGTCCTGCTGAACAACGCCCAGCAGGGCTCACTGAAGACGTGCCGCGAGGAGACCCGGTACGCCGAAAAGGTCACGCTGAGCCAGCTCTCCAGGGGCTCCCAGATGTGCGTGCACACGTCGTCGGGTCACATCTCCCTGGTCACGTTCAAGGGCACCGCGCCCGCGAGCGACCCCAGCGACTTCGTCTCGGTCGACCTCACGATCTGGCGCAACGCCGAGGAGCCCAGCTCCTAGGAGACCTAGCTCACTCCGCCAACTCCCACACCAGCACCTCGACCGGGCCGGCGACGGCCACCAGCTCCAGCCCCTTCTCGTCCTCGACCCGCACCGCGTCCCCGGGCTCCAGTTCGTGCGGCCCCAGCCGCACCGCGCCCCGGACGACGTGCGCATACACCCGCGCCGCGTCCGGCACCGCGGTCCGCTCCCCCGCCGTGCCCAGCCGCCGGACGTGCAGCATGGCGCCGGCCTCGGGCACGGCGTACGGGGTGGAGTCGGCGATGCCGCGCACGATCTCGTACGCCGGGTCGCCGCCGGGGTCCAGCGGGGCCAGCCACATCTGCACGAAGGTCAGCGGCGCGGAGCCGTCGTTGCGCTCGACGTGCCGGACGCCGCCGGCCGAGCTGAGCCGCTGGACGTCGCCGGGGCGGACCACCGTCTCGTGGCCCGTGGTGTCCCGGTGGGTCAGTTCGCCCTCGACGACCCAGGTGACGATCTCGGTGTGGCTGTGCGGGTGCTCGTCGAACCCGGCACCGGGTTCGAGCCGCTCCTCGTTGCAGGCGATCACCGCGCCGAACCGCAGGTTGTCCGGGTCGTAGTGCGCCCCGAAGGAGAACGCGTGCAGCGAGGCGATCCCCGCCTCCGGGTCCCCACCGGGGTAGCGCGACTCGGCGCGCCTCAGGTCCATCACGTACTCCACGGTAGCGACCCGCGCCGCATGCGAGTGTCCTGATGAGGCAGTCTTGTCCCGTGCCCGAACCCGAAACCCGCAAATCCGCAACCGCGCCGTACGTCCATCCGCACTCCGCGACGCTGCGGCGGCTGGAGAAGTCGTCCGGAAGCCTCGCCGCGCAGGCCATCGCGCGGATGGACGAGACGCTGCCCTGGTACCGGGCGATGCCGCCGGAGAACCGGTCGTGGATCGGGCTGGTCGCCCAGGCCGGTATCGCCGCCTTCACCGAGTGGTTCCGGCACCCGGACGCCCCGCAGGCCATCTCGACGGACGTGTTCGGGACCGCGCCGCGTGAACTGACCCGGGCGATCACGCTCCGGCAGACCGTGGAGATGGTGCGCACGACCATCGAGGTCATGGAGTCCGCCATCGACGAGGTCGCCGCCCCCGGCGACGAGAGCGTGCTCCGCGAGGCCCTGCTCGTCTACGCGCGGGAGATCGCCTTCGCCACCGCGCAGGTGTACGCGCAGGCCGCCGAGGCACGGGGTGCCTGGGACGCCCGGCTGGAGTCCCTGGTCGTGAACGCGGTGCTCAGCGGCGAGGCCGACGAGGGCGCCGTGAGCCGGGCCGCCGCCCTCGGCTGGAACTCCCCCGACCATGTCTGTGTGGTCCTCGGCACCGCCCCGGACGGCGACAGCGAACTGACCGTGGAGGCCATCCGGCGCGCGGCCCGGCACGCCAAGCTGCAGGTGCTCACCGGGGTGCTGGGCGACCGTCTCGTGGTGATCGCCGGCGGGAACAACGACCCGCTGCAGGTGGCGAAGTCGCTGATCGGGCCGTACGCGGCGGGGCCGGTGGTGGCCGGGCCGATCGTGCCCGACCTGCTGGCCGCGACCCGGTCCGCGCAGGCCGCCGCCGCCGGACTCAAGGCGTGTTCGGCGTGGCAGGACGCGCCGCGCCCCGTTCTGGCGGACGATCTGCTTCCGGAGCGCGCGATCGCTGGTGATCCCAGTGCGCGCGAGCAACTGGTGGAGGAGATCTACAGACCGCTGGAGGAGGCCGGCTCCGCTCTCCTGGAGACGCTCAGCGTCTATCTCGAACAGGCCTCGAGCCTCGAGGGCGCGGCCCGGATGCTGTTCGTCCATCCCAACACCGTGCGCTACCGGCTTCGACGTGTGACTGACGTCACCGGCTGGTCGCCTTCCGATGTACGCTCGGCCTTCACCTTGAGGATCGCGCTGATCCTGGGGCGTCTGGTGGATGGGGATCCCCAGCTCTAGGGTTTTGTCGGAGGGCTACAAAACCCCCTCCTGTTCTTCGTCCCTGTCCCCACGGGCGGCCTGAGCCGTCCCCAAGAGAGAGTGTGAGAGTGCTCGTACTCGTCGCTCCCGGCCAGGGCGCCCAGACGCCCGGCTTCCTGACTCCTTGGCTCGACCTCCCCGGCGCCGCCGACCGTCTCGGCGCGTGGTCGGACGCCATCGGGCTGGACCTCGCCCACTACGGCACCGAGGCCGACGCCGACGCGATCCGCGACACCGCCGTGGCCCAGCCGCTGCTCGTGGCGGCCGGGCTGCTGTCCGCCGCCGCCCTCGGCGACGTGGTGCCCGGCGCGGTCGCCGGTCACAGCGTCGGTGAGATCACCGCCGCCGCGTTCGCCGGTGTCCTCGACGACACGGCCGCGCTGGCCCTCGTCCGCAAGCGGGGCCTGGCCATGGCCGAGGCCGCCGCGATCACCGGGACCGGCATGTCCGCGCTGCTCGGCGGCGACCCCGAAGTGACGATCCCGCACCTGGAGAAGCTGGGCCTGACCCCGGCCAACGTGAACGGCGCGGGCCAGATCGTCGCCGCCGGCACCCTGGAGCAGCTGGCCGCCCTGGAGGCGGACAAGCCCGAGGGCGTACGGCGTGTCGTGGCCCTGAAGGTCGCCGGCGCCTTCCACACGCACCACATGGCTCCCGCCGTCGACGCCCTCGCCAAGGCCGCCGAGGACCTGTCGCCCGGGAACCCCAAGGTCACGTACGTCTCGAACAAGGACGGGCAGGCCGTCGCCACCGGCGCCGAGGTGCTCTCCCGTCTCGTCGGTCAGGTCGCCAACCCGGTCCGCTGGGACCTGTGCATGGAGACGTTCAAGGAACTGGGCGTGACCGCGCTCGTCGAGGTCTGCCCCGGCGGCACCCTCACCGGTCTCGCCAAGCGCGCCCTGCCGGGCGTGGCCACAGTGGCGTTGAAGACACCCGACGACCTCGACGCCGCTCGCGCGCTCATCGCCGAGCACCAGAACTAGGAGCCCGGGAGCTATGTCGAAGATCAGGCCGAGCAAGGGCGCCCCGTACGCACGCATCCTCGGCGTGGGCGGCTACCGCCCGGTCCGGGTGGTGCCCAACGACGTGATCCTGGAGAAGATCGACTCCTCCGACGAGTGGATCCGCTCCCGCTCCGGCATCGAGACCCGGCACTGGGCGAACGACGACGAGACCGTCGCCGCCATGTCGATCGAGGCGTCCGGCAAGGCGATCGCCGACGCCGGGATCTCCGCCGAGCAGATCGGCGCGGTCGTCGTCTCGACCGTCTCGCACTTCAGCCAGACCCCGGCCGTCGCCACCGAGATCGCCGACAAGCTGGGCACGGCCAAGGCCGCCGCCTTCGACATCTCGGCCGGCTGCGCGGGCTTCGGGTACGGCCTGACCCTCGCCAAGGGCATGGTCGTCGAGGGCTCGGCGGAGTACGTCCTCGTCATCGGTGTCGAGCGGCTGTCCGACCTCACCGATCTGGAGGACCGGGCCACGGCCTTCCTCTTCGGTGACGGCGCCGGCGCGGTCGTCGTCGGTCCCTCCCAGGAGCCGCACATCGGCCCGACGGTGTGGGGCTCCGAGGGCGACAAGGCCGGCACGATCAAGCAGACGGTGCCGTGGAACGAGTTCCGGATCGGGGACGTCGACACGCTTCCGCTGGACAGCGAGGGCAACGTCAAGTTCCCCGCTATCACGCAGGAGGGCCAAGCGGTGTTCCGCTGGGCCGTGTTCGAGATGGCGAAGGTCGCTCAGCAGGCGCTGGACGCGGCCGGGATCAGCTCGGACGACCTGGACGTCTTCATTCCGCACCAGGCCAACGAGCGGATCATCGACTCGATGGTGAAGACACTCAAGCTGCCGGAGCACGTCACGGTCGCGCGTGACGTGCGGACCACCGGCAACACCTCGGCCGCCTCGATCCCGCTCGCGATGGAGCGGCTCCTGGCGACCGGCGAGGCGAAGAGCGGCGACACCGCGCTCGTCATCGGCTTCGGGGCGGGTCTCGTGTACGCCGCGACGGTCGTTACCCTCCCCTAGGCACCCGCTCCGGATCTTGTGGTCCGGTGCGGGAAACGCACAACCTGCCGCTGACGCGGCGGGCGCCCCACCCTCTCGAAACAGTCTGAAACTACGAAGGAGCGCCTGACATGGCCGCCACCCAGGAAGAGATCGTCGCCGGTCTCGCCGACATCGTGAACGAGATCGCCGGCATCCCGGTCGAGGACGTCCAGCTGGACAAGTCCTTCACCGACGACCTGGACGTCGACTCGCTGTCCATGGTCGAGGTCGTCGTCGCCGCCGAAGAGCGCTTCGACGTCAAGATCCCGGACGACGACGTCAAGAACCTCAAGACGGTCGGCGACGCGACCGAGTACATCCTCAAGCACCAGGCCTGATCCCCGGATCGGGTCCGGGTCCGGTCCTCGGACCGGTCCGTTGCCCCGCCACCCGGCGGTGGCGCCGCTGAATCCTCGTAACCGTTGGAGAACATTCCCGTGAGCTCGACCAATCGCACCGTGGTCGTCACCGGTATCGGCGCAACCACACCGCTGGGTGGCGACGCGACTTCCACCTGGGAGGGGCTGGTCGCCGGCAAGTCCGGTGTCGGTCCCCTGGAGCAGGAGTGGGCCGCCGACCAGGCGGTCCGTATCGCCGCGCAGATCGCCGTGGAGCCGACCGAGGTCATTCCCCGGCCGCAGGCCCGCCGGCTGGACCGCTCGGCGCAGTTCGCGCTGATCGCGGCCAAGGAGGCGTGGACCGACGCCGGTTACACGGAGACCTCGGCCGACGAAGGCATCGTCGACGCCGACCGCGTCGGCGCGGTCATCGCCTCCGGTATCGGTGGAGTGACGACCCTGCTCGACCAGTACGACGTGCTGAAGGAGAAGGGCGTACGCCGTGTCTCCCCGCACACCGTGCCGATGCTGATGCCCAACGGCCCGTCCGCCAACGTCGGTCTGTACGTCGGCGCGCGCGCCGGTGTGCACACCCCGGTCTCCGCCTGCGCGTCGGGCGCCGAGGCCATCGGCTACGCCATCGAGATGATCCGCACCGGCCGCGCCGACGTCGTGATCGCCGGTGGTACCGAGGCCGCCATCCACCCGCTGCCGATCGCCGCGTTCGGCAACATGATGGCGATGTCCAAGAACAACGAGGACCCGCAGGGCGCCTCCCGTCCGTACGACACCGGCCGTGACGGCTTCGTCCTGGGCGAGGGTGCCGGTGTCGTCGTCCTGGAGTCGGCCGAGCACGCGGCGGCGCGGGGTGCCCGGGTCTACGCCGAGGCCGTGGGCCAGGGCATCTCCGCCGACGGCCACGACATCGTGCAGCCGGAGCCGGAGGGGCGTGGGATCGCCCACGCCCTGCAGAACCTGCTGGACCGCACCGACCTGGACCCGGCGGAGATCGTGCACGTCAACGCGCACGGGACGTCGACGCCGGCCGGTGACATCGCGGAGCTGAAGGCGCTGCGGAAGGTGTTCGGTGACGACACCGACCACTTCGCGGTGTCGGCGACGAAGTCGATGACCGGGCATCTGCTCGGTGGGGCCGGCGGTGTGGAGACGGTGGCGACGGTGCTCGCGCTGTACCACCGGGTGGCTCCGCCGACGATCAATGTGAACGACCTGGACCCGGAGGCGGAGGCCAACGCGGACATCGTTCGCGGGGAGGCCAGGAAACTGCCGGTCGAGGGGCGTATCGCCGCGCTGAACGACTCGTTCGGGTTCGGTGGGCACAACGTGGTGCTGGCGTTCCGGACGGTTTGATCTCTGGTGCCGTGAACGGTGAGTGGCCCGCACCCCGGGTTGGGGGGCGGGCCACTCACCGTTGTGTTGTGCGTTGTCAGCCGGGTGCGGAGCGGTGGGGCTTCTCGCGCAGTTCCCCGCGCCCCTCAAAGACCGGGGGCGCCCCCTCCTTTTCAGACCACCTGGTGGAGCCAGCGGACCGGGGCGCCCTCTCCCGCGTAGCGGAAGGGCTCCAGTTCGTCGTCCCACGGCTTGCCCAGGAGCTTCGCGAGGTCGGACTCCAGGTCGGTCTCGCCTCGTTGGCTGCGGAGCAGGGCCGCGCGGAGGCGGTCCTCGGGGATGAGGATGTCGCCGTGGATGCCGGTGACGGCGTGGAAGATGCCCAGTTCGGGAGTGCAGCTGTAGCGCTCGCCCTCGGCGGTGGCGCAGGGCTCGGCGGTGACCTCGAAGCGCAGGAGGTGCCAGCCGCGCAGGGCGGACGCGAGCTTGGAGGCGGTGCCGGCCTGGCCCTGCCAGGAGAACTCGGAGCGCCAGGTGCCCGGGGCGGCCGGCTGCCGGATCCAGTCGAGGTTCACGCGGGTCCCGAGGACACCGGCGACGGCCCACTCGACGTGCGGGCACAGCGCACGCGGCGCGGAGTGCACGTACAGGACTCCACGTGTCGTCACCGGGGCCTCCACAGAGCAGGGCATCTTGTCGTTCGACGGATCGGCAGTGGCAGGGCGGCCACGTGGCGAGGCTACCGTGCGGCGGGGCAAGGAGTGTGACGTACCGTCGGAGCCGACGCCAGGACGCGGCGCTGTTTCACCCAGGGGGACGCGTGTGCGGTACGGAACAGTTGCACCGTTCGCCGCAGCGTTCTCGTAGGTCTCCCGTGTCGGGAACTCTCGCGCGTTGTCATGGGTGGGAACTTGCACGTGTAGGACCGACCGAGGGGACCAGGGGATGCGGAAGCGACGCCACCGTTCGAGGGCGGTGTGGGGCGCGGTCTCGGCGGCGTTCCTGCTGGCCGTGACCGGGTGCGACGCCACCGGTGGGGACTCCCCCGGCCCCGAGGGGACGGGTCCGCGTGCCGCCGCGTCGCCGAAGCCCACGCCCGTCTGGGACAGCACCCCCGAGTCGCTGGTCGCCGTGGGTGACTCCATCACCCGGGGCTTCGACGCGTGCAAGGTCCTCTCCGACTGTCCCGAGGTGTCCTGGGCGACCGGCACCGACGCCTCGGTCGACAGTCTCGCCGTACGGCTGCTGGGCCGCTCCGGCGCGCTGCGGCACAGCTGGAACTACGCGGTCACGGGGGCCCGGATGGCCGATCTGCCGCAGCAGATGGCCCGGGCGGCGACCCGGAAGCCCGAGTTGGTCACGGTGATGGTCGGCGCGAACGACGCGTGCCGCGCGACCGTCGACGCCATGACGCCGGTCGCCGACTTCCGCGCGGACTTCGAGGACTCGATGGCGACGCTGCGGGACGCCCTGCCCAAGGCGCAGGTGTTCGTGGCGAGCGTGCCCGATCTGAAGCGGCTGTGGTCCGAGGGCCGCGCCAGCCCGGTCGGCAAGCAGGTGTGGAAGCTGGGCATCTGCCCGTCCATGCTGGCCGACCCGGACGCCCTCACCACGGCGGCCGGCGAGCGGCGCGACGCCGTCCAGGACCGGGTGGAGGCGTACAACGACGTGCTGCGCGAGGTCTGCGAGAAGGACCGCCACTGCCGGTACGACGGGGACGCCGTCTTCGACTACCGCTTCGGGCAGGCACAGCTCAGCCAGTGGGACTGGTTCCACCCGAGCGTGAACGGGCAGGCGCGGCTGGCGGAGATCGCGTACCGGATCGTCAGCGCCAAGGAGTCGTGACCCGGAGTTCCGTGGTGACCTAGGGTTTCGCTCATGAGCGAACTTTTCGGCACACTTTCCGACGGCGCGCCGGTGCACCGATGGACGCTGGAGCGGGGCGGCACGCGGGTGCGGGTCCTGACGTACGGCGGGATCGTGCAGTCCGTGGAGGTGCCCGACCGGGACGGGCGGACGGCCGACGTGGTGCTGGGGTTCGCCGACCTCGACGGGTATCTGCGCCATCAGGGGCCGTTCTTCGGAGCGCTCATCGGCCGGTACGCCAATCGGATCGCCGGCGGACGCTTCACCCTCGACGGACAGGTGTACGAGCTGGCGCGCAACAACCCGCCGAACTCCTTGCACGGCGGTCCGCTCGGTTTCGACAAGCGGGTGTGGGAGGCGGAGGGCGTCGCGGACGGGGCCGGTGTGCGCCTGACGCGGGTGAGCCCGGACGGGGAGGAGGGCTTCCCCGGGCGGCTGGAGGTCTCCGCCACGTACACGCTGGAGGAGGACGGGGGCGCGCTGCGGATCGCGTACGAGGCGGTCACGGACGCGCCGACCGTGGTGAACCTGACCAACCACTCGTACTGGAACCTCGCGGGGGCCGGCTCCGGGAGCGCCGGTGCGCATGAGCTGCGGATCGACGCGTCGCGGGTGACGCCGGTGGACGCGGACCTCATTCCGACCGGCGAGTTGGCGGGGGTCGAGGGGACCCGGTTCGACTTCCGGACGGCACGGAAGGTGGGGAGCGGGTACGACCACAACTTCGTGCTGGACAAGGGGGTTACGGAGAGTGCGGTGGGGGTCGCCGAGTTGTGGGAGGCGGGGTCGGGGCGGGTGTTGAGCGTGGCGACGACCGAGCCGGGGATGCAGCTTTATACGGCGGATCATCTGGAGGGGCCGTTCGGGCCCGGGGACGGGGTCGCGTTGGAGACGCAGCACTTTCCCGATTCGCCGAACCGGCCGCGGTTTCCGAGTACGGAGGTGCGGCCGGGCGGCGTGTATCGGTCGGAGACTGTTTATGGGTTCGGGGTGCGTTCGTAGGTGTGTCGGGTGCGGGTGGGTGGGGGCTGGTCGCGCAGTTCCCCGCGCCCCTGACGGGGCGCTGCCGGCTCCCGATGCCTCGAATGTCGCCCTTACTCGGCGGTCCTCGATCGAACGGCCTGCCTCCAGGGCGTACGAACCCTTCACGTACACCCACGCGTTGGTCGTCTCGTCCCAGATCTCGAAGGCTCGGCGGGGGAGTTGGATGGCGGCCTCCGCCGTTTCGCCCGGGGACGCCTCCACCGTCGCGAAGCCCGCGAGCCAGCGGGTCGGGCGGGTGGGGTCCGGGGTCGTGGGGGCCAGGTAGAGCTGGATGGTCTCGTGGCCCTGGCGGGTGCCCGAGTTGCGTACCCGTACCGTCGCCGTCGTGCCGGTGACGTCGAGCGACTCGTAGGTCCAGTCGGTGTAGCCGAGGCCGTGGCCGAAGGGGTACGTGGGGGTCCTGCTCTCCTTGTCCCAGGCGCGGTAGCCGATGAACACGTCCTCGTCGTAGGTGAGTTCGCCGGAGGTGGGGGTGACCTGGGTGACCGGGGCCTCGGACAGGGTGCCCCAGGTGGTGGGGAGGCGGCCGCCGGGCTCGTGGGTGCCGGTGAGGACGTCGGCGAGGGCGGCGCCGCCCTCCTGGCCGGGGAACCAGGTGAGGAGGACGGCGGCCACGTCGTCGCGCCACGGGAGTTCCACCGGGGAGCCCGCGTTGACGACGACGATCGTGGCGGGGTTGGCGGCGGCCACCGCGCGGACCAGGTCGTCCTGGCGGCCGGGAAGGCGCAGGTCCTTGCGGTCGAAGCCCTCGGACTCGACCCGCTCGGTGGTGGCGACCACGACGACGGCGGTGTCGGCGGCGCGGGCGGCCTCGACGGCCTCGACGATCAGGTCGTCGGGGTCGCGCTGCGGGCCCTGGTGGCAGAGGGTGAAGGCGAGCATCGTGATCGGGGCGTCGGCGGCGAGTTCCACGACGTGGGTGAGGGAGACCCGTATCGGGGTGCCCTCGGTCAGTTCGACCTGGGCCAGCGGGACGGGGGCGCCGAAGAACGACACGAAGGGGTCGTCCGTGTCGGTGGTCCGGACACCGTCGAAGTGGGTGGTGCCGTCGACGGTGAGGGTGTAGGTGCCGAGGCCCTTGATGCCGAAGGTGTGGGTGCCGGTCTCGCGGGGGACGAAGGTGCCGGTCACCTCGACGGTGTGCAGGGTGGTGTGGGTGACGCCGTCGGGGAGGTCCGAGCCCATCCACTGGATGTGGCCGTTGGGCGAGGAGCGGGTGCCGATGACCGTGCCGGAGGTGTCACGGCAGACGGCTTCGAGGGTGAATCCCTTGTCGGCGACGCCCAGTTCCTCGTTGGGGTCCGCGCCCACGGCGTACGTCAGCGTGCCCTCGGTGAGGGCGGCGGTGAGGCCGTCGAGCGGGGAGACGATGTGGTCGGGGAAGACGGTGGCCGAGCCGCCGCCGAGGACGCGGGCGTCGCGGGCCGCGGCGCCGATGAGGGCGACCGTCGAGCCCGGCCGGAGGGGGAGGGCGGCCTGGCCGTCCGGGGCCTCGTTGCGGACGAGGACGAAGGAGCGGCGGGCGATCTCGCGGGCCAGGGCGTCACCGTCGACGGGGGCGGGGAGTTCGGTGACGACCGGGTCGGCGCCTTCGAGGATGCCGACGCGGGCGGCCAGGAGCAGCACGCGGCGGACCGCCTCGTCGAGTTCGGCCTCCGTGACCTCGCCGGCACGGACGGCGGCGGCCAGGGCCTCGCCGTAGACGGTGACCGGGCCGGGCATGGCGACGTCGAGGCCGCCGGTCAGGGCGGCGGTCGTGGAGCGGGCGGCCAGCCAGTCGGAGACGTTGAAGCCGTCGAAGCCCCACTCGCCGCGCAGGACCTCGTTCACGAGGTAGCGGTGCTCGCTCATCGTGGTGCCGTTGACGGTGTTGTAGGCGGTCATGATGCCCCAGGGGTGGGCGTTCGCCACGATCGCCTCGAACGGGGCCAGGTACAGCTCGCGCAGGGCGCGTTCGGAGACCAGGTTGTTCACGGTGAAGCGGTCGGTCTCGGCGTCGTTGGCGACGAAGTGCTTGACGGTGGTGCCGACGCCGCCGGACTGCACGCCCGCCACATAGCCCGAGCCGATCTCGCCGGTGAGGTAGGGGTCCTCGCTGTACGCCTCGAAGTGGCGGCCGCCCAGTGGTGAGCGGTGCAGGTTGACCGTGGGGGCGAGGAGGACGTGGACGCCCTTGCGGCGGGCCTCCTGGGCCAGCAACACCCCGGCGCGGTGGGCGAGTTCGGGGTCCCAGGTGGCGGCGAGGGCGGTCGGGGAGGGCAGCGCGACGGAGGGGTCCTCGGCGGTCCAGCGCACTCCCCGTACGCCGATGGGGCCGTCGGACATGACGAGGGAGGCGAGACCGATCTCGGGGAGCTCGGGCAGCGTCCACATGTCCTGGCCGGCGAGGAGCCTCGCCTTGGCGTCGATGTCCAGCCTGGCGAGGGCCTTCTCCACGGCCGCCGCACGGGCCTCGTCGGCCGGGGTGGGGTGGGTGCCCGGGGTTGCCGCCATCGCGGTGCCTCCTCGTCGAGTCCGGTTACGTCCTCGCCATCGTGCACGCATCACCTGTAGATCGGTAGGTTTCGTTATGGTGCCGTTATATTTGGCGCGGTCCGGTGGGGTCGGATGCCGTACGGTGACGGCATGAGCGGGACCAGTCGAACCAGGAGCGTCAGGGGCGAGGAGCGGCGCGCGGAGATCGTGCTGGCGGCGCTGGAGGTGATCGCCGAGCGCGGTTACCGGGGCGCGAGCATGGCCGCGGTCGCCGACCGCGTCGGGCTCACCCAGCAGGGGCTGCTGCACTACTTCCCCACCAAGGAGGCGCTGCTCGTCGCCGTCCTCAGGGAGCGGGACCGGTGGGACGCCGTCCCCGACAGCCCGCTGCGGCTCGATCTGCTGGGGTCCCTGGTCGAGTACAACGCGATGCGGCCCGGGATCGTGCAGACCTTCTCCGCGCTGCTCGGCGAGAGCGTCACCGACGGGCATCCCGCGCGCGAGTTCTTCACCGAGCGGTACGAGCGGGTGCGGGGCTCCATGGCCGAGGTGCTGCGCGCCGAGTACGGCGACCGCCTCCCGAGCGGCCTCACACCGGAGCGCGCGGCCCCGCTGCTGGTGGCCGTGATGGACGGCCTGCAGTACCAGTGGCTGCTGGACCCGGGCACCGTGGACATGTCGGGTGCGTTCCGGGACTTCCTGGCCCTGCTGGGCGAGGACGCCGACTAGGGGCCCTGGGTCAGGCTCGCGCGGGCACCGCCGCCACCACCTCGACCTCCACCAGTGCCTGTGGTCTGAAGAGTTTCGGGACCTCCATCGTCATGCTGGTCGGGGGTGTGCCCGGCAGGTACCGGGTGCGTACGGCGCCGTACTCGTGGAGCTTGGTGATGTCCGTGAGGTAGGTGCGGATGTTGATGATGTCGGCGAGGGTGGCGCCGTGCGCCGCGAGGAGCGCGGCGATGGTCTCGAAGACGGCTCGGCTCTGGTCGGCCACGGTGGCGCCCTCGCCGATCTGGCCCGACAGGTACAACAGGGCGCTGCCGTCGGCCAGTTGCACGCGGGCGACCTGGGAGTAGTAGGGACTCAGCGGTTGCGGCGCGGAGGGCGGGTTGTCGAGGGTGATCTCCATGGCCTCGACGCTAGGTCCGGCCGCGTGATGCGACAAGCGAATGTCTAGCATGGCCGCCATGCATGATGCGCATGACGTCGGGGGTGCGTCCCACGCCGCCGGCGTTCCCGATCTGTCCGCCTTCTGGCTGCGTGTGTTCCTCGAGGTCGCGCGGCACGGGTCGTTCACCGTCGCCGCGCGGTCGCTCGGCTGGACCCAGTCGGCCGTGTCGCGGCAGGTCGCCTCGCTGGAAGGGGCATTGGGCGGATCGGCGCTGTTCGACCGGCTGCCGCGCGGGGTGCGGCTCACGGAGGCGGGGCGCGCGCTCGTCCCGCACGCCGAGGCGGTGGTGGAGCGACTGGGGCTGGCGGAACGGGAGTTGACCGCGCTGCGGGAGGCGGCGGGCGGGCGGCTGCGGATCGGGGCCTTCGCCACGGCGGACGCGGCGCTCGTCCCGCACGCGATGGCCACGTTCCGGGCCCGGCATCCCGGTGTACGGCTCACCCGCGACGAGGGGTTCACGCCCGCGTTGCTCGACCGGCTGGCGTCTGGCGGGCTGGACCTGGCGATCGTGTCGACCACGGGGCGCGTGCCCCTCGACGCGTACGACCTGCATCACCTCCTCGACGAGCCGCTGTACGTCGCCGTCCCCGTCGGCCATCCGCTCGCGGGGCGGGGTTCCGTGCGGCTTCCCCAACTCGCCGACGCCGACTGGATATCCGGCGACGCCCACCCCGAGGGGACCCTTCTCGACGCGGCGCTGCGGCACGGTTT
Source organism: Streptomyces sp. SP18BB07 (assembly GCF_036322545.1). Taxonomy (NCBI): domain Bacteria; kingdom Bacillati; phylum Actinomycetota; class Actinomycetes; order Kitasatosporales; family Streptomycetaceae; genus Streptomyces; species Streptomyces sp. SP18BB07. Next base: position 322,736 of record NZ_JAQYWT010000370.1, read on the forward strand.
CCGGCCCAGGGTCGCGCATGTCGTCGTGGAGTGGATCGCCAAGCTGGGCTATGTGGCGGCCGGGCTCGGGGTCACGCTGGTACCGGCGCTCGCCGCCGCGTCCGTGCGCTCGGACATCGTGCTGCTGCCGGTGGCGGACGAGGAGGCGGCCGGGCGGGTGGTGTACGCGGCGACGGCACGCGGGGTGACGCCTTCCCCGGCCGCGCGCGCGTTCCTCGGGGCTCTGCGGGAGGCGGCGGCACGGATTCCGGTGCCGCGAGGCGCGGACGAGTGAGCAGCGGGGCGCCACGTGCGTCCCCTACACCGCCGGACATGGCGCGCGCACCTTCCGGCACGCGATACTGCCGCCGTCCGGAGCGGCACCCCACGGCACGACCCAGACGGAAGGACCCGAACTCCCTTGACTTCCCTACCGACTTACCGACGGGCACGCGGAGCGACGATAGGGCTGGCGGCGCTGCTCGCCGGTCTCTGCGCCCCCGCCTCCGCCTCCGCGTCGCCCCCGGCAGCCGCGTCGGTCTCCTCGGCCGCGGCCCCCACCGTCGAGGAGCAGCGGCTCGATCGGGCCGTACCCCAGGAGATCCTGCGGCGGTCCGGATTCGACACCGTGGCGCCGGAGTTCGCGCGGGCGCTGGACGGGGCGCGGTCGTACGCGCAGGCCGAGCGGATCGTCGTACGGCAGGGCGGGCGGTTGTGGACGCGGGCCGTGGACCGGGCGCAGGGGCGGGGGCCGGCGGGCGGTGATCTGAGCCGGGACGACGACCGGCCGCTGTACTGGGCGCGGTTGGGGATGACGCGGGAAGTGCGGGGCTGGGAGCCCGCGTTCGAGCTGAGTGAGCAGCAGAGGGCGCGGCTGCTGGACGAGTTGGAGACCGCGTCGCGCGGGCAGGACTCCCTGCGCTTTCCGCCGCGTGACAAGGGAGTGAAGCGGGTCCTCGTCACCGGGTTCGATCCGTTCACGCTGGACCGGGACATACGGATCTCCAACCCGTCCGGGGCGACGGCACTCGCTCTCGACGGAACGGTGATCCGCACCGCCGACGGGCCGGCCCGCGTCGAGACCGCCGTCTTCCCCGTCCGCTGGCAGGACTTCACGGACGGCACGGTCGAGCGCGCGCTGCGCGACCGGTTGCCCCGCGTGGATCTCTTCGCGACCGTCAGCCAGGGCCGGGTGGGGCGTTTCGACATCGAGCGGACCAACGGGGCCTGGCGCGGCGGCTTCGCCGACAACAACAGCGTCGGCCGCGCCGAGACCATCCCGGTGAGCGATCCCGCCACCCAGCCCCAGTGGACGACCACGACCCTGCCGTACGCGGACATCGTCGCCGCCAACACCGGTCGCTTCCCCGTCTACGACAACACGAGCGTGACCGAGATACCGGCGGGCGGCACGGTGGCGGTCGTCCGCCCGGACGGGCCGACGCCGGGCTCGACCGCGCGGGCCGGGGGCGGCGGCGACTACCTCTCCAACGAGATCGCCTACCGGGCGACGCTCCTGCGCGACCGGCTGGGGCTGGGCTCCACGGTGCCGGGCGGGCATGTGCACACGCCCGTCCTGCAGTTCGGGACCGGCAACACGGATCCGGCGACGGGGGCGGTGACCGATCCCGAGTTCGTGCGCAACCGGCTGGACATCATCGCCCAGGTGCGGACGATCGTGACGGTCGCCGTGGACGCCACGGCCCCCGACACCGCCACCTCCACGGCGGCGGACTCAGGCGCCGCTAGTGCGACGGGGCGAACGCGAGGCTGATGCCGAGGCCGGCCAGGACGGAGCCGATCGCCTTGTTGAGGACCTTCTGGCCGCGCAGCATCACGGCACGCATCCGGTCATGCGAGAAGAAGACGGCGACGACGCCGAACCACAGCAGGTGGGCGAGGGCCATGAACAGGCCGTAGCCCGCCTGCTGGACGACCGGCGTGCCGGGGCTGACGACCTGGGCGAAGGTCGAGACGACGAAGAGGGTCGTCTTGGGGTTGAGCACGTTGGTCAGGAAGCCGGAGCGCAGCGCGGCGAGCGGGGTCACGGTCGCCGTGGACTCCGCCAGGTCCACCTGGATCTCGTCGCGGGTGCGGAAGGTGCGGACGCCGATGTAGACGAGGTAGGCCGCGCCGACCAGCTTGATCACCGTGAACAGGAAGGTGGAGGAGGCGATCAGCAGGCCCACGCCGAGCATCGTGTACGTGACGTGCACGAGGACGCCGGCCGCGACCCCCGTCGCGGAGAGCAGACCCGTCGTGCGGCCGTAGAGGTAGCTGTTGCGGATGACCATGGCGAAGTCCGCGCCGGGGGCGATGACCGCGAGGACGGTGATCACCGCGACAGCGAGGATCTCGTTCACGCGCCGACTCCGGGCTTGCGGAACACGGGCGGAGCCGGGTGGGCGGGGTGGCCGGCGCCGGGGACGCGGTTGCGCTCGTCCTCGCCGGTGGTCTCCTCGCCCAGCAGGTCGCGGGCCATGAGGGTGGCGCCCGCGACCGCGCCCGGCATCAGGAAGACGGCGACGAACGGCACCAGGAAGGCGAGGCCCAGCGGGGTGCCGAAGCCCCAGATCAGTGTCTTGCGGGAGCGCAGGAGGGCGAGGCGGTCGCGGAGTTCGACCCCGCGGCGCTGGAGGGCGACGGAGGTCAGTTCCTCGGTGAGGAAGAAGCCGGTCACGAAGAAGCCGATCACGGGGACGACCGTCTGGCCGATGAACGGGACGAAGCCGAGGGCGAAGAGCAGGACGGCCCAGACGAGCGCCCGTAGGAGGACGCGGAGGCTGTCCCGGGCCGAGATCCACAGCTCCTGCCACAGCGGCAGGTCGGACTCCGGGGCGGTGCCGTCGGGTGAGACGTCCCGGTCGACCTTCTCCGAGAGGTTCTCGTAGAAGGGCTGGCCGATGAGGAGGGTCACGGCGGTGAAGGTGATGACCGCGAGGGCCAGGGCCAGGGCGAACAGGACGGCCGTGAGGAGGCCGCGGAAGAGGCCCGGCCAAGGGCTGGCCCAGTCGTCGGCGAAGGGGGTGGCCCAGGTGACGAAGTCCGGGCCCCAGGCGGCGAGGGCCACGAGGGCGGCTATGTAGAGGACCAGGGTGATGAGGCCCGGGATCAGGCCGAAGCCGTACTGCTTCCCGTGCCTGGCCACCCAGCGTTGGCCTTGGACGAGGTACTGGAAACCCACCCTCAGATCGCGCATGGGGCGCACTTTATCGTTCGGTGCGTTTGCGCAGGAGAGCTCGGGGGGTGGGGTGCGCGGGCGACTGCGGGTTCCATGTGGTCGCTCGCGCAGTTCCCCGCGCCCCTTGAGGGGCCTGCGGCCCCTCAGGGCGCGAAGGCGCCCTTGGCTGCGAAGGCCAGTTCCGCGAAGCGTTCTCCGATGAGGTGGTGGGTTTCGGCGTCGGGGTGCAGGTCGTCCGGGAGGGGGAGGGTGGTGGCGTCCTGGTCGCCGTAGAGGGCGAGGCCGTCCAGGTAGTGGAGGGCGGGGTCCTCCTTGGCGCGCTGGGCGACGATCGCCGCGAGTTCCTCGCGGATGACGCGGAGGGTGAGCCTGCCGGGGGTGAGGTCCTCCGGGTCGCCCATGGCGCGGAAGCGGAGGCGGCCCTCGGCGAGGCCGGTGAAGTCGGGGGCGCTGGGGCCGGGGGTGTCCTCGTGGATGGGGCAGAGGATCGGGGAGACGACGAGCAGCGGGGCGGTGGGGTGGCCGTCGCGGATCGTGTCGAGGAAGCCGTGGACGGCCGGGGTGAAGGCGCGCAGCCGCATCACGTCGTGGTTGACGAGGTTGATGCCGATCTTGACGCTGATCAGGTCGGCAGGAGTGTCCCGGATGGCGCGGGCGACGAAGGGGTCGAGGAGGGCGCTGCCGCCGAAGCCCAGGTTGATGAGGTCGACCCCGGCCAGGCAGGCGGCGTGGGCGGGCCAGATGCCGGTGGGGCTCGCGGCGTCGGAGCCGTGGCTGATCGAGCTGCCGTGGTGCAGCCAGACACGGCGGCCCCGGTCGGGGGCGGGCTCGACGGGGGCGTCGGTGCGCAGCGCGACGAGTTCGGTGGTCTCGTTGTGCGGGAGCCAGATCTCGATCGTCTTGAGGCCGTCGGGGAGGTCGGTGAAGGTCACCGTGCCGGGCGGGCCCGGCCGGTGCTCCGCCGTGCCGGTGGTCATGTCGATGGTCACGGTGTTGCCGTCCGGCACGCTGCCCCGGGCGGTCGGGCGGCCGTCGACGAGGAGGTCGTACAGGCCGTCCGGGCGGGGCGGGGCGCCCACGTAGGTCCGCTTGGTGCGCAGGGCGTCGAGTTCGACGGCGGTGGCGCGGGTGCGGAAGACCAGGCGGACGCCGGAGGGCTGGGACTCGACCATGGCCAGCTGCGGGTCGGTGCACTGGGCGCGGGCCCGTGCGGGCAACCGGTGCGGCAGGACGCCGTGTTCGGTGCGCTCCAGCTCCAGGGCGCCGCGCAGGAGGTCGTCGGTGATGGGGGTGGTGATCCAGGGGGAGGTCATGGCTCAACCTGACGATCGTGGGGGACGGAGGGATCGGTGGTGGTCGGCGGCGGGGCGCCCGGGGTCAACGGGGTGGCGGGGCAGGCCAGTTGCGCAGCAGGGCGTCGAGGGCGTCGAGGACGCGTTCCCAGCTCTCCTGCGAGTCGGGGGCGCTGTGGCTGAAGCCGCCGGCCGACTCCAGGCTGACGTAGCCGTGGAAGACGCTGCCGAGGAGCCGGACGGCGTGCGTCTGGTCCGGCTCGGTGAGGTCGTAGCCGCGCAGGATCGCCCTGGTCATCTGTGCGTGCCGGCCGCCCGCGCTCGCCGCGGCCGCCTGGGGGTCCAGTCTGAGCTGGGCCGCCGCGTACCGGCCGGGGTGTGCGCGGGCGTAGTCGCGGTAGACGTCGCCGAGGGCCGCCAGCGCGTCCTTCCCGGCCCGGCCGGCGAGCGCGGCGGCGCCCCGGTCGGCCATCTCCTCCAGGGCCAGGAGGGCGATCCGGGTCCTGAGGTCCTGGGAGTTGCGCACGTGCGAGTACAGGCTCGCGACCTTCACGTCGAAGCGGCGGGCCAACTCCGAGACAGTCACCTCGTCGAAGCCGATCTCGTCGGCCAACTCGGCGCCCGCGAGGGCGAGACGTTCCGGGCTGAGTCCCGCGCGTGCCATGCCCGTGACCCCGTCCTTCCGATCCGTTCGCCGGTGTCGATTATGCAACTGCCTAAAGATTTTAGGCAAGTGACGACAATCCCTAGGTGTCCGTGTCGCCTGTGCCCTCTTGTTGCCCGGGAGTCGAACATGTAGACCACCTGTGGTCACCCGCACCGGCACGTCGTAGGAACCGCTCCAAGGAACCCCACTCCAGGAGGTAGCGTGCGTCCGCCGAGACCCGGCCCGAGATCCGCACTGTTCAGCGTCGCCGCCGTCACCGTCACCACGGGGTCGTTGCTGATCGCCCCGCACCCCGCGGGCGCCGACCCGAAACCGCCGGTCCGCGAGGGGTCGGCCCTGTCGTCGGGCGCCGCCCGGACCCCGGCGAGCGTGACCGGGCGAGCCCTGACCGCACCGGTCGCGGACCTCGCCGACACGGCTGGTTCCAGCCGCGGTTACCCGCGCGAGCAGATCCTCTCCCCCGACCCGGAGAACCCGGCCGACAAGTCCCTCAAGCTGGGCCTCACCCCGTACCACGCCATCGCCCCGAAGCTGAACGCCCTTCAGCGGCTCGGCGACCGGGTGAGCGTGGAGATCACCGGCCGGTCGGCCGGCGGGCACCGGCTCTACCTCGTCACCGTGACCGCCCCCGAGTCCGCCCGCCAGGCCCGCGCCCAGGCGCGGATGCGTGAACTCATCGAGTCCGCACCCCGGTCGGCCGCCAGGAGCCCGGAGATCCGCAAGACGTACAAGGCGCCCGTCTTCTTCAACAACAACATCCACGGCAACGAGTGGGAGGGCACCGACGCGTCCCTCCGGCTGATCGAGCGGCTGGCGACGGCGACCGACGCCAGGACGAAGGACCTCCTCGCGCACTCCCGGCTGTACTTCAACATCACCGCCAACCCGGACGGCCGGATCGCGGGCACCCGCGCCAACGCGGCCGGGTTCGACATGAACCGGGACTTCGTCACCGCCTCGCAGCCCGAGGTACGGGCGATGCGGCGGATCCAGATCGACAAGCAGCCCGCCGTGATGCTCGATCTGCACGGATACGTCAACGGCACCCTCATCGAGCCGACCACTCCCCCGCACGGCGAGAACTACGAGTACGACCTGTTCCTGAAGAACACCTACGCGAACGCGCTGCGCATGGAGTCGGCCGTCAACGGTCTCGGTCACACGCCCGCGAAGGACGGCGTCGAACCGGCCCAGATCCCGTTCCGCGACTCGGCGGAGGGGTGGGACGACTGGCCGCCGATCTTCACCCCGCAGTACGCCGCCTTCCACGGCACGGTCGCCGCGCACACCGTGGAGATCCCGCTGCAGGTGAACAACGCGGCGTACGAGTCGCTGCCGGTCGGGGAACTCCGCCGCCGGTCCGCGATCAACGTCGACGTGGCCGGCGCGGCCCTGCGCGCGACCCTCGACTTCGTACGGGAGAAGCGGACTTCGCTGATCGCCGACCAGATCGAGGTCTTCCGGCGCGGTGCCGAGGGCGCCGCGCAGGTGCCGGTCTCGGCGAAGACCGTGCCCGGGGTGCCCGGCATCGGCCCCGAGGACGTCTACACGACCGAGTTCCCGCGCGCCTACGTCGTCCCCGCGGGCGGCGGGCAGCGCTCCGCCACGGCCGCCGCGCGACTCGTCGACCACCTGCTCGCCAACGACGTACGCGTGACGCGCGCGACCCGTGCCTTCCGGCTCGACGGCCGGTCGTACGCGAAGGGGTCGTACGTGGTCGACCTGCGTCAGCCCAAGCGCGGGATGGCCAATGTGCTGCTCGCCGACGGGCGGGACATCAGCGACAAGGTCTCGGTGATGTACGACATCTCCGGCTGGAGCCTGGGGCGGCTGTGGGGCGCCACCGTGGTGGCGGCGGACAGCGGTCGTCCGTCCGCCGTGCCCGCCCGGCCTGTGACGTCCGCCGCCCGCGTCGGACACGTCGCCCCGCGCGGTGACCTGCGCCTCCGGCTCGACTCCCCGCAGGAGATCGCCGCCCTCAACTCCCTGCTCAGGGAGGGGGTTTCCGTACGGCGGGCGGCCGACGGCAGCGCGCTCGTGCCGTCCTCGGCGCGGCGGAGGGCCGAGGCGCTCGCCCGCTCGTACGACGTGGTCTTCGACGCGGTCGAGGGCCGTCCGAAGGGCACACCGCTGCGGCCGGTCCGCGTGGCCGCGGCCGTCACTGCGGGTGAGCTGTTCGCGCTGCGCGAGATGGACTTCGACGTGGTGCCGGTGTCGACGGCGATCCTGAACGCGGGCTTCGACTGGTCGGGGGCCGATGTGCTGTTCGTGTCGTCCGGTCTGTCGTACGGCGCTCTGAACCCGTCCGCCCGTACGGCCCTCACCGGGTTCCTCGCCGGGCACGGTCTGGTCGGCCGGGGCGCGGCCGGCGCGGCGCTCGCCTCGGCCACCGGGCAGTTGGAGGTCACGGCGGTGCAGGGCAACGGGGACGCCAACGGCGTGGTGCGCGTGGTGAATTCGGGTGGCACGGTGACCGGCGGCGCACCGGACCACAGCTTCGTCTACGCGCCCGTATGGTTCACCGCGCTGGGTGACGGCGTGACCGTCGAGCAGGCGTACGGCACCGGGAACCCGCTGATCTCGGGGCACTGGCGGCCGTCGGAGGACGGCTCCGGCGGCCCGGCGGCCGCGGCGGGCCGGCCGTCCGTGGTCAGCGGGCCGAACGCGGTCCTCTTCGGCACGGAGCCCCTCTTCCGCGCCCATCCGAAAGGGGAACTCCCGCAGGTGGGGCGGGCGTTGCTGACCGTGGGGAGATAGCCGGGAGTCGAGGAAGAGGAGTGCGCATGACCGAGGGGACCCGGACGGCCGCCGTCCACGGGACCGTGGCCGACGGCTTCGAGACGGTGCGCGAGGAGTTCACCGCGTTCGTGGCCGGTGAACGGGCCGACTACGAGGGCCAGTTGGCCGCGTATGTACGGGGGCGGCGGGTCGTCGACCTGTGGGCGGGCCCCGCCGAGGAGGCGGAGACGGGTGGCGACGCGCTGCACGGCGTGTTCTCCTCCACCAAGGGTGCCGCCCATCTCGTCGTCGCGCTCCTCGTCCAGGACGGGGTGCTGGAGCTGGACCGTGAAGTCGCCCACTACTGGCCGGAGTTCGCGGCCGAGGGCAAGGGGGCGGTGACCCTGCGGGAGCTGATCTCGCACCGGGCGGGGCTCATCGGCACCGACGCCGGGTTCACCCTGGAGGAGCTGGCGGACGACCGGGTCATCGCCGAACGCCTCGCCGTGCAGCGCCCGTACTGGCGGCCCGGCGCCGCCTTCGGCTACCACGCGCTGGTCATCGGGGCGCTCACCGGCGAGGTCGTACGGCGGGCGACAGGGCGCACGCTCCAGGAGGTGTACGAGGAGCGGATCCGCGCCCCGTACGACCTCGATCTTTTCCTGGGGCTGCCGGCCGAGCACGAGCCCCGCTTCCGAACCGTGCAGCCGATGCTGCCGACGCCCGCGCAGCAGGCCGAGCTGGACGCGGCGCCCAGCGGCCCGCACACGCTGACGTCGATCGCGTTCAACAACCAGGTGCCGGAGCCGGGTGAGCTGACGGACTTCCCCAACGCGCGGATCGTGCGCGCCGGCGGGCAGGCGTCGGCGGGTGGCATCGGCTCGGCACGGGGGCTCGCCGGGATGTACGCGGCGGCCGTCAGCGAGGTCGACGGGCGGCCGCCGCTGCTCAAGCCCGACACCATCGGCGAGTTCGGCCAGGTCCACTCCCTCGGCCACGACCTCGTCTCGCGGGCCCCGAAGGCGTTCGGCCTGGGCTTCCAGGCCACGGCCGAACTGGTCCACCCCTTCCTCGGCGCCGGCACGTTCGGCCACAGCGGCGCCGCCGGCTCCCAGGCCTTCGCCGACCCCCGCAGCGGCCTCGCCTACGGCTACACCCGCCGCCGCATGGCCTTCCCGGGCGGGGCGGCCCCGGAGAACGCGGGTCTGGTGCGGGCGGTGCACACGGCGGCGCTGGCGTCGGCACTCTGAGCCGACGCACACGACAGAGTCCGCACCCCACGTCCAGGGGTGCGGACTCCGCGTTGTGCAACGACCGTGAGCGGGCGACCGTCACGGGGTGGGGCTCAGAGCTTGACGATCATCTTGCCCGTGTTGTCGCCGCGCAGGACGCCGAGGAAGGCCTCCAGGTTGTTCTCGATGCCCTCCACCACGGTCTCGCGGTACTTGAGTTCGCCCGACGCGACCCAGGGGCCGACCTCCTGGACGAACTGCGGCTGGAAGTCGTAGTGGTCGCCGACGAGGACGCCCTCGACGCGGAGGCGGTTCTGCAGGATCTTGACCATGTTGCGCGGGCCGGGGGTCGGCTCCGTCGCGTTGTACTGGGAGATCATTCCGCAGATCACGGCCCGGCCGCGCAGGTTGAGCGCGCCGATCGCGGCCTCCAGGTGCTCGCCGCCGACGTTGTCGAAGTAGACGTCGATGCCGTCGGGGGCGGCCTCCTTGAGCTGCTCCGCCACCGGGCCGTTCTTGTAGTTGAAGGCGGCGTCGAAGCCGTACTCCTCCACGAGGAGCTTGACCTTCTCGTCGGAGCCCGCGGAGCCGATGACCCGTGAGGCGCCCTTGAGCTTGGCGATCTGGCCGACCTGGCTGCCGACGGCACCGGCGGCGCCGGAGACGAAGACCGCGTCGCCCTCCTTGAAGGCGCCGACGCGCAGCAGGCCCGCGTAGGCGGTGAGGCCGGTCATGCCGAGGACGCCGAGGTAGGTGGAGAGGGGCGCGGCGTCCGGGTCGACCTTCACGGCCTGCTTGGCGTCGATGGTGGCGTACTCGCGCCAGCCGCCGAAGTGCAGCACGTGGTCGCCGACGGCGATGCCGTCCGCCGCCGAGGCGACGACCTCGCCCACGGCGCCGCCCTGCATGACCTTGCCCAGCTCGAACGGGGCGACGTAGGACTTCGCGTCGCTCATGCGGCCACGCATGTACGGGTCCACGGAGAGGTACTTGTTCCGTACGAGGACCTCACCCGCGCCGGGCTGCCGGATCTCCGCCTCGACCAGGGCGAAGTCCTCGTCCTTGGGCCAGCCGGCGGGACGGCTCAGCAGGTGCCATTCACGGCTGGTGGCGGGGAGGGCGGGGGTGTCGGACATGGGGGGCCTTTCTGCGGTGTGCGGTGCATGCGGCGGTGCGTACATACCGATCGGTTACTTCAGCATCTGAAACAACCATGCTCCTGAATATTTCATGTTGTCAAGTAAAGGGGTACCCTCGACGTCATGCCCACGCAGAAGACGACCCCCCGCATCGACCCGTTGACCATGGAGGTCGTCGAACTCATCGGCACGGTGGTGGCCCGCTACCACGAGGAGTACGAGGACGCCGCCGCCGAACACAGCCTCACCGGCGCCCAGGCCCGCCTCCTCGGCCTTCTTTCCCTGGAGCCGCTCCCCATGCGTCGTCTCGCCCAGAAACTCCGCTGCGAGCCGTCGAACGTGACCGGCATCGTGGACCGCCTGGAGACCCGGGGCCTGGTGGAGCGCCGCCCCGACCCGAACGACCGCCGCGTGAAACTGGCGGCCGCCACCGCCGAGGGCCGCCGGGTGGCCGGCAGCCTCCGGGACTCCCTGGACTTCGCCCGCGAGCCTCTGGCGGGCCTGAGCACCACCGAGCGGGAGTCCCTGCGGGATCTGCTGCGGCGGATGCTGGAGGCGTAGGCGCGGGGGGCGATGGGCCGGGCGCGGGCGGGCGCCGGGCGCGGGAGCATCGGGTGTAGGTGCACCCGATGGTCGTCCGGCCTACGCTGAGCAGGGGAGTCTTTGCTGGAGGTCTGGATGACCAACGGGAAGGCCTTCGACGGCGCCGACGGGTCCGACGGTGCCGACGGCCCGAAGAAGCCCCGCGTCGCCGCCGTCGCCCTCGCCTGGATCGCCGCACACGTCCTCGGGCGCACATCGGCGCGGGACCGGGCGTCGCGCCCTGCCGCCGACGGACCGACCCGGCCGGAGCCCATGGCCCAACTCCCCCGCCCCGCCGAGGAGATGTTCCGGGGTCACCGGACGGCCTGGCGCGAGCGTGCCGTCGCCCACATCCTCTATCTGGAGCAGCAGGCGGCCCGTGAGGGATGCCGGGCGGTCGAGGACCCGGTCGAGCGGTGCCGGCGGGAGAAGACGCTGGAGGGGATCGCCCGGCAACTGCGGGAAGCGCGCGAGGCCGTCTCCGCGCGGCGCCGACTGTTCACCGGGGCCGCCGCCCTGGAGAGAACCTGGGCCAATGTGCGCGCGGCCGACGTGATGCTGCTCGCGTTGTGTTCGGATCAGGACCTGGTCGGCCGCAGCGCCGACGTGCTGAGCCACGTCGAGCAGCATCTCCGCCCGAACGACACGCTGCGGGTGAAGGTGGCCGCGGCCGCGGGACGCGTGGAGGCGGCGGAGCGGCTGCCGGGCGACCGTGAACTGCTCGTCTCCGGCCTGAGCGCCTCCTACGAGGCGCTGGACGGCGAGTTCAGCAGGGTGCGCAGCCTCAGCATCATCCTGCGGATCGCGACCTTCTTCGTCCTCCTCGGCGCGGGCGGACTCGCGGTCTGGGGATGGGCCTGCCCCGACTCCCTGAACATGTGCTTCCTCCCCGACAGGAGCGAGTACGCCGCCTGCCCGTCGGGGGAGGTCCACCGTAACGACGAGAAACTGGTGCCCAGCGACTACGCCCGGCGGGTCGACGTCCTCGTCGTGGAGGCCGCGGGGCTCGCCGGCGCGGCGCTCACGGTCATCGCCTCCCTGCGCCGCATCAAGGGGACGAGTTCGCCGTACATGCTGCCGCTCGCGGCGGCCCTGTTGAAGTTCCCCACGGGGGCCCTGACCGCGTTCGTCGGAGTGCTGCTCATCCGGGGTGCGTTCATCCCCGGTCTGAGCTACCTGGACTCCAGTCCGCAGATCGTGGCGTGGGCCGTCATCTTCGGTGCCGCCCAGCATCTCGTGACCCGTTTCGTCGACGCGCGTGCGCGCGAGACGCTCTCGGACGTGGGACGGCCACCGACCGATCCGCCCGAACGACGGGCCCCCGACGGAGGGCAGAGCCTTGGCTGAGCCGGGTGAGCTGACCATCGCGCTGGAGGAGGGGTTCGAGGGCCAGCACGTCGTGGTCGTGGTGGACGGGGACGTCGTCCTGGACGATCCCGAGGTCCGCACACGGCGGCAGATCGGCCTCGCCCGCTCCGTCGCCGTCCGGCTGCCGGAGGGGGACCACGCGATCGGCGTGCGGGTCGACGGCGTCGAGCGGCTGAGCATCCGGGTCGACACGGGCGCCGTGCGGTGGGTGGCGATCAGCCGCGCCGCCGACGGCGGCCTCGACGCCGTGACCGGCAGCGGGCTACGCGGCTACGCGTGAGGGCCGTGAAGGCCCGTGCAGGCCGGGTCCGGTTGCGGCTCTCCCCCGCCGGGCTTTGACTGGCCAGTGGGAACAAACCCGCCTGTCGGGTGAATAACTCCCCTTTCGTGCGCCGTCCGACGTCGCGTTCCCCGAACGACGCCCCCCCCCGCGGCCGCCTCCGACGGCCGCGGCGCACAGGCCGACGTCGCCCAGGCCCACGTTTCTCCGGTCCGGAACGGTCCGGGCTCCCGGCCGTTCACCGTTCACCTTCGTCCGCCCACGCTCGGGCGTGGGCGGAAGCGGGAGGCAGCATGACCACTCAGGAATCCAGCCAGCGCAGCGAGTTCGACCAGCTCGTCAGCGCGGTGATGGGCACGATCACCCGCCGTCTGGGCGGCGAGAGGCAGACCGGGCCCGAGGCGGCCGCGGAGGGCGCGGCCATCGCGGCGACCGGGCGCAGCGGCGTGTACCTGCGCCTCGATCTCCCCGTGCCGCCCGGCGGCCTCGCGCAGGCCGCCGAGGCCCCTCCGGCCGCCGACGCGGGGCCGGTCGCGACGGCGGCGGTCGGCTTCCCCTGGACGGCGGGCGCGTCGTCGGGCAACGGCGAACCGGTCACCCCGCAGCAGATCGTGTCCGGTCAGGCCCCGACCCAGGCAGCCGAGGTCGCGGCACCCGAGAGCGCCGTGGTGTCGTTCGAGGAGCTGCGCGTGGACGTGGACGGCCCGGCTCCCACCATGACGGTCTCCGGCACGGTCTGGCGGCTCCTCAGCGGCCGGCTCACCTGGCTCGCCAAGGTCCGCAAGGAACCGAACGGCACCTACGCCGGACCGATCGAGTACCGCGACGGCAACACGGCCCTGCGGCCCGGCACGGCGATCCGCGTCCAGCTCACCGGCACGCCGCCCCTGCAGCCCATGGGCGCGCTCGTCACCTTCGTACGGCCGGACGCCCCGGACGAGGTGGTGCGCTACGCGCACGTCACGCCGCACTTCCGCGAGGTGGAGATCGAGTACGACCGGGTCTCCGACGCCGAACAGACCGTCGAGTACGCGCTGCACGACCACCCCGTCCGGCCGCCGGACCTCCCGAACACCACCCTCACCGTGGAGGACGCGTTCAGCAGGCAGGGCATCCATGTCACGCGCACCCGGGGCAGCAACGAGATCCCGCTCTCCGCCTCGGTGAACGGCAAGTGGTCCGACATCGAGATGCACGACGCCATGCAGCAGCACTGGTCCGCCTGGAAGCCCGGCCCTTCGGGACAGGGCGTCGCCCAGTGGCAGGTGTGGACGCTGTTCGCCGGTCAGCACAACAGGGGTCCGAGTCTGGGCGGCATCATGTTCGACTTCGTCGGCAAGGTCCAGCGGCAGGGCTGCGCGGTGTTCTCGAAGTCGTTCATCTCCGAACGGCCGCCGGACGACCCCGACCCCGAGGCGTACGTGCGCCGGATGCGCTACTGGACGGCGGTGCACGAGATCGGTCACTGCTTCAACCTCGCGCACTCGTGGGACAAGTCGTCGGACACCTCCTGGATGCCGCTGCGCAACGAGCCGCGCGCCTTCAGCTTCATGAACTACCCGCACCGCTTCGAGGGCGGACCGCAGGCGTTCTTCGCCGGCTTCCGGTACTTCTTCTCCGAGGACGAACTCCGCTTCCTGCGGCACGCTCCCGAGCGGTTCGTGCAGCAGGGCAACATCGCCATGTTCGACCACCACGGCTTCGAGCAGGCCCGACGCAGCGTCGGCACGGGGCCGTTGAAGCTCACCCTGCGCTTCAACCGCGACGCCGACCGGCAACAGGCCTACCGCTTCGGCATGCTGGAGCCGGTGATCGGGGAGCTGAAGCTGACCAACACCTCCGGCGTCCCCACGATGGTGAACCGCGCGACGCTGAGCAGCGACGAACTCAGCATCCTCGTCCAGCGGGAGGGCACGACCGAGGCCCGGGTGGTGCAGCCGTACCTGCGTTACTGCCTGCGCCCGGAGCCCGTCCTGCTGCAACCGGGCGAATCCCTGTACGAGCAGGTCGTGCTCTCCTCGGGCCTCGACGGCTGGCAGATCTCCGAGCCGGGTGCCTACCGGGTGTACGCGGCGCTGCGGTCCGCCCGCGACGGGGCCTCGGCCGCCGGCGACCCCTCCGGTGGCCAGGTCCTGGCGGCCCCGATCACCGTCCGGGTGGAGCGCCCGGCCAGCCGGGACCAGGAGCGCCTCGCGGACGACGTGTTCACCGACACCGTGGGACGCGTCCTCGCGCTGGGCGGCAGCCGGGTCCTGGACGACGCCAACGACGTGCTGCGCGAGGTCACCGAGCGGATCCCCGACACCGCCGTGGCCAAGCACTCGGCCGCGTGTCTCGCCACCGCGGCCGCCGTCCCCGGCAAGGTCCTCACGACCCGCGACGGCGCGGTGAGCGTCGTGGCCGCCGGGACCGACGCCGAGGCGGGCGGGCAGCTCGCCGAGCAGGCCTACGGTGATCTGGGGGCGGCGGCGAACACCTTCGGTCACATCCGGCTCACGAACGACGTGACGCGGGCCGCGGCCGGCCTGGACGAACTGGGCCGGCGCGACTCGGCGACCCACCTGCTGGACGGGCTCGTCCACACCCTGGAGGAGCGTCAGGTCAAGCCCGAGGTGGTGCGGAAGGTGCAGTGGGAGAGGCAGCAGATCGCGGAGGGCCACACCGACCGGTGACTCCGGATCCGCGTCCGGCGACGGCCTCCTGACGGTGCGTCAGGGGGTCGCCGACCGTCGGGCGCCTGCCGCTAGGCGCACCACCACAGGAACCTCTCGCAGGTCTCCGAGGGTGACGGCTCGGGGGCCGGGTCGTCGGGGGTCGGGTCGGAGGTGGGCTCCGTCGTCGGGTCGGGGGCGGACGTGGCGGCAGGGGCCGAGGTGGAGACCTCGGGGCGGGAGCCCGCGGTCGCGGACTGGGCGTCGCGTTCCTTCTCCTCCTCGGCCTCGTCCTTGTCCTTGTCCTTGTCGTCCTTCTCCGACGCGGAGGCGGACGGCGAGGCGGACTTGGAGGGCGAGGCGGACGGGGAGGCGTCCTCGCCGGAGGCCCCGGTCGTGCCGTCCCGCTCGGCCGCGCCCCCGTCGGGGCTGGCCGAGGCGCCACCCGCACGTTCGTCGTCGGCCGCGTTGGTCGTCGGACCGGAGCCGGGGGACTCCATGCCCAGCTCCGTCAGGCTCAGCGCGCCGACGGCCAGCAGCAGCCCGGAGCCGATCAGCAGGGCGCGCTTGCGTCGGCGCCGGTGGGCGGCCGCCTTGCGGTCACGTCGGTTGGAGCGCGTCCCCGCGCGCTCACGGCCGGCCCGGCGGCGCGAGGTGCGGGGGCCGGGCTCGTCCTCGGGTGCCGAGGTGGTCTCCTCGGTGTCCTCGGGGTGCGCGTCGGCGTCGTCCGCGTACGCGCGTAGCTCTTCGACGGGGGTGCCGCAGCCCGGGCAGGCGAGGGCGCCGTTGAGGTGCCGTCGGCACGGGTGGCAGTAGTCCATGACGCGGGAAGACTAGATTCCGCACAGGGAGCGTTCCTAGAGGCTGCTGTGAAGGTTGTGTGCGGAACTGGGCTTTCCGGTTTGCCTGGTTGAGGTCAAGCCCGACCATTCGCCGCGAGTCGGCGAAACGCCGCGCGGTCCGCCGCACGGGGTATGCGACGGACCGCGAGAGTCGACGGCCCGCGAGAGCCGACGTGCCGGAAGGGCCTGTGTGCCGGGAGCTGCTCGGCTCAGGTCTGCTTGCGGGCCGTCATGGTCCGCTGGATCAGGATGAACGCGCAGAGGAGCACACCGGTGGCGATCTTCGTCCACCAGGAGCTGAGGGTGCCCTCGAACTGGATGATGCTCTTGATCAGGCCCAGCACCAGGACGCCGAAGAGGGTGCCGATGACATAGCCGGAGCCGCCCGTCAGCAGGGTGCCGCCGATGACCACCGCGGCGATGGCGTCGAGTTCCATGCCGACGGCGTGCAGCGGGTCGCCGGACTGGATGTACAGCATGAACAGCAGGCCGGCCAGCGCCGAGCAGAAGCCGCTCACCGTGTAGACCGCGATCTTGGTGCCGCCCAGCGGAAGCCCCATCAGCAGCGCCGACTGCTCGTTGCCGCCGATCGCGTACACACGGCGTCCGAAGCGCGTGTAGTGCAGTACGTAGAAGGCGAACGCGAGGACGGCCAGGGCCACCAGGGCGCCGATCGACAGGTCCCCCAGCCCGAGGGGCACCCGGGTCTGGGCCAGGCTGCTCACCGTGGAGTCGCTGATGGAGATGGACTCCTTGCTGATGACCAGGCACAGGCCCCGGAAGAGGAAGAGGCCTGCGAGGGTCACGATGAACGGCTGGATCTCGAAGTTGTGGATCACATAGCCCATGAGGAAGCCGCCGAACGCGCCCACGCCGAGGGCGAGGGGGACGACCACGATCAGAGGCAGGCCCTGACGCTCCACCAGCCAGGCGGTGAACATCGTGGTGAAGCCGATCAGCGAGCCCACGGACAGGTCGATGCCGCCGGACATGATGACGAAGGTGGCGCCGACGGCGGCGACCAGGAGGTAGCCGTTGTCGATGAACAGGTTGAGGAACACCTGCGAATCGGCGAACCCGTAGTTCTGGTACCGGCTGAGGCCGGTGACGTACATCGCGAGGAACAGGGCGGCCGTGACCAGGACGGGCAGCCGCCGGTCGCCGAGCAGGCGGGTGACCGCGGACGGCCCGGACGCCGTACGGCCTTCCGGCGCCGTGGGGGTCTTGGTGGTCGCGCTCATCGCGACACCTCCATCTTCGGGGCGGCGTCGGCCGGGGTGGCGGGCTCCGCCGGGGCGGCGGGCTTTCCGCGCCCCTTGGCGCCGAAGACCTTGGCCCGGAACTTCGGGGACTGCAGCAGGCAGACGACGATGACGACGGCGGCCTTGAAGACCAGGTTGGTCTGGGTCGGCACACCGATGGTGTAGATCGTGGTGGTCAGGGTCTGGATCACGAGGGCGCCGATCACCGTGCCGCCGATCGAGAACCGGCCGCCGAGCAGCGAGGTGCCGCCGATGACCACGGCGAGGATCGCGTCCAGTTCGATCCACAGGCCGGCGTTGTTGCCGTCCGCGGCCGAGGTGTTGGAGCTGATCATCAGGCCCGCGATGCCCGCACACAGCGCGCAGAACATATAGACCATGATCTTGATGCGCCGGGACCGGATGCCCACCAGGCGGCTGGCCTCGGCGTTGCCGCCGACGGACTCGACGAGCAGTCCGAGCGCGGTCTTCCGGGTCAGCGCGACGGTGACGGCGACGACCGCGGCCACCACGAAGATGGAGAAGGGCAGCGTCAGCCAGTAGCCGCCGCCGATCAGCTTGTACGGCTCGCTGTTGATGGTGATGATCTGGCCGTCGGTGATCAGCTGGGCGACACCGCGGCCGGCGACCATGATGATCAGGGTCGCGATGATCGGCTGGATGCCCATCCGGGCGACCAGGAACCCGTTCCACAGACCGCACAGGACCGCGGCCACCAGCCCGATCCCCATGGCCAGGAACACCCCGGCCAGGGCGTTCTGGTCGGCCTGGTCGCTGATGTACGAACAGGTCAGGGCGCCGGTGATGGCGACGACCGCGCCGACGGAGAGGTCGATGCCGCCGGTGGCGATGACGAGGGTCATGCCGACCGCGACCAGGATCAGCGGCGAACCGAACAGCACGATCGAGACGAGGCTGCCGTAGAGGTGGCCGTCCGTCATCTTGATCGCGAAGAAGTCGGGCGTGAAGGGGACGTTGATGAGCAGCAGGGCCACCAGGACCGCGACCGGCCAGAACAGGTGGTGCTGCGTCAGCGCCCGCCAGCGGGAGGTGCTGGCTGCGGATGGGGTGCTCACTGGTGTTCTCCGCTCGCGATGGTCTCCAGGATCTTGCTGGTGGTGATCTCCGGCCCGTTGGTGAGCCGGGCCACCAGCTTGCGGTCGCGCAGGACGCCGATGGTGTGGCTGAGGCGGAGGACCTCCTCCAGTTCGGCCGCGATGTAGAGGACGGACATGCCGTCCTCGGAGAGGGAGACGACCAGTTTCTGGATCTCCGCCTTCGCGCCGATGTCGATGCCGCGCGTCGGCTCGTCCAGGATCAGCAGCTTCGGCTGGGTGATCAGCCAGCGGGCGAGCAGCACCTTCTGCTGGTTGCCGCCGCTGAGCTGGCCGACCCGGGCCTCCGGGTTGGCGGGGCGGATGTCCAGCGCCTTGATGTACTTGGCGACCAGTTCGTCGCGCTGGCCGGCCGGGATGGGCCGGGTCCAGCCGCGGGACGCCTGGAGGGCCAGGATGATGTTCTCCCGGACCGTCAGATCGGGGACCAGGCCCTCGGTCTTGCGGTTCTCCGAGCAGAACGCGACCCCGGCGGCGATGGCGTCGTTCGGGGCGCTCATCGAGACCTGCTTGCCGCCCACGGTGACCTTGCCGCTGTCGGGCTGGTCGGCGCCGAAGAGCAGCCGGGCGAGTTCGGTGCGGCCCGAGCCGAGGAGACCGGCGAGGCCGACGACCTCGCCCTTCTTGATCTCCAGGTCGAAGGGGGCGATGCCGCCGGTGCGGCCGAGGCCCTCGGCGGCGACCAGGGTCTCGCCGACGTCGGAGCGCAGCTGGTGCTCGTGGAGCTCCTCCAGCTGGTCCAGGGCCTTGCCGATCATCAGCTCGATCAGCCCGACCTGGTCGAGGTCGCGGACCATGTGCTCGCCGACCAGGGTGCCGTTGCGCAGCACCGTCATCCGGTCGCAGATCTCGTAGATCTGGTCCAGGAAGTGCGAGACGAAGAGGATGGCGACGCCCTCGTCCCGCAGCCGCCGCATCAGGCGGAACAGTTCGAGGACCTCGTCGCGGTCGAGGCTGGAGGTGGGCTCGTCCAGGACCAGCACCTTGGTGCCGGAGCCCTCGCCGTCGCTGTCGCCGTGGCCCACCGACCGTACGATCGCGACCAGTTGCTGCACGGCCAGCGGGTATGCGGACAGCGGCGCGGTGACGTCGATGTCGAGGCCGAGCCGGTCGACCATCTCCGCGGCTTCCTTGCGCATCCGCTTCCACTGGATGCGGCCCGCGCGGGTGGGTTCACGGCCGATGAAGATGTTCTCCGCCACCGAGAGGTTGGGGCAGAGGTTGACCTCCTGGTAGACCGTGCTGATGCCGGCCTGCTGGGCCTCCAGCGGGCTGCCGATCCGCACGGACTCGCCGTCGAGGGTGACGGTGCCGCCGTCCCGGGAGTAGACCCCCGTCAGCACCTTGATGAGGGTGGACTTCCCGGCTCCGTTCTCGCCCATCAGGGCGTGGATCTCACCGGGGAAGAGCCGGAAGTCGACGCCCGACAGAGCCCGTACCCCCGGAAATTCCTTGACTATGCCCGTCATCTCCAGGACGGGCCGCGGCTCTGCCATGAGCAGCGCTCCTCTTGACATGGGTTCAGGCCCGCGGGGAGCCTCCGGGACCGGGTCGTGCCCGGTCCCCTGGAGGCTCCCTGCCGGTGGGGCGGGTGGGTCAGTACTTACGGGTGGGGAGCGCGTCCTTGGCCTGGTCCTGCATGAAGTCGCTCTCCTCGGTCTTGATCCAGCGCTCGACCTTCTCGCCGTCCTTGACCTTCTGCACGACCTCCATCAGCTGGGGGCCGAGCAGCGGGTTGCACTCGACGATCGCGTTGATCTTGCCTTCGGACATCGCGATGAAGCCGTCCTTCACACCGTCGACCGTGACGATGAGGATGTCCTTGCCGGGCTTCTTGCCGGCCGCCTCGATGGCCTGGATGGCGCCGAGGCCCATGTCGTCGTTGTGCGCGTAGAGGACGTTGATGTCCGGGTTGGACTGCAGGAAGGCCGCCATGACCTGCTTGCCGCCGGCGCGGGTGAAGTCGCCGGTCTGGCTGACGACGATCTCCCAGTCGTCCTTGTGCTCGGCGTCCATGATCTCCTTGAAGCCCTTGGCGCGCTCGATCGCCGGGGCGGCACCGGTGGTGCCCTCCAGCTGGGCGATCTTCACCTTGCCCTTGTGGCCGGCCTTCTCCAGGACCTTCTCCAGGATCTTGGCGGCGCGGCGGCCCTCGTCGGTGAAGTCGGAGCCGACCAGGGTGACGAACAGGGACTCGTCGCTCTCGACGGAGCGGTCGGTCAGGACGACGGGGATCTTCGCGGCCTGGGCCTCCTTGAGGATGGCGTCCCAGCCGGTGACAACGACCGGCGAGAAGGCGATGACGTCCACCTTCTGCGCGATGTAGCTGCGGATCGCGGAGATCTGGTTCTCCTGCTTCTGCTGCGCGTCGGAGAACTTGAGGTTGAAGCCCGCCTCCTTGGCGGCCGACTTCACGGAGTCGGTGTTGGCGCTGCGCCAGCCGCTCTCGGAGCCGACCTGGGAGAAGCCGAGGGTGATCTTCTTGCTGCCGCCGGAACCGGCGTTCCCGCCGGAGCCCTCGTCCTCCTTGGCACAGGCCGCCAGGGTGCCCGCCGCCGCCACGCCGATCGCCGCGGTGAGGAAGTTCCGTCTGTTGAGCATGTTTCTTCTCCTTTGAAGAGCCGGTCCGGGGACGGACCGTTGGTACTCAGGGACCGGCCGCACTGCGTCCAACCTGTCGATCATTGTTCGAAATGTCGGCCACGCTGATGGATGAATGACGTTCAGTTGTTCGGTGCCGCGTCAGCCCGGAGCGGGCCCCGCCAGGGGGACGTACGGGAAGGTGCTGGCGCGGACGACGAGCTGGGGTTCGATGGCGACCCGGGAGACGGAGGGGGCCCGGCCCTCGATGAGGTCCAGCAGCAGGGCGATGCTCCGCTGACCCACCGTGGCGAAGTCCTGTCGGACGGTGGTGAGCGGCGGGGCGAAGAACTCCGACTCCGGGATGTCGTCGAAGCCGACCACCGCCACGTCCTGCGGGGTCCGCACGCCCGCCTCGCGCAGGGCCCGCAACACCCCCAGTGCCATCTGGTCGTTGGCGACGAAGACGGCGGTCAGGCCGCGGCCCACCCAGCCGGCCAGTTCCTGGCCCGCCCGGTAGCCCGAGAGCGGACTCCAGTCCCCCCGCAGCGGCTGCGGCGGTTCGACGCCCGCCTCCTCGAGGGTGGCCCGCCAGCCGGCGGTCCGGTCGGCGGCCTCCTGCCAGTACTCGGGTCCGGCGAGATGCCAGACCTTCCGGTGGCCGGCGGCGAGCAGATGGCCGGTGGCCAGCCGCGCGCCGAGGTGCTGATCCACGTTGACGCTCGGGATCTCCGCCCCGGAGCCGGTACCCACGGCCACCACCGGGAAGGGGTGCCGGAGTTCGGCGAGGGCGGCGACCGCCGACCGCTGCGGGGCGAGGGCGATCACTCCCTCCACCCCACCCTCGCTGAGGCGGTCCAGGGCCTCGGACAGCGCCTGGACGGTGAGTTCGCGCAGACTGACCGTCGAGACGAGGTATCCCTCGGCCCGCGCGGCCTCCTCCAGCGCGAACAGCGTGCTGGCCGGGCCGTAGAGCGTGGTGTTCGAGGCCACCACGCCCAGCGTCTGGGTGCGCCTGGTCGCCAGGGCCCGTGCGGAGAAGTTGCGGCGGTAGCCCATCTCCTCGATCGCCCGGAGCACCTTGGCCCGGGTCTCGTCCCGCACGTTGGGGTGGTCCCCCAGCACACGGGACACGGTCTGGTGGGACACCCCGGCCTGGCGGGCGACATCGGCCATGGTGGGCGGCCGCAGCTGCGAGTGTGTCACGGCCGCACCTCCTTGGCGGTCGTCTGCCGATAAGACCTGTCGTGCGGGAGCGCGCTCCCGCGCCGCCGGTTTCATACCAAATTTCCGGAACGCCCCAAGACATCCGAGGGGAAGCCGAGTTGGCGCGAGTCCGACACGACGCTCATACCTCCTGGGATGTTGCCGGGCGATGAATGGTGCGTTGCGGAGGTCATTGTGAGCGCTAACAATTCCCGGCGGTCAAGAGGGCTGCAGCAGGGAAGGCGGTCACGTTTGAGTAACGCGACGGGCGGCGCGGGTCACGGAGAGGGCGTTCGGCCGCCCCCACCGGCCGCCCAACAGGCTTTTGGCCCGAACGCGTTGACGCGAGCCGCCTCACAGCCGTGCGCCGGGGTCCCGTCCGGCGTGATCTCCCTGGCAGGAGCCGCGTCCAGCATGGCGACGGGTCGCAGGCGAGCCGAAACTCGACGCGCCCGGCTAGGCCGGAATTCACCGCACGGCGCCCAACTCACCCTGGACGCAACGGGCATCACGCCCGCCACCAGGGGACTCTTGGACATCCACGCCCCCGTCAAGGACACCGCTCACATCCGCTCGCCGCGCGCCGCGTTCACCAGCGCCCAGATCACCCCGTACCGTTCCCGGGGCGCGGGCCGCACGGGCCGTCTTGGACCGTTGTGTGTTCGACCCATTGACACTCAGACCGGGTCGTCCTTACTGTCGCGACCAGCATTTCGAACGAGCGACGAAATTTCGAACAACTACGAGCTACAGAGGGCAGGGAGTACCGTGCGCATCACGGGAATCAGCACGCACGTGGTCGGGACGCCGTGGCGAAACCTGACCTACGTCCTCGTGCACACCGACGAGGGCCTCACCGGAGTCGGCGAGACCCGCATGCTGGGCCACACCGACGCGCTGCTCGGCTACTTGCACGAGGCGAAGACCAACCACATTCTCGGTTCCGACCCGTTCGCTGTCGAGGATCTGGTCAAGCGCATGAAGTACGGCGACTACGGGCGCGCCGGCGAGATCGTGATGTCCGGCATCGCCGTCATCGAGATGGCCTGCTGGGACATCAAGGGCAAGGCCCTCGGCGTCCCGGTCTGGCAGCTGCTGGGCGGCAAGGTCACCGACAAGGTCAAGGCGTACGCCAACGGCTGGTACACCACCGAGCGGACGCCCGAGGCGTACCACAAGGCGGCACAGGGTGTGATGGAGCGCGGCTACAGGGCGCTCAAGATCGACCCCTTCGGCACCGGCCACTTCGAGCTGGACCACGAGCAGAGCCTGTACGCCGTCTCGCTGATCGAGGCCGTGCGCGACGCCATCGGGCCGGACGCCGAGCTGATGCTGGAGATGCACGGCCGCTTCTCGCCCTCGACCGCCGTACGGCTCGCCAAGGACCTGGCGCCCTTCAAGCCCGCGTGGCTGGAGGAGCCGGTGCCGCCGGAGAACCTGAAGGCGCTGGAGAAGGTCGCCGCCAAGGTCGACATGCCGGTGGCCACGGGCGAGCGGATCCACGACCGGATCGAGTTCCGTGAGCTCTTCGAGAGCCAGGCCGTGGACATCATCCAGCCGGACGTCGGTCACATCGGCGGCATCTGGGAGACCCGCAAGCTGGCGGCCACGGCGGAGACCCACTACATGCTGGTCGCGCCGCACAACGTGGGCGGCCCGGTGCTGACGGCGGCCTCCCTCCAGGTCGGTTTCACCGCCCCGAACTTCAAGATCCTCGAGCACTTCAACGACTTCGCGGACGCGGACATCAAGAAGGTCGTCTCGGGTGCCCCGGAGGTCGTGGACGGCTACTTCCACCTCTCCGACAAGCCCGGCCTCGGCGTCGAGCTGGACGTGGACGCGGCGGCGGAGTTCCCGCAGCAGCAGGCGCGCTTCGACCTGTGGGCCGAGGGCTGGGAGCAGCGCAAGCCCAAGGGGACCGCGTGAGCGCCTCGTCCGACGCGGCCGACTCCGGCACGCCGGCCGTCGCCGTCGTCATCGAGGCGCCGGGCGAGCATCGGCTCGTCCCGCACGAGGCCCGGCAGCCGGCGGCCGGCGAGGCCCTGGTCCGGGTGCACGCCTCCGGGATCTGCGGCAGCGACCGCGAGGTCTTCCAGGGCAACCGGCCGGAGGGGTACGTCCGCTACCCGCTCACCCCGGGCCACGAGTGGTCCGGGACCGTGGTCGAGGTCGGCGCCGGCGTTCCTTCAACTCTTGTAGGGCGCAAGGTAGTTGGCGAGGGTTTCCGGAACTGCCAGGTGTGCGACCGCTGCCACGCGGGCGAGACCACCCTGTGCTCCGCGGGGTACGAGGAGACCGGGTTCACCCAGCCCGGCGCGATGGCCACGACCCTCACCCTGCCGGCCCGTCTGCTGCACGTCCTGCCGGACGACGCGGATCTGACGGCGGCGGCGCTGCTGGAGCCGGCCGCGTGCATCGCGGCCGCCGCGCTCAAGGCGAACGCCGTTCCGGGTGAGCGGGTCGCCGTGGTGGGGACCGGGACGCTCGGGATGTTCGCCGTTCAGTTCTTGAAGGCGGCCTCCCCCGCCGAACTGCTCGTCGTGGGCACCCGGCCGGACCGCGCGGAGCTGTCGAAACGCTTCGGTGCCACGGACTTCCGGACGAAGGACCAGGACCTGCCGGGCGACTTCGACGTGGTCATCGAGACCGCCGGGTCCGCGGACGCGGCGCGCACGGCCGCCGCCCTGCTGCGGCGCGGCGGACGGCTGGTCCTGACGGGCATCCCGGCGCCGGGCGCGGACGGGCTCGACCCGACCGATCTCGTCGTCCGGCAGCTGGAGGTGCACACGGTGTTCGGCGCGGCGCCGGACGCGTGGGCGCACACGGTGCGGGTCTTCGGAGCCGGGCTGCTGGACCCGCTGCCGCTCGTCACGCACGAGCTGCCGCTGGCGGAGTTCCCGCAGGCCATCGAGCTGGTGGGATCCGGCGACCCGACGGTCGGAAAGGTCCTGCTGCGGCCATGACACACCCCTGAGCCGTACGCCGGTACGGGGTACCTGACGACTTCGTACCGGCGTACACCCAAGAGCTTTGTGCACCAAGAGCCGCGAACTTCGTCCGATATACCGAACATGAAGGACAGCTTGTGACCGACACCACCGCTCCGGCGCCGCGCCGACCCGGCGAGCAGGCCCTCGCCGCGCTCGGGCTGAACGCACCCGCCCTCGACCCTTCCGACGCCTCACCGCACACCTTCCCCGGTGGCGGCCGCTGGCGCACCGAGGTGCCCTCCGTGGAGGGGCCGGAGGCGCTCGCCGTGGTCCTCAAGGAGGCCTCGCGGCTCGACGTCCCGATCCACCGGATCAGCCAGGGCAGCGGTGTGTGGATGCTCACCGACGCCGAGATCACCGAGATGGTGGAGGCGACGGCCGAGCGCGACATCGAGCTCTGCCTGTTCACCGGCCCGCGCGGCACCTGGGACATCGGCGCCTCCACCCGTACGGACTCCAAGGGCGCGGGCCTCCGCGCCCGGGGCCACGACGCGGTCGCCGGCTGTGTCGAGGACGCCGTGCGCGCGACCGAGCTGGGCGTGAAGTGCCTGCTCGTCGCCGACGAGGGCGTGCTGTGGACACTGCACCGGGCGCGTCTGGAGGGGATCATCCCGGCCGACACGACCTTCAAGGTGTCGGCGCTGATCGGACCGGTCAACCCGACCGCGTACGCCGTGTACGAGAACCTCGGCGGCGACTCGATCAACGTGCCGAGCGACCTCACGCTCGACCACCTCACGGAGATCCGGCGGGTGTCCGGCGCGCCCATGGACATGTACATCGAGGCGCCCGACGACCTCGGCGGCTACGTCCGGATGTACGAGGTCGCCGAGCTGATCCGGCGCGGTGCGCCGATCTACCTGAAGTTCGGCCTGTCGAAGTCGCCCGGGATCTACCCCTACGGGCACCACATGCGGGACCTCACGCTGTCCACGGCCAAGGAACGCGTCCGGCGCGGCCGGCTCGCCCTGGACCTGCTCGCACGGCACGGAGCGGACGGCGACATGGCGCCGCTCGGCACCCGGCTGCCCGGCGAACTGAAGCGATTCGGAAATCCCTCATAACGAACCGGACAACTGTCTTCACAGAAGAAGACGCAGTCACACAGAATCCCCCACATCTTCTCTGGCAGCTTTCGGCTCATGAAGCGCCGTCCTCGCCAGAACGTTCCAGGCCTTCAAGACATCAAGGATGATGATCATGCGCACTCGCCGAGCCGCACTCGCCGCCATAGCCTCCGCCGCATCCCTGGCCCTCACCCTGTCCGCCTGCGGCCAGAGCGGTGAGGGTGGCAGCAAGGAGGAGAGCGGCAGCACGGAGGGCGCCACCATCGGCATCTCGATGCCGACCAAGTCCTCCGAGCGGTGGATCGCCGACGGTGACAACGTCGTCGCGGACCTGAAGTCCAAGGGCTACAAGACCCAGCTGGTCTTCGGCGAGGACGACCCCGCCAAGCAGGTCTCCCAGATCGAGAACATGATCACGCAGGGCGTGAAGGCCCTGATCGTCGCGGCGATCGACAACAAGTCGATGAACAACGTGCTCCAGCAGGCCAAGGACGCCAACATCCCGGTCATCTCCTACGACCGCCTGATCCTCGGCACCGACAACGTCGACTACTACGCCTCGTTCGACAACGAGAAGGTCGGCGAGCTCCAGGCCAACTACATCGTCGAGAAGCTCGGCCTGAAGGACGGCTCCAAGAAGGGCCCGTTCAACATCGAGCTCTTCGCCGGCTCCAACGACGACAACAACACCCGCTACTTCTTCAACGGTGCGATGAACGTCCTCAAGCCGTTCATCGACAAGAAGCAGCTGGTCGTGAAGTCCGGCGAGACCGACATCACCAAGGTCACCACGCTGCGCTGGGACGGCGCCACCGCCCAGCGCCGCATGGACGACATCCTGACCAAGGACTACAAGAGCGGCAAGGTCGACGCCGTCCTCTCGCCGTACGACGGCATCTCCATCGGCATCCTCTCCGCGCTGAAGTCCGACGGCTACGGCTCCAAGGACAAGCCGCTGCCGATCGTCACCGGCCAGGACGCCGAGGTCGCCTCGGTGAAGTCGATCATCGCGGACGAGCAGTCGATGACCGTCTACAAGGACACCCGCGAGCTCGCCAAGGTGGCCTCGAACATGGTCGACGCGCTGCTCAACGACAAGAAGCCCGAGACCAACGACACCGAGACCTACGACAACGGCTCCAAGGTCGTCCCGGCGTACCTCCTCGAGCCGGTCGCCGTCGACAAGACCAACTACCAGAAGGTCGTCGTCGACTCCGGCTACATCAAGGCCGGCGACCTCAAGTAACCGCCGGCACCAACTGATTGGAAGGCACGACCATGGCGGGACCCGTCCTGGAAATGCGCTCGATCGTCAAGACCTTTCCCGGCGTCAAGGCGCTGTCGGACGTCACCCTGACCGTCCGCCAGGGCGAGGTCCACGCCATCTGCGGTGAGAACGGCGCCGGAAAGTCCACCTTGATGAAGGTGCTCTCCGGCGTCCATCCGCACGGCAGCTACGAGGGCGAGATCCTCTTCGAGGGAGAGGTCTGCGAGTTCAAGGACATCCGCGCGAGCGAGCAGCGCGGCATCGTCATCATCCACCAGGAGCTGGCGCTGTCGCCGTACCTCTCCCTGGCGGAGAACATCTTCCTCGGCAACGAACACGCCAAGGGCGGGTTCATCAACTGGCGGGAGACCCTGCGGCACGCGACCCAACTGCTGCGCAGAGTCGGTCTCGACGACCACCCCGAGACCCGGGTCACCGACATCGGCGTGGGCAAGCAGCAGCTGGTGGAGATCGCCAAGGCCCTGTCCAAGAAGGTGAAGCTGCTCATCCTGGACGAGCCGACCGCGGCCCTGAACGACGAGGACAGCGGCAAGCTCCTCGAGCTGATCCTGGAGTTGAAGAAGCAGGGCATCACCTCGATCATCATTTCCCACAAGCTCAACGAGATCCGCAAGGTCGCCGACTCGGTGACGATCATCCGCGACGGGAAGTCGATCGAGACGCTCGACGTGAAGGCCGCGGAGACCACCGAGGACCGCATCATCAGCGGCATGGTGGGCCGCGACCTCGACAACCGCTTCCCCGACCGCACCCCGCACGAGCCGGAGGTGGGCGCGGCGCCGGCCCTGGAGATCCGCGACTGGACCGTGCTCCACCCCATCGACCAGCAGCGCAAGGTCGTCGACAACGTGTCGATCAACGTGCGTCGCGGGGAGATCGTCGGGATCGCGGGCCTCATGGGCGCCGGCCGCACGGAGCTCGCGATGAGCGTCTTCGGCCGGACCTACGGCCGCTACGCGGGCGGCACGGTCCTGAAGGACGGCACGGAGATCCGTACGAAGTCGGTCGCCGAGGCCGTCAAGCACGGCATCGCGTACGTCACCGAGGACCGCAAGCACTACGGCCTCAACCTGATCGACACGATCAACCGGAACATCTCGCTGACCGCCCTGAACAAGGTCGCCAAGCGGGGCATCGTCGACGAGCACGAGGAACGTCAGGTCGCCGAGCGCTACCGCAAGACCATGAACATCAAGGCACCGACGGTGTTCGAGCCGGTCGGCAAGCTGTCCGGCGGCAACCAGCAGAAGGTCGTCCTCAGCAAGTGGATCTTCGCGGGTCCGGACGTGCTGATCCTGGACGAGCCGACGCGCGGCATCGACGTCGGCGCCAAGTACGAGATCTACACGGTCATCGACAAGCTTGCCGCCGAAGGCAAGGCGGTCGTCTTCATCTCCTCCGAGCTGCCGGAGCTCCTCGGGATGTGCGACCGCGTCTACACCATGGCGGCGGGACGGCTGACAGGCGAGTTCTCGCGTGCCGAGGCCACGCAGGAATCGCTGATGCGCCAGATGACGAAGGACAAAGAGGTAACCCGATGAGCACGGATGTGACCGCCAAGAGCCCGGCCCCGGCGCCGCCGGGCGGCACCGGATCGGCCACGGGCGGCGGCCTGTTGCAGCTGATGCTGGACGGCATGCGCCGCAACATGCGGCAGTACGGCATGCTGATCGCCCTCGGTCTGATCGTCGCGTTCTTCGCGATCCTGACCGACGGCGACCTGCTGCTGCCGCGCAACGTCTCCAACCTGGTCCTGCAGAACAGCTACATCCTGATCCTCGCGATCGGCATGATGCTGGTGATCGTCGCGGGCCACATCGACCTGTCGGTCGGTTCGCTCACCGCCTTCGTGGGCGCGTTCGCGGCCGTGCTGACGGTGCAGCACGACGTGCCCTGGCCGGTCGCCGTGGTGCTCTGTCTGGTGGCGGGCGCGGTCGCGGGCGCGGCGCAGGGGTTCTTCATCGCGTATCTCGGGATACCGTCGTTCATCGTCACCCTCGCCGGCATGCTCGTCTTCCGTGGTGTCACGGAGATCCTGCTGGAGGGCCAGACCCTCGGCCCGTTCCCCGACGGCCTGCAGAAGATGGGCAACGGCTTCCTGCCCGAGGTCGGCCCCACGACCAACTACCACAACATCACGCTGCTGCTGGGCTTCACCCTGATCGCCTTCGTGGTCATCCAGGAGATGCGTGACCGCAAGCGTCAGCAGGAGTTCGCGCTCGACGTGGCACCGCGCAACATCTTCCTGCTCAAGCTGGTCGCCATCGTGGCCGCGCTGCTCACCGTGACCATGCTGCTGGCCAGCTACAAGGGCGCGCCGATCATCCTGCTGGTCCTGGGCGCGCTGGTCGTCGGCTACGGCTACCTGATGCGCAACTCCGTCTTCGGCCGGCACATCTACGCGATCGGCGGCAACCTGCCGGCCGCGAAGCTCTCCGGTGTGAAGGACAAGAAGGTCACCTTCCTGGTCTTCGTCAACATGGGCGTGCTCGCGGCCCTGGCCGGTCTGGCGATCGCCGCCCGGCTCAACGCGGCCTCGCCGAAGGCGGGTCTGAGCTACGAACTGGAGGCCATCGCCTCAGCGTTCATCGGTGGCGCGTCCATGAGCGGCGGTGTCGGCACCGTCCTCGGCGCCATCATCGGTGGTCTCGTCCTCGGCGTCCTCAACAACGGCATGAACCTCCTCAGCGTCGGCACCGACTGGCAGCAGGTCATCAAGGGCCTGGCCCTGCTGGCGGCCGTCGGGTTCGACGTGTGGAACAAGCGCAAGAGCGGTTCCTGACACACCGTGAGGGGGCCTCGCCGAAAGGCGGGGCCCCCTTTTTTCATGAACAGGAAAGTGGGGCGTCACCCGTGAAGGAACTCTTCGGCAAGCTCGCCGACGGGACCGAGGTCCACCGCTGGTCGCTGGAGAACGGCGGCACACGGCTGAAGGTCCTGTCCTACGGCGGCATCGTGCAGTCACTGGAGGTACCGGACGGCCAGGGCCGGTATGCCAACGTCTCCCTCGGCTTCGACACCGTCGAGGCGTACGTCGCCGACTCCCCGTACTTCGGCGCGCTGATCGGCCGGTACGGCAACCGCCTCGCCGAGGGCCGCTTCACCCTGGACGGCACGGCGTACGAGCTGTCCGTCAACGACGGCGCCAACAGCCTGCACGGCGGCGCCGGGGGCTTCGACAAGGTGGTGTGGGAGGTCGAGCCGTTCGAGCGGGACTCCGAGGTCGGGCTGTACCTGACCCACACGAGCGCCGA
Source organism: Streptomyces sp. SP18BB07 (assembly GCF_036322545.1). NCBI lineage: Bacteria > Bacillati > Actinomycetota > Actinomycetes > Kitasatosporales > Streptomycetaceae > Streptomyces > Streptomyces sp. SP18BB07. The sequence goes on from NZ_JAQYWT010000370.1 coordinate 353,429, forward strand.
CGGCGACATGGGATACCCGGGCACGCTCGACGTGAAGGTGACGTACACGCTCACCTCGCGGGGCGAGTGGCGCGTCGACTACGAGGCCACCACCGACCGGACCACCGTCGTCAACCTCACCAGCCATGTGTACTGGAACCTCGCGGGCGAGGGCAGCGGCTCGGTCGGCGACCACCGGCTGACGATCGCCGCCGGCCGCTACACCCCCGTCGACTCCGGGCTGATCCCCACCGGTGAGCCGGCCGGGGTGGAGGGCACCCCCTTCGACTTCCGTACGGGCAAGACGATCGCCGAGGACCTCCGCCGGGCCGACCCGCAACTGCTGTACGCCAAGGGCTTCGACCACAACTGGGTCCTCGACAAGGGCGTCACGGCGGAGCCGGAGTGGGCCGCGACCCTGGTGGACCCGGCGTCGGGCCGCACACTGCGGATCTCCACGACCGAGCCGGGGCTGCAGTTCTACTCCGGGAACTTCCTGGACGGCACACTCGTGGGCCCCTCCGGGACGATCTACCGGCAGGGGGACGCGCTCTGTCTGGAGACGCAGCACTTCCCGGACTCGCCCAACAAGCCGTCCTACCCGTCGACCGTGCTGCGACCTGGGGAGACGTACCGCTCGACGACCGTCCACGCATTCGACTGAGGCGCGGCGGCGGCGCGGCCGCCGTCCCGGCCGACGGCGATCTTCACAGCCCACTCACAATTTCCCACCAAATCCTCAGTGGTTGAACAGCGCCCCCCAAGCCTCCGTATGTAGGGGCGGCCCGTGCTCCCCCGCCCGGGCCGCCCTTAGTCGTCGGACCCGGTCGTCCCCAACGGGTCCGCCCCCTACGGAGGTTCCATGGCCGACAACGTCACCTCGTTGTTCCGCAGCACTGCGGCGCACAGCCCCTCGATGGCGGCGCTGACACGTGAGGGCGGCGACGGTGCGGGTCCGGTGGACTTCTGTATCCCCTGCAACCCCTACTTCCCCACCCCCGCCATGTTCGACGACATGGCGAGCAAGCTGCGCGACATCATCACGTACTACCCGAGCAGCGCCGACACGATCACGGCCGAGCTGTGCAACCTGCTCCAACTGCCGCCGCAGTGCGTGGCGATGGGCAACGGCTCCACCGAACTCATCACCTGGATCGACCACTTGCTGGTCCGGGAGTCCCTCGCCGTCCCCGTCCCCACCTTCGGCCGCTGGACCGACCAGCCCATGGAGACCGGCAAGCGGGTCGACATGTTCCCGCTCCAGGAGTCCAGCGGCTTCGCCCTCGACCTCGCGCAGTACGCCGAGTTCATCCGGGCGCGCGGCACCAGGGTCGCCGTCATCTGCAACCCCAACAACCCCGACGGCGGCTTCCTGCACCGGCACGCGCTGGTGCAGTTCATGGACGCGATGGCCGACCTGGACCTGATCGTCATCGACGAGTCGTTCCTGGAGTTCGCCGACGCCGAGTCCGAGCCGTCCACGGTCCAGGACGCGGTCATGCGGCCCAACGTGGTCGTCCTGCGCAGCCTCGGCAAGAACTTCGGCCTGCACGGCATCCGCTTCGGCTACCTGGTCGCCAACCCGGCGCTCGCCGGCAAGATCCGCTCGATGCTGCCGAAGTGGAACCTCAACTCCTTCGCCGAGCATGTGGTGTTCATGTTGAAGAACCACGGCGCCGAGTACATGGAGAGCCTGCACCAGGTCCGCCGGGACCGGCTGGACATGGCCCGCCAGCTCTCCGCCCTCCCCGGGCTGACGGTCTACCCGTCGCAGGGGAACTTCCTCTTCGTGCGCCTGCCCGTGGGCGCCGAGGGCACCGTGGTCCGCGACCGGCTGCTCACCGAACACCGGATCCTGGTCCGCGAGTGCGGCAACAAGGTCGGCTCGTCCAGTCGCTTCCTGCGACTCGTGGTCCGGCCCCAGGTGGACGTGCGTCGCCTGGTGTCCGGCCTGGAGTCGGTTCTCTACGGGTCCAGGAGGGGAGCCGCCGTGCCCGAGCTGAGCACCGGGACCAGCTACAGCTCGGGTACGGCGGCCGTGGACCGGCTGATGGGCGAGACCAGCGGCACCGGCATGCAGAACCTCGCCGCGCAGGCCATGAGCATGCCGGCCCCGGCCCCGGCGTCCTCCATGCAGTTCGCGTCCCCGGCGCCCGCCCCGGCTCCCGCGCCCGCCGCCGCCTCCATGCAGTTCCCGTCTCCCGCGCCCGCGCCCGCGCCGGCCCCGATGCCGATGCCGATGCCGATCCCCGCACCCGCCCCGGCCCCGATGCCCGCCGCACCGGCCGCCGCCATGCCTGCCCCCGGCCTCCAGCCCGTCGCCCAGACCGGGATGCCCGGTCTCGCGGCCGCCGCCCAGGGCCGCCGCACCATGGGCGCGGCCCAGGGCCTCACCGCGGCCCAGGTACGCGGCCGCACCCAGCCGGAGCCCCTGGAGGAGCCCCAGGGGTGGCCGGCGGCGGGCGGGGTCTACAACCAGGTGGGCTGAGCCAGGTGGGCTGAGCCCCGCCCCGGCGCATCGGCACGTCGATACATCGGTGATCCGGCACACCGGCAGACCGCCATGACCGACGCCCCCAACGGGCCCTGTACGGGCCGCTGTTGGGGGCGTCGGCGCGTTTCGTCCGTGCAGCCCGCCCTCGCCCTGCACGGACGAGGCGGTCTCCGGTGAAGTGAACGACGGTGGGCCCGAATCCGTACTTCCTGTCGCCGGTGGGGCATCTCGGTCACTTCGCCACACCGTCACGCTGGCACACAGTCACGCTGTCACGCCGTCGGAATCAAAACGCAACGCCCACGGCCCCGAACGCACCGGCACGCACCATACGATCAAGCCCGATCACGACTCCTGTCAGGAAGCTGGAAGAGGGTGGACCGTGCGCCACAACGCCCGGACGATCGTGGCGGTCGCGGCCGCGCTGGGGCTCACGGCCGGGCTGTCCGGCTGCGGCGGCGACGCGGACGCCGAGTCGGGGACGGTCTCCCTGACGGTCGTCGCCACCAACTACGGCGACAGCGTCCGCAAGAACTCCGAGGGCTACTGGGACCGCGTGGCCCTCGCGTTCCGCGCCGAGCACCCGGAGATCGACGTGAACGTCCAGGTCCACGACCCGGACGAGGTCGACGCGAAGGTGGCGGAGCTCGTCGAGCGGGGTGAGGCACCGGACATCGTGCAGACGGACAGCTACTCGGAGTACGCCGCGCGCGACCTCCTCTACAGCGCCGACGAGGTGCTGTCGGTCCCGGTCCAGGCCTCCTTCGTACGGAGCCTCGCGAACGCCGGGGAGATAGACCGCGCCCAGTACGGCATGCCGTTCACCGCAAGCACCCGGCTGCTCTACTACAACAAGGACCTGTTCGCGTCGGCGGGCCTGGAGCCCCCTACGACCTGGGACGAACTCCTCACCGACGCGCAGGTGTTGAAGGCGCGGGGGGTGAAGTACCCGATCGCCGTGCCGCTCGGCCCGGAGGAGGCGGAGGCCGAGACGCTGATGTGGCTGCTGGCCGGCGACGGCGGCTACACCGACTCCACCAACCGCTACGACATCGCCTCCGACGCCAACGTGGCGACGCTGACCTGGCTGAAGGAGAACCTGATCGGCGAGGGTCTCACCGGCCCGGTCCCACCCGCCAAGCTGAACCGGGGGGAGGCGGTCGAGGCGTTCCTCACCGGTGAGGCGGCCATGGTCAACGCGCCGTTGTCGCTCATCCGCCAGATCGAGGACTCCTCCGACTCCGTGCCGTACGGGGCCGTACCGCTGCCGAGCCGCGACGGCGACGAGACGCCGACGATGGGCACCGCGGACTGGGTCGTCGCCTTCCGCGACGACGACCACCGCGCCGCCATCGGCCAGTTCCTCGACTTCCTCTACACCGACAAGTACGTGACCGAGCAGGCCGCCCAGTACGAACTGCTCCCCGTCACCACGTCCGCCGCCGACGCGATGCGCGCCGACAAGGCCCACAAGCCCCTGTGGAACGGCCTCGACACCCTCCAGAACCTCCGCCTCTACCCCGTCGCCGAGACCAACTGGTCCGAGGTGGCCGCCGAGATCCGCCGCCGCATCGGCAAGGCGGTGACCCCGGACGGAAACCCCCGGGAGGTTTTGGAGTCGATCGCGAAGGTGGCGCGCTGAAGGGCCGATGAGGGGCCGGCGAGGGCCGGTGGGTGAGGGGCCGATGAGGGCCGGTGAGGGCCGGTCCGGGTGGGGGGTCCCGCCATCGCCTGTCGCCGGAGCGCGCGCCAGCACCCGCGCCCGCGCCCGGAACAAACCGATCACCCGCGCGCCGCCGGTGCCGTAAGGTGCGCGGGTCGGTCGGACGGAGAGGCGGTTCGGAACATGGCACCCGGTGCGGTGACGCGGGAGCGGTTGGGGAGCGCGGCGCGGGCCGCGCTGGGCGGCGGCCGGCGGCTGGAGGCGGTCGAGCGGGTCGCGGGCGGCAGCAAGAAGGGCGTGTACCGCCTGGTGATGGACGACGCGACGACCGCGATCGCCTACCTGTGGGACGACGCCGAGAACTACTGGCCGGCGACCGAGGGAGACGACGACCTGACCGACCCGTTCTCCCCCGGCCTCGGGCTCGATCTGTTCGAGGCCGCGCACACGCGACTGGCCACGCTCGGCGTCCGCGTCCCCGCGATCCGCCTCGTCGACCGCGAAGGCGGCGCCCACGGCCCGGCCGATCTCGCGATCGTCGAGGATCTCCGGGGCGAGAGCCTGGAGGAACTGCTCGCGCGCGACCGTCGCGCGGCCGCGCCGGTCATGGCCCGGCTCGCGGAGTCGCTGGCGGCGATGCGGGCTCACCGGGCACCGGCGTACGGCAAGGCGGCCGTGGTCGACGCGGGCGGCACCTCGCGCGGTACGTCGTGCGAAGGCGTGGTGCTCGACCGCGCGCTGCGCGACCTCGCCGAGGCGGCCTCGCGCGACCCGCGGATGGCGGGAGCCCGCGACCGGTTGGAGGAGCGGCTGCTCGGCCTGGCGGCGGCGGTGCGGCCGCGCGCGGAGTACGCGGTCGTACACGGCGAACTGGGGCCCGACCATGTGCTGGTGGACGCGGACGGGAACCCCGTGGCGATCGACATCGAGGGGTTGATGTACTTCGACGTCGAGTGGGAGCACGTGTTCCTGCGCATTCGCCTGCACGACGACTACCGGCCGCTGGAGGTGGCCGGGTTGGACGAGGACCGGCTCGCGCTGTACCTGCTCGCGCAGCGGCTCTCACTGACGGCGGGGCCGCTGCGGCTGCTCGACGGGGACTTCCCCGACCGGGCCTTCATGGCGGGCATCGCCGAGCACAACCTGCGACAGGCGCTGGAACTGGTCGGCGCCTGAATCCCCGGTATCCCGGTATCCCCGGTGCCGGGAAGCAGGGGAACCGGAAGCCGGGAAGCAGGCGATCGGTGTGCGTGTTGTGCTGTCGCATGAGTCTGCGATTCTCACTGATGGGTCCGGTACGAGCCTGGCGCGACGAGGAGGAGATCGAGCTGGGGCCCCGCCAACAGCGGGCGGTACTGGCGGCGTTGCTGCTCAACAACGGCGTCCGGCTGAGCAACGACCAGCTGATCGACATGGTCTGGGACGACCCGACGCCGAGCGCGGTGATGGCGTTGCGGACGTACATGTACAAGATCCGCAAGGCGCTTCCGGAGCTGGACCTGAGGTCCAGGGACGGCGGGTACACGGCCCGCGCCGAGATCGTCGACGACTGCCGCGGCGAGCCTTTGGAGGGTCTGCGGGGCGCCTACTTCGACGCACAGCGGGTGCGGCTCGGCGACCACCGGCTCAAGGCGCGCGAGGACTGTCTCGAACGCGGTCTCGACGTGCTGGGGCTGCAGGAACACGTCGCCGCGTTCCCCCTCAGGGAACGGCCCCGTGCCCTCCTGATGCGCGCGCTCTACCTGGACGGCAGACAGGGCGAGGCACTTGACCACTACCACCGGGCACGCGCCCTCCTCGGCGAGGAACTCGGTCTCGAACCGGGACCGGAGCTGCGCAGGGTCCACGCGCAGATCCTCAGCGGCGGCCTCACCGCACCACACAGGCCGGAGCAACTGCTGCCGGACCTGATCGACTTCACCGGCCGCGCCGAGGAGATCGCGCGGGCGCTGCGGACGTTGCCCGGCACCGTGGGCATCACCGGGATGCGGGGCAGCGGCAAGACCGTACTGGCCACCCGGATCGGCCACCTCGCCAAGGGCCGCTACCCGGACGGGCAGATCTTCGTCAGGGGCGGGGACGTCGCCGGTGAGCTGCTGCGGGCGGTCGGCGTGGAGAACCCCGTCGGCGACAAGGCCGCGCTGTGGCGGGAGAAGGCGCGCGGCAAGAGGTTCCTGGTCGTGGTGGACGACGTCCAGGACGCGGCGGACGTGCGCGATCTGGCCACGCCTGGTTCGGCGATGATCCTCACGAGTGTCCGCCGGTTGCACGAGCTGCCCGGCGTGACCTGGATGACGATCGCCGGGCTGACCGAGCGGGAGGCGCGGGAGTTCTTCCGCGGGATCCTCGGACCGGCGCGCGCGGACGCGGAACCCGAGCAGGTCGGGAAGCTGCTGGAACGCCTCTCGCGACTACCGGCCCCGATCAGGGTGGTCGGCGGCCTGCTCAGCTCGCGCCCCGGCTGGACGATCGAGATGTCCGTGCTGCAGATGGAGCGGGAGAGCAAGCCCGCCGACGCGCTCCCGCCCTACTGCGCCGCGATGGTGGCCCCGATGATCGCGGCAGATCGGCGGCTGAGCGATCCGGAACGGCACCTGCTCAGGTGTTTCGCGCGCCAGGACACCGAGGTGATCGACTGCCACGAGGCGGCGCGGATGTCCGGGGGCGACCCTGGTGAGATCGATTTGCTGCTGGAGTCACTCGCGGCGGTCCACCTCATCGAGCCGCTCGTGCTCGGCCGCTACCGGCTGCCGCGGTTCGTGCGCCTCTACTTCGGGCTGCGCACGGCGGCGCTGACGGGCTGAGGGGCTTAGGGGCTGAGCTGAGGGCTAAACGTTGGCCCGCACATGACCAACGGCGTGCAGCACGTCGTGGCCGTACTGCTTCTGCTTGCTTCCTCAGGCCCTGACCAGGCGGTATATGCGGAATTTATGCGCCGACGATGTGGCGGGGCCAAGTTGGCAGACATGACAACCAAGGAACTCCAGGGCAAGAAGGCACTCGTCACCGGCGCCACGTCGGGCATCGGCCGCGCGATCGCGGTCAAGCTCGCGGAGGCGGGGGCCATCGTCTATGTGACCGGGCGCAGGGCCGAACTCGGCAAGGAGACTGTCGAGCTGATCGAGCGGGCGGGCGGCACGGGCCACTTCGTCGTCGCGGACGTCGCGAACATCGACGAGGTTCGCGGGCTCGCCGCGGAGGTCGGCGAGGTGGACGTGCTCGTGAACAACGCGGGCATCTTCCCGTTCTCGTCGACCCCCGAGCAGTCGCTCGACGAGTACGAGCGGGTCTTCGACGTCAACGTCCGCGCGGCCTACTTCCTGACGGCCGCGCTCGCGCCGGCCATGGTGGCGAGGAAGAGGGGCGCGATCGTCAACGTGTCGTCGGTCGCCGGGCAGATCGGCACCCCGGTGGGCTCCGTCTACCACGCCTCCAAGGCCGCGATGGACTCGCTGACGCGGTCGTGGGCCGTCGAGTTCGGCGCGGCGGGCGTGCGCGTCAACTCCGTGGCGCCGGGCCCGATCCGCACCGACACGGCCGTCGACACGGTGGGCGAGATCTTCGAGACGTTCAGCCAGAACACACCGCTCACCCGGGCCGGCGAGCCGGAGGAGGTGGCGGAGGCCGTGGCGTTCCTGGCCTCGGACAGGGCCAGCTACATCACCGGTGCGGTGCTCGTCGCCGACGGCGGCTACGTCGCGACCTGAGACGCCGACCGAGTGCTGGAGCGTTCGTCAACTCGGGTGGCTCACAACGGACTTGACTGCCGATCACTTTGCCGAACTGACAGCTGACGGACAGTTTCCGTTTCTAGGGTGCCGTGTTCATGACAGACACGTCAGTGCCCTCAGAGGCACCCGAGGCGACTTCGATCGGTCGCCGTACCGTCCTGATCGCCACCGGCGCCACGGCCGCCACCCTGGCCGTCGGCGCCGCCGCGACGCCTGAAGCCCCCACGGCCGCGACGGCCGACACGGCCGACACGGCCGACACGGGGAACACCACCCCCGTGGCCGCCGCGGCCGTCTGCACCCTCACGAAGGAGATGACCGAAGGCCCCTACCACCTCGACGGACAGCTCGTCCGCACCGACATCAGGGAGGACAAGACCGGCTTCCCACTGGTGCTCACCCTCACCGTCGTGGACGACGACACCTGCGCCCCGCTCAGCAACGCCCTGGTGGAGATCTGGCACTGCGACGCGCTCGGCGAGTACTCCGGCTTCGTCGGCGACAACGGCCATGACGAGCCCGACAACGGCACGTTCCTGCGGGGTGCCGTGCTGTCGAACTCCAGCGGGGTCGCGCGGATCACGACGGTCTACCCCGGCTGGTACCGGGGCCGGTGCGTCCACATCCACCTCAAGGTGCACACCGACGTCACGCTCACCTCCGACGGCTCGTTCACGGGCGGTCAGGAACTCCACACCGGCCAGCTCTTCTTCTCCGAGACCGTCACCACCCGCGTCGCCGCGCTCTCCCCCTATTCGGCGAACAGGGTTCCCCGCACGACGCTCGCCCAGGACTCCATCTACGACGAGGGAGGCGCCGCCTCCGGCCTCCTCACCCTGACGGCCCTGGGCACGTCCCCGACGGCCGGGTACGCGGGGTCGCTGACGGTGGGGGTGGAGTCCGGCTGACCCAGAAGGACCGCGACGGCCGCGACGGCCGCGACGGCTCCCTCCCGGACCGTGCGGGAGGGAGCCGGGCCGATGCCATGTCGCGGACCCCCTCGGCTGATCGATGGACGGAAACCGATCAGCCGAGGTCGGGCGAATCCGAGCACCATTCGATCGAATTCATACGGTTACGACCAGGCGTGATGTCCTCTCGATCCACTGGGTACTCATCGGGCGAGCACGGCTAGCGTGGGCGATGTGCGGCAGTTCGCCTTTGACTCGCAGCGCCCCGTGCCCGTACCCATCGACACCCATCGAGAGGAGGCGGTCGTGATGCCGGGCGGGGAGAGAGACGGCGCGGTCCGTGCGACGGGCGGAGCGAGGGGCGACGCCCCGGCCCTCCCTCCCGAAACGCTCCTGCTGAAACGCCACTTCACCGGAGAGAACCTCCCCCAGGTGCGGGCCCAGGTCGAGGACACGGCCGCGGCGGCGGGCCTGGGCGGCGTACGGCTCGGCGAGTTCACCCTCGCGGTCAGCGAGATCGCGGCCAACGCGGTCGAGCACGCCGGCGGTCAGGGCCGCCTCGAACTGCGCCTCCTCCCCCACGAGCTGGAGTGCCGCATCACCGACAACGGCCCCGGCTTCACCCCCGCCATCCCCGAACTCCTCCCCGGCCTCACCGACACCTGCCCCGGCCGCGGCCTCTGGCTCGCCCACCTGGTCACGGACCGCCTGACGGTGACGACGGACGTGACGGGGGCGGGGGCGGAGGTCACGTTGGCCGTGCGGCTGGGGTGAGTGTCGGCGGGCCTTCTCCTGGTCACAGTGGCTCGGCGTCTGCTGGCTACGGTCGGTCCATGCAGTGGATCACCCTGATCAGCACGATAGTGGGCGCGGCGATCGCCACGGGCTCCGCCCTGCTCCTGGACCGTCAACGCTGGAAGCGAGAGCGCCTGGAACGGGAGACACAAGCGCGTCGCACTCTTTACGGGGAGTATCTGGCCAGTCTGTCCGAGGCCCGGCACGCGTGCGGCAACGTAGCCCGGGACCCAGACATGGAGCCGTCGGTACGCCGGACCACCGCCCGTCACGCCTTCGGGCCGTGCATCGGACTCAGATACCAGATGACCATCAGCGCGCCCGGCCGCGTCGTTGACGCTTCAGAGGATGCTTTCCGCCGCCTGCGCGACCTCCGCGACCGGGTCATGGAGGGAGTACTCGCCACCGAGCCCGTGTACGTGGCGGGACGCCTGGCCTACAACGACGCCCTCGCCGTCCTCCGTGCACGCATGCGAGAGGACCTGCACGTCGGTGGGGACGGCGCCGCGCCCTGAGTTCGTGTCGTACGCCAGGACTCCACCCGTCACTCGTCATCCCCGGAGGCACGTCCAGGACTCCTGCCGGGGATGCGCCCGAGAGACGTCCCTACGTCCAAGGAGCCAGGAGCTACCCCCTCCCCACGATGCGCGACGTTCCGGGCGAGGCCTGGACCGACTGACGGCAGTCGGGCGCGGCCGGAGGCGTCGGCTCACCGTCGAGTGCGCGGCACAGTGCGGCGTGCAGATGCTCGGCCTCGGCGAGGGTGAGGGTCAGTTCGGCGTCCGTGGCGTGGCCGTCGGTGAGGGACAGACGCAGGGGTACGGCGAGGCGGTTGTCAGCGGTGCGGCGTACGGGCCGACCCGGTGGGCGTTCGATGGTCCAGGTCATGGCGCCGTCGCCTTTCCGATGCGCGCGAGGCGGTACGAGCCCCAGAGCCGCCGTCCGTCCTCGCAACCGTCCTGAGCCCTGGGTACGCCTTTGCAGCCGACGCCGCACTTGCGGGCGTGTTCGAACCACAGCCGGTAGGCGCGCAGCATGGGGAGCTCGGCGCGAGGGGCGGTGGGCCGGCGTTTCTGTACGTCCGTCATGGGCGCGTCTCCTCGGCCGAGCGTGCCGCGGCGCGTGCGAGTCGGCGCACGTCGGGTGGCAGGAGGTAGATGCCGACGAGGCCGCTGGTGATGTCGGCGGCGGTGATCGCGGGGAGTTGGCTGTGCGGCCAGGGGCGCGGGGCCCTGCGACGGCGGGCGCTTGCGAGGATCGCGGCCCAGATCGAACACGTCGGCTTCGCTCTGGTCGTCGCGTACGCCGCCGGCACGGCGGTCGGGTTCGGGTACGCGTTCCCGTGCGACGCGGCGTACTGGTTCGGCGCCGAACTGATCGACCAGGTACCCGAGGCCGCCCGGACCGAGCGGCTGATGGGCCTGTGCGAACTCGCCGTACGTCCGCCCTGGCAGTCCCAGGGCATCGGCTCCCGCCTCCACGCCGAACTCCTCAAGACCATCGCCCCGTCCTGGTCGTCCCTCCTCGCCCTGCCCTCCAACCTTCGCGGACAGGACCTGTACGCCCGACTCGGCTACGAGTACGCGGGCCCGTACCGCAATACGCCTGACGGCCCCGAGTTCGACCTGCTGCTTCTGCGCGTGGGAACGCGGTTCGACTCGTGACGCTCGGTGGCGGGCGAAATGTTGGCCGAAATACAGCGGGTGGGAGCGAGGGTATCGATGTACCCGGTCGAGGACGACGGGCGATGGGCCCAGCACTCCGGGTGGACTGGCGCCACAGGCTCTGCAGGTGTTCGAGTACCTGTTGCGCAACCCTGGCCGGGAGATCCACTGCATGAGCAGGGCGCATGGCAACAGCGAGCGGCGCTACCCGTTGTCTGGTGGGAAGCCCCTCAGGGGCGCACGGGTGCGACGTACGCGGCAAGGCCCTCAGTGGCGGCGGTGTTCCTGGTCGGTCGGCTCGGGCGGTGACACTGGGGGCCGGAACGTGATCGCCAAGTGGGTGATCCGGGCACGTCTTCGCGAACGTGAGATCAGGGAGGGGGGCGTATGGAGCCGTCGGAGCTTCGTCGCGCGGTTGAGGCGGGGTGGGCGACCGCCTCGGGGCTGGGACTTCAGGTCGACGATGTGGTCGTCGTCCACGATTCGGACCGTGTCGCGCTGCGCCTGGTTCCCTGCGATGTGCTGGTTCGGGTCGCGCCCGTGGAGCAGCTGGCCGAGTCCGAGTTCGAAGTGGAGGTCGCTCGCCGTCTCACCGTCGCCGGGGCTCCGGTGGCGGAGCTCGAACCCCGGGTCGAGCCACGGGTCCATGTGCGTGGTGACTTCGCCGTCTCGCTGTGGACCTACTACGAACCGCTGGGGTCGGAGATCGCGGCGGCCGACTACGCGGACGCGTTCCTGCGGCATCATGCCGTCCTGCGCCGGATCGATCTGGACGCACCGCATGTCACCGATCGAGTCGCCGCGGCGCTCAGAGAGGTGAACGACCGGGAACGCTCCCCCGAGTTGCCCGATTCCGACCGGGAACTCCTCAGCGACACACTCAGCGGGCTGCGCACCGCGCTCAGCGTCGAGCGGGCCGGCGAGCAGCTACTGCACGGCGAGCCCCATCCGGGCAACCTCCTCAACACGCGGCGAGGCCCGCTCTTCGTGGACCTCGCGACGTGTTGCCGTGGGCCGGTCGAGTTCGACCTCGCCCACGCGCCCGAGGACGTGGCACAGCACTACACGGGGGCCGACCACGACCTGATCCACCGCTGCCGCGCCCTGAACTGGGCGATGTTCTCGGCCTGGCGATGGCGCCGGGACGACCGGATGCCCGACCGGGGCCACTGGAGAGTGGAGGGGCTCAGCCGGGTCCGTGCCGCACTCGATCGCCACGAACCAAGCTGAACTCAGACGCCACGAACCAAGCTGAACTCAGAACACAGACAGAACGCAGACAGAGCACAGGACAGAACCCAGGGACAGCCGTTACCGGCGGGCCGCCACCCGCTCGTCGAGGCCCGTCGCGCCCTCCCCCGCGTCCCCGAGGGGCGCGGGCGTGGGCGTGGGCGTCGCCCTCTCCTTCAGGTGTTCGCGGATCGAGTACGTCAGCGCCGCCGCCCAGAGGGTGTAGATCGCGAGGTAGACCACCGTGCTCACCGCTCCCGACGCCGCGAGCCAGTCACTGTTCAGGAGGGTGCGGGTGTTTGTCGCGATGATGACTCCGCCCACCGCCGAGCCCAGGACTCGCGGCGGGACCAGGCGGACCAGCCACGCGGCGATGGGCGCGGCGATCAGGCCGCCCAGCAGGAAGGCGGCGACCCAGGCCCAGTCCAGGCCCTGGGAGCCGAGGGAGACGAGGAAGCCCAGGCTCGCGGAGACCGCGACGAGGAACTCGCTCGTGTCGATGGAGCCGATGACCTTACGGGGTTCCATGCGGCCGCTGGCCAGCAGCGCCGGCGTGCCCACCGGGCCCCAGCCGCCCCCGCCGGTCGCGTCCAGGAAACCGGCGACCAGGCCCAGCGGGGACAGGAACCGCTTCCGCAGCGGCTGGCCGAGGCGTTCCTTCGGCAGGCCGCGCAGGGTGAAGCGGGACAGGACGTACACGCCCAGGCCGAGCAGGATCAGCGACATCAGCGGGCCGGCGGTCTCCGTGGACAGCGACGAGAGGACCGTCGCGCCGAGGAACGCGCCCACCGCGCCCGGTACGCCGATCCTGGCGACGACCTTCCAGTCCACGTTCCCGAACCGCCAGTGCGAGGCGCCCGACATCAGGGTCGTGCCGATCTCGGCGAGGTGCACCGTGGCGGAGGCGGCGGCTGGATTGGTGCCCATGGCGAGCATCAGCGTCGTCGAGGTCACGCCGTAGGCCATGCCCAGGCTGCCGTCCACCAACTGCGCGCCCAGGCCCGCCAGCGCGAGCAGTACCAGCGTCCGCATGCGTCCTTCGTCCCGTCTTCCGTTTCCGTCGCCGCTGTTCCCTGGCTTCCCGGGCTTTCCCACCGGTTAAGTAGGGATGGGCCGAACGGCAACGGTACGAGAGCAAGCTGAGGAATGGCTGAGGAGGAGGTGACGATCCTGTGCACGGCACCGGACCGCGCTACGGGTTCTCCCAGGCCGTCGGCTCCGCCGCCAGGTCCTTCACCGGGTCGGGGAGGGCGCCGGCCGCGATGTCGGCCACGGTGACGCCCTCCAGGATGCGGCGGACATTGGCCCGCAGGGCGATCCACAGCGGCAGCAACGGCTCGGCGGAGCCGGTGTAGGTCAGGCCGGTGGGTCGTTCGCCGCGCACCGACACGATCGGCCCGTCGACGGCCCGGATCACATCGGCGACGGTGATGGCGGAGGGCTCGCGGGCGAGCAGGTACCCGCCGCTGCCGCCCCGCCGGCTGGTGACCAGGCCGCCCCGCCGCAGGTCCGCGAGGATGCCCTCCAGGAACTTGTGCGGGATCTCCTGCACGGTCGCGATGACTTCCGCCTTCACCGGACCGCCGTCCTGCCGTACGGCGACTTCCAGTACCGCGCGTACGGCGTAATCCGCCCGTGCCGAGATCCTCATGCGGAACATTGTCGGCCACGCGGACGCCACGGCGGTCCCGCGCCCGTCGGGGGCGCGGGCTCGATCACGGCCTCTCAGCCGAGCCGGATCACGTTCCACGACAGCGGCTCGAGGGTCGTGCTCAGCATGCCGTCGCGCAGCGCCGCCCCCTCCACCACCCGCGGGGCGACCCGCTCCGGTTCCGTCAGCGTGTTCCGCGCGTCCGGGTCCGCGTCGGCCAGCACGCTGTGCTCGACGACCCGGGTCAACTCCAGGCCGTTCAGGGCGATTTCGAGCGGCAGCGGCCGCGTACGGTCCCGGTTGACCGCGAAGACGGTCACCGAGCCGTCCTCGGCCCGCACCGCCGTCGCGTGCAGCAGATCCGCCTCGCCGTACTTCTTCGTCTCGTACGTCGGCGAGTCCACCCGTACGTCGAGCACCTCGCCCCGCCCGTACTTCGCGGCCTGGGCGAACGGGAAGAACGTCGTCTGCCGCCAGGCCGGGCCGCCGGGCTCGGTCATGATCGGGGCGATGACGTTGACGAGCTGGGCGAGGCAGGCGACGGTGACGCGGTCGGCGTGCCGGAGGAGCGCGATGAGGAGGGAGCCGAAGACGACGGCGTCGGTGACGCTGTAGTTGTCCTCCAGCAGTCGGGGGGCCTCGGCCCAGTCCCGCGCGCCGGAGTTCTCGATCGCGTGCCACTCCGAGATGTACCAGACGTTCCACTCGTCGAAGGAGAGGTTGATCTTCTTCTTGGACTTGAGGCGGGCGCCGACGTGGTCACAGGTCGCGACCACGTTGTCGATGAACGACTCCATGTCCACGGCGGACGCCAGGAAGGAGTCGATGTCGCCGTCCTCGGGCTGGTAGTAGGCGTGCAGGGAGATGTGGTCGACGAGGTCGTACGTCTCGGCGAGGACCGTCGCCTCCCACTCGGCGAAGGTCTCCATGGACTGGCTGGAGGAGCCGCAGGCGACCAGTTCCACGGTCGGGTCCATCTGGCGCATCGCGCGGGCCGTCTCGGCGGCGATACGGCCGTACTCCGTCGCCGTCTTGTGGCCGGTCTGCCACGGGCCGTCCATCTCGTTGCCCAGGCACCAGAGCTTGATGCCGAAGGGGTCCTTGTCGCCGTGGGCGACGCGGAGGTCGGAAAGGGCGGTACCGGCGGGGTGGTTGGCGTACTCCTGGAGTTCCAGGGCCTCGGCGACGCCCCGGGTGCCGAGGTTGAGGGCCATCATGGGCTCGGCCCGGGGGCCGACCTTCTTCAGGAAGGCGATGTACTCGGAGAGGCCGAAGCGGTTGGTCTCGGTGGAGCGCCAGGCGAGGTCGAGGCGGCGGGGGCGGTCCTCGACGGGGCCGACGGAGTCCTCCCACTTGTAGCCGGAGACGAAGTTGCCGCCGGGGTAGCGGATCGTGGTGACGCCCAGTTCGCGGACCAGGTCCAGCACGTCGGTGCGCAGGCCCGCCTCGTCGGCGGTGGGGTGGTCCGGTTCGAAGATGCCGGTGTAGACGCAGCGGCCGAGGTGTTCGACGAAGGAGCCGAAGAGGCGGGGGTTGACCTCGCCGACCTTGAAAGCGGGGTCGAGGGTGAAGCGGGCGGTGCGGGTCATGTGGGGCGGCCCCTCAGTACTCGGCGTTCGGTATTGCGGATGGTGCTCGTTGCGTCGAACGGGACGCTATGGTCGATGTCGGGGCCAGTCAATGGGGTCTCGCGGCCGGACGGGGCGCGCGCCCTGCGCGTCTGCCGGGCGTTGTTGACGGGCGGGTGCGGGTCGTTCGTGGTTGCTCGCGCAGTTGCCCGCGCCCCTGGAGGGGCGCGGATCTCACCCTCTTCCCGGTAGCGCAACCATCGTTGGTCGGAATTCAACGATCGTTGGATTCTCGTGGTGTGGGCAGGCGGCGGCACGTAGGGTCGGCGCGTGTCTGCGCTTCCCGATCCCCTTGCCGAGACCCTGACGCGACTGGGC
The DNA here is from genome assembly GCF_036322545.1 of Streptomyces sp. SP18BB07. Lineage (NCBI taxonomy): Bacteria > Bacillati > Actinomycetota > Actinomycetes > Kitasatosporales > Streptomycetaceae > Streptomyces > Streptomyces sp. SP18BB07. The sequence continues at coordinate 369,493 of NZ_JAQYWT010000370.1, forward strand.
GCCCGTATCGCGGAGGCCGGTGCCGACCGGGGCCGGATTCTCGACGTACGGGCGCTGGCGGACCGTACCGCGCTCGGTGAGGACGAGGTGCGGGCGTTGCTCGGCGGGGCCGCGCCGGTGGCGGAGCGGGTCGACGACCGGGTGCGCCGGCGGGTGCGGGCGGTGCACGAGGCGTATGTCGCGCGGAGCGGGAAGCGGGCCGGAGAGGTCGGCCGGGAGGTCGCGCGGCGGCTCTCGATCAGCCCCGAGTGGGCCCGGCAGCTGCTGCTCGGCAGGAAGATGCCGAACGTCCCCGATCTGACCGAACTCGCGGAGTTCTTCGGGATCGAGGAGGGCGTCCGGTTCTTCACCGACCCGGCCACGACCGTCCTGAACCGGGAACTCGGGCGGGTCCTCGCGGAACTCGAAGAGGACGCGGACGACGACGGACCGCTGGTCGAGTTCGCCACCCGGCACGGGGTCGTCACACTCGCGCTGCGCGGGCAACGGCTCACCCGTCGCAAGCAGGAGGCACTCGCTGTCATGCTCGAAGGGCTGCTCGGCATCGACGACGAGGAGGCCCGGCGATGAGGCGTGGGGTCCTCGGCAGGGTGCGGGACGCGTTGGTTCCGTCGCGGTCCTCCGCCGAGATGCGGAAGCTGACGGCCGGGCTCAGCAAGGCGGTGCGGGGGAGGCTCGACGCGCCCGTCGGAGTACGGGAGTTGGGCGCGGCGCTGTGCGCGGAGATGAGCGCGCGGCGGGGCGGGCGGCCGGTGGAGCTGCGGTTCGAGCGGTTCCCGGACGGGATAGGGGTGACCGGACTGTGGATGGAGTTCCCCGACTTCGATCTGGTGATCGTCGAGGAGCGGGCCGAGACCGTGCAGCAACTGGTCATCCTGGGGCATGAGTTGTGGCACATGCACGCCGGGCACTGCCATCACCAGCTGCCGGGAGCGGACGCGGCGGCGCTCGCCGCCGCGGACCCGGGCGCGCCGGGCGTACCGGGCGAGCGGGCGTCCGCGTTGCCGCCGCTCTCCCCCGAGTTGTCGGCCGCCCTCGGGCAGGGCGGTACGCCCATCGCGGCCCGCAACGGCTCGCACGAGTCGGACGAGCAGCAGGCCGAGGACTTCGGCCACCGGCTGGCGACCGCCTTCCGTTCCTGGGTGGACACCGGGCAGAGCGGATCCGCCGAAGCCGCCGAAGCCGCTGGAGCCGCCGGAACTGCCGGAACAGCCGGGTCCGGGGACCCCGTCGGGCAGGCCATCCAGGCGTCGCTGGGCTACCGTCGGCACGGGAGATGAGGGGGACGGCCGTGCCCGCCACCATGACCGGGGCCCTCGGCTCGAGCGGTCCCGCCGACTTCTTCTCCGAGCTGTACATCTCGTTCTGGATCCCCACCGCCGTCCTGACCGCCGCCCTGGTGATCAAACTGCCCAGCATTGTGAAGCTGTGGCGGGACTCGCTGCTGCGGGCGGTCGGCGGGCTGCTGCTGCTCGCCTGCTGCGTGTTCGTGTTCGCGGTGCCCTCCGTCATCGCCTGGACCAACCAGGTCGTGGGCGTGCCGAACGTCGCCGCGCCCTGGGTGTACTCCCTGATCACCGCGTTCTGCGCGTGCTGTCTGCTGCTGATCGCGGCCTGGCGCGACGGCCCCGCCGACCGCTCCCGGGCGACCCGTCGGCTCATGCGGTGGGTCGTCGCCGTCTACGCGGGGGTGATCGTCGTGCTGTGGGTGCTCTTCGCGCTGGCGGACGTCCCCCGCGAACGGCTGCGCGACCTGGACACGTACTACGCCACGACGCCCTTCATGCGCGAGGAGATCCTGCTCTACCTCGTCGCGCACTCGGTGGCCTGCCTGATCACCTACCGGCTGATACGGAACTGGGTCCGCGCGGAGAGCCTGGACGTGTGGCTGCGCGGCGGCCTGCGGGCGCTGGGCCTGGGCTGCGCGCTCAACCTGGTGTTCGACGCCGCGAAGCTCACGGCGGTGGTGGCCCGCTGGACGGGGCACGACCTGGACTGGCTGAGCACGGACGTGGCGCCGCCGGTCGTCGCCGTGGGAGCCATCTGCATCGCGGTGGGCTTCATCCTGCCGCACGGCGGTCAGTATCTGCAGGACCGCTGGCGGGTGCGCACGAGCCACCTCCGGCTGCGGCCCCTGTACCTGCTGACCAGGGCCGTCGACGACTCCCGCGTCCCGTTCACGCTGCGCGCCACCCCGGAGCTGCGGCTCACCCGCCGGGAGACGTTCATCCGGGACGCCCTGCTCCGGCTCGCCCGTCACCTCGACGAGGATCTGCGGCGCCGTGCGTACGACGCCGCGCTGGACCTCGGGCACGACCCCGGCCGGGCGAAGGCCCTCGCCGCCGCCGTGGCGGTCCAGGACGCGGTGGCGACGCGGAGGAGGTCGCCGGACGGCGCGACGACGGCCACGCTCACCTCGGGTCCCCTTGTCTTCCCGAAGGCGGGGCCGGGGGCGGGCTCGGGGACGGCGTCGGGCTCGGGCGAACCGGCGGGGGCGTCCGGCCGTACTGCGTTCCCCGAGCTCACGGTCTCCTCCGACCCCACCGATCTGCTGCAGGACATCGACGCCCTGTCGCGGGTACTGCGCGAGCCGGCCGAGATCGAGGCGGTACGGGCGCTCGCCGCCACGTCCCGGGCGGAGAGCGGTGTGCCCGCGCGTGAGTGACCTCCGTGGGCGGGCATGACACTCCCCGACTGAAGACGATACGAACCGTCTTGTAGGGTGAGGGCATGGCTTCCTCCCGCGCGGCCCGCCTCCACCCACCTCGACGATCATGACCGGCTCCCTGCCACCGGAGCGCGCCCGCCGCACCGCCGCCGCCGTCGACGCGGCTGTCGGGGCGGGCCGCGATCTCGGACTCGCCGTGACCGATGCCCGGGTCCTCCACGACGTCTTCTCCGTGGTGGTCCATCTCGCGCCCTCACCGGTGGTGGCCCGGATCCCCACCGTCCTGCCCCACACGGAGAGCCCCGACTCCCTCGCGCACCGCCAGCGGGCGGAACTGGACGTGGCACGCTGGCTCGCCGACCGCGGCACTCCCGTGATCCCGCCCAGCCCGCTCGTGCCCCGCGAACCCGTTCGCCGCGGTGGATTCTCGATGACGTTCTGGCAGTTCGTCGAGGAGGACCGGGACAGGGAACCCGACTACGTGGCGAACTCCGAGAGCGTCGCCGACCTGCACGCCGCGATGCGCGACTACCCGGGGCGTCTGTCGTTCCTGTCCGCCGCCGACCCCCGTTTCGTCACGGAGAGCCTGGCGCTGCTGGACGGGTTCCCCAGCCTGATCGGCCCGTCCGAGCTGGACCAGGCCCGGCGCGAGTGGCGGATCCTCGGACCTCTGGTGCGCTCCCGCGCGGCGTTCGAAGCGGCGTTCCCGGGGATCGACCTCCAGCCCGTCCACGGCGACTCTCCGCCCGCGAACATCTTCGCCGGGACGGACGGGGACCTGTACTCCGACTTCGAGCTGGTTACGCTGGGCCCCGTGGAGTGGGACCTGGCCGCTCTCGGGCCCGTCCACGAAGCCGCCTACGACCGGGGCGCCCGGCGCAACGGATCGAGACCGTTGGACGAGGGCGTCCTGAGGTTCGTGAACGCCGTCGGGATGCTGCGGATCATCGCCGCCCTCTCGCTCGTGCCCCAACTGCCCGAGCTGGTGGAGTACCTCGGGCCGGCCGTCGAACAGTGGCGGACCACGCCGTTCGCCGGAGGCCTGCCGGACTGACCGGCCGACACCCGCGCGCGCACGGCGGCCTCAGCCGGCGAACGCCGGCTGGGTGAGGCCCTTGCCCGCGCCCGGTACCACCAGCAGGGAGCCCGAGAGGGGGTGCGGGGTGTCCGTTCCCGTGCGGGCCGTCGTGATGTAGAGGTCGGTGAGGTCGGGGCCGGCGAAGGCGCAGGCGGTGGGGCGGGGGGTGGGGAGGGTGATGACCCGGTCGAGGACGCCGGCCGGGGTGTAGCGGCGGACCGCGCTCCCTTCCCACAGCGCGACCCAGACACAGCCCTCCGCGTCGACGGTGAGGCCGTCGGGATACCCCGCGCCGTCCTCGATGGTGACGAAGGGGCGGCGGTCGGCGGGGAGGCGGACGCCACCCTCGGTCTCCCGGTAGTCGAAGACGTCGATCCGGCGGGTCGGCGAGTCGATGTAGTACATGAGACGGCCGTCCGGGCTCCAGCCCGTGCCGTTGCTCACGGCGACGTCGTCGAGGACGGTCGTGGTCAGACCCTCGGCGGTGAAGCGGGCCAGGGTGCCGCCGCCCGGGGCCTCGTCGTAGCGCATGGTGCCGGCGAAGAGGGAGCCGTCGGGGGCGACGGCGGCGTCGTTGGCGCGGCGGCCCGGGACCGGCTCGTGATGCAGCCATCGGAAGGAGCCGTCGGGGTCGGTCAGACCGACGCCGTCCCGGAGGTTCAGGACGAGGCCGCCGCCGGCGCGGGGCTTGACCGCGCCGACGTGCTGCTCGGTGACGAGGACCGTGCGGCGGCCGGAGGCCGGGTCGTAGGTGTGGACCCGGGAGCCGAGGATGTCGATCCAGATCAGGCGCTGGGCGGCGGCGTCCCAGGTGGGGCCCTCGCCGAGGGCCGCGTACTCCCGGACCGCCACCTCGTAGGCCGGGTGACTCGTGTGCGCGCTCATGCGACGCTCCGGTGGCCGAGGCGCTCGGACAGTTCCGCGGCGCCCTTGGCGGCGAGCTGCTCCAGCTCGATCCGGCGCTCGTCGCTCCAGCGGATCATGGGGACGGAGATGGAGATCGCGGCGACGACCCTGCCGGTGCGGTCGCGGACCGGCGCGGCGACGCAGGAGACGTCCGGGTTGGACTCGCGGTTCTCCACGGCGAGACCCCGCTCACGGATCCGGGCCAGGGCCTCGCGCAGAGCGGCCGGGTCGGTGATGCTGTTGGGGGTCATGGCGAGCAGGTCGGCGTCGTCCGGAATGCGGGCGTTCAGCTCGACCTCGGGAAGGGAAGCGAGGAGCATCTTGCCGACGGAGGTGCAGTGCGCCGGGAGGCGGCGGCCGGCTGCGGAGACCATGCGCACGGCGTGCGTGGAGTCGACCTTGGCGATGTAGATGACGTCGGTGTACTCCAGGATCGCCACGTGCACCGTCTCGTCGCAGGTCTCGGCGACGGACCGGGCCACCTGCTGGCCCTCGGCGGCGAGGTCCAACTGCTCGGCGTAACGGCTGCCGAGCTGGTACGGGCGGACACCGAGGCGGTAGCGCCCCGGCTGGCCCTGCACCTGGACGATGTAGCCCCGGGCGGCGAGCGTGGTGACCAGCTCGTGCACGGTGGTCCGGGGCAACTGGAGTCTGCGCACGATGTCGGGGGCGGACAGTGTGCCGTCCCCGTCCAGGAAGAGCTCCAATATGTCGAGCGCCCGGGTCACGGCAGGTACGAGGCGTCCCACGGCCGGCCCCCTTCCTCTGTCTGTCGGTTCGGTGTTCTGTCTGCGGCGATGCGTCTGCGGCGGTGTTCGAAATTTCAACGGTCGATCGGCATGACGAACACAGGCTAGTCATAGTGCGTTGACCGGGCAATAACCGCGGACGATCGAGAGGAGTGTGGTGGGAGGCGAGGTGCGTTGTCGGGTGCGGGTGAGTGGGGGTTCTCGCGCAGTTCCCCGCGCCCCTAAAAGCATCAGGCCCCTGCGGGCCTGAAAGACCACGGCCCTGCGGGCCTGAAAGGGCGACGGGGCTGCGGGGTGAAAAGCACGGGGCGCAGCCCCTGCTTTTCAGGGGCGCGGGGAACTGCGCGAGAAGCCCCACGCAGCCGCACCCGCCATCGCACCCGCACCCCCGAGCCATGAGGCGCCCCGGTCACCGCCGCCCGCGCGGATCCCCCAGCTCCCCCCGCAACCGCTGCGCCCGAAGCACCAGCTCCAACTCGAACCGGCGATCGGGATCGTCGATCTCGTCACCCCAGAGCTCACGTATCTGACGAAGCCGATACCGAACGGTTTGCGGGTGCACACCAAGACGCGTGGCGATCTCGGGCGCACCGCCCCGCGTCTCCAGCCACGCGAGAAGGGTCTCCGCGAGCCGGCGGCCGTGGGTGGGACCGCAGTGGGCCAGCGGCGCGAGGCACCGCAGGGCGAGGTCGTCGATCAGCTCCTCGGGCTGGAGGAGGACGAGGGCCTCGGTGTGCTCGGTGCAGTGCAGCACCTCCCCGGCGGGCAGCAGCCGCCGTTCCATCAACCGCACCGCCGCCTCCGCCCAGCGCAGCGACTTCGCCGCGTCAGCCAGCGGCACCGGCGGTCCGATCGCGCCGGACCAGCCGGTCAGCGCGCGGTGCAGGAGTTCGGGGCGGCCGGCCGCGTCCGGTTCGGGGACGACCATGCGGGGCTGCTCGTACTCCATGTCGAGCAGGACGCCCTGCCCGACGGCCGGCGCCATGGCCTCACGGGCCGGGCGTAACAGGACCCCGACCGCGACCTTCTCCGGGAGGGTCCAGCCGATCCGGGCCGCGCGTTCGGCGAGCGCGTCGGCGGGGTCGCCCCTGTGGTGCTCGGCGAGCAGCAGCTCCATCAGTCGGCGTTGCAGTCGCAGACGCTCGCCCGCCTGCCGGGCCGCCGCCTCCGCGTAGCCGCGCACCGACTGGTCCACCAGGCCGTCCAGGTATTCGTATCCGGCGTCGACGAGCTCGTACATCGCGGGCGGAGGGATCTCCACGCGCTGACCGATCTCCGCGAAGCGGCGCCAGGCGAGGCGTACGCCGAGGCGGTAGATCGCCTGGAGCGAGTCGAGGCTGCGGCCGTTGAGGCCCTCGCCGCGGCCGAACTCCTGGAAGACACCGGGAGGGACGCGGGGGCGGCCCTCGGCGGTCTCCAGGTGCTGCACGAAGACCTCGATCGCGCGGCGGATGCCGATGAGGGCCATCGGTTCGCCGGAGTCGTCGAGGACGACGGGCAGATGCGGGTACTCGCGGCGGATCTCGCCCAGGATCTCCTCGGCGAGGGCGGGGGCCTCGGCCATGGCGATCGCGGCGAACTCGCGGACCTGGAGGCGCGGCACGTCGTGCCACGCGGAGCGGACCGTCACGGTTCCCGGCACACCGGTCACCCCTCAGCGCTCCCGACCGGCGTTCTCGTACGTGATGAGCGGCGTGTTCGGCTGGTCCGGCGTCGCGTCGAGCAGCGCGACGATGCCGAACGCGGCCCCCAGCGCGAGAGCGGCGGCGGCCACCATGGTGAGCACGGCGGCGAGCAGTCTGGACATCGCAGGGTCAGCCTCTCGGTCGACAGGTCGGCCCCACCCAGGCACCCCGCCGACTCAGTGTCAGCAATGCATTGACACTGCGTCAAGTCTCCGCCTACGGTTCCCGGCCCATACGTCACGCGCACCTTCCCCTGGCGTCGTCTTTGCCGCACGTCTACCCGAGCCGCACCTCCCAACGCCCCCTGGAGTGCCCGGATGCGCCGTACAGCCTCACCGTTCTCACTGGTCCTGCTGGGCCTCGGCACCTTCCTGCTGGTGCTCGCGCCGCTGCTCGCGTGGTACGTGGAGCCACGGGCCGCCGTGAATCCCATCGACATCGACACGACCGCCGTCTACACCGGCACGGGCAGCGTCTTCGACGTCGAGCAGGTGAAGACCGTGCCGGACCAGAAGATCACCGTGACCCAGCGGGTGCGCGGCAATGTGGCCGAAAGTGAGCGCAGCGGGGCCGCCGTGTGGGACGTGATCACCTCGGTGGACACCGACGAGTCGCTGCCGGCGGCCGACCCGCACGACGCGCTGGACTTCACCCCGCACCGCTGGGTCAGCGACCGGAAGACCAACCGACCGGTGCACTGCTGCGACGAGAAGCCGTACATCGAGGGCGAGGCGTACCTGAAGTTCCCCTTCGACGTGCAGAAGCGCTCCTACCGCTGGTGGGACAACACGCTCGGCGCGACGGTGACGCTCCACTACGAGGGCCGGAAAAAGATCCGGGGCTACGAGGGGCTGCGCTTCACGGCAAAGGTTCCGGCCACCAGGACCGGTACGCGTCTCGTCCCCGGCGCCCTCGTCGACGAGCCGAACCGGCCGCAGGTGCTCGCCGAGGAGTGGTACGCCAACCACGGACTCGAACTGGTCGTCGACCAGAGCACGGGACGGGTGCTCTACGCGCAGACCGGGCCGCGCCGCACCCTGCGGGCCCCCGGCGGCGACGAGGACGCGGCGGTGCTGCTCGACAGCGAGAAGCTCGCGTTCACCACGGCGACGCAGAAGTTCGCGGTGGACCAGGCGGAGAAGGACAGCGGACTGCTGCGACTGGTGGGGCAGACGGTGCCGATCGGTGGCGCTGTCGCCGGGTTCGTCCTCGCCGCCGTGGGCGCCGCTTTGGTCGTGCGTGGCAGGCGGCGCCCCGATACGCCCGAGTCCTCCCAGGCCCCCATCACGATGTGACAGGTCGTCAGTTCAATAAACCCCGGAAATTGTCACGCCGGTGAGTAGCAGCTTCTTACCTCTGGGCGAAAACTGTCCACCCCACCCGAGCACAGCCCACCCACACCTCGCCCACAAGAGCCCACCGGAAGACCGAAGAACCGAAGAACCGGAAGACCGAAGAAACCGTAGGAACCGTAGGAACCGTAGGAACCGACAGATCCATCCGGACCCCCCCCTCCCACCGGAACATCCCCCACAGCGAACGTCCTTCTCCCCGCTGAGTTCCGCACCCCGAGACGAGTTGGAGCACCCATGCCCCAGCACGTGCCGTTCTCGCTGGTCGAGGTGTTTCCGCGCCTGGACCAGCACCGTTCGGCAGGCCCCCCACAGCCGCGCCGGATCGTCTTTCTCGCCCGCCGTGACCTCGATAATCCGGCCGCGGGGGGCTCCGAGCTCCTCGTCGACCGGCTCGCCGAAGGCCTGACCGAACTCGGCCACCAGGTCACCCTGGTGTGCGGCGGCCCCGCGGCCTACCGCGACTACCGGGTCGTCTCCGCCGGCGGCGACCTGAGCCACCATCTGCGCGCCAAGTCGACCTTCGCCCGTCAGGTCGGCGACTGCGACCTCCTCGTCGAGGTGTGCAACGGCATGCCCTACCTCGCGCCGCTCTGGCACCACGGTCCGACGATGTGCCTGGTCAACCATGTGCACACGGATCTGTGGAAGCAGCGGTTCGGCGGCCCGCTGGCGCCGGCCGCACGGCTCGGCCGAAGACTCGAACACTGGTCGCTGACAGTCGCGCAGCGCCGGAACCTGCTGGTCGCCGTCTCCTCGTCCACGGCCACCGCGCTCCGCTCGATCGGGGTGGAGCGCGAGCGGATACGGGTCGTGCACAACGGCGTCGAGGAACCCGGGCCGCGTGCCGACCGGTCCTCCGAACCGCTGTTCGTGGCGGTGGGGAGGCTGGTCGAGTACAAGCGGATCGATCTGCTGCTGCGGCTCTGGGAACGGGTGCGGCCGGTCACGGGCGGACGGCTCGTGATCGTCGGTGACGGGCCCGAGCGGGCGCGGCTGGAGGCGATGGCCGGAGCCGGTGTCGAGTTCGCCGGGCACGTCTCCGAGGAGGAGAAGCACCGGCTGCTGTGCGCGGCCTGGCTGCTGATGCACCCCTCCTCCGTGGAGGGGTGGGGGCTGGTCGTCACGGAGGCCGCCGTGCGGGAGACCCCCTCGGTCGCCTTCGACGTGCCCGGACTGCGGGACTCCGTGGTGGACGGGGAGACCGGGGTGCTCGCCCGGGGGGAGTCGTCGTTCGCGGCGGCCTGGTGTGCGCTGGCGTTGTCTACCGATCGGCGAGTGCTGATGGGGAAGGCGGCGCGGGAGCGGGCCGCGCACTATCGGTGGGGGCACACGGTTCGGCAGTTCCGGGCGGTGGCTGCGGAGGCGGTGCGGGGTTGGACGCCGTGAGCGCGAAATGGAGTGCCACCCGGGTGCGTTGGCGGGTGCGGGTGCGTCGTGGCTTGTCGCGCAGTTCCCCGCGCCCCTTGGGAAGCGGGGGTTTCAAGGACCCCTCTTTTCGGCGCTCCCTCACCCTCTTCCGGGCCTTCATGCGGGAGCAGGACGATCCCGAGTACTGCTACTCCCTGCTCGCCCGGGATGCCGTCGACCAGGTCGAGGCGTACCGGGGCGGGCCCGTCGACGGGCTGACCGTCGTCGATGTCGGCGGCGGGAGCGGGTACTTCACCGAGGAGTTCCGGCGGCGGGGCGCCCAGGCGTTCCTCTTCGAGCCGGACTTGGGCGAGTTGGGCGCTAAGCCGCCGGACGGGGCCGTCGTCGCCGACGGGTATCTGCTGCCCCTCGCCGACGGGGTCGCGGACGTCACCTTCACCTCCAATGTGCTGGAGCACGTCGCCGATCCGCCGACCTTCATCAGTGAGCTCGTACGGGTCACCCGGCCCGGCGGGCTGATCTACGTCTCGTTCACGAACTGGCTGTCCCCGTGGGGCGGTCACGAGTGGGCGCCCTGGCACTACCTGGGGGCGGAGCGGGCACGGGCCCGCTATCGGCGCCGTACGGGTAAGGACGCCAAGCACACTCTCGGCGAGAACCTCTTCGCCGTGCACATCGGACGCACTCTGCGGCAGGTGCGCGACCGGGACGACGTGACGGTCGTGTCGGCGCGCTCCCGCTACTGGCCGTTCCTCGCGGAGACCGTCGTGAAGGCGCCGGGCCTGCGTGAGTTCGCCACCTGGAACCTCCTCCTCATCCTCCGGCGGTGTCCACCATGACGAGCACGGTCCAGGCTCCACCTCCCGCGCCGGTACGGCCGCCGGGCACGACCGAGGGACCCCCCGAGGGCCCTCGGTCGCGGCGCTGGCTGCTGGGGTTCTGGGCCGTGGTGTTCGTGCTGCTCGTCGCGGCGCAGCCGGGGCGGCAGACCTTCGACACCAAGCTCGGGGTCACCACCGACCCCTGGCAGTTCGTCTCCGACCTCGGCCAGCTGTGGCACGACCGGGGCGGGTTCGGCGGCATCGCGGACCAGTACGTCGGTTACCTGTGGCCGATGCTGCCGTACTACGGGCTGACCGATCTGGTCGCGCTGCCGGTGTGGCTGGCGGAGCGGCTGTGGCTGTCGCTGATCGTGTCGGTGGCCTTCTGGGGTGCGCTGCGGCTGGCGGAGCGGCTGGGGGTCGGGAGTTCCGCGTCGCGGCTGCTGGCCGCCGGGGCCTATGCGCTCTGGCCCGTGTTCACGACGGTCGTGGGGTCGACCTCGGCCGCCGCGCTGCCCGGGGCGTTCCTGCCGTGGGTGCTGCTGCCGCTGACGAACGAGCGGTACAGCGCGCGGGTGGCGGCCCTGCGGTCGGCGCTGGTCATCCCCTTCATGGGCGGTGTCAACGCCACCGCGACCCTGGCCTCGCTGCTGCCCGTCGGGCTGTATCTGCTCACCCGGACGCCGGGGCCCAGACAGCGGAGGCTGATCGCGTGGTGGGTGCCGGGGGTGATCCTGGCGACCGCGTGGTGGGTGGCGCCGCTGCTGCTGCTCGGTTTCTACGGGGAGAACTTCCTTCCGTACGTGGAGAGTTCGCAGACCACGACGGCCACCATGTCGGCCACCGAGGCGCTGCGGGGCGCCGGGAACTGGGTGGCGTATCTGAACTTCGGTGAGCCCTGGCTGCCGGCCGGCTGGTCCGTCGCCGCCTCCGTGATCGTGATCCTGTCGTCGGCGCTGGCGGCGGGGCTGGGTCTCGCCGGGCTCGCGCGACGGGACATGCCCGAGCGGCGGTGGCTGGTGCTGACCGTGCTGGTCGTCGCGCTGGTCACGCTCGCCGGGTACGGCGGTGTGTTCGGGGCGCCCTTCCACGGGGTGGTCCAGGACTGGCTGAACGGGGGCCTCGCGCCCTTCCGGAACATCTACAAGTTCCAGACCGGGCTGGCCCTCGCGCTCGTGCTGGGGCTCGCGCATCTGGTGGGGGTCGCCGCGCAGGCGCGTGGGGCCCGCCGGGTGCGGGGGCGGCGGTTCGCACCGCTGATCGCCGCCGTGCTCGTCGTCCCCGGGCTGCTGTGGCCGTACCTCAACGGGTCGGTGCTGCAACCCGGTTCGTTCCAGGAGCTGCCCAAGTACTGGCAGGCGACGGCCGACTGGCTGGAGAAGTACTCGCCGGACTCGCGGGCGCTGGTCGTGCCGGCCACCGCGCACGGCATCCATACCTGGGGCACCACCGTCGACCAGCCTCTCGACGTGCTCGCCGAGTCCCGCTGGGCGCAGCGTGACTACGTGCCGTTCGGCACGCCCGGCAACCGGCGCGCGATGGACGCCGTCGAGCAGGCGCTGCTCACGGGCGCCGAAGTGCCGGGCCTCGCCGACTACTTGAGCCGGGCGGGTCTCTACTACGTCGTCGTCCGCAACGATCTGGACCCCGACCAGATCGGTGCCGTGCCGACCACGACCGTGAAGCGGACCCTGGAGCAGTCGGGGTACGAGCGGGTCACCGGGCTCGGGCCGGTCATGACCGGCGGGCGGATCGCCGAGGACACCCCGCTGCAGGTCGAGGGGCTGTACGCGCGGCAGCGGGCCGTGGAGATCTACCGGCCCGCCGAGGACGTGCCGCGTCCCGGGCAGGCAGGGCTGAAGGCGATCGCGGACACGGCCGTCGTCTCCGGCGGGCCCGAGTCGCTGCTGCCGCTGGCCGCCGACCCGGAGCTGCGCGACCGGGCCACCGTGCTGACCGGCGACAACCATCCCGGCCTCGGTACCCCGGCCGTCCAGGTGGTCGGTGACGGGCTGCGCCGGGCGGACACCCGGTTCGGCCTGGTCAACGCCAACACGTCGTACACGTACACGGCGGACGAGCGGAACGCGAGCGGGAGTGTGCAGGACGCCGGTGAGCAGCCGAAGCAGATCCTGCCGGTGTCGGGGCTCGACCATCAGACGGTGGCCGAGCTGCGCGGCGCGAAGTCGGTGACGGCGTCCACCAGCGGCAACTGGCTCTTCCATCTGCCGCAGTACGACCCGGTGAACGCCTTCGACGGCGACCGGGACACCGCCTGGGCGGAGGGCGCGGCCGGGTCGGCGAACGGGCAGTGGCTGAGGATCGACTTCGACGGCGGCCAGGACATCCCGGAGACGTTCGAGGTCACCCCGCTGCCGCAGGACGGGGTACGGTCGGCGCCGACCCGGATCAAGGTGGAGACCGAGCGTGGCTCGCGCTCCACCAACCTCCAGCCGGACGGATCCACCCAGACCGTCAACGCCCGTCCCGGCGAGACGCGTTGGCTGAAGATCACGATCCTGGACTCGGCGGAGCGGCACACCGGGCTCGTCGGCGCGGGCTTCGCCGAGGTCGACATCCCAGGCGTCAAGGTCACCCGGATGCTGCGGCTGCCGACCGACGCCCAGGACCCCGAGGGCACGGCCGCCTCGGCCGAGGTGGTGTCGCTGGCGCGGGCCGCCGACCCGACCGGCCTCTCCCCCACGGGCACCGAGCCCGGCCTGCACCGCACCTTCGCCACCAGCACGGCGGGCACGTACGAGATGAAGGCGACGGCCGTCCCCGTGCCGGGCGACGAGCTGGACAAGCTGCTGTACGAGGTCGCCCCCGACCAGCAGACCCGGATGACGGCGACCGCCGACTCCACGGCCTCGCTCGGGGCCGGGCTCTCGCCCCGCAACCTCACCGACGGCGACCTGACCACGGCGTGGATCGCGGGCGACGAGCCGACGATCCACCTCAGCTGGAAGGACAAGTGGCCGGTGGGGTCGCTCGTGCTGGCCCCGGCGGGCGGGCTGTCGGCCCGGCCGACCCAGGTCGAGATCAGCTCCCCGGACGGGGCCGTGATCGCCGCCGTCGACGAGAACGGCTGGGTCCGCTTCGACCCGATCAACACCGACCAGCTCGACATCACCGTCACCGAGACGGCCCCGATGACCGTCCACAACCCCGTCGCCGACGACGACCTGCAACTCCCGGTCGGGCTCACGGAGGCGTACGTCCCGGCCCTCGACCAGTACCGCACCCCGCAGCCCGCCCCGACCCGGGACTTCGAGCTCCCGTGCGGCGAGGGCCCGACGGTCGAGGTCGACGGGACGCTGTACGAGACGAGCGCGCGGGGGACGGTACGGGACCTGGTGGAGCGTCGGCCGGTCGACCTGACGCTCTGCCAGGGCGACCGTGCGGGCGGCGGGTTGGAGCTGGACGCCGCCGACCGGCACACCTTCGAGTCCGAGGACTCGGGCGCGCTGGCCGTCACGACCGTGACGCTCACCCGGGGAACGGTCACCGAACCCGCCGTCTCCGGACGGGACTTGGGCGTACGGGACTGGCTCGGCGACCGCCGCGCGGTCACCGTCGGCGACGGTGCGGCGTCCTACCTGACGACGTACGAGAACTTCAACGACGGCTGGAAGGCCACGCTGAACGGGCGCGAACTGACCCCGGTCCGGCTCGACGGCTGGCAGCAGGGCTGGCGTGTGCCCGGCGGCGCGGGCGGCACGGTCAAGCTGTCGTACGAGCCGTCCGTGACGTACGAGGCGGGGCTGATCGGCGCGGGCGTCGCTCTGGTGGCCCTCATCGGGCTGGCCCTCTGGCGCCGGCAGGAGCCCAACCCGGACGCGCCGCAGCCGACGCCGCCGGGCCCCGGCCTCTGGCTCGGCACGGTCGCGCTCACCCTCGTCGGCATCGTGATCGCGGGCTTCTTCGCCCTCCTCGTCCCGCTGCTGGCCCTCCTCGCCTGGAAGCGGCACACCCTGCTCGTACCGATCGCCTTCCTCGCGCTGGCCGGTGCGGGGGTCGCGGCCGCGTTCGGAGCGGGGGAGCCGGTGGCCGCGGATGCGGGCGCGTTCGGGCCTGTGGCCCAACTCCTCGCGCTGATCGGTCTGTTCGCGGCACTGGTGAGCGTGGGAGCGGACGTCGCCACCTCGCCGGAACGGCCGGGCGCGACCCGGGAGTTCGAGCGCCCGCCGGGGGCGGGGGCACCGACGGAGCCGCTGCCGCAGCGGCGACGGTTCGGCAAGACGCTGAACGGCGGGCCGGGCGGGGCGGGAGCGGGAGCGGGAGGCGGCGCACCGGTCGCAAGCCCGACGATCTCCGCACGCGGCCCGGCCGCCCTGCAAGGAGACCCCGACACCCCGACCCGCCGCATCCCCTTCACGAAGCGGAGGCCGAGCACGACACCGGTGGAGGACGGGGACGGCAGGGGTGCCGGCGGCACGGGAGGCGGCGGTACGGGAAGGGGGGAGCCGGGATGACGGCGTTGGACCGGCCCGCGCGGGACGAGGCCGCGCCGGGGCCCGTGCGGATCCCCTTCCCGGTGGTGGACGAGGTGTCACGGCACTGCGTCCAGGAGGCGGAGCCCGAGACCGTCCACATCGAGGTCCACCTCCCCGGCCGGCTCGACCCCGACCGCCTCCGCACCGCCTTCGTCGCCGCGCTCCACCGCCACCCCCGCATCCTCATGCGCGAGGCCCCGGGCCACTGGTACCGGCGCCGCTACGAGTGGGAGCTGACGGAGGAGCCGGAGGTCGAGGTGGTGACCTTCCTGCCGGCCGGACCGCACGCGTTGCGAGACGCCCGGACGAGAGCGCTGATGGAGGCACCCCCGCTGACCCTCTCCCCACCGATCCGCCTGGAGGTGGTGGAAGGCGCGGGCCCGGCGGTAGGCAGCGAGGCCTCGGACGCGGTCGGCCTGACCACGATCGGTCGCGCCGCAGCAACCCCCCGCCCACCCGCGGCCTCCTCCCCCGCCCACCCAGCTGCGGGCAATCGTGCCGCTGGGGCGGCACGGGTGGGCGCAGCGGCACCTCGCACCGCCGAGCAGCGGAAACACCCCCCGGCCAGCACCACCCCCGGGCGCCACATAAGCACCGGCACCACCACCCCTGGCCCAAAACCCCCCGGCACCGTCCTCTTCCTCACCATCAACCACACCGCCCTGGACGGCCCCGCCTGCCTCCGCATCCTGGCCACCGCGGCGGAGCTGTACGGCGGCCAGGACAACGCCCCCACCGCCCCACCCGTCCGCCCCACCCCCACCCAGGACGACCCACCCCCGGCCGAGGCGCCGCCCCCCTCCAACTGGTCCCGTCCCGCCCGCGTGGCCCCCGGCACCCCCGAACCCTCCCCCGGCAACGGCCTGCTCGTCACCGAGCTCCCCGTCCCCCGCCGCCCGAAGTCCGCCCCCTACACCGTGAACGACCAGCTCATGGTCACCACGGCCCTGATGCTCGCCCACTGGAACCGGGAACACGGCGCCCACCCCCGCCCCCTGCGCATCACCATGCCGGTGGACGACCGCCCGAGGGACACCGCCATGCCGATCGGCAACGGCACCCGCCTGGTCGAAGTCCCCTTCTCTCCGGCCGAGTTGCATCAGGACCACACTCCCCTCGCCACCCTCCTGCGCCGCACGGCCGACCGCACCCGCGCCCTGAAGTCCCTCCCCCGCCCCCAACTCGGCCACGGCGCCTCCCTGTTGACCGCGCCGGTGGTCCCCGTGTCCTGGCGGGCCGCCCTCACCAGGGGCCTGCGCCGGGCGGCCGCGCCCTGGACGTCGACCACCCTGCTCAGCAACATCGGCCGGGTCCCGTACGCGCTGGACTTCGGCGAGGAGGCGGGCCGCGCCCACGCCGTCTGGTTCTCCGCCCCCGCCCGGATGCCCCGAGGCCTCACCGTCACGACCGCCTCGACGGCGGGCCGCCTCCATCTGGCCCTGCGCTGGTCCCGGGCCCTGCTCAGCCACGGCGACGGCGCCCACCTGCGCGACCTCTTCGAGCACTATCTGCACGCGACGGAAGAGGACATCGAGTGATGCCGACCACCACGTCCACCACGACGTCCACCGCCACAACAACAGCCGCCCGGCGCAAAGGACTTCGGGACTTCTACGAGGACCCGTCCGTCCCGGTCGCCTCCGGCACCCCGCGCAGCCTCGCGCAGGCCCGCATGCTGGCGGCCGCCCTGGGCCCGGCGGCCCGCACCGGCCCCCGCACGATCCTCGACATCGGCTGCGGCGACGGCACGGCCGCGGCCACCGCCGCGCCCCTGCTCCCCGGCCACCGCATCATCGGCGTCGACTGGTCCCAGGACGCCCTGCGCCGCGCCCGTACCCGGGTCCCGTACGCGATCCGCGGTGAACTGGCGGACGGCGGGCTGCCGTTGCGGTCGGAGTCCGCCGACGCGGTGCTGTTCAGCGAAGTCATCGAGCACCTGGTCGACCCGGACTCGGCCCTCGACGAGATCCGCCGCGTCCTGCGCCCGGGCGGCCATCTGATGCTGTCGACGCCCAACCTGGCCGCCTGGTACAACCGCGCCCTGCTCCTCGCGGGCGTCCAGCCGGTGTTCTCGGAGGTGAGCCTGCGCGGTATCCACGGCCGCCCGGGGACGGAGGTCGTGGGCCATCTGCGGCTCTACACCGCCCGCGCGCTACGGGAGTTCGTGACCGCGTCCGGGTTCGAGGTCGTCCGGCTGCGCGGGGCGCCCTTCCACGGCGTACCGCGTCCGCTGCGCCCGCTGGACCGGCTGGCCTGCGCGGCCCCGTCGGCGGCGTCGATCCTGCTGCTGCACGCGCGGAGGACGTAGCCGATGTGGTGGGGAGTGGCCGCGGCACTACTGGCGAACGCGCTGTACAGCACGGGATTCGTTCTGGAGAAGCGGGCCCTCACCGCGATGCCGCAGGTGACGGTCCGGGAGCCGTTGAAGCTGCTGCGGCTGGTCGTCGGCAGCCCGCTGTGGATCGCGGGCTCACTGTCGCTGGCCGCCGGGTTCGCCGCCCAGCTGGCCGTGTACCGGACGCTGCCGATCGCCGCCGCCCAGGGCATCTTCGTCTCGGGTCTGGTGCTGCTGGTCCTGCTGTCGGCGCGGCTGCTCGGGGAGGAGACGACGGGCCGGGAGCGGTACGCCCTCGGGGCCATCCTCGCCGCGCTGCTGATGGTGGTGCTGTCGCTGGACGAGGGCACCGACACGGTCAGCCGCGAGGCGCCGTACGCGCTGGTCCTCACGATCTGCCTGCCCGCGCTGGCGGCGGGGGTCGGGCTGTATCGGTCCGCCGAGCGGCGCGCCCGGCACCGGCACCGGCTGCCGACCACGGGCGTCGAGTACGGCGTGGCCGTGGGCCTGCTGTACGGCGTCAGCTCGCTCGCGATCAAGGGCGTGTCGAGCTATCTGACGACGAGCTCGCTCGGGGACGCGGTCGTCGGTCTGCTGCGCTCCCCGTACCCGTACCTCCTGCTGTTCACCGGCGCGTTCGGTCTGGTGATGTCGCAGGCGGCGCTCCAGCGCTGCCGGGCCTCGCTGATCGTGCCGGTCTGCACGACGGTGACCTGCCTGTTCACGGCCGTGCTCGGCACGCTGTCGTTCGGCGAGTCGCTGCCCGACGATCCGCTGCGCCTGACGCTACGGCTGTCGGGCACGGTACTGGCGGTGGGCGTCCTGCTGAGCATGCCCAAGCACGACAGCCCCCCGCCGGCCTCCCCCTCCCCCGCACCCGCCAAGGAGTTGACCCCTCCATGAACCCCGACGACCCGTTGCTCCAGATCCTGGCGTGCCCGCTGGACAAGGGGCCGCTGCATCTGGTGGTCCACGAGCAGGAACGCCCCGGCCACTCGGGTGCCGACGCCGACGCCGGCCGGGCGCCGGAGTCGCTCTACAACCCCCGGCTGCACCGGCGTTACCCGATCGTCGACGGCATTCCGCAGCTGCTGCCGTCGTCGGGCGAGCAGGTGACGGAGGACGAGCACGCCAAGCTCTCCGAGCTGTTGAGGAAGTCGGAGTCATGACCACACTCGCCGCGCGGCTCGCGCCGCTTCTGCCGGACCGGCTGGTCGCCGCGACCGCCCGGTTCGTCTACCCGCGCTTCGAGCCGGAGCTGTCCCGGCTCGACGAGCTGTGCCCGCCGGGGTGCGGTACGGCCGTGGACGTCGGCGGCTGGTACGGCCCCTGGACACGCCGGCTGGCGGGACGCGCGGAGCGGGTGGTGACCGTCGAGCCGGTGCCCCGGCTGGCCCGGCTGCTCGTCTCGACGGCCCCCCGCAACGTCCGCGTCGTGCAGGCCGCCGCCTCGGACCATCCGGGCGCGGCCCGCCTCTGGCTGCCGCCGGGCGACGACGGCGGGCGGGGTCTGTCCTCCCTGGTCCGCCGGGACATCCACGGCCGGGCGCTGGACGTCCGCTGTGTGACCCTCGACGGCCTCGGTCTGACCGACGTGGGCTTCGTCAAGATCGACGTCGACGGCAACGAACTGGCCGTCCTGCGCGGCGCGTCCGGCCTCCTCGTCCGGGACCGCCCGGCGCTCTTCATCGAGCTGGAAGCCCGTATCCAGCCGATCGCCCCGGTCGTCGACCTGCTCGCCGGCCTCGGCTACGCCGGCTGGGTCCTCCCCGCCGGCACCTGGCGCCGGCTGGACCCGGCCACCCTGGAGGCCCACCAGGCCCGTACGTCGCACCTGGCGTCCAAGGGGCTGCTCCGGCGGGTCCTGCCGTTCTCCGGGCCCCGGTACGTCAACTCGGTGCTGTTCCTGCCGGACGGGCGCCGCCCGGGTGAGCCTGCCGCCGCGTCCGGCGCCGTACGCGACCATGGAGGGCATGTCCTCCGCGAAACGCCCCGGGCCGGATAGGCCCTCCGGCCCGTTCACCCCGCTCGACTTCCAGCTCGTGCTGCTGCGCCGGATGGCCGACCACAATCCGGAGCTCGTCGAGGACGCCCGGCGCGAGCTGGGCGTCCCGGTCGCGCGGATGCGGGAGGCGAACCGGCGGTGGCAGGCCATGGTGCGCTCGCCCCGGGCCCGGGGGTCGGCGTCCCGGTACCGGTCGGTCCTGGGCGCGCCCGAGTCCGTGACCCGCCGCCGCATCGGGGACCTGGAGTGCGAGGCGTGGCTGTGGCCGGTGCCGTTGTGGGACGACCTCCGGTTCGAGGTGCTGCTCGCGCCGAACGGGGCGGCGTGGAACGAGTGGCTGGTGCGGGCGCCGGGGGTGGCCGGGCCCGAGCCGCGCGCTCTGGAGGATCTGACCCCGTGGTCCTGCACGGTGGACGAGGTGGCGCGGGCGTTCGCGCCGGCCCGACCGTTGGAGGGGACGGCGCCGACGCGGTGGGGGCTGCGGTTCGTCGCGCCGGACGGGGACGGGGTGCGGCGGGAGTGCGTCGCGGAGTTCACGTGGGGGTTGTTGCAAAGGGTGACCTAAGCGGAAAGCGCCGGTCACCCCCGGTCGGGTAGCGCACACTCTCGATCAGACTTCTCTCCCACTCGTCCCGAAATCCTCCCAACCAGAAGATTGGCGATCATCCGGCCGTCGGGGGCGCCGGTGGGCCTACTGTCCGTGCAGAGTTCTGATCCTCACGGGAAGGCCCCCCATGACGACCCAGCACCCCGCGGAGCGAACCGTGCCCGTCGAGCGGCTGCGGCTGGGCGATCACGCGTGCATGGGACCGAGGGACCAGGAGCGGACCGACGAGTCGCCGTGGAAGGTCTTCACCGCGTACACCCGGACGAGTCTGGCGCGCGGCGAGAAGGTCATGCTGGTGATGGACCCGGACGATCTGAGCGACGACGAGGTGGTCGCGCTGCTGGACCGGGGCAGCGGGCAGGTGGTGGCGGCGCGGGACGGCGGCCAGCTGTCGGTCAGACGGAACACGGAGATCTACGTGCCCGACGGCCGTTTCCAGGAGCGGCGCACCATCGACACCTACGCCTCCGAGGTCGACCGCGCCTGCGACGAGGGCTGGGCGGGGCTGCGGGTCACCGCCGACATGAGCTGGGCGCCCCGGGTCAACCTCGGCCACGACCGGCTGCTCGACTACGAGGCCTCGGTGGCGCCGCTCTTCGCGGACCCGCTGTTCACCGCGATCTGCTGGTACGACCGTCAGCGCTTCGACGACGAACTGACCTCCCGCGTCGGCAAGGTCCATCCGCTGCGGGTCATGGAACGCCTGGACTCCCTGGAGGTCACCGGGACCCCGGACGGCGGCCGGATGGCCGGCACCGCCGAGCTGAGCACCCGAAGCGCGTTCGTCGAGGCGCTGCGTGAGGCGCTGGAGCACCGTGACGACTCGGGGCCCAGCCACTTCGTCCTCGACCTGCGCGACCTGTGCTTCATGGAGGCCCACTGCGCCTGGCAGCTGATCAGCCTCGCCTCCTCGCTCCCGGCCGGCAGCGAGGTCACCGTGCGCTGCGGTGAACTGCTGGGGCTGGTGCTGGAGCAACTGGGCGCCGACGAGGTGCCCCAGCTGCTGGTCCGCGTGGAGGGCGAAGGGGACGAGGAGGACGCCGGGTGAGCGAGGGACTGAGGCTGCGGATGGAGTTCCGCGACACCGAACTCCCCCTGGTGCGCGCCCTGGTGGAG
Organism: Streptomyces sp. SP18BB07; assembly: GCF_036322545.1. Taxonomy (NCBI): domain Bacteria; kingdom Bacillati; phylum Actinomycetota; class Actinomycetes; order Kitasatosporales; family Streptomycetaceae; genus Streptomyces; species Streptomyces sp. SP18BB07. Next base: position 390,682 of record NZ_JAQYWT010000370.1, read on the forward strand.
GAGGCGTCACTGCGCGCCCGTCTCACCGGCTCCGCCGGAGGTGCGTTCGGGCAGGCCGTGCTGGAGATCGCCACGGACGCCGCCGCCCGGGGCGCCGACCCGGGGACCGTCGAACTCCGGGTGCGGCAGGGCGAGTTGCTGGGCAAGGTGACGTACGGCGGTGGTGGCCCCTCGACGGCGCGGCCCGAGGGGCTCGGCCCGCGCCTCGCGGAGTCCCTGATCGCCGGTATCGGCGCTCCCGCCCGGATCGACGTCCGCGACACCCCCGGCGGCACCTCGGTCACCCTGTCCGCCCCGCTGCCCGCCCCGGCGCGTACGCCGCCCGCTACAGCCCTGCCCGCGCGCTGAACCAGGCCGCCACCTGACTGCGGTTGTGGAACCCCAGCTTCACGAGGATGCGTTCGACATGGCCCTCGGCGGTACGGCGGGCGATGACGAGGTGGTCGGCGATCTGCTTGTTGGTGCGGCCCTGGGCGACGAGGGCCGCGACCTGGAGTTCACGGCGGGTCAGCGGGACCGGGTCGACGACGGGCGCGGCGACGGGGGTCGAGGCGTGCGTCGAGGCGTGCGTCGATGCCTGCGTAGAGGCCTTGGTCGAAGCCGGGGCGCGGGCCGGACCGTCGGCCGTGAGGGAGCCCTCCCGTGGGCCGGAGGAGGAGTTCCGCGCGGTCCCGCGTACGGCGGACACCTCCCCCGTCCGCACAGCGGGACCCGAGCCGCCCCGCCCGTCGTCCGTCCCCGGCGCGAACGCCGCGCCGTCCCGTCGCGCGCCCGCGCGCGAGCCCGCGCCCGTGCCGTCCCGCCGCCCGGCGCGCGCGCCGGCGTTCGGTCCCTCGCCGGGCTCGCCCAGGGCGTAGGCCACCGCCTGCTCCGGTGTCAGACGGCCGCCCCGGCGGTGGGCCAGGGCGTAGGCGTGGTCGCCGAGGGCACGGCGGGCGTGGTGTTCGGCCGCCCGGGGGCGGCCCGGCCGATGGTCGACCATGGGGTTGCCGCCGATGTCGTGCCAGATCCGGTCGACGGCACCGCGCAGCACACCGGCCCGCTCGGCGTCGCCCGCCGACGCCTCGGCGGCGGCCAGCAGATCGAGGGTGCGGGCGAGGCTCTGGTGCTGGCTCACGGTGTACGGCAGCCGCAGACACGCGCGGGCGTGCTCGGCGGCCCGGTCGTACTGCCCGGCCGACCAGTGCGCGAGGGCGAGGGTGCGCAGCGCCCAGGAGCGGGCCCACTGTTCACCGTGGGCCTCGCAGAGGGCGACGGCCTCGGCGCACAGCGGGATCGCCTCGTCGGCGCGGCCCCGGCTGACGAGGGTGCAGGCCAGCTCGACGCGGGTGAGGACGACGAAGGCGGTGCAGGCGCGGGCCCGGCCCGGGACGAGAGCGCCGGCCGGCACGGGCGGCGGGGCGGGCACCGGGAGTTCCTCGTCGGCGTCGGCCGCGGTGCGCACCGGGTCGAGGCCGGCCAGGACGGCGGCGGAGCGGCTGTGGACCAGGGAGGTCAGGGCGCCCGCCCACATGGCGCGGGTCAGGGCCTCGTCGGGCCGGGCCCCGGCGCGCAGGGCGCCGTCCATCCAGTGCCGTCCCTCGCCCCAGATGCCGCCCGCGACCCAGTGGAACCACAGCCCGGCGGCGAGCCGCAGCCCGTGCTGGGCCTCGCCGGGGGTGGTGAGGCAGAAGTCCAGGGCGGCCCGGAAGTTGTCCTGGTCGATCCGGATGCGTTCGGTGATCTCCGTCTGGTCGGGGCCGAACCAGGCCTGCTCGTACTCGGCGACCAGGCGCGCGAAGTGGTCCCGGTGCCGTCGCCGGGTCTCGGTCGCCTCGCCCAGGTCGTGCAGCTTCTCCAGGCCGTAGTCGCGCAGCGAGACCAGCAGCCGGTAGCGGACCTGGCCGGCGTGCTCCTCCCGGACGAGGACCGACTTGTCGACGAGCCCGGCGACGGCGTCCAGCACCGCGCACGGGGTGATCGTCTCCCCGGTGCCGGCGTCCTCCCCGGCGCAGACCGCCTCGGCGGCGGCCAGGTCGAAGCCGCCGACGAACACCGACAGCCACGCCCACACCAACTGCTCCTGCGGGGTGCACAGTTCGTGGCTCCAGTCGACGGCGGAGCGCAGGGTGCGGTGGCGGGGTGCGGAGGTCGGGCTGCCGCAGGTCAGGAGCTGGTAGCGGTCGTCGAGGCGTTCGACGAGCTGGTCCACGCCGAGGGCCCGCACCCGGACCGCCGCCAGTTCGATGGCGAGCGGAAGTCCGTCGAGGCGGCGGCAGAGCCGGGCCACGGCCTGCTGGTTCGCCTCGCCGATGGTGAAGCCGGGCACCACGGCCGCCGCCCGGTCGGCGAACAGCCTGAGCGCGGGGAAGGACTCGACCGCCGACGAACCCGTGGCCGGGCTCAGCTCCTCCGGCGCGGGCGCGGGCAGCGGCGGCACCTCGAACAGCTGCTCCCCGGCGAGCCCGAGCCGGTGTCTGCTGGTGGCAAGAATCCGTACGCCCTCGGTGGCCGCCAGCACGGTCCCCGCGAGGACGGCGCAACTGCGCAGCAGGTGCTCGCAGTTGTCGAGGACGATCAATAACCGCCGCTCGCGCAGATGGTCGACGAGGATCTCCAACGGGGGGCGCACGGTCTCGTTGCGCACGCCGAGCGCGTCGTTGACGGCGTGCGGGACGAACGCCTCGTCGCTCAGCGCGGCCAGCGGCACGAGCCACACGCCGTCCGGGAAGGCCCGTGCGACCTGTCCCGCCACATGTCCGGCGAGCCGGGTCTTGCCCACCCCGCCGGGTCCCGTCAGCGTCAGCAGTCTGCCCGCCGACAACAACCGTCTGACATCGGCCGCCTCGTCCCGTCGCCCCACGAAGCTCGTCAGCTCCGCCGGGAAACCGGAAGTGCGCCGCGACTCCGATCCGCCCACGATGCTGGTCACGCCCTCAGTTGTGGTTCCCGTACGCGCTGTTGTAACCCCGAAGGGTAGGCAGCGGGCACGGGCGGGACGCCCGCTTCGTGGATTTCCCGCCTCTTCGGGTGAGGGCGCCGGGCGGGGTCAGCCGGTGGCGGCGGCCAGGATCGCCCCGACCACCGGGGGCAGCGAGTCCGGGTGGAGCCACAGGAAGAGGTTGGGCTCGACGAGTTCCAGCTCCATCACGCACGGCTGCCCGTCCGCCCCCGTGACGAGGTCGACGCGCGCGTACAGCAGCTCGGGCCGTCCCGGTACGGCGGCCAACGCCCGCTCGGCGACGGCGAGTTCGGCCGCGGTCGGGGTCCAGGGCACCAGGTCGGGGTGGGCGGTCTTCTCGGCGTCGTAGGCGGTGCCGGGCGAGAGCACCGCGCCCTTGCGGCTGGCGTGCAGCAGTCGGCCGCCGAAGAACTGCAGGGCCCGCTCCCCCTCGGTGTCGATGCTGGTCACGAACGGCTGCACCATCGCGGTGAGCCCCTCGGCGCGCATCCGCTCGACGTGCGCCTCGGCGGTCTCGCGCCGGTCGGGGGTGTAGCGGGCGGCGAACCGGGCGCCCGCGCCGGAGGTGGGCTTCACGACGTACTCGTGCGCCTCGGGCAGCCGCAGGGGGTCGCCGGGCGCGAGATAGTCCGTCGGTACGACGGGCACCCCGGCCCGCGCGAGGTCGCCGATGTACCGCTTGTCGGTGTTCCAGCGCACGACCTCGGCCGGGTTGGCGAGCCGGGTGGCCGCACCGGTCTTCTCCGCCCAGGCCACGAACTCGGCCGCGCGCCAGCTGTAGTCCCAGGTGGACCGGATGACGACGAGGTCGTACGCGGCCCAGTCCGCCGCCGGGTCGTCCCAGTGCACGGCCGCCGCGTCGGCCCCGGCCTCCCGCAGCGCCTCCACCAGCACCGGCAGATCCCGGTCGTGGTTGATCCTGGGGCCGGGATCGTAGGTGGCGAGAGCGATACGGGGGGCGGCTGTGCGGGCCACGGGGGGGCTCCGTTCTCTTACGTCTTCGGCTGACTGGCACTCCGGCGCAGGCTAACAACCGCGGGTGACGTGACGGGACCGGGTTTTCGCGGGGACCCTGGTCGCCGTGGGCCCGTTCCGGATCACGGCACCGAGGGCCCCGTGAGGAAGCGGCCGTCCCTGTCGTACGGCCAGACGTTGGGGACGCAGCCCTTCATGCCCTTGATCTGCTGCATCATCGCCGGGGCGGGCTTGCCCTTGCCGGGGCAGGTGACGTGGCCCTGGCCGAGGAAGTGACCGACCTCGTGGTTGATGATCAGGGCGCGGTAGGCCTTGACGTCGTCGGCGTAGACGGGGGTCGCCAGCTCCCAGCGTTCGAGGTTGACCATGACGTCGTCGCCGGCCTGGCAGTTGAACTCGCCGCGGGTGTTCAGCCCGACCCGGCTACAGAACGCGTCGACCGTGCCGGGGGTCGCCACCTTGACGACGAAGTCGGTGGGGCCGCTGGAGACCCGCTGGAACGCCGATGCGCCGTCGGTGGTCCAGCCGCGCGGGTCGGCGAGCACCGCCTCCACCTCGTCGGCGACCTCGGCGGCCGACAGCGACAGTCCCTTCTCGACGTCCACCCGGTAGCGCAGGGGCGTGCCCTTGCCCACCTTGGGGCTGCCGCCGGAGGCCGTGGTGAACGTGCCGGGCCCGGTTCTGGGGATGGTGATGGGCGAGTTACCGGGAGAGGGCGACCCGGAGTTGCTCGACGACGGGCTGGGCGAGGAGGAGGGACTGCCGGAGGCACCCGCGTCGGCGTCGGCGCTCCGGCTGGGAGCGGTCGAGCGCCGGGACCGCTCGGGCGAGGGCTCGGCGGAGGGGCCGGCCGCGGGCTCACGGGCTGTCTCGCCCGTGCCGCCGCCCATCCACCCCACCGCGGCTAATCCGGCGACACCGACGACCGCCACCGCCCCGAGGCCGCTCCGCAGAGGCATTCTCGCGCGCGGCTCACGGGCCTTCCGCCGACGGCCGGTGCCGGTTCCGGTGCCGGTACGAGTGCCGGTGCGAGAACGTGTTGCCTTGTGCGCGCTCATGTTCCTTCAGAGTGTGATCAGTATGTGATCGGATGTGGCCGAGTCAGTCACGAAAAGATAACGGATGATCGACTCTGCTCCGTACCAGCGCTTGACCTTCACCTTCGGTGAAGCCCCAGCATCGATCGCGGAACGAGGAACACCAGGTCCGCGAAAAGCCAGAGGAAGCCAGGGGGAGCCATGGAGATGCTGACGATCGGGGCCTTCGCCAAGGCGTGCCGGCTGTCACCGAAGGCACTGCGGCTCTACGACGAGCTGGAGCTGCTGCGGCCCGCCCGGGTCGACCCCGACACCGGCTACCGCTACTACGCCGCCGAGCAGTTGGAGCAGGTCCGGCTGGTGGCCTGGCTCCGCCGGCTCGGGATGCCGCTGGCCCGTATCCGTACGGTGTGCGCGCTGGAGCCGGGCCCCGCGGCCCGGGAGATCCGGGCGTACTGGGCCGGTGTCGAGGCCGAGACGGCGACCCGACGCGACCTGGCGGCCTTCCTCGTGGACCACCTCACCCACCCGTCCGAGGAGGACACCGCGATGCTCGAACTCCGTTACGCCGCCCTCTCCGACACCGGCCTCGTCCGGCCCGCCAACCAGGACACCGCCTACGCCGGCACCCGCGTCCTCGCCGTCGCCGACGGCTTCGGCCCCGCCGGGGCCCCCGCGAGCACGGCCGCCGTGGAGGCGCTGAAGACCCTGGACCGCGACACTCTCCCGGCGGGCAGTGTGCTGAACCTGCTGGAGGACGCGGTCCGGGGCGCGACCGACGCCGTACGGGACGTCGCGGGGACCGGGGACGACGGCACGACCCTGACGGCGATGCTCTGGACCGGCTCGCAGCTCGCCCTGGTCCACATCGGCGACTCCCGCGCGTACCTGCTGCGCGACGGCGAACTGTTCCGGATCACCCACGACCACACCGTCGTCCAGTCGATGATCGACGAGGGGCGCCTGACCCCGGAGGAGGCCACCACCCATCCCCAACCCGCCCTGCTCCTCAAGGCGTTGACCAACGGCGGGACCACCGCCACCCCCGACCTGCGCCTCCACGACGCCCACCCCGGCGACCGCTACCTCCTGTGCTCCGACGGCCTCTCCTCGGTCGTCCCCGACCCGGCCCTCCGGCGCACCCTGTCCTCGACCCCCGACCCCGAGACCGCCGTACGCGCCCTCGTCACCGAGGCGAACGAGGCGGGCGGCCCGGACAACGTCAGCTGTGTGGTGGCGGACGTGGTGGGCGGGGAGCGCTAGGGGGCGCCGCCCACACGTCCGCTGCCGTTCCGCCGCGCCGCAGGCGGTCCCGGCACCCGTTCCAGCGCTCGGCCCAGGCGGTTCACCCACTCCTCGGCCGTGCCCCGCACCCGGGGGTGCGCGGTGCGGAAGTCCGCCCAGTCCGCGGCGTCCAGGACGAGCGTGTCCACGCGCAGGGGGTCGGCGGGGGCCGGGGCGCCGGTGCCGGGCTCACGACGGAAGACCCTGTGGAGCAGCCGCGCGGAGAGCCGGGTGACCTCGGCCTCGGCGAGGAGGACGGCGTCGTAGAGGTCCTTGGCCTGCGCGCGGCCCTCGGAGGCGCAGTCGGTGTGCAGCCACAGGAGCTTCCAGGCGAGGGACAGGGCGGGGCCGGGGGTGCGGACCACGGTCCGGCCGGAGCCGTCGGCCCGGGGTATCGCCGTCCACACGGGGAGCTCCGGGAGCCGCTCGTCACGGGCGAAGTCCAGCCGCGCCTCGCCGGGCGGCAGGCCTTCCGCCGTCCAGGGGATGATCAGACGGGTGCCGGGGGTCTCGTACTCCGTGTAGGTCCAGATGCCGTCGGGCCGGGCGCCGTCCACGTCGAGCACCACGCCCGGCGCGGCGACCGGCCGTTCCCGGACGAGGTCGAGCAGCGCCAGATGCGGCGGCCGTTCCTCCGGCTCCACCTCGAAGACCCAGTGCAGTCCCTCGGGCGGAACCGCCGGCCGCAGACCCCCGGTGTCGAACTCCTCGAACTTCCAGATCTCGTACCGCCCGGCGCCGGCGGCCGCCTCCGGCCACTGCTGCACGGCCTCCAGCCCGTCCACGTACGGATAGGGATGGCCGGGGTCCACCGGGATCAGCAGGGGCTGGGGAACGATCCAGTCGAGGTCGGCGGGCTTACGCGCCTCCGCCCCCACCCACGCCGGCATGACCATGCTCCCCCGCAGCACCAGGTCCTCCCCCAAGGGGGAGTGGTCGGCGACGAGATGGAGCAGATGGTCGAGCACGGCCCGGTGCGCGGCCTGGTGCTCGGCCCGCCACCGCTCGTCGTCCTCCGGCGACCGGTTCACCGGACCTCCGCCGGCTCTTCGGCACGCACGTCCGTCCGCTCGTCGATCCATCCCGCGTCCAGACCCGGGCGGTCGTCGTGGACGACGAACTCCTCCTCCACCTCCACGGCCTTGAACCCCGCCGTCGCGAGCGCGTCGAGGAGGGCGTCGAGACGGCGGCGGGCCTCGGGGCGGCCGACATCGCGGCAGCGCTGGGTGACGAACCGCTCGTGCCCGCGACCGGACCGCCCTCCCTGTCGTCCCACGGCCTCGCCCAGCTCGCGGCGGGCGTTGCGTGACACATGGGCCGAGTGGCGCTCGGCGAGGGCGCGGACCGACGCCACCTCGGTGTCGTCGGCGAGGACGAGCTTGACGTGGTGTTCGAAATAGCAGCCGGGAGGGAGGGCGCGTGCCTCGGTGGCCGTCCGGGGCACGTCCTCGTTCCAGGGCGTGGCCTCGATCTTCACCCGGGTCACGTCGAAGCCCTCGGCGCATAGCCGTCCGACCCACGCCGACGCGGCCGCCCGCTGCGCCGACAGCGCCCCCTGGCCACGGACCGTCAGCATCGGCTGGTCGGGCGTCGCTCCCCGGTCGAGCACGATCCGCGTGTACTTGACCCGGTGACGCTCCGCCCAGCGGCGTATCCGGTTCTCGCCACCGGCCCCGGATGGGGCCACCACCGTCAGATGGGTCTCGAACTCCCCCGTGAACTCCCGCACCGCCGCCCCGCATTCCCCCGTGCTCACCCGCCGGCGTCCGCCGACCTGTCGGCACCCGCCGACTCACCGGTGGCCGACTGTACTGACCGCCACTGACAACGGCGGCACGGCGACCGGGGCCGGGGGCGGGGGCGGGGGCCGCGCTCAGGTGGGCGAGTCGCCCGGGTCCCAGTCCAGCAGGCGGACCTTCGCGACCGTGCGGACGTGGCGGCGCATCGCGGTCGCCGCCTGCTGGGGCTGCCGGGCGGCGATGGCGTCGAGGATCGCCTGGTGCTGGGCGAGGGAACGGTCGGGCCGGCCGGGCTGACGCAGCGACTCGGTGCGGCTCTCGGCGATCTGGTCGGCGATGGAGCGCATGAACTCGGCGAGCAGACTGCTGTGCGCGGCCGCCGTGACCGCCGCGTGGAACAGCCGGTCCCCTTCGACGCCGTGCCCGTCCCGCTCGATCTCCCCGGCCATGTGCGCCAGCGCGTCCCGCATCGCGGCCAGATCGTCCTCCGTACGGCGCTCGGCGGCCAGTTCGGCGAGCTTCGTCTCCAACGCCTCGCGGGCCTCCAGCACATCGGGCAGCCGCCGACGCCGTTCGACCATCCGCTCGACCGGCTCGACGTCCAGGCTGTCCCGGACGAGATACGTGCCGCCGCCGTGCCTGGCCTCCACCAGGCCCTGGACCTCCAGCACCACGATGGCCTGCTTGACCGAGGCCCGGCTCACGCCCAGCCGCTGGGCCAGGTCCCGCTCGGGCGGCAGCCGGTCGCCGGCCTTCAGACCGCCCTCGGCGACGTACTGACGCAGCCGGTCGAGGACCTGCTCGTAGAGCCGCTGCTTGGCCATGGGGCGCAGGGCGTCGCTCACGATTCCCCCTCTGTACGGCTCGTACTGCCCATCGGGGCCATCCTGCTCGTGCTGCTGGTCCGGCGTCTGCTGCTGGTCCGGCGTCGCTCGTCGGGAGCGTAACACCGGGCGGAGCCAGTGGCCCGATGGTCGAGTGGCTGAACCAATTTTCGCGCACCCTCTTGACGCGACCCTCGTACGCCCGCACGCTGACCAACCATAAGTGGCTCAGCCACTCGGCCACTGACCCAATTGTCACCCCGCTGCCCCCTCCCCTCCGCCTTCCGGGACCCAACGACGGGAGCCCGTATGTCCCCCGAACTGATCTCGATCCTCGTCCTCGCCGTGGTGTTCGTCATCGCCACGACCCGTTCCGTGAACATGGGTGCGCTCGCGTTCGCCGCCGCCTTCGGAGTGGGCGAACTCGTCGCCGACCTCGACGCGGACGGCATCTTCGCCGGCTTCCCCGGTGACCTGTTCGTCGTCCTCGTCGGCGTCACCTACCTCTTCGCGATCGCCCGCGCCAACGGCACGACCGACTGGCTGGTCCACGCCTCGATCCGGCTCGTACGGGGGCGGGTGGCGCTGATCCCCTGGGTGATGTTCTTCCTCACCGGCGCGCTCACGGCGATCGGCGCGGTCAGTCCGGCGGCCGTCGCGATCGTCGCCCCCATCGCCCTCAGCTTCGCCTCGCGCTACGGCATCAGCCCCCTCCTGATGGGCGCGATGGTCGTCCATGGCGCGCAGGGCGGCGGCTTCTCCCCGATCAGCATCTACGGCACGATCGTCAACGGCATCGTCGAACGCGAAGACCTCCCCGGCAACGAACTGTTCCTCTTCCTGACGTCCCTGATCGCCAATCTGGTGATCGCGGGAGTGGTGTTCGTCCTCTTCGGCGGCCTGAAACTGACCTCGCCCCCCGCCTCCCCGGCCGCTGCCACCACCGGGCCGGACCCGGACCCGGACCCCGAGCCCGACACCCGCCTCACCCCCGCCGTCACGGCCACCCTCACCTCCCTCGCCGCCCTGGTCATCGCGGTCCTCGCCTTCGATCTGGACGCGGGCCTCACCGCCGTCACGCTCGCCGCCCTCCTCAGCGCCCTCTGGCCCGACGACAGCCGCAAGGCCGTGACCCAGATCGCCTGGTCCACGGTCCTCCTCATCTGCGGTGTCCTCACCTACGTGGGCGTACTCGACGAGATGGGCACCATCACCTGGGCCGGCGAGGGCGTCAGCGACATCGGCGTCCCCCTCCTCGCCGCCGTACTCCTCTGCTACATCGGCGCGATCGTCTCCGCCTTCGCCTCCTCCGTCGGCATCATGGGCGCCCTGATCCCCCTGGCCGTACCGTTCCTGGCCCAGGGCGAGATCGGCGCGGTCGGCATGATCGCCGCGCTCGCCGTCTCCGCGACGGTCGTCGACGTGAGCCCCTTCTCCACGAACGGCGCGCTGGTCCTGGCCGCCGCACCGGACGTCGACCGCGAGCGTTTCTTCCGGCAGCTGATGATCTACGGAGCCATCGTCGTGGCGGTGGTCCCCGCGGTGGTATGGCTGGTGCTGGTGGTCCCGGGGTTCGGGTAGTCACCCGTACGGCAGCGGTACACCGGCAGCGGTACCTCGAACGACGACAACCAAGGAGTACGAGACGTGTCCCCTCTCTTCCCGGCCCTCACCGGCGAAGCCCGGACCCCCGACCGGCCCGCCCTGCGCTTCGGCGACCGTTCCCTGACGTACGGGGAACTCGCGGCCGTCACCGACGCACTGGCCGCCCGGATCCGGGACGCGGGCCGCGTGGCCGTCTGGGCGACACCGACGCTGGAGACGGCGGTGGCCGTCGTCGCCGCGCTACGGGCCGGTGTCCCCGCCGTACCCCTCAACCCGAAGTCGGGCCAGAGCGAGCTGGGACACATCCTCAAGGACAGCACCCCCGCACTGATCCTCACCGCTCCCGACGCCGAACTCCCCTCCGCCCTCGCCGGGTTGCAGCGCCTGAACATCGACGTACGGGACACCTCGACATCGCAGGCGGCGCAACCGACGGACGCGGCGAGCGAACCGACGGACGAACCGACTCCCGCGGCCCCCGCCCTCATCGTCTACACCTCCGGGACCACCGGCCCGCCCAAGGGCGCCGTCATCCCCCGCCGCGCCGTCGCGACCACCCTGGACGCGCTGGCCGACGCCTGGCAGTGGACCGCGGACGACGTACTGGTCCACGCCCTGCCCCTCTTCCATGTGCACGGCCTGATCCTGGGCATCCTGGGCCCGCTGCGGCGCGGCGGCGCGGTCCGCCACCTCGGCAGGTTCGACACGACCGCGGTGGCCCGGGAGCTGTCGGCGGGCGCGACGATGCTGTTCGGCGTCCCCACGATGTACCACCGCATCGCCGAGACCCTGCCCGCCGACCCGGACCTCGCGAAGGCGCTCGGCCGCGCCCGCCTCCTCGTCTCCGGCTCCGCCGCGCTGCCGGTGCACGACCACGAGCGGATCGCGGCGGCGACCGGCCGCCGGGTGATCGAGCGGTACGGCATGACGGAGACGCTGATGAACACCAGCGTCCGCGCCGACGGCGAACCCCGCGCCGGCACGGTCGGAGTCCCGCTGCCCGGCGTGGAGTTGAGGCTGGTCGAGGACGACGGCACCCCCCTCACCGCCGACGACGGCGAGTCGGTCGGCGAGATCCAGGTGCGCGGCCCGAACCTCTTCACCGAGTACCTCAACCGCCCCGACGCCACCGCCGCCGCGTTCACCGCCGACGGCTGGTTCCGCACCGGCGACATGGCCGTCCGCGACCCCGACGGCTACGTACGCATCGTCGGCCGCAAGGCCACCGACCTCATCAAGAGCGGCGGGTACAAGATCGGCGCGGGCGAGATCGAGAACGCGCTCCTGGAGCACCCCGGCGTACGGGAGGCCGCCGTCACCGGCGCCCCCGACCCCGACCTGGGCGAACGCGTTGTCGCGTGGATCGTCCCGGCGGACCCCCAGTCCCCGCCCCCGGCCGACGAGTTGGCGGACCACGTCGCCGCCCTCCTCTCCCCCCACAAGCGCCCCCGCACCGTCCACCACCTCTCCACCCTCCCCCGCAACGACATGGGAAAGATCATGAAGCGCGCGCTGAAGCCCGAGGCCTGAGGAGCGATGAGTGATGAGTGACCGGCGCGGCTCGGCCCGCGAGGCCATCGCCTCCCTGACGGACGACTTCACCGAACTCCCCACCCCACGACGGGAGTACGCCCCCGACGGCCCCCTCGCCTGGCACGGCTACGACTCCGCGCGCGCCCGCGCCGCCGAGCGCACCGGGGAGGAGGAGTCGGTGGTGTGGGGCCGGGCGACGATCGGTACCTCACCAGCCGGTCCGATCCCCGCCGTGCTGATCTCCTTCGAGTTCGGCTTCCTCGGCGGTTCGCTCGGCGAACGCACCGGCGACCGTCTGGAGGCGGCGCACACCTACGCCCGCGCCCACCGGCTGCCGGTCGTCTCCCTGGTCGCCACGGGCGGCAGCCGTATGCAGGAAGGCATGCGCGCCCTCACCCAACTCCAGCGCGTAGCCGGCGAGTCGGCGCTGACGCGGGAGGCCGGGCTGCCCCAGATCGCGGTCCTCCGCGACCCGACGACCGGCGGCGGCTGGGCCACCCTCGGCGCCGGCGCGGACATCACCCTCGCCCTCCCCACCGCCCAGATCGGCTTCGCCGGCTCCCGAGTCCGCCCCCCGGACGCGGACCCGACGGCGTACACGGCGGAGTCCCAACTCACGGCGGGCTCCATCGACGCGGTGGTCCCCCCACCGTCCCTACGCACCACCCTGCTCCTCTACCTGACCCTCCTGACCACGCCCTCCACAACCCCGGCACCCCCACCCCGGGCCCTCCCACCCGGCGCTTCCCCGGGGCCGGGGAAGCACGGGGCGCAGCCCCTGCTTCCCAGGGGCGCGGGGAACTGCGCGACAAGCCACGACGCACCCGCAGCCGCCACCCCACCGAACCCCCCACCCCAAAAGGCGCCCCTCCCCCAACTCCCCCCCACCGGCTGGGAAGCCGTACAACGCGCCCGCTCCCCCCACCGCCCCCGAGCCGAGGCCTACCTGGACGCCTACTTCACCCGCCGAGCCCCCCTGCAAGGGGACCGCTGCGGCGGCACCGACCCCGGCATGCTCTGCGGCTTCGGCGAACACGAGGGCCGGACCGTCGCCTACGCGGCCCAGTGCGGCACCCCGACCCGCCCGGCGGGCTACCGCACCGCCACCCGCCTCATCCACCTCGCCGACCGCCTCGGCATCCCCGTCCTGACCCTGATCGACACCCCCGGCGCCGCGAACGACGCCGAAGCCGAACGCCAGGGCGCGGGCCCCGCCATCGCCGCCCTCTTCACCGCCGTCGCCACCGCCCGCACCCCCGTCACCAGCCTCCTCATCGGCGAGGGCGGCTCCGGCGGAGCCCTCGCCCTCGCCGCCCCCGACCACACCTGGGCCACCCCCGACTCCTACTTCTCGGTGATCGCCCCGGAACTGGCGGCCGCCATCCTCAAGCGCCCGGAGAACGAGGTTCAAGCGACCGCCGACGAGCTGCGGGTACGACCGCAGGACCTGGTGGAGCTGGGCGTCGTACGAGGCATCGTCGAACCCGCGAAGTCGCCCTCTCGCGCGTCCGACACGCGCTGAACCACCCGTACGGACGCACCCCCACCCGGCCCACCCGACAGGCACCCCGCTCCCGTCCCCCGCACGATGCAAAAGGGAACCAGGGGACCGCCGACCGGCGGCGGTCCGTACGGTCCGTGCTCTCGGGAGGATCCGCAATGACCGCGATGACCGCCAGTCTGGAGCAGCTGCGCCGCTGCCACTTCGGCGTCGACCTCGGGGCCGCGCGGACCCGGGTGTATGTGAAGGGCGCGGGCCTGGTCGTGGACCAGCCGAGCGTCGCCGCCGTGAACACCCGGACGGGCGCGCTGATCGCGGTCGGGGAGTTCGCGGAGAAGATGACGGGCCGTACGCCCGACTACATCCGGGTCGTCCGGCCCGTCGCCGGCGGCACGGTGGTCGACATCGAGATGGCCCAGCGCATGCTGCGCCAGCTGCTGGGCGACCGCGTCCGCCGCAATCTGCGCCGCAAGCCCGTGCTGCGGGCCGCCGCCTGCACCCCGCACGGCGCGGACCCGCTCGCCCAACGCGCCACGATCGAGACGCTGGTGGGCCTCGGCGCCCGCCGGGTGGAGCTGGTGGACACCCTCATCGCGGCGGCGGTCGGCTGCGGTCTGCCCGTGGAGCAGCCCGAGGCGACCATGATCATGGTGTGCGGTGCGGGGGCCACCGAACTCGCCGTGCTCTCGCTCGGTTCGGTCGTCAGCGCGGTACGTATCCCCGTCGGCGGCGAGACCATCGACCACGCGATCGTGCAGCATCTGCGGCTGCGCCACGAACTGACGCTGCCGAGCCAGTCCGTACGGCCGCTGCAGCTGGCCCTCTCCGGCAACGGCCTCACCCCGCACGGCCCGACCTCCACCGAGATCCACGGTCTGGACGTGGCGACGGGGCTGGCCCGTTCCGTGCAGGTGGACACGGCGGCCGTACGGGACGCCATCCAAACCCCCCTCACCGCCGTGGTCGACGGCATCGGCAAGGTGCTCCGCGACTGCCCACCCGACCTGGTGGCCGACCTCGCCGACCGCGGCATCATGATGGTCGGCGGCAGCGCCCTGCTCCCCGGCTTCGACCAGATGCTCCGTCACGCCACCGGGATGCCGGTCCACATCGCCGAACGCCCCGACGTCTGCGCCGCACTCGGCGTCGGAGCCATGCTGGACGGCCGGATCGCGCCCATCAGCCTGGACCCGGTGGGCGACTGACCTACGCGCTCGCGGCCACCCCGACCCCCGAGACCGCCTCACCGACACCCCCTACGAACACTTTTCCGAACATGCCCGCGAGCGGCAGCACCCGGAGCACACGAGGGCGGTCGGCACCACGACGGTCACCCGGCGGTCGCCCCCGTGAGCCCGTGACGCCCCACCGAACACCCGTACGTGTCGTTCTCGCCGAAGTCCCCCGCCGCTAGGGTTACTTGGAGGAACACGGCCACGGAGGTGAGCGCACGGATGCCAGGGCCCGTGACCCGGATCGGTATCACCGGACACCGGGAGATCCCGGAGGCCGCCCTGTCCGCCGTCCGCTCGGGCATCCGGGCGGAGCTGCGCGGCCGCCCCTCCGGCACCCGGGCCCTCAGCAGCCTCGCCGCCGGCGCCGACCAGCTGTTCGCGGAGATCGCCCTCGAGAGCGGCCTCCAACTGACCGCCGTCATCCCCGGTATGGACTACGAGACCCACCTCGGCGACGACCAGGTCCGGGCCGCCTACCGCCGTCTCCTCAAGTGCTGCGCCGAACGCGAGCAGCTGCCGTACGAACGCACCCACGAGGAGGCGTACTACGCGGCCGGCCGGTACATCGTCGACCACACCGACCGCATGATCGCCGTCTGGGACGGCGCCCCCGCCCGCGGCCTGGGCGGCACGGCCGACATCGTCGACTACGCACGCCTCACGGGCGTCCCGGTGACGGTCCTGTGGAGCCCGGGCGTACGCCGCGCCTGACCCCTCGCCCGCCCCCTGCCGAAGCGCGGCGACGCGTGGCGCCCCTCTGCCCGTCAGGACCCGAACCGCACCAGCCAGTCCGTGTGCTGCGGCGAGACCAACCGCTCCGCCTCCGCGACCGCGTCGGCCCACCCGTCCTCCGTGACGGTGGTGGTCATGGTGACGCGCAGGGTGTCCAGATCCTGTTCGACGAGCTTGTGCGCGTACGTGAGCGGGCGGTGCCGTCGTACCTCCTGCCAGGCGACACCGGCCGCGGCGGCGGCACTGAGGACACCGGTCGGGTCCCAGCGGCTGCCGAGGACCCCCAAGGCCCGGGCCACGGCGGTGACCAGGGCCACCGCGGTCAGGGTGGTGGTGACGCCCGACCAGCGCACGGACGCCTGGTGCGCCTGCCCGGCCTTGGCGCCGTACCAGGCCAGCTGGTTCAGCACCCGGTCACGGAGATAGATGTCGCGCCGCGACGCGAACGTCTTGGCGCGCACCGCACGCATCATCGGTGTGATCTGCCCGAGCCCGAGCTCGGTGACGGACTCGCGCGGGTCCTCCCAGCCGACCTTGCGCAGTTCGCTGAGCCGTTCCTCCAGCCGTTCGGCGAACCGTGCCTCGGGATTGACGAGCCGTGAGGGGAACGGCCCGCCGTGGACCATGAACTGCCAGGCCAGCGACTTGACCACCTCGGCCGCCGCCCGGTGCGCCTGCCACTGCGCCCGCGCACGGCGCCGGGACACCCAGAAGCCGATCCCGATGGTCAGTGCGTACAGCACCGCCGCGACGGCCGAGGGCACCCGGCTGCCGACCCGCTCCGCCAGTGACGCGGTGGCGGTGGCGAGCAGCAGGACGACCAGTTGCATCCGGACGACCTTGAACGACTCACCCTGATGGGTCACCGCCTTCTCATCGCACACCTGGAACAACGGAGACAGATCTCGATCACTCACCGTAGTGCTGGGGCCGGGCGTCGCAGCCATGCAGACCTCATACGGGTACCGGAAGCCAACGGAACGGTCATGCTCTCGTCAATCTTGAATTCGCGCCAGGCCGCCTGCCGAAGGACAGGCACCCTTTACCCTCGGAGGCGTGCGTGGTATAGGGCGTGCATGATAGAACCATGCCTGACAGTGTCGTCCGAACCTCAATGACCAGGCCCAAGCCACGGGATCTCGTCGGCAAGGGACTGATGACGCATTGGTCTCTTGAGGAGGACGAGAAATCTATGAACGTTCCGGGCACGAAGCCGATCCGCCGACCGGGCGCGACTCGACCGGCCACCCAGCGGACGGCCACTCTCGCGACGATCGACACGCGTGAGCCCCGCGTCCAGCGGTTCACCCGTCGCGTGACAGATGTTCGCGAGTCGGGCCCAGCCGGAACGGGCGAGTTCAACTCGTCCATCTAGCTCCCGAGCACGACACCGAGACCCCAACCTTCTTGATCAACAAGGGTGTTGGGGTCTCTCGCCGCATCCACCTGACCGCCTCGGCGCGTACACTCCGGGAAAGTGACGGACTTCCGCGGCCAGCGATCGATCCAACAACTGGTCCTCAAGGTGCACAGCCGCTGCGACCTGGCGTGCGACCACTGCTACGTGTACGAACACGCCGACCAGAGCTGGCGCGGGCGGCCCGTGGTGATCGCCGAGGAGACCCTCGGCCAGGTGGCCCGCCGCCTCGCCGAATACGCGGCCGACAGCGAATTGAAATCCGTCGCCGTGATTCTGCACGGCGGAGAACCACTTCTCGCCGGACCGGCCCGGTTACGGCACATGTGTGCGGAACTCACCCGTGTATTGGCACCGGTCACGACATTGGACCTGCGCATTCACACGAATGGCGTACAACTGAACAAGCGGCACTTGGAAGTCTTCCGGGAATTCGGAGTGAAGGTCGGAATTTCGCTCGACGGCGACCGTGTGGCGAACGACCGCCATCGGCTGGACCGCCGGGGCCGCAGCAGCTACGACCGGGTGCTGCGAGCGATCGAGCTCCTGCGCCTGCCGGAGTACCGGGACCTCTTCCAGGGCCTGCTGTGCACGGTGGACGTGGCCAATGACCCGATCGCGGTGCACGACGCGCTGACCGCCCTCGAACCGCCCCGCGTCGACTATCTCCTCCCGCATTCGACGTGGGACAGCCCTCCTCCCGGACACGGCCGGGGGACGCCCTATGCCGACTGGCTGCTGAAGATCTTCGACCGCTGGGAGGAGCAGGGGCGTCCCATGCCGGTCAGGACCTTCGACTCGGTGCTCAGCACCCTGCGCGGCGGCCCCAGCCTGACCGAGGCGCTGGGACTCGCCCCGTCCGACCTGGCGGTGATCGAGACCGACGGCACCTTCGAGCAGGCCGACTCCCTCAAGACCGCGTACGAGGGCGCGCCCACCACCGGCTACGACGTCTTCCGGCACGGCTTCGCGGAGTTCGCCGAACACCCCGGCGTCCGGGCCCGGCAGCTGGGCCTCGCGGGAGTCAGCGAGACCTGCCGTCGCTGCCCGGTCGTGGAGTCCTGCGGCGGCGGCCTCTACGCCCACCGGTACAGCGGGGAGCGGGGCTTCGACAACCCCTCCGTGTTCTGCGCCGACCTGCGGGGCCTGGTCGAGGGCATCGCCGAGCGGATCACCGAGCGCGCGCTGCACCCGGCGGTCACGGACACCGAACGTCTCCGGCTGGCCCAACTGGACCTGAACCGGAACCTGTTGGCCCGCGTGAACACCGTACTGGCGAGTGACGCGGGCTGGGACGCGACCTGGGGGCTCCTGGTCGAGCTGGACTCCGACGCCGCCACCGCGACCCACCTGGACGCCGTTCTCGCCCACCCGTATCTACGGACCGTGCTGCTGCGTGCCCTGGACGGTCACGCCGACCTCCCCCGGCTGGCGGCGACCGCCCTGGCGGCCGCCGTGCTCGCGGAGAAGGAAACCGACCTCACCTGGTGGCAGCCGACCCGGGACGTGTACCTTCCGACCCTCGGGACGCTGCGCCTCTCGGCTCCCGGACGGGTGGAGTGCGCGATCACGGCGGACGGTCTCCAGGTGGCCGGAACGGACCGGGACGGCGGCGAACTGCACGTCGAATGGCGTCCGTTGAAGTCGACGGGACCCACCGGCGGACCGGTGCTCCTCATCGACGACGCCGACCCCGGCCGCGACTGCTACCCGGTGCCGGTCGCGCCCCCGCTGAGCCCCAGCGACCTGGCACTCTTCGGCAAACGACTGCGCGCCGCCTGCGACGCGCCGGAGACGGACGAGCCGAGCCGGCCGCCGGGCCCGGACCTGTCCCTGTGCACCACGATCACGCCCCTCGCGGCGGGCGGCGGACTCCTGCTGCCGAGGACGGACACACCGGGCGCCCTGGGGGTGGCCGTCGACTTCGATGCCGAGGAGCTGGCCCGCGAACTGCCCCGACTGCTGCGGCGGTCCAGGCTCGCCGCCCTGCGCCAGGTGGCGGACCTGAACGTGCCGGGCACCGGCGCCGGACGCCTCCTCGACGAGGCGAGCGAGGCCATCGGCCGTGCGACGGTGTCGACCGACCGGGCCGCCCGCAGCGAGGAACTGCGCCACGCCCGCCACACCCTGGACCGGCTCACCGCTTTCCAGGATGCCCAACTCACCGAGTCAGGAGTTCACTTGGCAGAGGAACTACGAAGAGAATGGGTGACGCTGCATGGGTGACGCCACTCGACCGCAGGGCCCGACGGCCCGTCTCCACCACGACCTGGCCGAGTGGGGTGTCCGCCCCGGAGGCGTCCTGATGGTGCACTCCTCGCTGAGCGGCACCGGCCTCGCCCCCGTCGCCGTACGCGACGCGCTGCTGAGAGCCCTGGGCCCCGACGGCACCCTCGTCGTCCCCGCCTTCACCCCGGAGAACTCCGACACCTCCCGCGAGTACCAGGCGTTCACGGACGGCATGACCGAGCGGGAGAAGGCCGAGTTCCGGGCGGGGATGCTGCCGTTCGAGAAGGACGCCACGCCCTGCCCGGCGATGGGCGCGCTCGCCGAGTGCGTGCGCAGCACACCGGGAGCCGTGCGCAGCGCCCACCCGCAGACCTCCTTCGCCGCACTCGGCCCGCGCGCGGCGGAGCTGCTGGGCGACCACGATCCGCGCTGCCATCTCGGCGAGCGGTCCCCCATGGCCACGCTGTACGCGGCGGACGCCCAGATACTCCTGCTGCGCGTGGGGTTCGAGGTGTGCACCGCGTTCCACCTCGCCGAGTACCGGACCAGCCCGGCCCCGCCGACGCGGACGTACCGCTGTGTGCTGGAGGAGAAGGGCAACTGGTTCGAGTACGAGGATCTCGCCCTGTTCGACGGGGACTTCGGGGAGATCGGGGCGCAGTTGCCCCGTGAACTGCTCAGGGTGCGGGAATGGGCGGGAAAGCCCGTCCTCCTCCTTCAGATGCGGGCCGCTGTCGACACCGCGGTCCGGCTCATGTCCGGATATCGCTGACAAATGACGTGAAACAAGCCATGCGGTCACGGGGGTGGTCGGGCACATTGTTGGTTCCGGCCAGATGACTCTCCGGCGGGGGAACAGAGGGCATCGACAGGCGGGGGGCGCGTGAACAGACATGTACGAGGGCGAGGCGCACCGGACAACCGGCCCTACTTCTTTCTGAGCTATGCCCACACTCCGTCCGGGCCCGACAGCAAGGACCCGGACCACTGGGTCTACACGCTCTACAAGGACCTGTGCGCCGACATCCTGGCCATCACCGATCTACCGGCGGGCACCCCCGCGGGCTTCATGGACCGGGAGATGCGCTCGGGTGAGGGCTGGCCGGTCCGGCTCAGCGACAACCTGGCGCACTGCCGGGTGTTCGTGCCGCTGTACTCCCCGCGGTACTTCAGCAGCGAGGCCTGCGGTCGGGAGTGGTTCGCCTTCAGCGACCGCATACGCCAGGCCCGGGACGCGGGCGCCGGCGACATCCCGGCGATCGTGCCGGCGCTGTGGAGTCGCGTCGGCATGGACCGGCTGCCCGAGTCGGTGCGCCATCTGCAGGTGGAGCGCAACGCGTTCCCGGAGCGCTATCTGGACCACGGGATCTACGGGCTGATCAAACTCCAGCGGCTGCGGGACGAGTACGACGAGACGGTCTTCATGCTCGCCCAGCGCATCGTGCAGGTCGCCGAGGAGACGCCGCTGCCGTCGAGCACCCCTCGGCCGTTCGAGTCCACGCCGAGCGCCTTCGCTCCCCCGGGGGACGGACCCCGCCGTATCCATCTGACCGTGGCGGCCCCCGCCCGTCACCTGGTCCCGGAAACCCGCAGGAACGGCCTCTACGGCGAGAGCGCCCTGCAGTGGAACCCCTACGGCGACGAGACACCACGGCCCATCGCCACGCTGGCGGAGGAACTGATCCGCTCGCTGGACTACCGGATCACCGTGTCCGACTTCGACAACGAGGACCCGACCACCGACGACCTGGCGGCCGGCGGGTCCGACGAACACCCCGGGGCCGAGGAGCCCGAGACCGGCCACCCGGCGATCCTGCTGGTCGACTGCTGGGCGGTCCTCGACGAGGACCGGCGGCGCAGGCTCAAGGCGTTCGACGCGAACGCCCGCCCCTGGGTCGGCGCGATCGTCCCCTGGAACCACAGCGACGAGGAGTGCCACGGCGCGGAAGGACGGCAGGTCAAGGCGAAGCTGGAACGCACCCTCCCCCTGATCCTGGAGCGGGGGCGCCGGACCGACTGCCGGATCGCGGCCAACGGCGTGCCCTCGCTCCAGGTGTTCGCCGACGTGCTGCCGGCTCTGGCGGCGCACACGACCCGGCAGTACCTCAGGCACGCGCAGGCGCATCCGCCCGAGGGCCCACAGCTGCCGAAGCCCCGCCTCATGGGCCCCACCTACCCGCAGCAGCCCGCCGCGGGTTTCGATCACGGAGGAGAAGCATGACGGCCGGGCAGCGTGGACGGATCATCACCTTCTATTCGTACAAGGGTGGTACGGGCCGCACGATGGCCCTGGCCAACACGGCGTGGATCCTCGCCGCGAACGGCAAGCGGGTCCTGACGGTCGACTGGGACCTGGAGGCGCCGGGGCTGCACCGCTTCTTCGAGCCGTTCCTCGACCCCAACGTGCTCGCCGCCACCTCGGGCGTGATCGACATCATCACCGAGTACTGCTGGGCCGCGACCACCGGCGGGCCGCGTTCCGGGCCCTGGCACCGGGACTACGCCCGTGTCGAGGACCATGCCATCTCGCTCGCCCCCGAGCGCCTCAACCTGGCGTTCCCGGACGGCGGTTCGCTCGACTTCCTGTCGGCCGGGCGGCAGAACCGCGAGTACTCGGCGACGGTGTCGTCGTTCGAGTGGGACAACTTCTACGAGCGGCTGGGCGGCGGCCTGTTCCTGGACACGCTCCGCGAGGACATGAAGGCGTCCTACGACTACGTCCTCATCGACAGCCGGACGGGGCTGTCGGACAACGCGGACATCTGCACCATCCAGATGCCCGACGTGCTGGTGGACTGCTTCACCCTCAGCGGCCAGGCGCTGGACGGCGCGGCCGCCGTGGCGCACAGCGCCGAGAAGGGGTACGGCAAGCGGTGGATCCGGGTGCTGCCCGTCCCGATGCGGGTCGACGAGGCCGAGAAGGAGAAGGCCGACGCGGGACGGGCGCTGGCCCGGCTGAAGTTCGAGGGGTTACCGAAGGGAGCCGACCGTGCGGACCTGGCACCCGAGGCGCTGAACGCGTACTGGGGCAAGGTCGAGATCCCCTACCGCCCCTACTACGCCTACGAGGAGACCCTCGCGACCGTCGGCGACAAGAGCGGCAACGCGAACTCCCTGCTGTCCGCCTTCGAACGCCTCACCTCGGTGCTCTCCGACGACGAGGTCACCACGCTGCCGCCCATACCGGAACAGGTGCGGCTGCGCTGCCTGGAGGCGTTCACCCGTCAGCTGCCGCAGACGCAGGCCGTGGAGGTCCTGGTGGTCCACGCGGCGGAGAACCGCATGTGGGCCGAGTGGGTGGAGGGCGTGCTCAAACGGTCCGGCTGCCGCGTCACCCTGCACGACGTGGCCGGCGGACCGCCGGAGCCCCCCGCCCCGGACACCCGCGTCCTGCTCCTGCTGTCGCACGCCTTCGACAAGTCCCGTCACGCGGAAAGGGTCCGCCAGGCCCTCACCACGGCCGGCCAGAACGCCCCGGCCGCCCTGCCGGCCCTGGCCCGGGTCGAGGAGGTCCGGCCGACCGGCGCCTACAGCGAGGTGGTGGACCTGCACCGGCTCGGCGAGGCGGACGGCGCCGACGGACTCCACGAGGCCCTGCGGCTGCGGGCCGAGCCCGTGACCGCAGGGGGTTCGGACGCCAGGTTCCCCGGCCGGGCACCCGACATCTGGGACGCGCCCCAGCGCAACACCACCTTCACCGGCCGGAGCGTGATCCTCGACCAGCTCCGGGAGCAGCTCCGCGGCGGCATCTCCGTCGTACTGCCGCGCCCGCAGGCGCTCTTCGGGCTCGGCGGCGTCGGCAAGACCCAGGTGGCGCTGGAGTATGTGCACCGGTTCATGGCCGACTACGACCTGGTGTGGTGGATCTCCGCCGAGCACATCGACAACGTGGTCGCCTCGCTCGCCGAACTGGGCGCCCGGATCGGCGCCCCCGGCGGTGACGACATGGCCCTGGCCTGCCAGGAAGCCGTACGCATGCTGGGCCGGGGCGTGCCGACCAAGCGCTGGCTGCTGGTCTTCGACAACGCCGACACCCCCGAGGAGCTGACCCGTTTCTTCCCCACGGGCGGCGGCGGGCACATCCTCGTCACCTCCCGGAACCAGGCCTGGGCGCAGCAGGGCGCGTCGCTGCCCGTCGACGTGTTCCTGCGCCAGGAGAGCGTGGAGCACCTCTCGCTGCGGGCGCCCGGCCTCAGCCCCGAGGAGGCCGACCGGGTGGCGGAGGCGGTGGGCGACCTCCCGCTGGCCGTCGAGCAGGCGGCGGCCTGGCTCGCCGAGACGGCCACACCGGTCGAGGAGTACCTCAGCGAACTCGCCGAACAGACCACCCATGTGCTCGACCTCAACCAGCCCACCGACTACCCCACTACCGTGGCCGCGACCTGGAACATCTCCATCGCCCGGCTGCGGGAACGTTCTCCTGCCTCGGTGCGGTTGCTGCAGCTGTGCGCGTTCATGGCCCCCGAGCCGATATCGTCCCGCCTGCTCTACAGCAAGGAGATGCGGGACGAGTTGCGCAAGGTGGACCCCGCCTTCCAGGAGAGCCTGATGGTGGGCCGGGCCATCAGCGAGATCGCCCGGCTCGCCCTCGCCAAGGTCGACCAGGTCAGCAACAGCGTCCAGATCCACCGGCTGGTGCAGGCGGTCATCCGTTCGCAGCTCACCGAGGAGGAGCAGCGGCACGCCCGGCACGTCGTCCACACCGTGCTCGCGGGCGCCCGGCCCGACGACGACGAGCCCACCGACAATCCCGAGGACTGGCCGCGCTTCGAGGTGATCTGGCCCCATCTGCGCGCCTCGGACATCCGCAACTGCGTGGAGTCGGAGCCCCGCCGGCTGCTCATCGACCGCGTCCGGTACATGTGGAAGCGCGGGGACTTCCCCGGCGCCCAGCGCCTCGCCGACGATCTGCTGGCGCACTGGAAGCCCGAACTGGGCGAGAACCACCGGCAGTACCTGTATCTGCGCTGCCAGCTCGCCAACGTGCTGCGCTCGCAGGGGCGTTACGTCGAGGCCGAGGAGATCGACCGGGATCTGCTGGAGCGTCAGCGCCGGGTGCTGGGGCCCTCGGACGCGCACACGTACATCACCACGTCGTCCCTCGCCAGCGACTACGCGGCCCTGGGCGAGTACGCCAAGGCGGAGAAGCTGGCCCGCGAGGCACGGGAGGGGTTCAGCCGCACCTTCTACCCCGCGCACCCGAGGACGCTGAGCGCGGCGAACAACCTGGCGCTGGCCCTGCGCATGGTCGGGCGCTACGACGACGCCCGGGACATCGACCAGGACACCTACTTCCGCCGCAAGGACGTCCTCGGACCCGACCATCCCTACACCCTGTCGTCGGCCTCCAGTCTCGGCCGGGATCTGCGCGAGGTGGGCCACTACACCGAGTCGGTCACTCTGCTGTCGGGGGCGTACGAGGCCCACAAGCGGGTGCTCGGCAAGGACTTCCCCGGCACGCTCAGCTGCGCGAAGTCGCTGGCCGTGTCGCTGAGGCGGGCGGGCGAGTTCAAGGACGCGCACCGTCTGACGCAGGCGACCCGGGACCAGTACCACGCGCAGTACGACGCCCACACCCCCGACTCGCTCGCCTGCGACCTGAACCTGGCGGCCGACCTGTACGCCGCCGACAAGCGGGAGGAGGCGCGGCGGATCGCGATGGAGGCGCTGGCCGAGTACCGGAAGGTACCGGGCGAGGAGCATCCGTACACCCAGGCCGCGCTCAACAACCTG
Organism: Streptomyces sp. SP18BB07; assembly: GCF_036322545.1. NCBI lineage: Bacteria > Bacillati > Actinomycetota > Actinomycetes > Kitasatosporales > Streptomycetaceae > Streptomyces > Streptomyces sp. SP18BB07. Next base: position 415,467 of record NZ_JAQYWT010000370.1, read on the forward strand.
GGCGTCTACCACTGGGCCTGCGGCGACGCGGAGGAAGCGGAGAAGGTGTTCCTGCGGGTGATGCTCCGCATGGTCGAGGTGCTGGGCGACCACCATCCGCACACGCTCTTCTGCCGCACCAACTACGCCAACGTCCTGGCCGAGCAGGGCCGCGCGGAGGAGGCGTGGGCCCTGGAGGAGCCCGCCCGTGAGGCCCTGAAGGAGGTGCTCGGTGAGCACCATCCGGAGGCGTTGGCGGTGGTCGCCAACTCCACGCTGACGCTGCGCGCCCTGGGGCGGGTGCCGGAGGCGGACCGGCTGCGCGAGGAGGTGGTCACCGAACTCACCAAGCTCAGAAGGCAGTTGGGTGAGGGCAGTGGGGTCACCCAGCTGGTGGCGCAGGGGCGTCGGGTCTACCGGGACCTGGAGCCGCTGGCGGTGTGAGGGCCCCCGCGCGGGGGCCGCTCGACGGTCAGAGGGACGGGGCCAGGGACAGCAGAGTGCCTCTCAGGAGCCAGCTCAGGACCCCCGGCAGGGCGCGGAGCGAGGCGAAATGGGCGGCGGCGGGTTCGAGGACGGCGGTGGCGCGGGGGATGCGGTCGGCCAGCCAGGAGGAGTGGGCCGCCGGGGAGAAGACGTCCTTCGCGCCGTACCAGAAGAGCACCGGCACCCGAATCTCGCCGGGTTCGAACCCCCAGGGGGAAGTCAGCGCCAGGGCGTCGTCGATCCATCCGTAGGGTGAAGTGCGCACCGCTTCCTGGTAGTTGCGCAGCAGCATCGCGCGGATGCCGTTGTCGGAGACGATCAGCCGGTCCTCGTCGGTGAGGTCGTCGCGCAGCTGCTCCAGCAGCCGCGCGGGATCGGAGCGGATCGCCGCCGAGCGCGGGATCAGCCGGGCCGTGAAGCCCTGGGGGTCGGTGTGCGCGGAATGGAACTCATGGACGTTGGAGGGCGCCATGCCCGCGTACCAGTCGAGTCCGGCGGCGTCCTGTGGCGCCAGCGTCACCAGCGCGGCGGCCCGGGTCACCCGGTGCGGCAGCAGTGCCGCGCAGGCCAGGGCGTGCGGGGCCCCGCCGGAGCGGCCCACCACCGCGAAGCGGTCCACGCCCAGCGCGTCGGCGACGACGGTCACGTCCTCGACGGCGTCGACGACCCGCCGGCCGGGTCTGCGGTCGGATCCCCCGTACCCCGGGCGGTCGTAGCTGATGAGCCGGGTCCCCCGCTGGTAGAGGAACATCGGCCGCGGCCGGGGGCCGACCCGGCTGCCGGGCATGCCGTGGAACAGGAAGACGGGCCGCCCGGCGGGATCCCCCGAGCACTCGACCCTCAGCAACCGCCCGTCGGGCGCCCGGACATGGGTCGGTGCCCGTGCCAGGTCATACACAGCGCTCCCCCTCCCTCGACCCGTGGGCCGAGAACACGCTGCCGGAACATTTCCCGGCCGCCCACCCCATGAAACGAACCGCGTCGGCGCCCCTCCTCCCCGGGGGAGAGGAGCGCGTGCGTCCGGCTCGCACCCCACAAGCACCATGCCCTACGCGTGTCTTGACTTCACCATGCCTTCACGTCAGATTCGAGGCTCCGCACACAGCCCGGGGCGTACGGGGGGTTGCCGCGTTGCCGCCGGGGGATCAGCACGGCCACCCGTCCCTTCGCGAGGCTGGAGCGTCCCGCATGTCCAAGAGCGCGGATCCTGAGAGACGTACGGGGGCCGAGGGGGGCCCGAGCCGGCGACGGGTGCTGGGCACGGCCGCGGGAGCGGGCGCCGCGATCGCCGCGGGCGGCGGGCTCGCGGGGACCGCCGTCGCCGCCGCCCCGCCCCTCCTCGGCACCTATGACGTGGTCGTCGTCGGCTCCGGAGCGGCCGGGATGACCGCCGCGCTCACGGCGGCGAAGCAGGGGCTGAGTTGTGTCGTCGTGGAGAAGGCGCCGACGTTCGGGGGGTCGGCGGCGCGCTCGGGCGCCGGGATCTGGCTGCCGAACAACAGCGTGATCAAGGCGGCGGGGGTGCCGGACACCCCGGCCAAGGCGGCGCAGTACCTCGCGGCCGTGGTCGGCGACGACGTGCCCGCCGACCGGCAGAAGGCGTTCCTCGACCACGGGCCCACCATGCTGTCGTTCGTCATGGCGAACAGCCCGCTGAGGTTCCGGTGGATGGAGGGGTACAGCGACTACTACCCGGAGCTGCCGGGCGGGCTGCCGAACGGGCGGTCCATCGAGCCGGACCAGTTCGACGGGAATCTGCTGGGTGAGGAGCTGGCGCGGCTGAATCCCGCCTATCTGGCCACGCCGGCCGGGATGGTGGTGTTCAGCGCCGACTACAAGTGGCTCGCGCTGACCGCCGTGAGCGCCAAGGGGCTCGCCGTCGCCACCGAGTGCTTGGCCCGGGGCACGAAGGCCGCGCTGCTCGGGCAGAAGCCGCTCACCATGGGGCAGGCGCTGGCCGGCGGGCTGCGGGCCGGACTGCTCGGCGCGAATGTGCCGGTGTGGCTCAACTCCCCTTTGACCGACCTGCACTTGGAGAACGGGGCGGTGACGGGAGTGGTCGTCACCCGGAACGGTTCCGCCGGTCTCGTCCGCGCCCGCCGGGGCGTGATCGTCGGCTCCGGCGGCTTCGAGCACAACGCGGCCATGCGGGCGCAGTACCAGGAGCAGCCCATCGGGACGCAGTGGTCGGTGGGGGCCAAGGAGAACACCGGCGACGGGATACGGGCCGGTCAGCGGGCGGGTGCCGATCTCGCGCTGATGGACGACGCCTGGTGGGGGCCTGCCATCGACACCCCGGGCCAGGCCTGGTTCTGCCTCGCCGAACGCACGCTGCCCGGTGGGCTGTTGGTCAACGGGGCCGGTGCGCGGTTCGTCAACGAGGCGGGCCCGTACAGCGATGTCGTCCACACGATGTACGAGAAGGACACCTCGTCCGCCTCCCACATCCCGGCCTGGCTGATCGTCGACCAGAACTACCGCAACCGGTATCTGTTCAAGGACATCGCGCCGACCTTCCCGTTCCCCGACGAGTGGTACGACGCGGGGGCCGTCCACAAGGAGTGGACGCTCGACGCGCTGGCCGGCGCGATCGGTGTGCCCGCCGCCGCCCTCCGCTCCACCGTCGACCGTTTCAACTCCCTGGCCCGGAAGGGCGACGACACCGACTTCGGGCGCGGCGACAGCGTGTACGACCACTACTACACGGACCCGTCCGTGGCGCCCAACCCCTGCCTGGCGCCCCTGTGGTTGCCGCCGTTCTACGCCCTGCGCATCGTCCCCGGCGACCTCGGCACCAAGGGCGGGCTCCTCACCGACGCCCGCGCCCGCGTCCTGCGCCCGAACGGCACGGTGATCCCCGGCCTCTACGCGGCGGGCAACGCCAGCGCCGCCGTGATGGGCCGCAGTTACGCGGGCGCCGGCTCGACGATCGGCCCGGCGATGACCTTCGGGTACGTGGCCGCGCTGGACATCGCGGGGAAGCTCTAGGGGGTGTCAGGAAGAGGGACCCGTGCCGTCGAGTCGTAGGTCGATCCACGGGATCGTGTCGCCGTCCAGCAGATAGCGGTCGGTCTCCACGAAACCGTGGTCGAGCGCGAACCGCAGACCGTCCTCGTTCGAGGACAGTACGCAGGTCTCGATCGCCCGGGCGCCCAGTTCCCGCGCCTGCCGCACCGCCCGCCCGTACAGCTGCTCGCCGAACCCCCGGCGCCGGTGTTCGGCGAGCACGCGCGCGATCACCGTGGCCGTGGCGCCGTCCCCCTCGGGCGGACGGACGGTCGAGTTGCCGACGAGGACGCCGTCGGCGTAGGCGAGTTCGAGGTGGTTGCGTACGGCGCGGTCGCGGACGTCGTCGAGGGAGAGGAGGTGGGCCGGGATGATCGTGTTGTGGACGTGCCGCCAGGCCTCGAGTTCCTCGTCCCCGGCCGCACCGTCCACGCGCTTGATGTCGAGATCGGTCACGGCGTCAGCCTAGACATTCGCCCGCGCCGGCCGACTTCCGGCTACCCGTCGAGGAGCGCGTACGCCTCGGAGCCGGTCACCGACGACGAGTACCGCGCGGTCACCCCCGGCCCGCCTCTGGACCACGCCCGCGCCGTGCACGTCTCGCGCCGCCGGGCGCGCGATCGACGCACCCGGGCGACCTGGCGGAGGCGGTACCCGGCGACCCGGCCGCGCGTCGCCGGAGACCCGGCGGAGGCAAGGCCCGGCCACCGGGCCGCGCGTCGCCGGGCGGCCCGGCGGAGGGAGTGCCCGGCCGTCCGGCCGACGCGTTGCCGGCGATTCGGGGGCGCACCGGCGGCGGTTTAGCGGGTGGTGGATCCGGCGTGCTCCCGTGCGGCCGCCGCCTTGCTCGCCGTCGTCTCGTTCGGCGTCGTCCCGGCACCCGGCTCGGTGCTCTTCTTCGCGAAGCCGCGCCGGCCCGGCAGGACCGCGAGGACGATCAGGGTTCCGGCGGCCATGATGATGCCGCCGATGAGGCTGGTCTGGGCGACTCCGTGGGCGAATGCCTGGTGGACGGCGTCCACGAGAGCCTGGGCCTGCTGCGGACCGACGGACGGGTCCTGGGCTATGCGCTCGGCGACGGCCAGGCCACCACCCACCGAGTCCTTGGCGGTCTCCATCGCCTCGGCAGGGAGCCGGTCGCCGACCAGGCCGGCCAGCTCGTCCCGGTAGGCCGTGCCCAGCAGTGAGCCCAGCACCGCGATGCCCAGCGCCCCGCCCAGCTCCAGCGCGGTGTCGTTGGCGCCGCCGCCGACGCCCAGCTCGGACTCGGGGAAGGAGTCCATGATCGTGTCGGTCGCCGGGGAGACGCTCAGCCCGATCGCGAAGCCCAGCATCATCATCGGCGCCAGGAAGTCCCCGTACGTCGAGCCCTTGTCGATCTGGGTGAGCAGGAACACGCCCGCCGTGCCGATGACCATGCCGGTCACCACCATCGCCTTCACCCCGAGCTTCGGCGTCAGCTTCCCGGTCACCACGGCCCCGAGGAACACCGCCCCGGCCAGCTGCAGCAGCCGTACACCCGTCTCCAGGGCGTCGTAGCCGAGGACGAACTGCAGGAACTGCGTCGAGTAGTAGATCGCGCCGAACGTGCCGAAGAAGAAGAACAGCACCGCGAGCATCGAGCCGCTGAAGGGCCGCAGCGCGAACCTGCGGACGTCCAGCATCGGGTGCGGGTGCCGCAACTCCCAGGCGACGAAGGCGGCCAGACCGACACCGGCGACCACCGCGGCCGTGACGGGGCCCGCGCCCCAGCCGAAGTGCGGGCCCTCGATGGCCGCGTACACCAGCGAACCGACGGAGACAATCGACAGCAGACCACCGACGTAGTCGATCCGGCCCATGCCCTCCGCCCGGGACGGCGGCACGAGGGCGAGCGCGCCGAACACGGCGACGACGGCGATCGGCACGTTGATCAGGAAGGTCGAGCCCCAGGCGTGGTCCTCAAGGAGCCAGCCGGCGACCAGCGGACCGACGGCGATCGCCAGACCCGAGGTCGCGGTCCAGGCGGTGATGGCCTTGACCCGCTCACTCCGGGGGAAGGTCGCGACCAGCAGGGACAGCGTGGCCGGCATCACGACCGCCGCGCCGACGCCCATGATCGCGCGGGCCGCGATGACCAGCGAGGTCTCGTCGACCATGCTCCCCATCACCGAACCGCCGGCGAAGATCAGCAGACCCAGCACCAGCGCGCCACGCCGACTGTACTTGTCGCCGATCGAGCCCAGCACCAGCATCAGCGCCGCGTACGGAACGGTGTAGCCGTCGACGACCCACTGCAGATCACTGCTGCTCAGGCCCAGGTCGGTGGTCATGTCGGGGGCGGCGACGATCAGCGACGTGTTCGCCATCACCACGATCAGCAGGCTCAGGCACAGCACGAGCAGCGCCCACCAGCGCCGCGCGTACGGCCCGGTCATCTTCTCCACGGGGGTGTTCGCGAGGAAGGGCATCGAAAGCTCCCAAGAGGACGGGGAGGACGGGAAGGACGAGCGGAATCACATAATTGCCCATCGATGTGCAGACTAGTTTATTGCCCATTGCTGTGCAACTATCGCGATGACTCCCTCCCCTCCCCCGCTCCCGAGGTACCGACATGACCAGCCGACCAGCACGAACACCGACGGCGAGGCCGACACGGTCTCCGACCCAGCCCTACGGCTCGCCTCTCCCTCCCCCTCCGACTGCGGCATCGACGCCGCGCCGGGACGCGCGGGCCACCCGGACCCGGATCCGGATCCTCGACGCGGCCCGGCGGGAACTGACCCGCGACCCCGACAGCAGCCTGGAGGACATCGCCGGTGCCGCCGGTGTGGCCCGGCGCACCGTGTACGTCCACTTCGCCGGCCGGGCCGCGCTCGTCGAGGGCCTGGCCGCCGAGGCCGCGGACGCGATCCGGCGCGCCGTCGCGGGCGCGCCCGTCGAGAGCCCCGACGCCGCCGCCGACCTGGCACGCTTCGTCCTCACGGTGTGGCCCGTCGGCGACCGCTACCGCACCCTCATCCGGTTGGCCCGCGGCCAGGACCTCGCCCGGGTCCGCGTCGACGAACTGCTGGCCCCCGCCCGCGACTTGGTCGCGAGGGTGCTCGCGCACGGCCGGCGACAGGGCGTCTTCCAGACCACCGTCCCGCCCGACCCGCTCACCCGAGCCATCGAGGCCCAACTGCTGGCCCTGCTCGACTGCGTCAACCGCGGCCTCTGGTCCGACGACGGCACCGGAGCCGCCACCGCCGCCCTGATCGCCGCCGGAGTCGCCCCGGACACCGCCGCAACGAAGGTCGCTCACGCACGGAAGACCGGGTCGCCCCCGAGTCCCGTCTGAAACCCGAGTCCCGCCTGAAACCCGGAGCCCGTACCCCACTCACACGAATCGGCATCAATTCCAGCCCCCGCACGCACCGTTGGCGTCGACGCCCCCTCGCGATCGCCGCAGCGCCACTGGCCACGGCTTCCCGGTGATCACGCAGGCGGCCTCCGGCTGCGCTCGGTCACCACCACGGAGCAGGGCATCGCCGCCCACTTCTCCGGCAGGTAGCTCACCATCCGTCGCGACGACGCCCGGGGCATCTCCTCGAACGGGTCGGCCTGACGGAAATCAGGCGCCGTCGGCCGGAGGAACCGCAGCCAGCGCCGACGCGACCTCCGCGACCACCGCACTCGCCCGCCCCTCCGGCACACCGGCCGCGATGAGGGTGGCGGTGGCGATCCGGTGCCCGTCGTCCTCCAGCGCGCCGGTGTTGACGGACTCCAGGAGCGCGACGTACATCGCCTCCAGGCCGGCGCTCTGCACGGCGGGCGGCAGATGGGAGTGGAAGACGCCGTCCCGCTGGCCGCGCTCCAGGATCGCCGTGGCGGCATCCCGGGCCGGCGCGAGCACCTCGGCGACGCGCTCGGCGCCGAGGTCCCGCCGGGCAAGCGAGAGCAGCATCCGGTAGCGGTCGCCCACGGGCCACATCCGGAGCACGAACCGCGCCAGCGCCCACTCGGCCGGCTCCGCCGGATCCCCCGACTCCGGCCGGGTCTCCACCGTGTTCCGCAACGTCTCGGCGGCTTCCTCTGCGAGCGCCTCCAGCAGCGCGGCCCGCCCCGGGAAGTGGCCGAAGAGGGTACGCCGGACGACCCCGGCGGCCCGCGCCAGCTCCTCCAGCGTGACATCGGGGTTCCGCCCCAGCTCCTCACGAGCCGTGGCCAGGATGCGCGCCCGGTTGGACCGCGAATTACGGCGCAGCGGCTCGCGGGCCACGGGCTTGCTCACGGAGAACCTCGAAGAAGGGAAGGGAAGGACGGCAGGACGGCAGGACGGACGAACAGCAGGCCCCATTTTGTCACGCCGAGCCGGAATCCCCGCGGCCGCAAGCCGCCCGGCCGCAAGCTGCCCGGCCACCAGCTACTCACGCCGCAAGCTGCTCGGCCCGCGCCACGCGCCCCCAACGCTCCGCGCCCCACGGCCCGCCCCCCGCGCACCCCACACCACGCGCACCCCACGGCCCGCCCCCCGCGCACCCCCACCCGACATCGCTCACCCGCGGATCAGCCCCAACTCCCCGGCCCGCACCCCCGCCTGGAAGCGTGAGGCCGCGTCCAGGCTGACGAGGAGTTCCGCGACCCGGCGGCGGTAGGTGCGCAGCGACATGCCCAGCTCTCGTGCGGCCGCCTCGTCGGTGGCGCCGGAGACCAGGGCGTGCAGGACCTTGGCGGTCCGGGCGTCCATGCGGGGCCGCCGCGGATCGAGGAAGGTGGACAGCTCGGCCGCGCTCTCCCAGGCGGCTTCGAAGAGCGAGTAGGTGCCGCCGATCAGGGCCGGCGAGCCACTCATCGTGTACGTGCGCGGCGTACGGGCGCCCGGCGTGGAGGCCGCCGGGTCGGTGAGGATCATGGTCCGCCGGTCGATGATGACGGTGCCCTGCGGCAGCGGGGCCGTGGCGATCCGGATGCGGAAGCCGTGCGCGGCCATCTCCCGCAGGGCCTCCCGGTCGCGCTCGTCGGCTAGGGGGTGTTTCGAAAGTCCTGTGCGGTGCCCGTTGGGTGCGGATCCAGCAGGCTCACACCCATGAGCGACAGATTCCGACGCTCTGGTCTCTCGGACGAAGACGAAGGACGCGTCATGAATCTCCTGATCCTCGGTGCGACCGGCCCCACCGGCCGCCACGTCGTCGACCTGGCCCTCGCGGCGGGCGACACCGTCACCGTCCTGGCCCGCAGGCCGGAGGCGCTGGCGGACCTGGCGGACCGGGTGGCCGTGGTCGCCGGAGACGCCACCTCGCAGAGCGACGTCGCGAAAGCCATGGTCGGGCAGGACGCCGTCGTCTCCGCTCTCGGCAGGAGCACCTCGATACGCGCCGACGACCTGTTCACCCGCGCCGCGGCGGCCGTGGTCGGCGCGGCCGGGGAACAGCACGTCTCCCGGCTGGTGTGGCTGTCCTCGTTCGGGGGGGTGAGACCTACAGGTCGGCGAGCGCCGTACAGAAGATCTTCTACCGCACCTTCCTCCGGGACATCTACGCGAACAAGGAGCTCTCCGAGAGGGCGATCCGCTCCAGCGGCCTGGACTGGACGCTGGTCTACCCGACCATGCTGACCAAGGGCCCCGCCAAGGGCAGTTACCTCGCCGACGACCGTCTCCCGATGAGGGGCAACCCGACGATCAGCCGCGCGGACGTCGCCGACTTCCTGCACAAGGCGGCCCACGACCCCACCTGGATCCACCGCGACGCCGTCATCACGGACTGACGGCTGCCGGCTGACGGCTGACGGCTGACGGCTGACGGCTGTGGGCTGACGGCTGACGGGTGACGGCTGACGGCTGACGGTCAGTCGACTCCGCTCGACGGATCAGACCGCGAACTCCCGGATCACCACGTTCCGGAACACCGCCCGCCCGTCGATCGTGAACAGCGCCAGCCCCGTGTCGGACGGGTCGGGGAAGACCACGGTCGAGTGCGTGTACCGGCCGTCGTCGACGAACATCTCGACGGACGTGCGGTCGACGAGGATCCGCAGGCGAACCGTGCCGGCGGACCGGTCGAAGGGCGTACGGCTCTCCTGCCAGCGTCCCGTGGCATCCGGGCCCACGGTGTAACCGCGGTTGACGAACGCGTAGTCGCCGTATATCCCCACGTCGATGTGCCGCCGACCGTCCGCCGACCGCCGCAACTGCAGCCCGGCGCCCAGCAGTTGGTCCCAGGTGATGTCGCAGGTCAGCTCGTACGCCGTACCCGTGTGGTCGAGCTGCCGCGTGCCGTCGACCGTGATGTCGCCGAGCTCCACCGTGCGCGACACATGGTCGTCCAGCGCCGCCACCGGCCGGGACGCCAGATAGTAGGCACCTGACGCCGCGCGCCGCAGCCGTACCTCGCGGACGATCGAGTCGGTGCCGTTGAAGCCGTCGCACTCCATCGTGGGCGTGGTGCCGGCGTAGTCCCAGTGGTTCATCCAGCCGATCGCGTACCGTACGGCCGGGTCCAGGGCCCCGTTCGCGTCGCGTTTGTCGAAGGTGACCGCCGCGTACCAGTCCCAGCCGTGGTCCAGCCACTGGGGATCGGACGCGTCCGCGGTGAAGGTCGTGCCGTCGAAGGAGCCCGTCCAGTAGGCGAACGTGCTCGGCAGGCCGGAGCCCTTGCCGTTGGCGCTGACGCCCAGGACCCACTTCCAGGTCCCGTCCTCCGCCCTGACGCGGAACAGGTCGGGGCACTCCAGGACGCCGATGCCACCCTTGATGAAACCGCCGACGTAGGTCCAGGCCTTGAGGTCGGCCGAGTGGTAGAAGCCCACTTTGTCGTTCTCGGCGAGCAGCATCACCCACCGCCCGCGCTCCTCGTCCCGGAGGATCTTCGGGTCGCGGAAGTCCCGTACGCCGGGGTTGGGGAGGACCGGGGCGGTGCCGTGGTTCGTGAAGGTGCGGCCGCCGTCCGTCGAGTAGTAGAGGTACTGCGCCTGGGTGGTGTCGTCGGGCGCCATGGTGGCGAGGACGATCACCGCGCCCGCGCCGAAGCCCGCCGTGTCGTCCGTGTCGATGACCGCCGAGCCGGACCAGACATCGCCGTTGGGGGTCGTGTCCTTCGGTACGGCGATCCCCCGGTCGGTGAAGGAGACGAGGTCGGTGCTGGTGGCCAGGCGCCAGGCGGTGCCGGCCGTCGTGCCGCCCGTCGAGTAGTCGGGGTTGTAGAGGTAGTAGAAGTGGTACTCGCCGTCGATCCAGATCGGGCGCTGCGGGTCGTTCATCCACTGGTCGGGGACCGTGAAGTGGTACTCGGCGCGGTAGCTGCCCGTGCACGCGGCGGTCGCCTCTCCGGCCGCCGCCACCGCCACCGCCGGTCTCCCGACACCCGGCAGCAGAGCACCGGCGAAGCCGACGGCCGAGGCCGCCAGCAGCGACCGCCTGGACGGTGCTCCCCCTGGCCCCAGCGAACTCCTCGACATGCCACGCATGGTGCGGCTCCCTTCCCCCGACGTCGTCGTCGGAACACGGCTCCTGTGGCCGGAACCGTATACCTAACTCGTTAAAGGTCAAGCCCTCGCGCACCGTCCGTCCACGCAACTCCCCATCGGACAACATCCCTTGACAGAGCCGTGACAGGGTTCCCATCATCGGGAACCACCTTCGGCTAACTCGAGTTAGGCTCGCCGATGACCGACTCGCTCCTCTCCCGCCGTGGCCTGATGCGCTACGGCGCGTACGGCGCCGGAGCCGCCGCCGTCGCCGGTGTCGCGGCCGGCTGGGACCGCCTCACCGCCGCCGACATCCCCGGCCGCGACGACGGCTCGCTCGTCATCGCCACCCTCGGCTCCGCCTTCAACCCCGAGGCGCAACGCGCCCTCCGCGACGGGTTCCGCGAGGTCCACCCCGACATCAGGATCCGTATCAACCCCGTCCAGGCCTACGACTGGTCGGACTTCTTCTCCAAGATCCTCACGCAGATCGCCGCGGGCACCGCACCCGACCTCGTGTACGTCGCCACCGAGGGCGTGCAGCTCTTCGCCCGGCGGCTCGGCGTCCCGCTGGACGCGTGGGCGAAGCGGGACGCGGCCGAGCTGCGCCCGTACTTCGCCGACGTCCACCCCTCGCTGGTCGAGTCGATGATGTACGAGGGGAGCCTGTACCAGCTGCCGGTCGAGTTCAACGCGGCCGACATGTACCTCAACACCCGGGTCCTGGAACGCGCGGGCGCCGATCTCCCCGACGACGACTGGACCCGCGACGACTTCACGACACTGCTGCGCGCGATGAAACGCAGCAACGGCGCCGGGTTCACCCCGTACTTCTGGACCAACCGCCTGTGGGGCGGAGTGGTCCCCTGGCTGTTCGCGGGCGGCACCAACCTCCTCGCCGAGTCCAAGGCCCCCGGGGGCGACTGGCTCTGGAACTCCTTCTACCCCGAGGCGGAACGGCGCGGCCGGGGCGGCGGCTACCGGTGGACGACCCCGCTGGCCGACACCGACCGGGTCGCGGAGGTCTACGACTACCTCGCCTCCCTCGTCCAGGACGACCTGTGCACCCGGCCGGAGGGCGGCGACGGCCGGAACCTCGTCGGTGTGTTCTCCACCGGCCGCGTCGGTGTCACCCCTGCGGGCGGCTTCTGGGCCGGCGGCCTGCACGAGGCGGGCATGAAGCCGACCGACTACGACGTCCGGTACTTCCCGCGCGGGCGCGCACGGCGTCACCAGTTCGGCGCCGCCGGGTATGCCCTGCTGCGCACGTCGAGGATGCGGGACGAGGCCTGGGAGTTCATCAAGTACACCGCCCGCGAGGACGTGATGACCCAGCTCTTCGCGGCCAACCAGACCACCCCGGCCCGCCGCTCCATGGTCGACGCGGCCCGCTACCGGAAGACCGGCCCGGCGCACTGGCAGGTCTTCTACGACACCCTCGACAAGATCCCCTCGACCGGCCCGATCCCGGCCCCGCCGCAGGTCAACGAGGTCGAGCAGCTGCTGATCAAGCACACCGGAACCGCCCTCGCGAGCCCCGGGGCGGTGCGCCCCGCGCTGCGCCGGCTGCAGGGGGACCTGGAGCGGGCCATGGAGCGTGAAGTGTGACGAACACCGAGATCAGGGCCGTACGGCCGGAGTCCGCCGGTCCCCGCAAGACCCGCAGGACCCTCGGGCCCCGTCAGTCCCGTAAGCCCTCCGAGTCCACGACCGCCACGACCCCCGCCTCCCGCTCCCGGGGCGCCCGCCTGCTCGCCATCCTCTTCCTCGCGCCCACGGTCGTCGGCATCGTCGTCTTCACGGTCGTCCCGATCGTCGGCTCGATCGTCCTCAGCCTGTTCCAGTGGGACGTGATCGAGGACCCGCGGTGGGCCGGAGCGGCCAACTACCGTGAGATCCTGACCGATTCGACGGTCCTCGTCTCCTTCCGCAACACCCTCGTCTTCATGGTGCTCGCGGTCGCGCTGCAGTTGCTGATCGCGCTCGCGCTGGCGATAGCGGTGAACGGCCGGATGCCTACGTGGCTCCGCTCCGTGTTCCGTTCGGCGTTCTTCTTCCCGCTGGTGCTGTCCGCCGCGTCCATCTCGGTGGTGATGAAGTACCTGTTCAACCAGGACTTCGGCCCCGTCAACTGGCTGCTCGGCACGGTCGGCATCCCCTCGGTCCCCTGGCTGACCTCGGAGAACGGGGCGATGGCGGCGGTGGTCCTGGCGTACGTCTGGCAACAGTTCGGCTTCTCGTTCCTGCTGTTCGTCGGCGGCCTGAACACCATCCCGAAGGAGGTGCACGAGGCGGCGTCGCTGGACGGCGCGAGCGGTCTGCGCAAACACCTCTTCATCACCCTGCCGCTGCTGTCGCCGACGCTGCTGGTGGCGTCCGTGGTCGGCTTCATCAACGCCCTCCAGGTCTTCGAGCAGCCGTACGTCCTCACGGCCGGCGGCCCCGGCGACTCCACCCGCACGGTCGTGATGGTCATCTACGAGACGGCCTTCGAGCAGCTCCGCTTCGGCGAGGCGTCCGCCGTGGGCGTCCTGCTGTTCGCCCTGATCATGGCGGTCACCGCACTCCAGTTCCGGCTCAGCCGGCGTTACGTCCACTACCAGTGAGCCGGGTGAGCCCTATGAGTACGACTTCCCTCACGAGCCCCGCCGTGTCACGCGTACGGCACAGCCTCGCTCCCCTGACCCGGATCGCCGGGCTGACGCTGTGCGCGCTGCTGACGCTCGGCCCGGTCATCTGGACGGTGTCGACGTCGCTACGCACACCGGCGGAGTCCTTCGACCTGCCGCCGAGGATCATCCCGGGCGACGCCACCCTCGACGCCTACCGCGGGGTCTTCGACCAGATCGACGTGTGGCTGTACGCGCTGAACTCCACCTTGGTGACCGCGCTGATCGCGGCCGGGCAGATGATCACGGCGGGCCTGGCGGGCTATGCCTTCGCCCGTCTCGAATTCCGCTTCAAGAGGCCGCTGTTCGCGCTGGTCCTGGCCACGATGATGGTGCCGTTGCAGGTCACGATGGTCCCGGTCTTCCTGGAACTCAAGGAGATGGGACTGACCGACACCCTCCTCGGCCTCATCGTCCCGGCCTTCCCGACGGCCTTCGGCACCTTCCTGATGCGGCAGTACTTCCTCGGCATGCCGAAGGACCTGGGCGAGGCGGCGATGATCGACGGCGCGGGCCCGTGGCGCGTCTTCCGGTCCGTGTACGCGCCCCTGGCGGCCCCCGGTCTCGCCATCGTCGGCGTACTCGCCTTCAACTACCACTGGAACGAATTCTTCCGGCCGCTGATCCTTGAGACCTCCACCGAGAACCTCACGCTGCCCCTGGGCCTGGTCTCCCTCCAGGGCAATCTCGGCACCGGCTCGATCTCCGTCGTCCTCGCCGGAGTCGTCCTGTCCATGCTCCCCGCCGTCGCCGTGTTCGTCGTCGGCCAGCGCCCTCTGCGCGAGGGCATCACCTCCGCAGGAGTCAACCGTTGAGTTCCGCGAGCCCGTCGACCGACCTCCACAGCCCGCGCTTCCGGGTCCGCCCGCCGGCCAACTGGATGAACGACCCGAACGGGCCCCTGCGTTGGGGCGGCCGGTACCACCTCTTCTACCAGTACAACCCCGACGCCCCCGTCCACGCGAACGTCCACTGGGGCCACGCCTCCAGCCCCGACCTCGCCCACTGGGAGGACCACGGGATCGCCCTGCGGCCGACACCCGGCGGCCCGGACGAGGCGGGCTGCTGGTCCGGCTGCGTGGTCGACGACGACGGCGTACCGACGGCGGTGTACTCCGGGATCGACCACGGCCACCGGGGCCTGAGCACGATCTGTCTCGCCGTGGCCGAGGACGACGGCCTCCGGGCGTGGAAGCAACTGCCGCTGCCGGTGGTCACCGGCCCGCCGGCCGGCCTGGGCGTGACGATGTTCCGGGACCCGTTCGTCTTCCGCTTCGCCGGACGCCGCTGGGCACTGGTGGGCGCGGGCCACGCCGACGGCACCCCGTCCGTCCTGGTGTACGACTGCGAGGACCTGTACGCATGGCGGTTCGCCGGGGTCCTCCTGGACGGCCGCGATCCGGGGGCGGCCCGCGTCCTCGGCACACGGGCGATCGGCTGGGAGTGCCCGCAGCTGTGGGAGACCACCGGGGGCGACTGGGTGCTGGCGGTGGCTCTGTGGGACGGCGACCCGCTGAGCACGGCTTATCTGACGGGACGTCTGATCAGCTCGACAGACGGTGAGTTGAGGTTCGTGACCGGCAGCGGCGGCGGCCCCCTGGACCACGGCCGTGACTTCTACGCCCCGTCCGTCCTCCAGGACACGGAGTCCGGCCGTGCCCTGCTCTGGGGCTGGTCCTGGGAGTCCCGCCCGAGCGAGGAGGTCGACCGCGCGGGCTGGTCCGGAGTCCTCACGGCACCACGCGTGGTGGACACCCATGACGACGGCACGCTGAGGGTCCTACCGGCCCCGGAGCTCGAACTCCTCCGAGCGGCCGCCCCGTTCACGACCGCACCCGGACCGTACCGGCCGCTCCCCCACGCGTACGACCTGCTGGTGACCGCCCGGTCGGAGGCGACCGTGACCCTCCTGCGGGCCGCGTCCGGAGCCGAACTGACCGTGCGCCTGGACCCGGCGTCCGGCACGGTGACCCTGGACCGCACGGCCTGGCCGCGCTCCCGCCCGGACGGCGCGGCCCCCCTGGTCCTGCCCATCCTGCCGGCCTCGTCGGGCGTGCCCCTCACCGTACGGATCCTCGTGGACGGCTCCCTGCTGGAGGTGTTCGCGGGCGACCGGGCGGCGGCCACGGAACGGGTCTACCGACGGGACGACGACATCGCGGAGCTGGCCGTGTCGGGGACGGCGGTCGAGGTCACGGGCTGGGAGCTGGTCCCACCGAACCCCGTGTGACGACCGGGCACTCCAGCCGCCGGGTGGTGACCGGCGGCGCGGTCCCGCTGTCGATGGCGTCCAGGAGCAGGCGGACGGCCGTCTCTCCCATCGCGCGGTGGGGCAGGGCGACCGTGGTGAGGGGCGGGCTGAGGAAGGCGGCCATGTGCTCCTGGTCGTCGTAGCCGACGACGGACAGATCGGCGGGCACGTCGAGCCCGAGGCGCGCGGCGGCGTGGAGGACGCCTGCGGCCACCCGGTCGTTGTAACAGACGATGCCCGTGGGCCGCCGGTCGGCGGGAACGCCGTCCAGCAACCGCAGCGCCCCCTCGTACCCGGCGGCGATCTCCCCTCCCGTCCGCACGATCCAGTCCTTCTCGGCGGTCAGCCCCGCCGCCCGCAGCGCGTCCCGGAAGCCGCGCAGCCGCTCGGCGGTCGCCATGTCGTCCAGGCCGCCCACCAGGGCGACACGGCGGTGGCCCGCGTCGAGGAGGACGCGGGCGGCGCTGCGGCCACCGGCCCGCTCGGCGGGGATGACGGCCGGGAGGGAGCCGTCCTCGGGAAGGCAGTTGGCGAACACGGCGAACGTGCGGTGCAGCCCGTCCGGGACCCGGGCGCGGCGCAGCGACAGCGCGGCGTAGATGATGCCGTCGACCCTCCGGTCGAGCAGTTCGGCGACGGCCGCGTCCTCGGTGGCCGGGTCCTGCCCGGAGTCGACGGTGAGCACCAGATGCTCACTGTTCCACGCGGTGTCCATGGCCCCGCGCAGCAGCCGCCCGGCGAACGGCGAGGTGGCGATCTCGTCCGTGACCAGACCGATCACGGCGGTACGACGGCGGCGCAGGCCGCGGGCGACCGAGTGCGGCCGGTAGCCGAGTTGTCTGGCCGCCTTGCGGATCTTCTCCTGCGTCTCGGCGGAGAGGTTGCCCTGCGCACGCCCGTTGAAGACGAAGGACACGGCCGTGTGCGAGACCCCGGCGAGCCGGGCCACATCCCGTGAGGTCGCCCGCTCGCCCCCGTCACCCCGCGCCTTCTCGACCCCGCCCATGCCTCGTCCCCGCCGACCTCGCCCGATCGGGCAAGCCTACCCGCGGCCGACATCGGCACCGGGGCGGCGGCACCCGTGCAGGCCGGGAACGCGGCAGCGGACGACCGGACAACCTTGCGCGTGGTGGGTCATCGCGCGAGGGCCAGGAACTGGGTGGCCGCCAGTCGCGCGTACAGCCGGTCCCGGGCCACCAGTTCCTCATGGGCGCCGATGTCCCGGACACGGCCGCCGTCCATGACGACGATCCGGTCGGCGCCCGTCACCGTCGACAGGCGGTGGGCCACCACCAGCACAGTGGTCTCGCGGGCCACCTCCGCGACGACGTCCCGCAGCGCCAGCTCGTTGACGGCGTCGAGCTGCGAGGTCGCCTCGTCCAGCAACAGCAGGCGTGGCCTGCGCAGCAGGGCGCGGGCGATGGCGACACGCTGCCGCTCACCGCCCGACAGCCGCGAACCGCGGTGGCCGACCGGGGTGTCCAGGCCGTGGGGCAGGCGCTCGACGAGGGAGTCGAGCTTCGTACGGGCCAGGACGTCGCGGAGTCGTCGTCGAGTCGCACCGGTTCGCACCGGACGGGCCGGAACAAGACCCGGAACAGACCCTGCCGGTCGGCGGGTAGGCAACCGCCGGTCGGCGGGGCCGTCACCGAAGCCTGCCGGATGGCTCCCCGCCCAGCGGCGCCGCGAGAGTCACCCCATGCCACAGACACCATCGACACCGCAGAGCACGTCAGCTCCGCAGGGCACATCAGCTCCGCAGGAGAACCCGCCTCCGCAGCCCCGGCCCTCCCCCGAGTCCGCCACGCCGGCCTCGCCGGCTCCCTCGATGGGACGCCTCGTCGGGGTGGACCTGGCCCGCGCGCTGGCGGTGTTCGGCATGTACATCGTGCACATCGGCCCCCCACTGTCCGCCGCGACCGGCGTGGCCGGCTGGATCCGTTACGTGGCGGACGGTCACTCCTCGGTCCTGTTCGCCACCCTGGCCGGGTTCTCACTGATGCTGATCGCCGGCCGCCGCGAGCCCAGGACCGGCGTGGCCGGCAGGCAGGCGAAGGCCCGGATCGCGATCCGCGCCGTCGTCCTGCTGGCGCTGGGCACCGCGATGGCCACGGAGTACGGAGGAGTGATCATCCTCGGCTTCTACGGGGTCTACTTCCTCCTCGCCCTGCCTCTGGTACGACTGCGTGCCAGGACCCTCGCGATCATCGCGGCCGCGCTCGCCCTCGTCGCACCGCAGTTGGCGTTCGTCCTGAACTCCCTGCTGACCGAGCCGATCCGGCAGAGCATCAACACCTACGACCCGCTCCACCGGCTCAGCGACGTGGGAGTGCTCGATCTGCTGCTCAGTGGCTTCTACCCGGCGCTCACGTGGATGTCGTTCGTGATCACGGGCATGGCACTGGGCCGGCTCGACCTGCCCTCCGGCACTGTCCAACGGCGTCTGGCCGCGCTCGGTGCCGCCCTCACGCTGGCCGCGTACGGCATGTCCTTGCTGCTGGCCGGTGGGGACGCGTTGAGGAGCATGGCGGAGGACGGGCCGTCGTCCGGCGGCTCCGGGTCACCGGCCCTCGACAGCGGGTCGGCGTCCCTGGACGGGGGGTCGTTCCCCGACATGCCTGCGTCGTCGCTCCTGACGGCCGGACCGCACAGCGGCACCACGTTCGACATCATCGGCAGCGTCGGAGTGGCGATCCTCGTGATCGTGGGCGCGACGGTGGCGATGGACCACCTGCCGCGACTGCGCCGCCTGGCCACACCGGTCATCGCCGTGGGCACCATGTCCCTGACCGCCTACGTCGGCCACTTCCTCGCACAGTCCGCGCTGTCCATGCCCGCCGGGACCAGCACCCAGCAATCATGGGTGCCGCTGCTCATGTTCATCCTCGGAGCCACCCTGTTCGCGACCGTCTGGTCCCGCTTCTTCCGCCGTGGCCCCCTGGAGCACCTGCTCAACGCCGCCACCAAGCCGGCGAAGCGCATCCGTTGACACCCGCCCGGGTGGGACGCCTTCCGCGCCCCACCCGGCATCGCGCGCGGACGGCGGGACGACTCCGTCACTCGGGCCCAGCTTGAGCTTCGGTCGTCCCCCGGCTGTGCGGGAAGCAGTCGCTCGGTCGAGGCTACGCCTTGCCTGATGGCAATTGCGTCGCCGGCCGGGGTGGTCATGTCTACGCTGACGGCGTGACCGTGGTGTGGGTGACGGGCAATTCAGGGACCGGTAAGTCCACGGTCTGTGGGGTGTTGCGAGAGCGTGGCTACGTCGCGCTCGACGCCGACGAGGACGGCTTCAGCCACTGGATCGACCGGGCTACGGGCGAGGTCGTGGTGGATCCTCCGTATCCGGTTCCCGGGGGCTGGCTCGATCGATACGGGTGGGCGATCGTCCGCGAACGCGTTGAGACCCTCGTCGAGGAGTCTCGTTCCCGAATCGCGTTCTTGTGCGGGTCGGCGGAGAACGAGGCAGATGTCCTCGATCTTTTCGACGTCATCGTGGGCCTGGTGATCAACGATGACATCCTCCGACACCGGCTCGCGACCCGCACTACGAACCCCTTCGGTACACATCCCGAAGAGCTCGCAGCGGCCCTGAAGTGGAATCCTCGGATGCGAGCGATCCACGAAAGCCGTGGCGCGACGATCATCGATGCGTCCAAGCCGGTGACCGAGGTGGTGGACAGCGTGATTGCCGCGGTTCAGGAGCTGAGAGGCGGCGCGTAAGTCGATGTCCGTTCCGCGCTTCCGGGAGGGACAAGCGGCGACCGCGGTGCCGCCGGAAGGCTACGGCCGCTCGCGGCCCGGTACCTTTTTTGCCGCATCACGCCCTGTCGACTGCGCGGTCACCCCGGCCGGGATTCGTCGATCATGGCGGATCAGAGCGTGCACCGGCCGAAGGCTGCCCCGCGAGCAGGGCCGCGGTTGGCGGGGGATCCGGCAGTTCGGTGAAGGAATACGGGGGCCAGGGGCCCAAAAAACGGATACGCACGGCGGGTTGACGTGCCTGGAGGTCGCTCAGGACTCCACCCACGGTGTCGATGTTCTCCTGCCGGGTGAGGAGGGCCGCTGACAGCACATGTGTCTCGTCCGGGGATTGCTGGGTGCGGCCGCGGTCACGCAGGTCTTCCGCGATGGCGAGCAGTCTGCCGCGGACTTCCGCGTGCACCTCGTCGGCCAGCCGCTCGGCCGTCTGCCTGGCGGTCTGTTCCTCCTGTTTGGCGAGGAGCCGGCGCATTCCCGCCGAGCGGTGCGTCGAGGCTGCGTCTGTGTGCGAGGCCGGTGTGGCGCCGAGGACTCTGCGGTCCAGGGCTATCTCCACCCGCAGTTCGCACCGGTCAGCCAGTGTGCGTAGCTGTTCGTCGATCTCGGCTGCCCGTTCGGCGATCCATTCCGTCAGTCGCTCGGCCGCCTTCCGCCCGCCTGCGGACCCGCCCGCCGGGGACGGCTCATCGGCGACCAGGACATTGAAGGTCATGGGCAGGACACTGCCGGTTCGTTCCCACACGGTGGTGACGACCTCGCTCTGCTGCCTCACCCAGCGGCGGACCTGGTCGTCACTGCCCTGGTACGGGGTGGCGGGGGCATCGTGCACCAAGGCCGCGATGCCTGTGCCCGGGGCGTGGACGAGCCGTGTGGGACACCCGTCGAGACCGGTGACCTCGCAGGTGGTTGCTGTCTCCGAACGCAGTAAGGCGTACACGTACAGGGCGTGTTCCCCGGTCATGCGTCGGCCTCCTCTGCCCAGCGCCGAGGGTTGACGAGTTTGTCGACCACGTCGTCGACCACCTCGTCCAGGCCCCGGTGCAGGTCCGCGACGGAGGTAGTGATGCCGTGGTCGTCCTTGATCTGGTCCATCGCCTCATCCAGTTCCAGCAGGGCGTCGGCCAGGCGCTCGCTCTCCTCCAACGTCAGGTCGCCTCCGTTGATACGGCGCAGAGCCTGGCGTTCGAGCGCCTCCTGGATGACCTCCACCAGCGTGACCACCAGAGACAACACGCCGTGCTTGAGGCTTTTCTCGTCGACGGTCAGGGGCATGACTGCCCACCTTTCTGTGTCGCGGTTCGCCGTACGGTCATGCGGCCGGTGGGAGGGACCCCGCCATGGTCAGCGCCTGCGTCCAAGGCACCGAGTCGCCTGCGGCCAGCAGCACTTCGCCCCGCCCCATGGCGCGGAGGACGAGCACTTCGCCGTCCCCGGCGGGGCTGGTCCCGTTCGCCGTACGGCGCACATCGGTGATCTCCGCGGTGGGGACGACCAGGGCGGGCCGGGAATCCATCGGAGACTTCCACGTCAGTGCCTCACCGGTGAGTCGCCCCTGCCCGCAGCGCCACAACGGGCCGCCGCGGCGCGGTTCGTGGAACCACAGCCGCCCCTCCGCCAGCGGCCGCTCCTCGACAGCCGGCGACGTGTGCCAGAACGCGTTGTCCAAACGGCCCGCGCATGCGTCGGTGAGATGGTCGTGCAGCCCCTCGGGGTCCTGGGCCGAGAGCAGTTCCTCCGTACCGTCGGCCAACGCCACCCGTACCCGCAGGCGTTCCTCGCCGCCCACCGTGGACTCCGGGGCGAGTCGGACACCCCGGACCACGCCGAGCTCGCTCTCCCACAGGACTTCCCGAGGCTCGTCCCGCACCACGGCCAGACGCTGGTCGGTCAACCAGACGGTGCCGGGCCGCCACGTGTGGCTCGGCCCCTCTGTTGCCAGGTGTCCGCCGCTCATGCGGCTGATGACTCTTTCGCCGTCCCGCAGGTCGATCGTGCGGCGCGCGGCAGACCGTTCGGCCCAGGCCCGGGTCGCCTCGTCCCAGTTCCGCATCATGCCGTACTCGAGCATCGTCTCCATACCCGCGACGGCCGCCCGAAGACTGACCCCGATCAACGGGACGTCCGACACGGCGACAATGAGGTCCAGGTGCAGGACCGCGCCCTTGTTCAGCAGGACCTCCACCAGGTCGTCCAGTGTCACCCGGGGGTCACGCGTCGGACGCAGGGGCGATGGCTCAACCGTCACGCCGGGCCGCCTCGTCCCGAGCCTCCACGCTCGCGCGGTCGGCACCTGCGGCGGAGCCGTCGAGAGGGACGGGACCCGAGGCGGCTTGCTCCGTCAGTCGGGCGTGGGCACTGCGCCAACCGCACCAAGGGCAGTACTCCTGCAGCAGTTGCTCGACGGGAGCACGTTTGTCGCACTGGGGGCAGGTCTCCTTCGCCACCCGCGCCTGCCGCCAGGCGGCCGTCTCCGTGTCCGTACCGGAGGGGAACTCCAGCCCGTAGTGAGCGGCTGTCTCGAAGGAGGCCAGGGCGGCGCGCAGACGGATGCCGAGCAGTTCCACCCCCGCCACCGACACCATGATGTCGGCGTTGAGGACCAGCCCTTTGTCCAGCAGGGTCTCCACGACATGGGCCAGACCCCCGTCGCCGTCCCGTCTGGGCTGCAGCGGAACGGCTCCCACGCCTCGCGCTCCGGCCATCGCCCCATCGCGGCGTGTGCTCGCGGGCGGTAAGGCGGCCCGGTTGCCCACGTTGTTGTCCGGATAGCTGCTCATGCCTGTGCGCGTATCCGCCCTCACGCGGCTTACACACCCGACACGGCGGAGGTCGGCCGTCCTGGCGGGTCCGGGGCACGGCACGCGCGGGTGAAATGCCGTACCCACCCGCCGTATTTCGTCGATCACTTGTCGGTGGTCGCGCCACCGAGCGCAACGCCGGGGCAGCACGTCAGGAGTACCGGCAGGCCACGGTCCCGGCTCAGCTGTCGACCGCTGTTGGTTACTGGTAGGACCGGTCACGCTCGGCGCTCTTCGTCACCGGCTGCGGGCGGCGGTGAATACCTTGCGCAGTTCGCCCACGCCGGAGAAGGTGGCCGACACCGGTGCGAAGGCGAGGCCGGCGGCGTCGGCGAGGAGCCGGGCCATGGTCGTCTTGCCGACGCTGGGCGGCCCCCACAGGGTTGCGGAGCTGAGGCGGCGCTGCGCGAGCAAGCGGCCCAGTGGGGCGTCCGGGGCCAGGAGGTGGTTCTGTCCGACGACGTCCGCACGGTGATTCCTGTCGGCTGAGGGCGCGGCTGGTTCGCACCGGCGGGAAGGTGCGCGGGGGTTCAGGCGCCGGCCCGCCGCGATCCTGTGGGCCTGGGCGGGCGCTTGTCGTGGGGCAGACGGTCGACGACCAGGTCGTAGGAGTGCCCGACCGCTTCGTCGACCAGGCGCTTGGTGATGCCTCGTCCGGGACCGACCGAGATCCAGTGCTTCTTGTCCAGGTAGCGGCCCGGGGTGATCGAGGCGTAGCCGCGCTCCAGTGCCCGCGCGTGCTCGGGCTCGCACTTGACCGTGATGATCTGTTCGTCCGGGTCGTCGGTGACGATCAGGAACACCTTGCCCGCGACCTTGTACACGTCGAGTTCCGGGGTGAAGGGGTAGCCGTGGCTGACGCCGGGGAGGGCCAGAGCCGCCTGGCGGGCGGTGTCCTGGAGGCGGTCACCGGCCGCGCTCACCGGGCCGCCCGCGGGCCGACGCCGTAGGTGTGCGGGTCGAGGGGCCGCTCGGCCTTGGGCAGACGGGCGACGACGAGCCGGTAGGAGTCGGTGACAAGCTCCCTGACGAGCTCCTTGTCGACAGCTTCTCCGCCCTCCACGGTGATCCAGTGCTTCTTGTTCATGTGATAGCCGGGGGTGATCTGGCTGTACTGCTCCCGCAGGGCGTGGGCCTCGCCGGGGTCCGCCTTGAGGATCACGACGGGCCGCCCCGGGACCTCGGTCATCAGCATGAACACCTTGCCGCGCACCTTGAAGACCTCCCAGTCGGGGCCGAAGGGGTGCTCCAGCTGGGCTCCGGGGAGTTCCTCCGCGCAGTCGGCGGCGGTCTTGTGCAGGGCCGATCCGTTCATCGGGCGTGCCTTCCTCAGGTGGTGACGGACTGTGGCATCGAGGAATGTGGAGGGCGCGCCGAGTGGGCGCGGTGGCACGTCCCATCCTTCCGCCGCAGTCAGCCGGAAGGGCGGTAGGCTGCGGACACGTGATGGTCGACAAGCGACACCCTGATCCGAGCGGCAGCGCGGGCGGTCCGGCCGCGGTCCCGCTGTTCGGTTTCCAGCCCCCGGTCGGTACCCCGTACGGCCTTGAGGTGAGCACCGTCGAGGACTTCTTCGCCCACCACGACGACTGGCCGTGGAACCCGCCCCGTCCCGGCCGCGCCACCTTCCACTACCTCATCGCCGTCACCGAGGGCGAGCTGTGGCACGACGTCGACCACGTCACGCGGACCGTCACCCCCGGCCAGTGGCTGTGGGTGCGTCCCGGACACGCGCAGTGCTGGCATCCGCCCGGCGCGGCCCGCGGCCCGTTCATCCTCTTCGAACCGGACGTACTGCGGCCCGACCTCGCTCGTCTCCTGGCCCCGCTCACCGCGCACGACGCCCCCGCCGTGCTCACCCCGCACCCCGACGACACCGCCTGGCTCCGGCAGACGGCACTCCAACTCCTGGACGAACACCGCGCACTGGGGCGCCGCCCCCTCGACATCCACCACGCCCTGCGGCGCAGCCTGCTCGAATCGCTGCTGCTGCGCCTGGCCAACTCCCCGGACATCGCCCCCATCGGCACGGCCACGGCCCACGCGGGCCGAGCCGACCGGTACGGACGCTTCCTGGACGCCTTGGAACTGCACTTTCGCGAACTCCACCACGCCGCGGACTACGCCGAGTTGCTCGGCTGCTCGGTCCGCACCCTCAGCCGTGCCGCCCGGGACGCCACCGGCAAAGGAGTACGCGAACTCATCGACGAGCGGCGCCTCCTCGAAGCCCGGCGCCTGCTGGGAGGTACCCGATGGGATGCCCGGACTGTGGCCGTCCACCTCGGCTTCACCGATCCCGCGAACTTCGGCCGCTTCTTCCGCGACCGCACCGGCCTCACCCCGGCCGCCTTCGCGGCCGGCAAGGCCACGACCGTCCCCCCTCCTCTCCTTGGCTGACGGGTCTCGGTGGTTTCCGGCCGGGTCTCAGCACGATGCCGGGGTCGGGGATGGACTGGCCGTCATGGTCATGGAAGACGGCGATGTCGGGACCGGGTGACCAGTAGGCGATGTCGCCGATCTCCTAGCTGGACCGCGGCGTGCCTCCTGCGGTCAGGGACCGGGGCAGGTGACCGGAGTGGGTACGGGAACTCATCGACGAGCGGCGCCTCCTGGAAGCCCGGCGTCCGCTGGCAGGCGCCCGATGGGATGCCCGGGCTGGGCCGTCCATCGAGGACTTCTTCCACTCCTGTGCCAGTTCCTCGTACGGATGCTGTGGCCGGCCGTCGTCGACCGTCAGGCATCGTGGGCGGTTGTTTGTCGTTTCTCAGTTGCCCAGGTCTCAGTCGCCCAGGACGACGACGTGCTTGCCCGGTGTGGTGCCTGACTCGACATCGGCCTGGGCGTCACGGACCTGTTCCAGGCCCTGGTAGACCTTCGCGACCGGGACTTTGAGACGCTCTTCGGCGATGGCCCGGAGCTGGCGGGTGAAGACGTCGGCCGGGAGGTCGGCGGCCTGACCGCCGTAGGACGTCAGCCGCACCCCGCCCGGGATCATGAACGGGGTGAAATCGGGGATCGTCCACTGGCCCGCCAGGGCTCCGGTGAAGCAGACCGTGCCGTGCCGGCGGACGGCGTTGAGGGTGTCGGCGAGGACCGAGCAGCCCACCAGCTCCAGTACGGCGTCGACACCCTCCGGCATCAGCTCGCGCACCTGGTCGGCGATCGTGCCGCTGTCGACAAGGGGATGGTCGACGCCCGCGGCCCGCAACCCCCCGGCCCGCTCCGGGCTGCGGGTGGTGGACAGCACGGTGGCTCCGAGGTCCTTCGCGATCGTGGCCGCGCTCAGCCCGACCGTGGAGGTGCCGCCGCGGATCAGCAGCGTCTGCCCGGCCTTGAGGTCCAGGCCGGTGGTCAGCGATCCGTAGGCGGTCTGGAACATCTCCGGAAGCGCACCGACGACCTCCCACGGCAGGCCGGTCTCGAACGGGATGACCTGCGCCGCGGGGACGGTCACGTACTGGGCGTACGCGCCGTCGTACGAGCGGCCCATGCCGCCCATCATCGTGGCCACCTGCTGTCCCGGCCTCAGCTCGCTGTCCTCGTCGGCCTCGTCGACCACGCCGACGCCCTCGATGCCGGGTACACGCGGGTAGGTGACCTCCGCGTCCGACTCGCCCTTGCGGGTGGTGACCTCGGACTCGTTGACGCCGAACGCCTTCACCCTGATCCGCACCCAGCCGGACTTGCGTACCGGCACCGGCAGATCCTTGATCTGCAGTGCGTCGAGGCCGCCGGGCCGGGTGACGACGACGGCCCGCATCGTCGCCGGTGTGGCGTCGCCGGCTGCTGTCGGTTGGCTCATACCGAGTTCCTCACTCTGTTTCGCCCCCTTGGTGCGCTATTCCGGATGGCGTCCCGCGCCGGCCGTCAGGGGCGGTCGATGCCCTCCCACAGGTCGAGGGCCTGCTGGTAGTGGGCGGTCGCCTCGAAGGGCGGGGTGCCGACGCTTCCCGAGGTGGGTTTGTCCGTGACGGCGGGCCACAGACAGGACTGCTCACCGGTGGCGAAGTCGAGCACGATGTCGCGGATCCGCGTGTCACGCTCGGCCTGTTCGGCGCTGCGGCCCTGCTGTTCCTGGCCGACCAAGGCGTACATCTCGGTGCCGTGCACCGCGGGCGCGCCCTCGGCGGGCCCGATCATCAGAAGATGGGCGTTGCCGCCGGCGGCGGCGTGCGCCAGGCAGCCGCGGGCGGCAGGGAGTGCGAAGAGGTAGTCCGCCATGACTGCGGCGCGGACCTCGGCCGGGGTTCGGCCGCCCTGGTCGTAGGCGTCGACGATCTTCTTCGCGCGGGAGCGGGAAATACGCCACCCCGCGACCTCGTCGACGACGCGGTCGAGGGTGTGCGGGTTGAAGCGGTCGAGGTCGTTCGCCACCCACCACCCCATGTCGTCACTCGCCATGCTCAGCAGCACGTCGACATCGCGGTGCGCGCCCGAGGCGAGGACGTCCATGGGGTGGGCGTGCACCACCGCGCCGGGCTGCCCGATGTCCAGGACGACGCCGGTGGCCTTGTTGTCCACCCCGCCGCGGACTCCGAGGTCCGTCGGGGCGACCTTGCGCAGGGCGTCCCTCAGGGAGACCGCGTCGAGGTCGACCAGCTTCTCCGGGTTGTCCGCTACGCCGAGTTCGGTGACGAACAGGTGCGCGAGCTCCTCGGCCCACCAGGCCGGGACGCTACGAGCGGGCCCACCGGAGAACCCGGCCAGTCGCCGGTACAGGCCGTCGGCGGAGGAGGCGCCGAGCAGACCGAAGGTGGAGTAGGCGCCGGCGCTGTGGCCGTAGACCGTGACCTGGTCGGGGTCGCCGCCGAAGTGGACGATGTTCCGCTTGACCCAGGTCAGCGCGGCGATGACGTCCTGCAGGAAAAGGTTGCTGGCCTCGGCGAGCCGCCCGTCGTATTGCGAGAGCGAGAGCGCGCCCAGTGCGCCGAGCCGGTAGTTGACCGACACGCTCACCACGCGCCCCGTCGCGGCGAGACCGGAGGCGTTGGAGGTGATCTGGGTGTTCGCGCCGTACTCGAATCCGCCGCCGTGGATGTACACGGTCACCGGGAGCGCCTTGTCGGCCGGCTGCTCAGGGGCCCACACGTTCAGGTTCAGGCAGTCCTCGCCCATCCCGCTGTCCGCTTCGAGCCAGTCGCCGCTCTCGGGCTGGACAGAGACGACGCCCTTGCGGTCATAGGGTCGGTCTGGATCGAAGTCCGCGATCACGGGGCGGCGATACCGCTCGGCGGTGGCGTACGGGATCCCCCACCAGGACCGCACCCCCGGTGCAGTCGGAGCCTTGGGGGTGGTCGCGGTCATGACACGTCCTTCCAGCGCGGTTCGGGCATTCGCGCGGTGCTTCGGCGGCTGGCTGCTCGCGGTGACGTCTCCCATCGTTTCCCGGGATTCGACAAGACGCCCGGCGGGCGACGGTCACCCGGTGGTCATCAGGTGACACTTTCGGGAACAAGATCTCGGTGCCGGCCATGAGCTTCTCCTCCATGACCGACGGCCGGATCGTCGGCGATCGGGGCCGGCCTGACCTCCCGCGAGAGGTCTGTCTCCACTGCGGACCGGCAGCCGCACCCCGCCGCAGGCAAGACCGGCGGGGTGGTGAGATGCTCCCCGCCACGCGTCGGCCGCGCGGACGTCACAGCACCGGCATCGCCTCAGTCGGCCAGCATCTTGAACGTCCGTTGGTGCCAGACGAGGGGACTGCGGTCGTCGTCGGCCATCATGGCCAGCACCCGCAGAACGATGATGTCGTGGTCGCCGGCCGGGTAGTGGTGCTCGATCGCGCACTCCAGCCAGACCGGGGCGCCCTGAAGGAAGATCGCGCCGGATGCCGCTTCCGCCGTGTCGAGGCCCGCGAACCGGCTGTCCTTGCTGGGGGACGCGAGTTGCCGGGCCCTGTCGCCGTGTTCCTCGCCCAGGACGGACACGCCGATCGCCCGCGCGCGGGACAGCACCGGCCAGGTCGTCGAGCTGTGCTGCACGGCGAAGGAGACCAGGGGCGGTTCGGCGGAGACCCCGACGGTGAACGACGAGACGATCATGACGGTCGGGTCGCCGTCGACGCGCGCCGACAGGGCGGCGACCCCTGACGGGAACGCGGCGAACGCCCTCTTCAGCTCGCCGAGATCGGAGGTGAGGGTTTCCATGGTCGTCATCGTGCGGTCCTCGTCTTCGCGGCGTCGAGCACGGTCCGGCTCCACTGCCCGGCCCAGCGGGCGAGTGAGTCATCCGTCGTGTAGGTGGAGTCGAGCTGGTAGAGGCCCTGCGCGGGGCAGGTCGCGCCGAGTTCGACGAGTACGGGTTTGAGGGTGAGTTCGGGGGCGAGGGCGTGCCCGGGTCCCGCGCCGAGCATGAGGGGCAGCGCCACCTGGCCGGCGAGGCCGGTCGCCGTGGGGAGCTGGTCGAGGAAGAGCTTGAGCAGGCCGGTGTAGGTGCCCTTGTAGGTGGGAGATGCCGCGATCACGACGTCGGCGGACCGCACCCGCCGGGCGGCCGCGGTGACGTCCGGGTCGCCCCAGGCGAGCAGACCGGCCCCGAGTTCGGCGACTTCGAGGACCTCGCAGTCCAGCCCGAGGGCTGCGGCGAGGCGTTCGGCGGCATCGCGGGTGCGCGAGCCGGCCTTGGGGTTTCCTATGACGGCGACAGCCTTCATCAGGCGACTCCTGTCGGTAGAGAGGGAGCGGCGGCGGACACCGCGGGAGATCCGGCCCCTGGACGGTCGACCCGGAGGAGCGCGGAGGCGAGGAGACAGAACAGTCCGGCGGCGGCCAGTCCGCCGAGGGTGGCG
Organism: Streptomyces sp. SP18BB07; assembly: GCF_036322545.1. Classification (NCBI taxonomy): domain Bacteria; kingdom Bacillati; phylum Actinomycetota; class Actinomycetes; order Kitasatosporales; family Streptomycetaceae; genus Streptomyces; species Streptomyces sp. SP18BB07. The sequence goes on from NZ_JAQYWT010000370.1 coordinate 444,627, forward strand.
GCGTAGCCGAATCCGGCCAGGAGTACGGCGCCGGCGGCGCTGCCCAGCACCGCGCCGAGTTGCTTCACGGCGTTGAAGGCTCCCGACGCCGCCCCGACCTCGTCCGCCGCGACCGTGGTCACCGCCGCGATCGACAGAGGTGACCAGACGAACGAGTTGCCCACTCCGTACACCGCGAAGGCGGCGGTCAGGGCGGGGATCGGCGCGTCCGTCGCGACGAGTACCGCCGAGGCCGCGATGGACAGGACGAGCGCCGACGAGCCGAGGACGGCGACGGCACGGGGCCCGATCGTGTTGTTGAGCCGGGCCGACAGCGGAGCGCTGAGCAGGCACACCACACCCATCGGTACGAGCGTGAGCGCCGCCGCGCCCGGGGCGAGCCCGCGCTCCTGCTGGAGGTAGAGCATCAGCGGGATCATGGCCGAGCCCGCGCAGAAGGCCGCGGCCGCGCCACCCCAGGCCGCGGTGACGAACCCGCGGCTGCGCAGCAACGCGACCGGCAGGAGGGCGCGCAGCCCGTCACGACGCTGCAGCCAGACCACGGCCACGACGACCATCGCGCCGGCGGCGGTGAGCACCCAGCGCGGTACGCCCCACGCGTCGGCGCTCACGGCATCCGTGCCCTGGATGCCGAGGACGAGTGCGCCGACGCCGGCGGCGTTCGCGCAGATCGCCCACACCGGGATGCCCACCTCCTGACGGGGCAGGACGGGGACGAACGCGGACACGGCGACCATCGCCGCCACGCCGACCGGGACGTTGACCCAGAACACCGCGGGCCAGCCGCCGACGGCGACGAGCAGGCCGCCGACCAGCGGCCCGGCGGCCACCGCAGCGCCCCCGACCGCGCCCCAGATGCCGAGCGCGACGGCGAGGCGGGGTGGCTGGAACAGCGCCTTGATGAGGGTCAGGCACTGCGGTGTCATCAGCGCGGCACCGACGCCCTGGACCACCCTCCATCCGATGAGTGCCTCGATGGTGGGGGCCAGCGCGCACAGCAGCGACCCGAGCGTGAAGGCGGCGAGTCCGATCAGGTGGACGCGCCGGTGGCCGTAGCGGTCGCCCAGTCGTCCCGCGGCGAGCAGGGGCACCGCGTACGCGATGAGATAGCTGCTGTTGACCCAGATCGCGAGGGTCTCGCTGGTGTGCAGGCCGGTGATCAGCGCGGGCAACGCGACCGAAGTGACGGTGCTGTCCAGCAGCAGCATGAAGAACCCGGCGCACAGGCTGCCGAGGGCGAGCCAGTCGCGTCGCCCGCTTGCCGCGGTCATCTCACACCGCCAGGTTCTCGCGCAGCGTGGCGCCGGGGTGGGCGGGCGCGAGGGCGCCACGGCGGCGCAGCTCGGGCAGCAGCAGCTCGCTGATGTCGTTGAAGCCGGAGGGCATGGCCAGCGGGCAGGAGATCATGTAGCCGCCGCGTGATCCGGTCGCGGCGAAGTTCTCCTCCAACGCGTCGGCCACGGTGGCGGCGTCGCCGACGACGCTGTGATCGAGACCGGTCGCGCTGCCGCGGCCGTGGGTGAAGAACTCGTCGCGGCTCATCGTGTGCTCCTCGCCGAACTCCGCGATCAGCGAGCCGATGAGGCCCGCCGGGCTGGCGTTGGCCGCGACGATCTCGTCGCGCAGCTCGGCCAGCCGGAAGGACCCCGGCAGCGTCGAGAAGTCGTACCCGGCGTTGTGCGACAGATAGGTGGCGACGGCTTCCTCGTTCCAGAACTCGTGCACCGCGTCGCGGCGGGCCCGTGCCTCGGCCGTCGTGCGGCCCACGATGACCTGCGTGGCCCAGAGGATGCCCACGTGGGCCGGGTCGCGCCCCACGGCGAGGAGTGCCTCGTCGAGCAGCTTGCGGTGGCGCTGCTGGCCCATGAGGTTGCCGCCGAAGCCGAAGACGAGATCGGCGAACCGTGCCGAGGCGGCGATGCCGCGGGGTGAGTTGCCCGCCTGGACGATGAGCGGGTGGTGCTGCGGACTGGGAACCGACGCCAGCGGCCCCTTGACGGTGAAGAAGCGCCCCTCGTGGTCGATCGGGTGCACCTTCGCCGGGTCGGCGAACCGGCCCGTGGCCCGGTCGCGCACGATGGCGTCGGGTGCCACCGAGTCCCACAGCGCGCGGCAGACGGCGACGAACTCCTCCATCCGCTCGTAGCGCAGGTCGTGGTCCATCAGCTCGCCGAAGCCGTAGTTCGCCGCGTCCGCGCCGCGCGTCGAGGCGACCACGTTGAAGGCGATGCGCCCGCCCGTCACATGGTCGAGCGAGTTCAGCAGCCGGGCGACGTAGAAGGGGTGCATGAACGTCGAGGAGTACGTCAGACCGAAGCCGACCCGCTCGGTCACGGTGGACATCGCCGCGATGACCGGTGACATGTCGTGGCGCGGCCACTGGATGCCCCACTCCACCGCCGGCTCGATGCTCCCCCGCCAGGTGCTCGGTATGCCGCTGCCGTCGCCGAAGAACAGCATCCCGACGCCGGCACGCTCGGCCGTCCGCGCCAGCTCCATGTACATGCGTACATCGGGGAAGTCCCGTCCGACCCAGGAGCCCTGCCGGGCCCAGGCGCCCTCGGTGTGGGCGAAGGAGAGATCGAAGGCGATGTGCATGCCGGTCACAGTGCCGCCTTCTTCCACAGGTCGACGACCTCGTCGGTGTCGCCGAGCACGGCCACGTTGAGTCCCAGCTGCACGAGCGCCGCGGCATGGACGTCGAGGTCGTAGGCGGCCGTGGCGTCCCGGGGGACGACGACGGGCCAGTCCAGTTGCACGGCGTCCTGGGCGGTCGCGTAGACGCAGCACTCGCTCGTCAGGCCCACGACGGTGAGCCAGTCGCAGCCGGCCCCGCGCAGCCGCGCCTCCAGTTCGGTGCCGAGGAATCCGCTGTACGCGCGCTTGACCACGCGCGGTTCGCCCTCGGCGGGCCGCACCCGGTACCACTCGGCACCCGGCGTACCGAGCACGCACGGCTCGTCCGGGCTCATGGGGGCGTCGTAGTCGCCTCCCCGCAGCCAGTTGCTCGACCGCCACGGCCGCGCGGGGTCACTGCCCAACTCGACCCAGACGACCGGCACTTCGGCAGCACGCGCGGCGTCGACGAGGTCGCCGATGCGGGTGACGGCCTGGTCGAGCGCCGACAGAGCGGCATCCGTCAGTCCGTATGCCGTGAGGCGCTCCGGATCGGCGAAGTCGCGCTGTACGTCGACCACGACCAGCGCGGGCCTGCTGCCGGGCCGGGTGACGTGGGCGAGTTGCCGTTCCCGCAGGTCTTGTCTGTCACGGATGTCGGACATCACGCCGCCACCTCGTCACGGGCGCGCAGGGCCGGCAGTACGGTCTCGCCGAACAGCAGCATGTCCTTGTCGTACTCCGGGAAGATCAGCATGAGTCCGTCCAGGTCGGCCTCGCGCACGATGTACTCGATGTGGTCGGTGACCGTCCGCGCCGATCCGGCGACGTACGCGGTCTGGAACGCCGCCTCACCGGTGGCGCCGTCGGCCCACGCGCGGGCCTGGTCCTCGGGCATGCCCCAGGTGCGACGCATCTGGGTGAGCGCCTCACGGTCGAGACCCGCGCTCCACTCCCTCACCTTCCTGGCGGCCAGTTCGTCGGTCTCGTCCTGGACGACGGTGAGCATCGAATAGGTCTTGCAGACACGACCGTTGGCCTTCGCCCGCTCGTGGACGTCCGCCGAGAGCTCCCGCATCTCGTCGAGGCTGTCGGCGGCGAGGAAGGCACCGTCGGCGTATCGGGCCTGGAAGCGGCGGGCCTCCTCCGACCGGCCCGCGTTGATGAGGGTCGGGCGGACGGCCGGGTGCGGGCGGGACTCGCAGTCGACGAGGTCGAAGTACGGCGTGCCCATGGTGACGGAGTCCTCGCTCCACAGCCGGGTGACCGCCTCCGTCCACAGCTCCGTCATCTGGTAGCGGTCCTCGTGGCTGAGCCGCGGGTCCCACATGCCGAACTGCTCGAACTCCCCCGCGTAGGCGCCGTTGACGATGTTCATGCCGGCGCGGCCGCCGGAGATGTCCTGGAGGGTGGTGAACATCTTCGCCGCGATGGCGGGGTTGTGGACGTTCGCGTGCATGGTCGCCCAGATCTTGACCCGGCTGGTCGCCTCGGCGAGCGCCGACATCATCGTCATCGACTCCAGCGAGCGGCCCCAGTGGTCGGTGCTGCCGCCGAAGCCGCGCCACTTCGCCATCGACATGATGAAGTCGAGGCCGATGGTCTCGGCGTGCAGGGCCGCGCGCTTGTTCCACGCGTAGTCCGCCTCGGGGTGGGGAGCGGTCGTGGACAGCATCCATCCGCCGTTCCCGATGGGGAGGAAGATTCCGTACTCTTTCGCGGGCATGTGAGCGCCTTTCGTGAGATGTCTGATCCGCGATGCGGCTACGGGGCGGGCCAGACGAGCTTGCCGCCTGCGCCTGCGTAGATGTCCCTGACGTAGGAGGTGTCGAACCAGCCCTCGGCCCGGTCGGCGGTCACGCCGGCGGGCACGATCTCGAACTGGTGCAGCATGTCGACGATCCCCGCGACGTTCTTGGGGTCGATGCCGCCCAGCGGCTGCCCGGGCGTCGGATGGCCCTTGACGTAACGCGTCTCGGTCTTCCAGATGGTGGTGTTCAGCTTCCTGTCGTACGTCGGTCCGGACAGCTCGGCCGCGTACCCGACGCACTCGGCGATGTGCTCGTCGCTGGAGTTGCAGTAGTCGTAGGCGTGCAGCGCGGCGCGCAGGATGTCCTCGACGGCGTGCGGGTGCGCCTTGGCGAACGTCGGGTTCACCGCCATCGCGCCGAGCGAGCTCGGGACGCCGTAGTCGATCGGCTTCCACACCGTGACGGCGTGGCCGGCCGCCTTGAGCTGGTTGGGCTCGTTGGAGAGGAATCCCGTGAGGGCTTCGAGGCCGCTCTGCTTGCGCGGCAGTACGGAGGGGTCGTAGCCCTGCTTGACCAGCTTGAGCGAGTCCCACTTGACCCCGGCCTTGACCAGCATCGCCCGGACGGTGGCGGGGACGTAGCCCTTGTGGCCGACGACCTTGCCGTCGAGCTGCGTCAGCTTGGTGATGTCCTTGTTCGTCATCAGAACCTCGAGGCCCGCGTTCGAGTACGAGGAGATGCCGGTGATGTCGATCCCGTTGGCCCGGGCCTGGATGATGTCCTGCTCGGCGACCGGACCCACGGTCGCCTGACCGCTGGCGAGCAGCTTGGTGTTCTGCGCGGTGTCGCCGCTGCCGGGCTTGAGGTCGACGTTCAGGCAGAGGTCCTTGAAGTAGCCGAGCTTGCGGGCGGCGACGTATTCGAGGATCGACACCGACGACTGGTACTGGTAGCCCGACAGGTAGGTGATCGTGCCGGCGGCCTTGTTCTCGGCGCAACGCTTCGCGGAGATCGCGGAACCTGCCGAGCCCGCCGAGGTGTCGGCGGCGGAGTACGCGCCGCATCCCGCGAGGGCGGTGGTCAGGGCGACGGCGGCGAGCGTGGTTCTGATGAGGCGGGGGTGTGGCATGGGTGACTCCAAACTGGCGGTGGCCGCCGGGGAGGGTGCGGAGGAGGGCATGGGTCGCCGAGCGCCCCGCCATCGCGGGCCACGGGCTGAACAAGGAAGGGGGAAACGTCAGTTGTGCGCGCTGTCGTGCCAGTGCAGCACGCGACGTTCGACCAGCGTCACGGCGAGCAGCAGCAGTACGCCCATGACGGCCAGGACGAGAATCGAGGCGTATACGACCGGCAGCTGGTTCATCGACGAGGCCGTGCTGATCGCGGTGCCGAGGCCGCGGGTGGATCCCGACGCCGACATCTCGGCCACCACGGCGCCGACGATCGACAGCGGGAAGACGATGCGCAGCGCCGCGAACAGGAACGGCAGCGCGTTGGGGATGCGCACGTGCCACAGCAGCTCGAAGCGTCCGGCATCCATCGTCCGGTACACCTGCAGCACCTCCTGCGGCACGGACCCCAGACCGGCCGCGGTGTTGATGAGGATCGGGAAGAAGCAGATCAGCCCGGCGATGATGAGCTTGGGCAGCGGACCGAAGCCGAAGGCCACGACCAGGGCGGGTGCGATCGCCACGAGCGGGGTGACGTTGAGCACGACCGCCATCGGCATGACCGCCCGGCGCAGGAGCGGCAGTTCACTCGTCAGCACCGCGAGGACGAACGCGGCGACGAACCCGATCGCGAGGCCCCCCGTCGCCTCACCCACGGTCACCAGGGCGTTGTCGACGTAGTAGCCGAACTGGGTGGTGAGCGAGCTGCCGATACTCGGCAGCGGCGGCAGCAGGTAGGGCAGTTCCCGGGCGGCCCACTGCCACAGGACGGCGAGGAACGCCAGCATCACGAGGAGGGGCGCCCACACGGAAGGCCGGACCCACCCGATCCGGGACTTCGGATGCCTGAGGCTGAAGCGCGACGGTTCGACGGGCTGCTCGCTCTCGGCCGCCAGAGTGGCGCGTTCGGCGGTCACGGTCATCTCCAGGCCCCCACTCATGCGGCTTCACCGCGCCAGGCGCGGCGCAGTCGGTCTCGGATCAGGTCCTCGTACTCGTGGAAGCGGCGCTCCCCGAAGAGGCGGTCACCGCGTGGCCGGGGCAGGTCGACATCGATGACGTCCACGATGCGGCCGGGGCGCGGGGCCATGACGACCACGGTGTCGGAGAGCCGGACGGCCTCGGACACGGAGTGGGTGACGAACAGCACCGTCGTCTTCAACTCGTCCCACAGGTCGAGCAGTTGGTCCTGGAGGCTCTCGCGGGTGAACTCGTCGAGCGCCGAGAACGGCTCGTCCATGACGAGGACGTCGGGCCGCAGACCGAAGGCGCGGACGATCGCCGCACGCTGCCGCATGCCACCGGAGATCTGCGCCGGGAGCTTGTGCATGGCCTCGCCGAGACCGGCCTTGACGAGGAGCTCCCGCATGTCGGGGACGGACGGCGCGGGCTGCGCGGACTCGTGCTCCGCGAAGCCTGCGATGCGCTCGCGGCGCCTGGCCGACCCTTTATTGATCTTCTGCGGCAGAGTGACGTTCCGGAGCACGGACAGCCACGGCAGCAGGGCGGGGCTCTGCGGCACGAGCCCGATCATCTTGGCGGCGCACGCCTGCGCGGGCGGGACGCCGTGCACCCGGACCTCGCCCCGGTCGGGCCGCTCAAGGCCGGCCGCGAGGCGCAGCAGTGTCGACTTGCCGCAGCCGCTGGGCCCGATGAGGCTGACGAAGCGGCCGGACGGCACCGTCAGATCAACGTCGTCGAGGGCATTCGTCGCGGACGGCCCGAATCCGTAGACCCGGTGCACCGACCGCAACTCAAGTGCTGGCGTACCAGTCACCTTCACGCTCCCATCCATGTCGCGAGCGCGAAGGCTCGATCCTGGAAGTCGGAGAGCGTGCGTAGCGAGTGCGGGACTGCGACGCGGAAATCCGCTTAGGTGCTCCGGACACTAGGAGCCCTGTGTTTCGCCGCCTGACCGTACTGTGTTTCGCGGACTTTACGTTCGACTGCCCAGTGTTACGGCCGCGTTCCCGTCGAAGACGTAGACCTCGATGCCGAGGTCCGCCGCCGCGCGTGCCACCCAGCCGCCGAGAGCCTGCACGATCAGCTCGGTGACGAGGAGCACCGCGCGCTCGGCGGTCGGCACCGAGTTCCGCAGCCAGAGCAGCTTGAACATGTCCGCCATGACCTTGTTGCGGTAGGCGGGCTTGTACGCACCCTGATTGCTGACGAGCTGCACGAGCACGCGGCCCGCGGCGTCGATTCCCTCGACCTCGACGCGGCTGCTGTCGGGCAGCATGAGCGGCTTCGGACGCAGGCTGGTGCCGAGTTGGTCGCCGAGGGCGAGCAGCATGCGGCGTTCGATGGACCCCTCGGTGAAACGGCTCCACTCGGTAGGGGCGTCAAGGACGGTAAGGTGCACGCGCCGGAGTCTAGAAAACGCCCGTTTCGCCCGTGTTTCACGCTGTCGGCCGTCCCCACGCCGGTCGTCGGCCAACTCCGGCCACCGTCGCGAAGTCATGGTCCACGTGGAGGACGGTGTGCCCATGGCGTACAGCTGTCGCACACACCAACAGGTCGATCGCTCCCGTCGGCCGATTTCGGCCCCTCCGAGCCTCTGAGGCCATTTCCGCAGGCCAAACGTTGTCTCGTCAGCCCATGCGGCTCAGTCGCCTCCTTCCAGAGTGAGCCGAAGGGATCGGGCGGGCGGCGGCTTCGAGCGCGCGGCGTGGAGAGGTTGGGTGGTCTGCGGGCCGGCCTCGCTCAGGCCGAAGCACTTGCCCTTGCCCGCGTCGATCAGCTCCTTGACGGTGCTCCGGCAAGGAACCCGACCCAGCGTCGTCCACCAGGCGAATCGGTTGCGATCACCGACTCAGCCCCCTTACAATTACGATCGTAATTCAATGGATGTGGCACATCAGGCCACGCCATCAGTGCTCTGACCATCTCCCCTCCACTTCACCGGGAACCTTCATGGACCTCTCCGCCAGCACCGCCCTTGTCACCGGAGCGAACCGAGGCTTCGGCCGGGCCCTCGCCGCCGAACTGCTCAGCCGCGGCGCCACCGTCTACGCCGGCGCCCGCAATCCCGACCAGGTCGACCTGCCCGGCGCCAAGCCGATCGCCCTCGACATCACCGACCCCGCCTCCGTCGCGGCCGCCGCCGCGGCCACCGGCGACGTGACCATCCTGGTCAACAACGCGGGCTCCTCCACGGGAGCCGACCTGCTCACCGCCGATCTGGACGACATCCGCCTGGAGATGAACACCCACTACCTCGGCACCCTGACGGTGGCCCGCGCCTTCGCACCCCAGATCGCGGCCAACGGCGGCGGGGCCATGCTGAATGTCCTGTCCGGCCTGTCCTGGGTCAGCTTCCCGGAGTTCGGCGCCTACTGCGCCGCCAAGTCCGCGGAGTGGTCGCTCACCAACACCCTGCGCGTGCAACTGGCCGACCAGGGCATCCGCGTCGCCGGCCTGCACGTCGGCTACATGGACACCGACATGGTCCGAACCGTCGACGCGGACAAGTCCGACCCCGCCGACATCGCGCGCATCGCCGTGGACGGCATCGCCGCCGGCGCCTACGAGATCCTCGCCGACAACGCGGCCCGCCAGGCACAGGCAGCATTGTCCGGGGGCGTTTCGGCGCTCTACCCGCAGCTCCCCTGAGGAGCACCCGCCCGCACGGGCCGACCGCCAGGCATGTCGGCCAAGGGAACGTCATGGCACAGCATCACAAGCAACCGTTCCGGGCGGCACGCCGTCTGGTCCGTGATCATCATCAGCATGGCCGGATTCCTCACCGCGCCGGACGGTCTCGACTGCTGGGATTCGCCGGCTGGTCACACGTGTGAAACAGCTGGCCGGTGACTGGCCCCGCGTGTCGGGTCTTGCCTGCCGAGCGACTCTCGACCTATTGTCTTACGATCGTAAGGTAAAAGGCGGGGACCGAGCGGTGGCTCGCCATCAGCTCGACCGAACGGACCCCACACCACGCCGCACAGGTGCAGGCGGGGCCGGCTCAGCCGATGCAGCTCCGAGTGACAGGTCGGCGACACCCGCCCCCCACCAGCCCCAACAGCCCTGTGGTCGCCGGACGCGGTCACGGCCACGCAAGCCCAAGCCCCCTCTATGAAACGGAAACCACACCATGAGCCAGCCCAGCACGATCCGCCTTGAGCGGACGACTCCGCGGACCGCGAGGATCACGTTCTCGAATCCTCCCGTGAACCTGGTGGTCCCCGAGTCGATCGTGACGCTGCACAAGATCGTCTCGGAGCTGGAGAACGACCCGGACATCCAGGTCGTCGTCTTCGCCAGCGAACTTCCCGACTTCTTCATCAACCACTTCGACGCCGCCGCGGCCGCCGACCTTCCCTTGCCCGAGCACGAGGACGACAACCCGTTGTGGACCGACATGGTCCTGCGGCTGAGCAAGGCTCCGTTCGTCAGTATCGCGGCCATCCGGGGCCGCACCCGGGGCGCCGGCAACGAGCTGGCCCTCGCCTGCGACCTGCGCTACGCCAGCCGCGAGAAGGCGTTCTTCGGCCAGCCCGAGGTCGGCCTCGGCCTCGTCCCCGGCGGAGGCGGCGGCGAGCGGCTCCCGCGCTCCATCGGCCGCGACCGCGCGCTGGAGGCCATCCTGACCAGCGCCGACTACGACGCCGACCTGGCCGAACGCTGGGGATGGGTCACCCGGACCCTGCCCGACGCGGAGCTCGACGCCTTCGTCGACGCGACGGTCGCCCGTCTCGCCTCCTTCGACCGGCAGGCAATTGCGACCGCGAAGTCCCAGGTCAACCGGGCGACCCTGCCGCCGGACGCCCACCTGGTCGCCGCCTTCGGCGAGTTCGCGGGCACCCTGACGCAGCCGGGATTCGCCGCGCGCGCGGTCGGACTCGGCGCCCTGGCCGCCGAGAAGGGCCTCGACGTCGAGTACCAGCTGGGCGACTACATCGGGCGGGTCAGCGAAGCCCTCTGATCGCTCCGGCCGCGCCCACGACCGACCGCAGCGCCCCGCAGGGCGCCCGTGGGCGCCGCGACACTCCGGGCGGGTTCCATCCCCGGCCCACCGGGGTCCCCATGGCGGCCGGGCAAGCTCCCCCACGGCGGCCCGGCCGCCGGCTCCCGGCCGGAGGCCCCGCCCAGCCCGCCGGGGTCCGAACACGGAGGCTGTGTCCGGCGCCTCACCGAGAGGGTCGCTGCCCAGCTCAAGGCGATTCTTCGCTGGGGAAGTCAAGCACCGATGGACTTCTCCTCGATCCGGCGTCCCGTGCTGGTCGCGTACGGCGAGGACGACCGCAGGCTTCCCACACGAGCATCGTCCGACCTCGCGCATCGCCTGCCCGACGCCTTCACTTCAGATCTACCCCGATGCCGGCCATGACGGCGTCTTCCAGCACCCACGAGCACCACGAGCAGTTCGTGCCGCATGTTCCGGAGCTTCTTCGATGAGCTCCCAAGCCGGAGGTATCAGAAAGATGCGTCTGAAAAAGCTGGTTCTTGGTTCCGCGGGCCTCGGGCTCGCCGTGATCGGGGTGATCTATCTCCTGGCTCCCCACCTCTTGCTCGACGTCTACGGGGTCGACATCCAGTCGCCATCGGAGGCGAACATTTTCAGGAGCGGTTCCGGGTCACTGTTCGTAGCCATGGCGATCTTGTTCTGCTTGGGAGCCTTTAACACGCGTTACACCAGGACTTCGCTCATCACGCTGTTCACCCTCATGAGCGGCCTGGCTGTGGGGCGCCTGGTCAGCATCGTGGCGGATGGGTGGCCCCATGCGGTGCTGATCGCCGTTCTTGTCGTCGAGGCTTCCTACGCCGGCGCTGCGGCCTATGTATTGCGGGTGGAGGACTCCTCTGTATTGCGGGTGGAGGACTCCTCCCCGCAGCTGAAAGAGACCGCCTGACAGTAGTGTCGCGCGATGCCGGCCGCCCCATCTGATGACTCGTTCTCGCGGTACAGAGGCGTGACCTGCGAGAACGGGAACCTGCGGCTCGATCGCGCAGCCAGACCATCAAGCCCGCCCGCGTGCGCTGCCGGCCTCAACGAAACCGCCGACCATGAAGAACAAGCTCAGGCTTCTGGGCTCAGTGCCGCCGACTGGTCACCGCTGCCGTGCGCCAGCGAGGCGAGAATCTCCTTGCGGCTGACATCGAGGATTTCGTCCGCCAGCGGAGAATCGTCGGGACATGCCCGCGACAGCACGATCGCTCCGATCGAATGGGCGAGCATGTCGATCAGCATGGCGCGGGCCGCGCCCTGATCCTGGTCCGCATCCCCCGGTGTGCCGCTTGGGGCCTGAAGGGCCGTCAGCAAGTTCTCGATCCCGGCTGCGAACTCTCCTTTGATGTCCGCCGACTGACGTGCGGCATCGCCGCTGAGGGCCGCGATGGCGCAGCCGTCGCCGCGCCCGTCGCGATGCCCCCGGGAGACGTAGCTCTCGACGAACTCGGCCGGGCCCCGACCTTCTGCCCGTGCCGCGATCTGCGAGAGCCCACTCGCGGACGCTTCGGCCATCAGGTCGGCCTTGGACCGGAAGTGCTTGTAGAACCCGCCATGGGTGAACCCGGCAGCCGCCATCAGCTCGGCCACGCCGACACCGTCATAGCCGCGCTCACGGAACAGCCTGGCCGCTGTCGCGACGATGTGCGCACGGTTCTGCTCCGCCTGCGCCTTGGTCACTCGCATGTCCAGCCTCCCCTTCCACGGTCGACACTCGGCGGTCAAGCATACATAGATGCCGATCGACATCTAAAGGCTTGACTTTTTAGATTACGATCGTCATCGTATTGCTCATCCCCACCAGAAAGGCTCAGGCCATGAGCGATACGCATGTGACCGCCCCGACCCAGTACGTCGAGGTCGATGGCGACCGGTTCGCCTACCGGCGCTGGGGCAAGCCCTCCGGCGTACCGATCTTCCTCGTCCAGCACTTCCGCGGGGGAATGGACCACTGGGACCCCCTGCTCACCGACGGCCTGGCCGAAGGCCGTGAGGTCATCCTGTTCAACGGGCGCGGCATCGCCTCCTCATCCGGCACACCGCGCAACCGGGTCGAGGACATGGCCGACGACATCGCCGCGGTCATCCGGGCGCTGGGGCTGGAGCAGGTCGACCTGCTCGGCTTCTCCCTCGGCGGTTACCAGGCAGAGGAAGTCGCGCTGCGCCACCCCCGGTTGGTGCGCAAGCTCCTCCTGCTCGGCACCGGCCTGCGGGGCGGGGACCCGACGATGGATCCCAAAGTGCCCGAGGTGGCCCTGAATCCGGTCCCCGGCCTTGGAGGACTTCCTCTTCCTGTTCTTCGGTCGCTCGGAAGCCGCGATCGAAGCGGGCCGGGCCTTCTGGGAGCGACGCCACCAGCGGGTGGACCAGGACCCGCCGAGCTCACCCGCAGTCGGGCAGGCGCAGTTCGAAGCATCCATGGCCTACGCGGAACCCCTGCCCGGCGAGAACCCCTACACCTTCCTGAACGCGATCACCCAGCCGACCCTGGTCATCAACGGCACGAACGACGTGATGATCGCCTCGATCAACTCCTGGCACCTCGCCCAGAACATCCCCAACGCCCAACTGCTGATCTACCCCGACGCCGGGCACGCAGCGCACTTCCAGTACCCCGAGCGGTTCCTGAAGCACGCGCTTCAGTTCCTCGACGAGTAAGCAGCCGCGCGCGCAGGGCGAGCGGCACGCCCTCGGCCGACGGTCACCCCGGCCCCCTTCCCGCGCCGCCCACCACCCAGCAAAGTATTATGTGCGTAATATAATTGACCCATGCTCATGGCGGATGCCTCATCGGACTCACAGCCCGGAACGCAGGTCTGCCGGATGTCCGCCACCAACACCTGAGGAACCACGCATGCTCGACAGCCTGTGGACCCCGACCGTCGCCGGAAAGATCTCCCTGCCGCACCGTCTGGCGATGTCCCCCCTGACCCGCAGCCGGGCCACCCCGGACGGCGTGCCGACCGAGCTGAACGCGGAGTACTACGCCCAGCGCGCCTCGCACGCCCTCATCATCACCGAGGGCACCCAGCCCTCCGCCGACGGCCAGGGCTACCCGGTGACCCCCGGCATCTACACCGACGAGCACATCGCCGGCTGGCGCAAGGTCACTGACGCCGTGCACAAGGCCGACGGGCGCATCGTCATCCAGCTCATGCACGTCGGGCGGATCTCCCACCCCGACAACACCCCCCACCACCGGCAGCCGGTGGCCCCCTCCGCGATCAAGCCGGCAGGCCAGACGTTCACCGGCTCCGGGATGCAGGAGATGCCGGTACCGCGCGCACTGTCCACCGAGGAGGTCGCCGCGACGGTCGACGACTTCCGGCGGGCCGCGGCGGCCGCCATCGCGGCCGGCGCCGACGGCGTCGAGATCCACGGCGGCAACGGCTATCTGGTCAACCAGTTCCTCTTTCCCAGCACCAACCAGCGCACCGACCAGTACGGCGGCTCCCTCGACAACCGCATCCGCTTCGCGGTGGAGGTCGCCACGGCCGTGGCCGACGAGATCGGAGCCGGCCGCACCGGCATCCGGCTCTCCCCCGGCAACCCCTTCCAGCTCGGCGACCTCGCGGAGCACGACCCCCACGAGCTCTACCCGCACCTCGTGCGCGCCCTCGCCCCCCTCGACCTCGCCTACCTGCACCTCGCCCACGGCGGCGACGAGGAACTCCTGGGCACACTGCGCGAGCTGTGGCCCAACACGCTGCTCCTCAACCGCGCCGGCACCGACATCGCCACCCGCGCCAAGGACATCGACAACGGCATCGCCGACGTCATCACCGTGGGCTCCATGGCACTCGCCAACCCCGACCTGGTCGAGCGCATACGCGCCGGCGCCCCGTTGAACACCCCCGACCCCGCCACCTTCTACAGCGGCGGCGCGGCCGGCTACACCGACTACCCCAGCTACGCCGCCTGACCACAGCCCCCGGCGCCCGAGGCAATCACCGTCCTCGGGCGCTTCGGCGTACCCACGGCACAGCCAGACAGTGGTGCACACGCGCTCGCGACGCGAGCGGACTGCCGACGATGACAACGAGGTCCCGCCCCGCGGCTCCGAATCCGGATTCGCCGCACCGCATGACGGCATTCGAACTCGCCGACAAGGTCGTACTCATCACCGGCGGCATCCTCTCCCGCGGCGCCCGGGTCGGCATCGTGGATCTGCGTCCGGACACGTCGGAGATCGCAGCCGGCATCTCGTCGCCCACCGTCGTCGGGTTCACCCCGGACGCCCGCGACCGCAGCGCGCTCGATGACACAATCGCCTGTCGATCGTAATATTACGTGCGTCAGACCACAGATTAGGATGGGATACGAGGCAACGTCCGGGCAAAGTTGGGGAGGAGTCCTGTGGCGCGCTACACCAAAGAGCACAAGCAGGTGACACGACAGCGGATCATCGAGAGGGCCGGCCACCGGTTCAAGCAGGACGGCATCGACGGCTCCGGCATCTCCACGCTGATGTCGGACGCCGGACTCACCAACGGAGCCTTCTACGCCCACTTCGAGTCCAAGGACGACCTCGTCGCTCACGTCGTCGCCGAGCAGCTGCGCGCGCAGGTGGAGCAGTTCGGCACGCTGCGGCCCGGCCGCGAGGGCCTCGAGGATCTCATCCGCTCGTATCTGTCGCCCGAGCACCGGGACAACCCCGGCAACGGTTGTCCGAATGCCGCTCTGCTGGACGAGATCGGCCGCTGCGGTGACGGAACCAAGGACGCCTACACCCACGGTGCCAAAGCCATCGTGGACGAGTTCGCCGCCCGCCTGGCACCCGAGGATCCCCAGTCCGCCCGCGGTCAGGCCGTCGGGCTCTTCACCCTGGCGGTGGGAACGCTGCAGCTGTCCCGGGCGCTCTCCGACCGGAAGTTCTCCGACGAGGTCCTCGAGCAGGGAATCGAGAACGCCCTCACCTTCGCGCAACAGCGGTCGGTACCGGCCGGCTGACCACCTGGCAAGGGCCGGGACGCCGGTGCCACGCACGCGCGATTCCGGCCGTCAGCGTGAGCGGGCGGTCCCCGGGCCAACTGCGATCTCTTCAAGCGACACCGATGCGGCGATCCTCCGCTCGTACGGCGCATGACGCTCCGCTCATTCGATACGCCGTAGCAGACAGGCGCAGACGGGATATCGACCACGCCGGTCTCCGCATCGCCGTCCGCACGACAACCGCCTCGACGCCGTATGACTGAGAAGCGAGCAGGTCGGTTATGTCGAACAAGTAACGAGAGCCGTGACGCCCGCCGGGCGTCACGGCTCTGAGTCAAACGTCCTCGGCCCGTGCGCAGACCGCACCGCGGCCCTACGGCCGGCCGAAGAACTCGAGGGCCGTCGGCACGAACTGCTCGTGGTACTGGAAGATGCCGCCGTGGCCGCCGTCGGGGTAGATCACCAGCTCGGCGTTGGGCAGTCGCCGGGCCAGGTCGTGCGAGTTCGACGTCGGAACCATCCTGTCGTTGTCGCCGTTGGCGACGAGCACGGGCTGCTGGATGCGGGAGAGATCCTGCGGCTGTGCCAGGCCCCAGCGATGGATGGCCTTGAGCTGGGAGAAGTAGGACTTGAGAGCGATCGCCTTGTCCCGGTCCTTGGTGCGCTCCTTCAAGCGGGCCAGGAACTCCTTGCCGGCCCGAATCCCGTTCGGGGTGCGGGTGAAGAAGAGGAACTGCTTCACGTCCTGAAGGGTGAGCAGTGCCCGGAGGGTGTCGTAGTGCGAGATCCGGGTCACGTTCTTGATGCCCTCGCCGCCGGCCGGGCCGGTGCCCGCGAGGATCAGCCTGCGGATGAGCTGCGGGTCGGTCTCGGCGATCACCTGGGCGATCATGGCGCCCATCGAGAAGCTGAGGACGTCGACCTGCTCGAAGCCCAGGGCCCGGATGAAGGTGACGGCGTCCTTGGCCATCTCCTCGATGGTCTTCGGCGTCTTGCCGCTGGACGCGCCCACGCCCCGGTTGTCGAACGTGATCACCCGGTGCTTGGCGGCGATTCCGTCGACGACCCGGGGGTCCCAGTTGTCCAGGACCGCGGCGAGGTGGGTGATGAAGATGACCGGCATGCCGGTCCGGGGGCCGAGGTCGCGGTAGGCGAAGGTCACTCCGTCGGCGGTGACGGTGCGGGTCTGTGCGTTCTTGTACGACGTCACCACGTCGCCTCGTGTTTCGCGTGCGTTCACGGTCGTGCCCTTCGATGCGTGGGTTACCGCCACTGTGCGCCCATTTCTGCTTCCTCGCAGGTGGGCGCAGAGCGGTTCCCGGTCTACCGGCTGCGACTGCAGTCCGGGGTCGGCGGTCAGAGGAGGCCCAGGAAGTGGGAAACCCCTTGGATCAGGTGCCTGAACAACCCGTCGACCATTGAAGTATGACCGTAATTTAATCAGGGGGCAAGTGGTCGAGCCGAACGAGATGCACAGCAACGGAATCACGGGTTCCGCCGAGGTCGTGGTGCACAGCACAGCGCGCCACCAGGGCAGGGCGCGGCCCACCTAAGCCGACGGCCACGAGAACCTAGTCGTGACCGGCGAGTCATGGACGTCCAGTCCGGACCGGTGAGAGCGACGGTCAGGACATCGATGTCCGGCGTCAGGCCGACGCCTGGCTGCGCCCCGGATGGTGAGCGCCGTCGTCATCAACGTCCGACCCGCCCTCGGCCGCCCGACGTGCGAGCCGACCAAGACCGTCTCGACGGCAACGAGTTCGTACCCGGTGACTGGATCGTCGTCCACCGTCGCGGTGCGCGGATCGGCCGGCTGATCCCCGAGCCGGTCGGCCCTGCCCGGCGAGGCCGACGAGGCCGACGAGGCCGACGAGGCCGACGAGGCCGAACTGGCTGAGGCGGCGGCGGTCGCGTCCCAGGCGGACTACGTCGGCGCGGTCGTCGGCGACACCGCCGGTCTGCCCGGGAAAGGCCGCTGCACGGCGACGCTGGAGCTCATGGGGAGCCACTCCTCGACACCCTCCAGAAGCTTGACCGGCCCCTCGTCGTCCTGATCCAGGGCAAGTACTCGACGCTGCCCGCCTCGGAACTCGGCGAGGACGCCGTCATCCAGGCCTTCAACCCGGGGATGCAGGGCGGCCGGGCGATCGCCGAGCTCCTGCTCGGTCGCATCGAGCCGAGCGGGCGGCTGCCGCTCAGCGTGCCCCGCCCTGCCGGACAGCTGCCGCTCTACCGCAGCCAGGTCCGGGGGCTGCACGGCCCCCTTCGGCGAGGACCTCGGCTACGCGCCGGTGCACTTCTCGGAACCGACAGTCCAGAATCCCGTCACGTCACCGATACGCACCGACTGCCCAGCCTCGATGACGATGACGGCTGGCAGTCGTGCAAGTGCCGCCTCACAGCTGTGAGGCGGCACTTGCACGATGGCTGACCGGCCGCCGCCCGAGGTTCGGGAGCGGCGGCGCGGTCGACGTCTTCAGGCGGCGAGGAAGTCGGTCACCTGCTTGGTGAAGGCCTTGGCGTGCTGGAAGAGGAAAGCGTGGCCGGCGTCGCCGTAGAGGAGGAGGGTGGCATCGGCCAGGTGCTGGACGGCGACGTAGGACGCGTGGGCGGGGACCATCACGTCGTGCAGACCGTTGGCGTACAGGACGGGGTGCTTGATGGACTCCAGTTCGGCCTTGACCTCGTCGAAGGGGGCTGCCAGGAGCTGGCCGATCGCTGCGAGCATGCCCTGCGCCGTCGCCTCGGTGACCGCG
Organism: Streptomyces sp. SP18BB07; assembly: GCF_036322545.1. NCBI lineage: Bacteria > Bacillati > Actinomycetota > Actinomycetes > Kitasatosporales > Streptomycetaceae > Streptomyces > Streptomyces sp. SP18BB07. The sequence goes on from NZ_JAQYWT010000370.1 coordinate 462,799, forward strand.
GGGCCGCCGGCGGCGAGCCGGGTCGCGACGTGGGCGAAGTGCTCGTGCCCTGAGGCGCGGGCCGCGTCCGTCTCCGGGTAGAACAGGTACAGCATGTCCTCCTGGTCGGCGTCGGGCTTGGCCATGATGCCCAGGACCTTCTCGCTCGCCTCCGGCGCACCGGGCACCCAGCCGGTCGGGCCGCTGCCCGCCACGATGATCTTGCGCACCAGCTCCGGACGCCGCGCGGCCAGGCGCTGGGCCACGAAGCCGCCCAGTGACCAGCCGAGCAGGTCGGCCTGCGCGAGGCCGAGGGCCTCGATGAACTCGGCGGCACCCTCGGCGAATCCGTCGAGGGAGTCGCGCGGCTCGCCGGTGGTGTAGCCGACGCCGACGTTGTCGAACACGATCACGTCGTGGTCGGCGGCCAGGTAGTCCAGGAACTCCGGGTCCCACCAGTCGATGGTCGCCCGGAAACGCTGCAGCAGGACCAGCGGGACGCCGCCCTGCGGACCCATGCGCCGGTAGGTGAAGGTCGCGGAGGGCCCCTCCACGGTGAGGTTCTCGGCCTTGTCTGCCAGATAGGTGCTCATGACGTCCTTCCCTTGATGGCGGGTGCCCGTCCGTTCTCACGGGTCTGCGCGCGCAAGACATGCTGGGTCTGTGGGGTCGCTGCCTTTGGCCGGCGCTCGACGAGGCGAGCCTGAGTTGTGGATCAGGCCGACCATCCGCTCGGATTGTTCGATCATCGGCTCGCTCCGATCACCTCGGAATCCACCGCACCGAGCCGCGAGACGATTGAATTACACTCATAATACTAAGCAGCTGTGACCCGGGTGCGCAAGAGGGTTCCGTGGCAAGCGGAGCTCGCGGAACCGCGCGTGACCGACAGTGCAAGCGGTCCAGTGCGGCGAGGACCGAGAGGTGGCGACCCCGACCTGGCCGCGAGGGCGCCGGAATCGGCAGTCATTGAATTACGTTCACAATACAATACACTGGAAGAGCCGCTGGGGGGCGAGTGGCCCACCCGGCACGTAGAGGAGTGTGCGGTGCGCTACAGGAGAGAGCACAAGCAGGCCACCAGGCAGAGGATCATCGAGACGGCGGGCCGCCGCTTCAAGGAGGACGGCATCGACGGCTCGGGCATCACGGCGCTCATGAGGGACGCCGGGCTGACCAACGGCGCCTTCTACACCCACTTCACGTCCAAGGACGACCTGGTCGCCACCACGATCGCCGACCAGCTGCAGGCCCAGAACGCGAGCATCGTCGCGCACGCGGAACCAGGCCGCGCCGGCCTCGAACAGATCGTGCGCTGGTACCTGTCCCCATGGCACCGTGACAGCCGTGACGTCGGCTGCCCCTCCGCCGCCCTGCTCGACGAGATAGGGCGCTGCACACACCCGACCAAGCAGGCCTACACCGAGGGCGTACTGGTGGTCGCCGACGGCATCGCCGCGCGCCTGGCGCCCCATGACCCGCTCTCGGTCCGCCCCATGGCACTCAGTTCGTACGCCATGATGGTCGGCACGCTCCAGCTCGCACGAGCCCTCGCCGACCCACAGCTCGCCGACCAAGTCCTCGATCAGGGCATCCACAACGCCCTCGCGCTCCTGGGCATCGAGCACGTAGGGGACACCCGGACGGCGCACTGACCGGCGTGCACACGGACACTGCGGAGCGCGCCGCCCGCGCCGCGCCAACACCTCACCTGCGGCGCGGCACCCGTACGGGAAGAGGTGTCCACTCGACACGCGGAGCTGCACGCAGCCTTGTCCGCCCCCTACGCTCGGGCGCGACGTCGCGGGCGTCGCCTGCCGCGTCGGACCCGCGGTGCACGGTTCAAGGCGGGCGGCAAGGTCCACGCCCGACCTCGCGATACGGCGCCACCCTGCTCGTGGCGGGCACACCGACCCCGAAATCGCTTCCGACCAACAGCGGTGGAGTGGACCTTCCGGGCGGGGCTGGCCGCCGGGTTGCTGATCTCGACGGTGACCGCGCCGGTCGGCGTGTCCGGGGCGGTCTTCCTCCTGCCGGTCCAGCTCAGCGTCCTGGGTGTGCCCAGCCCCGCGGTCACGCCGACGAACCTGCTGTTCAACGTGGTGGCCGGGCCGGGTGCTCTGTGGCGCTACCGCCGCAACGGTGCCCTGCGCGGCCCCCTGGCCCGCCGCCTGGTCCACTGAACGCTGCCCGGCGTCGCCGCCGGTGCCACGGTGCGCGTGTTCGTCCTGCCGGGCCCAGGCGTCTTCCGGCTGCTGATCGCAGCCCTACTCCTGCCGCTCGGACCGTGGTTGTGCACCCGCACCCGGCACCCGGCACCCGGCACCCGGCCGGCACACTGCCATCGGCCGAAGCCGCCGCACCGTCCCCCACCGCGCTTGCTGCTCTGGCGCTGTGCGTCGGGGCGGTGGGCGGCATCTACGGGATCGGCGGCGGCTCCTTGCTCGCGCCGATCCTCGCCACCCGCGGGCCTGCCCCTGGCCCTCATCACACCGGCCACGCTCGCCGCGACCTTCTCAACGTCTACGGAGAGTCTCTGATCAACGGCGAATCTGACGATCAGGGAGAAGCGTCTGATGACGGAGACCGCCGTGGAGAACGAGCAGGCTGAGCGAGTGGTTGAGCCACAGCACTTCCCGGGACGCGTCGCTGCTCAAACGAGCTCGATTTGACCCGCCGGTAGGTGGTCAGGCCCCATGGGCGGCTTCCCCGACGCCGAGTTGGACAAAGCCCGGGAGTGTCTCTCAGGACTTGCTCCACCGGAGCTTGTGCGGTTCGGGAACTTCAGGTCCCGGGTGTCGTACCCGTTGTCGGAGGCGGGGCCTGGGCGGAGATCCGGCGGTGTTCGTGCTCAGCCAGTTCGGACAGGGCAAGGGCCCCGCAGGTGACGGACAGGGCTTTCACCTGTTCCAGCTGGGCAAGTGCTTCGGCCTGGCGGCCGGAGGCTGACAGTGCGGTACCGCCTGTCAGCCGGGCCATGGCTTCGTTGAGGGGCATCCGGGCCGCGCGAAACTCTGCAGCGGCCCGGCACGCGGTGGGACCCGTCGCCGGGTTCTGCCGGGCGAGTTGTACCTCGGCGCGGGCCAGCAACGCGAAGCCGCGCCAGCCGGGCGACAGGTCGAGCCCCGCGGCATCGGCTGCCCGGTCGGCCCACATCTCGGCAGCTGTCACGTCACCCAGGGCCAGTTCCGCGACGGCCAGCAGCCGGAACCACATCGGACGGACCGGGGCTTCGAACCCGAGCAGCTGCGGGCCGCCGCCCGCTTCGAGTACCTTGCTGACACAGCCCTCCGGATCGCCGTTGAGCAGCAGCGTCTGGCCGAGCATCCCGACCATCGCCGACCGGTGCGCGCCCGGTTCGGGGCCGGCCGAAGAGAGTGACTCCTCGCAGATCTTCAGTGCTCCGGCGAAGTCTCCCCGCCACATCAGGACTGCCGCGTTCACTACCTCGGCCAACGAGCGCGGCTCGCTGCTGCCGACGAGTGATGCCGCCTCCAGGGCGTCTTCGGCGTAGGCCGCTGCCTCATCCAGGCGTCCGAGCCACAGGTAGGCGTAGGCGGAGGCGGCGAAGAGATCGGCGAGCACGAGGCTCTGGCCGGTGCGGCGGGACACTTCCAGGCCTCGGCGGAGATGGTGCAGTGCGAGGTCGTAGCGTCCGTGAAGCATCTCCGTCCAGCCCGTCATGACGAGCGTGTCCATCTGCCCGGCCAGTTCCTGGTCGTCGGTGTCGCCGAGCACTTCCACCACGAGGCCGAGGTAGTCGGCCGCCCGGGCGTCGCCCGCGAAGGTATGCGCCAGGGCCAGGAGAGCGCGGACTGCGGTGGTCTGCGGCGGGTCGCCGATACGTTCCGCCGACCGCAACGCGCGTTCGCCCCAGCCGATCGCCGTGGAGAAGTCGTTCTTACGAAGCGCCACCACCGCGACGCCCCACTCCAAAGTGGCGGTTTCAGGCTGCAGTTGACCCTCGTGGTCCGCCAACTCCCTCAGCAGCAGAGCCGTGGCCTCTTCGTACCGACCGAGCGCCCACTCCATGGTGGCTCGTAGGGCAGTCACCTGGGCCCGTCGGCCCCGGTCCCGCGCGGGCAGGAGGGTGGCGGCCTTGCGCAGGATGGCCCGGCTTTCCAGCAGTCGTCCGGCCATGCCCAGCGCATCGGCCTGCTGGAGCCACAGTTCGGGCCGCAGTCGACTCTGCTCGCCGAGCAACCGCAGGGCTTCCTGTGTCCAGTGCGCGGCGGTGGCCGGTGCGATCGTCATCACCTGACGGGCGGCCCGTTCAAGTACGTCAACGGCATGTTCATCTCCTACGCGCGCCGAACGTTGAACGTGCGATGCCTGGGCGGTCAGCGGTGCGCCGCGCCGCGCCAGGCCGTCCGCGGCCCGGGTGTGCGCCTCGATCCGCCAGCCGGCGCCCGCCCCCTGGTACACCGCTGCCCGCACCAGCGGATGGCGGAACTGGAATTGGCGCGTGGAGCCGATCTGGCGCACCAGGTCCCGCTCCGCGGCGTCGTCCAGAGCCGCGAGGGCCTGTGCCTCATCGGTTTGGGCAACGACTGCCACCATCTCGGCTTCGAAAGAGTCGCCGAGCACCGCGGCCGCCTGTGTACAGGCCCTCGCGGTGGCCGACAGCCCCCCCAGCTCCTCCAGCAGTGCGGCACGCACCGATTGCGGCAGATCGTCGGCGACAGGCGCCGAGTCGGCCGGGGCCGCCTCAGAGCTTTGATCGCCGGTGCTTCGGGTCAGCGCCTCCAAGTAGAACGGGTTGCCTCCGCTGGCCTCGTACAGCCGTTGGAAACGCCAGTGATCCGTCCTGGCCCCGCACAGCTCCGCTCCCTCAGCCGGAGACAGCGGACCCAGCTCGACCCTGGCCACTCTTCCCTCCGTTCCTGCCCGGGCCAGTGCCCCGGCCAGTCGCGGTGGGGCCTGCCGGGGACGGTAGGCGAGGGCAAGCAACAGCGGTGTTCTTGGCGGGTGCCGTATCAGATGGTCGATCAGCTCGGCGGTGCCGTCATCCGTCCACTGCAGGTCGTCCAGACTGAGCACGAGCCCGCCCTCGTCACTCAGCGCCTCCAGCAATGTCCGCACCGCCCGGTGGAACCAGTACCGTTCGACCTTCACCGGCTCCGGACGGGTCGGGAACCGGTCACAGAGCGCGGGGAAGACCGTACTCAGCAGGGCGAACACGCCGGGCGGTAACCCGTCGTGCCGGAGGCGGAGGAAGTCCTCATGGCCGAGGTGGTCGTCCAGGGCGTCCACGAACGCACCGTACGGAACCTGGTCGAACTCCACGCTGCGTCCGGCCAGGGACTCGAAACCGCGCTGCCTCGCGCGCTCGGCCAGTTCGCCGAGCAGCCGTGTCTTTCCGATACCCGGTTCCCCGACGACCTCGACTATCCCTGGCGCACCGGCCAGGGCATCCTCGATCGCACCGTCGAGGACCATCAGCTCCGCTGCCCGCCCGATCAGGTGGCTCCCCGTCCGGGGCCGCTGTGGTGTCGGCGGACCGGGCAGGGCACCGCCGCCCCGTGGGGTGCGCACCGGCGGGGGCGCGGGTATCGGGCGCGGCACGAGAGCGGGTGCGGATCCCGAAGCACGCCCGGCGGCTGGGCCGTTCAATGCGGGGTCGGTGGTCAGGATCTGCTGGTGCAGCTGCCGCAGCGGGAGGCCGGGGTCACAGCCGAGTTCTTCGGCCAGCAGCAGCCGGGTCTGCTGGTAATGGTTGAGGGCATCAGCTGGGCGACCACAGCGGTACAGGGCGAGGATGAACTGGCCGGCCAGCCGTTCGTCCAGCGGCTGTATCTCGACCCGGGCGGACAACTCGGCCAACAGCCCGGTGTGCTGACCGCAGCGGAGCCGAACGTCGGTGTGATCCAGCTCGGCCGCAATCCGTTCTTGGACCACGGCCTCGCGGAGGGCGTTGATCCAAGGGGTGTCCAGACCCGCGAAGGCATCTCCCCGCCAGAGGCCGAGTGCCTGCCCGAACAGGGTTGCGGCCTGCTTGTCCTGCGCGCTCTGCGCGGCCTCGCGGGCCCGTGCGGTGACGTCATGGAATCGGTGCAGATCCACTGCGGTCGCCTCGACGTCGAGGACATAACCACCGGATCGCCGGACGATGTCCGCCCCCTCCGCGATGGCCAAGGCTTGCCGCAGACGGGAGACGTAACCGTAAAGCGCGTTCCGGACCCGCTGCGGAGGACGGTCGGCCCAGACACGCTCGACGAGTTGGTCCACCGAAACCACCTGGTTGGCGTCCACCAGCAGCACTGCCAGCACACACCGCTGCCGGGCATGCCCAAGATCGACGATTCGGCCGCCCACTCGCGCCTCGACGCTTCCGAGCACATCGAACTCAACCGTCACGGCACGCCCCCGAGTCTCAAGTCCCCACCTTGGGATAGCACCTTCGACCAGCCAATTCAACGTTTGTCCAAGATTCACCGACGGTCGGCCGCGCACCGTGGTGCAGGACAGGGAAGAGCGCGACACACAACCCGAGGCTCAGCTCGGCAGGCGTCGAGCCGTACAACGAACGGACGGCCACGACGAGTGGGCAGGCATTAACCCGGGGTGAAATGGCACCTACCCGCAACGGTTGCCCCGGGTACGTACAGGAATCGCAGCAGAACGCCGGTTGTCGGGCTGATCGCACAGCACCTCACCCCACTACGGGACGCAGGCGACAAGGCCCTTGGGGCGCTGTCCTGTGCCGTGCGGCGGGATGCCGACAACCCGGTGAACACATCAAGCGCCATGCCCATCCTCCCTCAGGGAGGACGAACGCAAGTAACCCTCCGCCAGGCCTCAAACCGACCCAACCAAGGGAGCAAGCAAAATGCAGAGAATCCTTGCCAAGGCAGGCATCACACTCGGCGGACTCGCGCTGGCAGTAGGAAGCACCACCGTCGTGGCACCGACCGCCCAGGCGACCGGGACGTCGACCACCGCGCACTTCGAGGGCAAGACGATCGACCTGTCCAAGGACTGGGGCGCTGCCAAGGCCTGCAACGTCCAGCGCGGCGTCATCGACTGCTTCCGCACCGCCAAGGAGAGCGACACAAAGGCCGCTCAACAGGCCAAGACCGCAAGCCCCAGCGCTGCCCAGGGCTACTGTTCGACCCCGCTGCGCCTGTACGAGCACGCCAACTTCAACTCTTCCCCCTACCCCCAGGGCCGGATCCTGTCGTTCTACGACAGCGGCTACTGGCAGAACCTGGGCGACTACGGCTTCAACGACCAGACCTCTTCCTACAAGACAGGCAATTGCGCCACCTCCTTCGCCAAGGACAACGATGGCAGGGGAAGCAACCCCTCCCCTGTCTACGTCGGAGCGTGGAAGTCCGACGGGTACATGGGAAACGGCAGTTGGAATGACCTGGTGAGCTCGATCGCGCTTTACTGACCCAGAGCCGCCGACCGCAGGAGGGCTGGTTCAGCATGGCGTACCTCCTCAGAACCCGGCAATCGCTGAGCGACATTCCGGAGGCGGCGCGGAAGCGCGGTTGAACCGAATCCGTAGCTTGCGGCGACGGCGTGCGCGGTACGTGACCGCAAAAAAAAGGGGGCGTGCCGCGACTCGCCGGCCACGACCACCGGACCTGCAGCTGACACCGCACGCTGAGCGCACCAGGCCCGTCCTCCCCAGGGAGGACGGACCCACCCGGTATTGGCGCGGTGAGCTCTTCCCGTCGCAGTCCGCGAATCCGGCGCAGACCGCGGTAGCCGTCTCGCACGCCCACATCAGCCGGCTGCAGTCCCGCCCGCTGAGCACGGAGGAAAGCGACGAGTTCGGCACCGCGGGCTGCTGGCCGGTCCTCCGGGACACCGCTCCATGCCTACTTGACCCCGCGCGAGATGTACCGGCCCAGCCATTTCCGCAAGGAGCTTCGTATGGCAGATCGCTGGGGCCCCGTGCTGGTCATCGGTGCCACCTGCCGGCAAGGTGGCGCGACCGCACGGCAACTGCTCGAGTGCGGCCGACCGGTCAGGGCCCTGGTGCGTCCTCGATTCGCCCCCGGCCAGAGCACTGTGTGCGGCGGGAGCCGACGTTGTCGGCGGCGACCTGGACGATCCGACGTCTCAGCCCTGCGGGAGCACCCTCCCGGCCTGATGAGCCTCGGAACCTGGTTGCGCAGCACCGGCTGGAAGCCCTGAACCCGGGAAACGAGGAGACATGACCGATGGACTGCTGCTGCCGCCCGGTGGCGGCCGCCGGATCCAGACCATGACCCTGAAGGCGGGTGCTGAACGGTCGACGACCTGGTCGACGTTCGAGGCCGAGGTCGCGCCGGGATTCGATGTCGGAGCGCACCTGCACCACCAGGCCGAGGAGGTGTTCTACGTCCTGGAAGGCGAACTCGATCTCCTCGCCTTCCACCCGGCCACCCAGGCCACCGGCGACTGGCGTTCCTGGGAGTCCGAGACCGGAGCGACCGTGTTGCGGGGCGGACCCGGGAGCTTCATGTTCGTGCCCGCCGGATGCCCCCACGCCTTCTCCAACCCCGGGACCGAACCCGCCCGGATGCTCTTCCTCGTCTCCCCCGCCGGCCACGAGACCTACCTCCAGGAACTCACCGATCTCCTGAGCACCCCAGGGCCCCCGGACCAAGCCGAGATCACAGCCCTACGGCTCCGCCACGACATCCACCAACTCACCCCTCTCACCTCCCCCACCACGGACTGAGGGAACAAGGCGCACCGGCTCAGGGAAACGTCAGCGCCAGTAAGCCGGTCGGGGCCAGCGGGTTCCTCCCATGGCCGGCGGAGGTCCCGGCAACGGGCCGGGCGAGCCGGAACCTGGCGCGGCCAACGATCAGGATCCAGATCCAGCGGGCCGCCGATCCCCTACGGCCCAGACCGGGCATCTGCCTCCGGAGAGCAGAGACGCGCGCGGTCCGACCCTCACCGCTCAGATGGAGCCGGGCCCACTGAAGCCGTCGGTCCGGGAGATCAGCCACCACCCGGAATGCCGGGTATGAGTGCGCCCCATCGCGCTGACCACGCAACTGGGCCGACGAACCTAGGAGACACCATGCGTATTCGCACAGGAGCCGACGAAGTGACAAGCGCGAAGTGGGCCGTACGGACGGGCGCACTCATCTCCGGCGTGGCCCTGGCCGCCTCGCTGGGCGGCATCAGCCAGGCCCAGGCGGCAACGCCCAGGTCCTCCGCCGGCATCCAGTCCATCGACTACATCTCCGGCAAGGACGTCACGGTCGGAAGCTGCAAGGGCTGGATGAACCGCAGGTCCACCGACGGCTACGTCCAGGGACTCGTGCAGTCCTGGAACGGTGTGGACTGCGAAATGTGGCTGGAGCGCAAGGTCATCGGCTCGTACGACTACAGGCGCGTGACCGCCGGCGTCGACGTGATGAACACCAGCACGTCGACCGGCTTCCACTGGAACGGCACCAACGCCGGCACGCATGTCTGCATCACCAACTGGAGCACCTACGTCAGCGACTGCGGCGAGACTGCCTGGTGAGCTCCCGTCACGTCGTCGCACACCACGGAGCGGTTTTGTAGCGGCGTGATCGCGAGCGGTGTCGGAGCCAGGCAGGCATCTGCGGCAGCCCGCCTGGCTCGCGTTCCTCGACGAGTAACCAGCCGCGCGTGAAAGGCGAACGGCACGTCCTGGGCGTGTCCCCCACCCCCGAAGAACCACTTGAGTGGGGCCCGGGGTGGCGGCCAGCGGCCGGCTGGACGAGTGAAGGAGGGCGCGGGGCCCGATACGGGCGAGAGCGCAAGCAGGAGACGCGGCGGCGGATCATCGAGACGGCTGGGCGTCGGTTCAAGAACGACGGGATCGACGGTTCGGGGATCGCCGCGCTGATGGCCTGATGCCGGTCGCTCTTACGGGGCTGGACGAGATTCGCCCCACCCCCGGCGGCTGTCAGAACATCGTGTTGTCGTTGGCGGCGGTCTCGGGCACGGCCTGTTCGGAGCTCCAGTGCTCGACGATCCTGGCATCGCGGACCCGGAAGAGGTCGATGACCGACCGGCCACGCTCGCCGGGCGTGTCGACGTAGTGGCTGTGCACGGCGACCAGGTCGCCTTCGGCGATGACGCGTTTCGGGGTGACACTCGACTGCGGGAACTTGTCGAAGTAGCTGCCCAGGTCGGCCTTGAGGCCGACCGCGCCGTCGGAGATGTTCGGGCTGTGTTCGTGGTAGTCGGCGCCCACGTAGGCGTCGATGGCGGTCAGGTCCTTGCGGACCAGCAGTTGGTCGACGAACGCGGTGACCAGTTCCTTGTGGTAGGCGGTGAACCACCGCTGCCCGACCGCGTCGGTCCGCGGCTCGCTGAGCGTGGCGAACATGTCGTTGCCGCTGGCCGTGGTGGCGGGCACTTCCTGAATGACGTCCCAGTGCTCGGCGATCTTGCCGTCCTGGAAGCGGAACAGGTCGAACACGGCCAGACCCTCGGTGCCCGGCACCATGACGTAGCGGGAGTGCAGCAGCACCAGATCGCCGTCGGTGATGATCCGGCGGGGCTCGAAGGCGGCCTGCGGGAACTGCTGTCGCATGGCGCCGCTGAAGTTCTTGAGGGCGTCGGCTCCGTCGGGCGCCAGGGGGTTGTGCTGGATGTAGGAATCGGGCCGCACGACCCGATCGACGATGGCCGTGTCGCCGAGGACGAACACGTCATGCAGCAGTTGCTTGGCGAGTTGTGCCTTGCTGTCTCGGACAGTCAGCACGATCTTGCCGGTGGTGCGGCCGGTCTCGCCGAGCGTGTGCGCCTTCGCGGCCTCGGCGAGCGGGAAGGTGGCGTCGATGTGGGCGCGCAGTGCGCCGGTCTCGACGAGGGCGGCGATGGCCTGCATGCCGGCGTGGTCGGCCTCGACCAGCAGCGACTCGTAGCGGATCCCCCGCTCGGCGATCTCCGCCAGTTCGCCGGCGTCGACGGGTACCGGAAGGATCGAGACGAGGGTGCCGCCCGGGCGCAGCACGGCCACGGATCGGGCGCGGGCGGCGGAGTCACGGGAGATCGGGTCGAGGACCACGTCGATGTCGCTGAGCACCTCGGTGAAGTCGACGCTGTGGTAGTCGATGACCTCGTCGGCACCGAGGGATCGCAGGAAGTCGTGCTTGGCGGCGCTGGCGGTGCCGATCACGTACGCGCCGCGGTCCTTGGCGATCTGCACGGCGAGGTGACCGACGCCGCCGGCCGCCGCGTGGATCAGGACTCGCTGCCCGGCCCGGACGCCGGCGGTGTCGACCAGTGCCTGGTAGGCGGTCAGCGCGGCCAGCGGTAGCGCACCCGCCTGGACGTGGTCGATCCCGGCGGGCTTGTGCGTGAAGACGCGGGCCGGCCCGGTCACGTACTCGGCGTGCGAGCCGACTCCGCCCGGGTAGGGCAGCATGCCGAAGACCTCGTCGCCGGGCTTGAACACGGTGACGCCCACGCCGACGGCCTCGACCACGCCGGAGACGTCCCAGCCGAGCACCAAGGGCAGCCGGGCGATGAACGTGGACTGGGCCCGGCTCCACCAGTCGGTCGGGTTGACCCCGGCCGCGTGGACGGCGACCAGGATCTCGCTCACCCCTGGCGCCGGTTTGGGCAGCAGGGTCTCCTGCAGCACGTCGGGGGCGCCGTAGGTGTCCTGGCTGATGGCTCGCATGGTCTCGGTGTCCGTCATGGGCCCAGCCTGGCCGCCGTCACAGGCCCCTACAATGGCGCGATCGCCAATTTTCGACGGGATCCTGCCGTGATCAAGGTGCACCGCGTCGTTGTCCTCGCCTCGCACGGGGTGTACCCGTTCGACCTGGGCATTCCCCACCGCGTCTTCGGCGCCGCGGACGGCCGCTACGAGGTCGTGACCTGCACCATCGACGGTCACCCGGTGCGCACCAACGCGGACTTCTCCATCAGCGTCGATCATGGCCCGGAGGCGTTGCGCACCGCCGACACCGTCATCATCGCGCCGTTCCACACCGGCAACCCCCGCCGTCAGACGTCGGTCGACCTGGCGCAAGTCCTCGCGTACGTGGCCCCCGGCACCCGGATCGTGTCGACCTGCACCGGCGCCTTCGTGCTGGCCGCGGCGGGGCTGCTCGACGGGCACCGGGCCACCACGCACTGGCACGCCACGGGCCTCTTCCGGGAGTGGTACCCGCAGGTGGAACTCGACCCGAACGTTCTGTTCGTCGACGAAGGCGACGTGCTGACCTCGGCCGGTGCCGCTGCCGGCATCGATGTCTGCCTGCACCTTGTCCGCAAGGACCACGGCAGCGAGATCGCCAACCGTGTGGCCCGCACCTGCGTCGTCCCCCCGTGGCGCGACGGAGGCCAGGCGCAGTACATCGAACACCCGGTCCCCGACGCAACGGCGAACGACACGTCCGCCGCCCGGCAGTGGGCGCTGCAGAACCTGCACAAGCCGCTGACGCTGAGCGACCTTGCAGAGCAGTCGAACATGAGCCAGCGCACCTTCGCCCGCCGCTTCAAAGAAGAAGTCGGCTTGAGCCCCGGACGCTGGCTCATCCAGCAACGCGTCGACCGGGCCCGGCAGTTGCTGGAATCCACCGACCTGCCGGTCGACGAGATCGCCGGCCAGGTCGGCTTCGCCGGCGGCACCTCGCTGCGCGAACACCTGCACGCCGCTATCGGCGTCACACCACTGGCCTACCGGCGCACCTTCCGAGGCCCACTGGCAGCGAGCCGTGCCGCCGCGGCGGATGCCCGGCGGGACGGTCAAGTATGTCGCCCTGGATCGTAAAATTATGTACGTCATACCATCAGCTGCACCGGGGACCGATATCGGTCGCGGGTATGACAGCAAACGCACCCGTGAGTCGAGCTGCGTCCTCACACGCTGATCCTCAACCCGGGCCGGCGCCGAAATCGCCACCCGCGCCAAGGGCATCGACAACGGCATCGCCGACGTCGCCACCGTGGGCTCGATGGCCCTCGCCGACCCCGACCTGGTCGAGCGCATCCGCGCCGGCGCACCCCTGAGCACCCCCGACCCCGCCACCTTCTACGACGGCGGCACGGCCGGCTACACCGACTACCCGACCTACGCCGCCTGACCGGAACGCCTTGTGCCCGAGGAAGTCGCCTTCCTCGGGCGCTTCGGCGTACGTACGACCCAGTCGGGCACCGGTGTACCGGCGATGACCGCGAGGTCGCGCCGCGCGGCTCCGATCCCCACTGGTGAAGCAGTTCGGCGGGCTGCGGCCCGGCCGCGTGGGACTCGAGGATCTCATCCGCGAGTATCTGTCGCCCGGGCACCGGGACAACCCCGGCGACGGCTGCCCGAACGCAGCCCTGCTCGACGAGATCGGCCGCTGCGGTGACGGAGCCAAGGCTGCCTACACCGACGGCGCCAAAGCCATCCTGGACGAGTTCGCCGCCCGCCTGGCACCCGAGGATCCGCAGTCCGCCCGCGGCCAAGCGATCGGGCTCTTCACGATGATGGTGGGAACTTCCAGCTCTACGGAGCCATCACTGCCACCAAGGCGGTACTGCCGGCGATGCGGGAGACCGGCGCGGGCACCCTGCTCTACACCACCGGCGCCGGCTCGATCTGGCCCGACCCACGGGTCGCCAACGTCAACGCCGCCGCAGCGGCGCTGCGCAACTGGGCGATGAACCTGCACAAGGAGCAGGACGGCACCGGGATCCAGGCCGCCCACGTCGGCATCGACTCGTCGATCGGCGTCTCCGTCATCCCCGGCGTCGAGGCGGCCAAGCCCGAGCAGATCGCCCCCTCTACTGGGAACTGCACACCACCAAGCGCGACGAGGCCGAGCTCGTCTTCCGCCTCGATGCCGAGGGCTTCCCACGCGCCTGACACCACGTCGGCTCCGCCCCTCGCCGAACCCCGATCGCGTCGCGGCGCCCCAGCGCCGCGACGCGACTCTGAACCCAGCTGCGCGGGGAAGGCCCGTACACCTAGCGTCGGCCGCCTATCGCGGCAGAGCAGGACGGCTGAGAGGGATGCGTTCGTCATCGCCGACCAGGCACGCATGCGCCAAGATCCCGGTCGCCTGCGGCCTGGCGACGAGACAGCCGTCGACCTGCGCACTCCGCCCGCCTCCCGCCTCGACCTGGTCGACGACCGGACCCGTCAGACCACTCAGATCCGTTCGCACCCGCGCAGACCGTCCGGCCGGCCGGCGCCGCGAGGCTTCAGTTACTCGGCCAGGTGCTGAGTGCCTGGTCGGCGACGCGGTGCATGTCCTCTCGGCTGGCGCCGCCGGCGGCCTGTACGGCGAGGCCCTGCCCGACGGTGTGCACATAGCGGGAGAGGGTTTCCGGGTCGGCGGTGAGTGGCAGGTCGCCCTCCGCCTGGGCTTGTTCGAACCGTTTCCGCAGGGCGGCTACTCCGGCCTCGCGGCGTTCGGCCAGGTCGCGGCGGACCGGTTCGCTTTCCGGACCGGCGGCCAGCGCGGACTGCACCAGCAGGCAGCCGCGCGGGCAGCCGGGCGCGGTGTGGGCCTCCACGCCTCCGTGCAGCATCGCCTCGGCCACCTGCCGCGCGGTGGGCAGCTCAAGTGCCGGGGCCACAAAGGCTCCCGGGCCCTGCACATAGCGGTCGACGGCCTTGCGGAACAGCTCCTCCTTGTTGCCGAAGGCGGCATAGATGCTGCGCCGGTTGATCCCCATGGCCTCGGTCAGCGCGGCGAGCGAGGCACCCTCGTAACCCTCGGCCCAGAACACCCGCATCGCCACCTCCAGCGCCTCGTCGGTGTCGAAGGACCGGGGCCGTCCCGTGCTGGGCATCGAAGCCTCCTTGAGAAAAGTTCGCCGCTACGGAATGAATCCCGTGGTTGCTCAGGTTAATGTCATCGTGCATATAGTAACCGATCGGTTCGGTTCGTAAATGAAGCGACGCAGACATCGGAGACCCCTCTTATGAGCACCCAGCCCGCCCCCGGCACCACCCAGTCCGGCATGCGGCTCCTCGAAGGCAAAACCGCCCTGGTCACGGGCGGCTCACGGGGCATCGGTGCCGCGATCGTGCGCCGTCTGACCGCCGACGGCGCCCAGGTCGCCTTCACCTACGCCAGCGCCAAGGACCAGGCCGACGCCGTGGCCGAGGCGACGGGCGCCCTGGCCGTACAGGCGGACAACGCGGACCACGAAGCCGTCCGGGCCGCGGTCAGCCGCACCACGGAGCATTTCGGCCGACTGGACATCCTCGTCAACAACGCCGGCGTCGCCCACATGGCGCCGATCGAGGACTTCCCGCTGGAGGAGTTCGACCGGCTGATCGCCGTCAACGTCCGGGGCGTGTTCAGCGCCGTCCAGGCCGCCGCTCCCCACCTCGGCCAGGGCGGTCGCATCATCACCATCGGCAGCGTCATCGTCGACCGCGTCCCCTTCCCCGGCGCAACCGTCTACGCCCTGACCAAGGCCGCCGTCGCCGGTCTCACCCGCGGCCTGGCCCGTGAACTCGGTCCGCGCGGCATCACCGTCAACAACGTGCAGCCCGGCCCCACCGCTACGGACATGACCCCCGACTCCGGCCCGTACGCGGAATCCCTGAAGCAGCTCATGCCACTCGACCACTTCGCCCAGCCCGCCGACATCGCCAGCGCCGTCGCCTATCTCGCCGGCCCCGAAGCCCACTTCATCACCGGCACCAGCTGGAACGTCGACGGCGGCATCGCTGTCTGACCGCCCACCCCGGGCGGCCGCAAGCAGGCGCGGTCCACCGGCCTCCAGCCGCACCGCCGTGCACGACGACACCCCCTGTCACAAAGGACGTACCACGACCATGAACGCTTCCACCACAGCCTCCGCAACCGCCCTGGCCGTCGGGTCGGAGGAGCCGCTCAGCCCCGGCTACGACGCGGCGACCAAGGACGACGCCGAGTTCAACAAGCTCTTCCGGCACGGCTTCACCACCATCGACGACGTACAGATGCACTACGTCATCGGCGGCGACGGCCCGCAGGTCATGGTGCTGCTCCACGGCTGGCCGCAGAGCTGGTACGAGTACCGCCAGATCATGCCCTCGCTGCTGCCCGGCCGCACCGTCATCGCGATCGACCTGCCGGGCCTGGGCGACTCGACCGGAAACCCGCCCTCCCGGGCCAAGACGGTCCTGGCCACCTACGTCCACAAGCTGCTCGACCACCTCGGCCACCACGAGAACGTGCAGGTCGTCGCCCACGACTTCGGCGTCAGCGTCGCCTACCCGCTGGCCGCCCAGTACCGCGAGCAGGTGTCGGGCCTGTTCCTCATGGACTACGGCCTGACCGGCAAGAACCTGAAGTTCGCCGCCATCGAGTCGATGTTCTGGCACTTCTCCTTCAACAAGCAGCGTCCCCTCGCGGAGGAACTGGTCACCGGCCGGGTCGAGACCTTCCTCACCCACTTCTTCCAGGGCATGAAGACCGCCGGCGAGAACATCTCCGCCGACGAACTGGCCGAGTTCGTCCGGCTCTACTCCCGCCCCCAGGTCCTGCACGCCGGCTTCGAGCTCTACCGGACCGAGACCCAGGACGAGGCCGACAACACCGAACTCCAGCAGACCCCGCTGACCATCCCGGTCCGCATGATCACCCAGGCCGGCCTCGCCGACATGGTCCTGCCGCCCCTCCAGGACGCCGCCCCCCACGCCACCTCCGCCGACGTCCCCGGCGCCGGACACTTCCTCCTCCACGAAGCACCCGACCGCGTCCTGGCCGAGATCAACGCCTTCTACCCCACCAACCCCACAGCCTGACCGACTTCGAGCGCCAGCACACCGAGACGAGAGGAAAACCCCTGATGAACAGCCAACCCACGTCCGCCCGCGATGTCCCCACCCGCGTATTCGCCGCCTTCGACGCGGGCGACACCGCCGCACTGGACAGCCTGGTCTCGCCCGATCTCATCGACCACAACCTGCCCCCAGGGGCTCCCTCGGCGATCGAGGGGATGAAGGAAATGGTCGCCGCCATGCGCGACGGGTTCACCAACCCTCACCACGAGATCGTCTACCAGGCAGAGACCGACGACGGCTGGGTCGTCTCCCAGTGGGTGATCACAGCGACCCACACCGGCCCCTGGTTCGGACTGCCCGCGACCGGCCGTGATGTGACCTGCTCCGGCATCGATCTCGCGCGCGTGGTCGACGGCCGGATCGTCGAGATCCGGCACGTCGAGGAACTGCTGCAACTGCAGATGCAGATGCAGCTCACCGACTGAGGCAGCAGCAAAGACACATCGGCGCGGCGTGAGCTGACCAGACGAGAACCCCCGGCGAAGAGCCGAAGTCGATCGCCCCATAGACCCTTCACCGGGCGTTCTCATAGCTCAATCTGTTGCCCCGTCGGCTCCTGAAGGCCGTCTGACGACACACCCGGAAGCGCCCGCTCGATTGACGCGGTGCAGAGAAAGATCAAGGCGCGGTCCCGTACACCATCACCGGCGCGAAGCTCCAGGTCCCGGTCAAGCGCATCCTGCAGCGAGCCTCGCGAAAGTATCGTGACGGCCTCCGCGTTCAGCGAGAACGAGAGCGTGTCTACCCGGGGCCAGAAACGTCACGCCGCAAGGACGGTCCCACGTCGTTCCCGTCGTTCCCGTCGTTGTCGGCTTCGACGCCGACTCCGACACCCTGCCGAGCATCGAGGCGGACGCAGATCAACTGCTCAGGGACGCGCCGCGCACGAACTCCTCACGGCCGCCCGCGCGGCGGCCGACGGCCGCACCGTTGGCGCAGGACCTCGATCCACGGCCCACCACAGAACTGACTCACCCGTCTGCATGGTCCTCACACGGGCATGATCGGCGCATGGACCGCCGAGGGCCATGTCCACGGAGAGGGGATGCCAGTTCACGGCGACAGCTGATTCAGACCTCCTGTGCGGCCTGGCCGACTCACCGGGCGCACACTTCGGAAATAGGCCGCCGGCGACCCCGCTGGGCCGACGCCCTCGCCGCCCCGGCCCCTGTACGGCCCCTGTACGGCCCCTGGATCTCTACATCGGCCCCCAAGGCAGTCGCCCGGGCCGCGAGCGACACCCTCGATCATCTACTCAGCCGCAGGTCAGATGGGTCGGAGCTCCCCCGACCGCCGCCGGACTCCAAACCCACGAGCAGCGGATTCAGTCCGTTCAGGCAAAGCTGACGCTCCGACAGGACAAAATAAGCGTTTCCGCAGGTCAGAGACCTGCCGAAGTGGGGCGGGTGGGACTCGAACCCACGGCCGACGGATTATGAGTCCTTTGAGGATCTTGGCGGCCCCTGCCGATCCACGCCGATCCTTGGCGTTCCTGCAGGTCAGACATGGTGATCGTTGTCAGCCCTGCATGGCCCGTGTCGATCCGCGCCTGTCCGTGTGGCCCCTGTACGGCCCCTGCGGATCCTCGCGGGCTGCTCGTCAGAGGCCGGTAGTGAAGGAAAGCTCGATCAGTTCGCGCATCACCCGCTTCGGACCGCTCCACCAGGACGCCGTTCTCGAACCTGGAGCCGGCGCGGCCCAGGGGACCAGGTGGGCGCCGATGATCGCGCGCCGGCGGGGCTGGGCGGACTCCACGAGCTTGAACACCATCGCGAGTGCCGCGGCCGGCGCTGCGGCGCCGCGGGTGACCTTGGTCTGCGGCTCTACGGTGGAAAACGTCGACTCGACAACCAGCGGATTCATGGTCCGCAAGTGGATCCCATGCTCTGCCGGGAAGTCGTAGAACGCCAGCGGCTCCTCCCGATCGTCGGTGATCTTCGTGCCGTGGCTCTTGGCGAACGCAGGCCGGAAGCAATCACTCCACCCGGCTTACGACCGCAGTTACGCCTCTGGTGGTACACCGGCAACCACCCTGGTTGCAGGCGCAGTTCAACCCCTGGTTGGGCGAGAGGGAACAGTCCTCCCAGCTAGCTTTCCAGGTACCCGGACAACATCACCCCGGGCGCGCGACCGCACCACCGCTGGGGGGGGGCGGACTCCCCTGTATTCGGGAACTGAAGGGACCTGGAAATGAAGCGACAGCTCATGAGTACGTTCGCCATCCTGACCTTGGCCGGCTCCGGCCTCGTGGCCACGGCGAACAGCGTCTCCGCCGCCCCGTCCGCGCTCACCTGCACGAAGGTGTTCGACGACGGCAACACGGCCGGGATCAAGTGCACCGGTGGCGCCTTCAACGGGTGGGCAAGGTGCAAAAACGGCAAGGTCGCGATTGGCGCCACCGCGGCTTCCGGGACGACGTCCTACGCATATTGCACGAGCTACAACTCCTCACTCGCCTACCCGCGTGTTTGGGGCTTCGGGTGAGCGTAGATGTGGGCCAACAGTAGGGCAGCCGACCGCGTGCCGACCCGCGCGTCAGACGCCGCCCGGCGCTGACGGACGGGGACGCCCGGAGCTCTGCCGGAGCCCTGGTCAGGGCGCATACGAAGTGCCCCTTCCCGGCAGCTCGAATGCCGGGAAGGGGCACTGGCGTACGGGACGCCGTCCATGAGACGGCGTCGGGCCCCGCTGCGATGGCGTCGAGGATCATCTCCCGTCTCACCGCGCCAGGCCGCGAGGGCCCGGCGGCGGTCGCGCTCCTTTGACGCTCCCGGGCGTTATTGACGACATGGCAGTTCCAACACCTCAGGTGTTGTCCGTGCCCCAGGATGCGGCGCCGCGGGAGGTCAGTCCGGTCTCGTACGCGAAGACCACCGCCTGGGCCCGGCTGTTCAGCGTGAGCTTGCTCATGCAGCGGTGGACGTGTGTCTTGATGGTCGCCGTGCTGAGCACGAGTCGCTGGGCGATGTCGGAGTTGGACATGCCCGCCCCGACCAGCCCGAGGACCTCTAACTCCCTGGGGGTCAGCGTGTCCAGCCCGAAGTGCGGCTCGGGCGCGGCCGGGCGGGGGGTGTAGGTCTCGATGAGCCCTTTGATCACTGAGGCGCTGAACAGCATGTCGCCGGCGTGCACGGTGTCGATGGCGGCGAGCAGCCGGTCCGGTGGGGTGTCTTTGAGAAGGAAGCCGCAGGCGCCGACCTTCAGCGCGCCGTAGACGTACTCGTCGAGGTCGAAGGTGGTCAGGACGAGGATCTTGGGGGGCGAGGGCGCAGCCTGGGCAAGGATGCGCTCGGTGGCGGTGATCCCGCTGATGCCCGGCATCCGAATGTCCATCAGGATGACGTCGGGTCTTGTCTGCGTGGCGATCTCGATGGCCTCCTCGCCGTCCCGCGCCTCGCCGATGACCTCGATTCCCGGTGCGGCCCGCAGGAGTGCGACGAGTCCCGAGCGGATGAGGATCTGGTCGTCTGCGACGAGCACTGTGGGCATGCGTGGTTTCCGCCTTCCTCGCGGCTGCCCGTCCGGGAGCCGAGACGCTTGTTCACCTGTCGCGTGGCACGGGGACGGTCAGTGCGACTTCGAACCCGCCCTGCGGGCCGGGGCCGGCGATCACCGTCCCGCCGTAGATACCGGCCCGCTCGCGCATGCCGATCAAACCATGGCCGGCAGGCCCTGAGGTGGTGCCGACGGGCATTGCCTCCTGTCCGTCATCGGCCACCCGGACGCGGACCGCGGCCTCGTCGAAGTGCACCGAGACGCTCGCGCTCGCCGCCGGCGCGTGCTTCATGACGTTGGTGAGAGCTTCCTGGATCACTCGGTAGACGCACAGGTCGACGCCCGGCGGCAGCGCGAACGGGGCACCCGTGATCCGGACGTCGACGGAGACACCCGCGGCTTCGACGCGCCGGACCAGCTGGTTCAGCCGCCCGAGTCCGGGGGCCGCGTTGTGGTCGCCCACCCCCACTTGTGCGCGCTCGGTCCCTTCCCTGAGCACGACCAGCATCCGGCGCATTTCCGCCATGGCCTCGTGGGCGCTGCCCGCGATGGTCTCCAGCGCCGTGCGGGCGGTCATCGGATCGGAGGTGAAGACGTATCCGGCCAGGCCGGTCTGCACGGAGATCGCGGACACGTGGTGGGCGACCACGTCGTGCAGTTCACGGGCTATGCTCATGCGCTCGGCCATGACGGCCTGCTGCTCCTTCTCCTCCTGCTCCAGGCGCAGTTGCTCGCTGAGCACCGCGAGCCGCTCGCCGCGCTCCGCGAGCCGGCGGGACCGGTCGCCGGTCACCCACAGGACGGCGACCGTCACGGTCACGAAGACCACACTGAGCGGGCCGATCCCGGGCTCGGCGAGCCGCGTGCCCCACAGCAGCACGAGCAGCGACCCCGCTGCGCACTTCGCAGCGACCCTGCGCGGGCACTGCGCCGCGACGGTGTAGAACGCCAGGCCCAGTCCGCAGACGACGACCACGTGGTAGTAGGCCAGGGTCATGTAGCACAGGGTGCAGGCCGCCGTGCTGACGAATACGGTCAGGGGAGCCCGTCGGCGCACGGCCAGCGGAAGATAGACCAGGGCAATCAGCACGTAGGCCCATACATCGGTGTGCCGCCAGTAGCCCTCCGAGTTCGGCCAGTTGCGCAGCATGGCGCCCATGATGCCGAGCGACACCACCGCGTAGACGGTGTCTGCCATCTGTGGGAAGGCCCGGCGAACCGTCCCGCCCCACGTGCGCTGCGCGAACATCGTCCGAGCGTAGGCCCCAAGCGACCGCTCCACCCGGCTTTCCACCACAGGGACGCTTGTTCACCTGCCGCGTGGCACGGGGACGGTCAGTGCGACTTCGAACCCGCCCTGCGGGCCGGGGCCGGCGGTCACCGTCCCGCCGTAGATACCGGCCCGCTCGCGCATGCCGATCAAACCATGGCCGGCAGGCCCTGAGGTGGTGCCGACGGGAATTGCCTCCTGTCCGTCATCGGCCACCCGGACGCGGACCGCGGCCTCGTCGAAGTGCACCGAGACGCTCGCATTCGCCGCCGGCGCGTGCTTCATGACGTTGGTGAGAGCTTCCTGGATCACTCGGTAGACGCACAGGTCGACGCCCGGCGGCAGCGCGAACGGGGCACCCGTGATCCGGACGTCGACGGAGACGCCCGCGGCTTCGACGCGCCGGACCAGCTGGTTCAGCCGCCCGAGTCCGGGGGTCGCGGTGTGGTCGCCCGCTCCTTCCTCCTGCTGGGCGCGCTCGGTCCCTTCCCTGAGCACGACCAGCATCCGGCGCATTTCCGCCATGGCCTCGTGGGCGCTGCCCGCGATGGTCTCCAGCGCCTCGCGGGCCGTCCTCGGATCGGAGGTGAAGACGTATCCGGCCAGGCCGGTCTGCACGGAGATCACGGACACGTGGTGGGCGACCACGTCGTGCAGTTCACGGGCTATCTTCATGCGCTCGGCCATGACGGCCCGCTGCTCCTTCTCCTCCTGCTCCAGGCGCAGTTGCTCGGTGAGCACCGCGAGCCGCTCGCCGCGCTCCGCGAGCCGGCGAGCCCGGTCGCCGGTCACGCAGGCGACGGCGACCATCACGATCACGAAGGCCACACTGAACGGGCCGCTCCCGGCCTCGGCGAGCCGCGCCCCCCACAGCAGCACGAGCAGCGATGCGGCGGCGCACTGCGCAGCGACCCTGCGCGGGCACTGCGCCGCGACGGTGTAGAGCGCCAGGCCCAGTCCGCTGACAACGACCACGTGGTAGTAGGCCAGGGTGAAGTAACACAACACGCAGGCCGCCGTGCCGACGAGCACGGCCAGGGGAGCCCGGCGGCGCACGGCCAGCGGAAGATAGACCAGGGCGATCAGCACGTAGGCCCATACATCGGTGTGCCGCCAGTAGCCGTGCGGGTCGGGAAAGTTGCGCAGCACGGTGCTCGAGAGCCAGACCGACACCACCGCGTGGACTATGTCCGCCACCTGTGGGAAGGCCCGGCGAACCGCCCCGCTCCACATGCGCTGCGCGAACATCGTCCGAGCGTAGGCCCCGAGCGACCGTTCCACCCGGCTTTCCACCACAGCTACACCCCACGTTGTACACCGCCAACCACCCTGGTTGCAGGCGCAGTTCAACCCACGGTTGGGCGAGGGGGAACAGCCCTTCCGGCTAGCTTTCCTACACCCGGGCAACATCGCCTCGGGCAGGCCCTGCTTTGGATGGGATCAAAACCATGAACCGTGTACGCAGTCTCGCCACCGCTGCCATTATCACCGGCACCTTGCTGGGCGGTGGCATATCGGCGGCGACCTCGGCGACCGCCGCCGCACAGTCGATCGACTACATCGCCGGCAAGGATACCTACGCAGGGAGCTGCAAGGGCTGGTTGAACCGTGACTCCAGCAACGGGTACGTACAAGCTCTCGGCCAGTCATGGAACAACAACCAGTGTGTTGTGTACCTGGAGCGCATGCGCCTCGGCTCTGACGGCTACGGCTGGACGCCGGTATCGAGCAGCTACTTCCTACTGAACTCCACGGCTGCGACTGGCTTCCACTGGAACGGCACGAACGCCGCCTCGCGCGTCTGCATCGACAACGCAACGACCGGACAAAAGCACATCTGCGGGGACGCAGCTTGGTAAGCCGGTAGGCACTGTGGACTGAAACCGTTCTGGGTTCGGTAGAAAATCCACCGAACCCAGAACGGTCCAACACTTCGAGATACAGACCAAATCAGTCGAAACGGCGACGGAAAGTGCCTCCGCGCGAGCGCGCCACCGGAACGGCCTCGCGCGATCCTTGTCGGTTGACTCCTGTCCTCGTGGTCCCTGTCGCTCTCTGAGAGACCTGCCGGCTCGCACCACTGGTGGACGGCGCTTCCACCGCTGCCGTTCTCGGCGACGCGGGTGGGCAGTTGATCCCACGGTGTCCCAGGTCCAGGTCGCGTCGACAACTCGCCGACGAGTTCGCGCAGGGCCCGGTCCCGACCGCCGCGCACTCTGCCGCGCCGAGGCCGCTCCGGCCACGCGGGACCGGCCAGAGCCCGGGCCGGATCGCCCCGTCCCTGCGAAGTTTCTGTTGGCCGGTGTCACCAACCGCAGGGCTCCTCGCAAGAGGGTCGAGTAATCCATCGGGGCCGTTTCCCTCTTCGGGCCGTTTCCTGGATCCATCGGCGATCGCCAGGACGCTCTCTCAGCAGTCACCCGCCGCCACGGAACGCCAGGTGCGCCATCGGCGCCGCAGGCCGCCGACACCGCTGGACGACATCACGGATCGAGTGACACAAAGGCAACAGTGTCTCCACAGCACGATGAACAGCCGAGGTCACCCTCCCTGCGCCCACGCACCCGTTGTGCCGGCATCCGCACTGCCTCCGCCGCCGGCCCGGTACTCGACTTCCGCGCTGGGGACAGCAGCCCGTGCCGCGCAACCCGCCAATGGACAACGAATCGGTTTGGAGACACCGTCGGCCTGGACACGGCCGCGCCGTCCCGGCCCCTGTACGGCCCCTGAGTCTTGACATCGCCCCTCAGGACGGTCGCCCGGACGGCGAGCGACAACCTCGATCACCTATTCCACCGCAGGTCAGAGGGGTTGAAGCTCCCCCGAGCGCCGCCGGTCTCCAAACCCACGAGCAGCGGATTCAGTCCGTTCAGGCGAAGTTGACGCTCCGACATCCAAAAATGAACGTTTCCGCAGGTCAGAGACCTACTGAAGTGGGGCGGGTGGGACTCGAACCCACGGCCGACGGATTATGAGTCCTTTGAGGATCTTGGCGGCCCTTGTCGATCAATGCTCATCTTGGCTGCTTTCCCAGGTCAGATGGGGTTTTGCGCCGCGTCCCTTCCCGGTCCTTGTCAGTCTTTTCCGATCCTTGTGTCCACCTTGCGTCCCGAACGCGTCCCGGATGGACAGGTACACCCGGTCCAAGGATCCTCTCCCCAGCTGGGGAGAGGGTCTCGAAACCATGCGCAGCGGATTTCCTTTCCAACGCGCAGCGACTCAGGGGCAGGTGGATCGCCCCCAAGTACGCGGGGCCAACATTTCCTCCTTCGCCTCAACGGTGACACCGTACGGGCTATCCCCGCGTGCGCGGGGCCGACCGCTGGATGGACTTGCAGACGTGGGCGCCGGAGCTATCCCCGAGTACTCGGGGCCGACGGATTCCGCGGCGACCACCGGCCGTCCCGGTTGGAGCTATCCCCGCGTGCGAGGGCTCCAGCACCCGTTCCTTGAAGGCGCGGAGGCGCCCGGAGCTATCCTCCCGTATGCGGGGATAGGTCGTAGTGATGCGCCCCGGAGACATCGATCACCGAGGTTAGAAGCCGACAGACGTGTTCCTGCCTCCGGAGATCAGGCTCGTGCGTCTCGCTGCTGGACTTCCTTGAGGACTCCGGCCACCGTCGCAAAGTCATTGTCCACGTGGAGGACGGTGTGCCCATGGTGTACAGCTGTCGCACACACCAACAGGTCGACCGCTCCCGCCGCCCGATGCTGGCCCCTCTGGGTCAGTTTGTACTGGGCGGTGTCGACCCACCGCCAAGCGTTCTTCGGAACCGGGGAGAGCAGACAGAGCGCGTCCAGTTCCTCGGCCAGCTCATCTCGGTGAGACGGGCTGGTCGCCGAGTAGAGGAATTCGGCACGTGTCGGCTCACAGAGGTGGAACACCCCGGCGGCGATGTGTCCCTCCCAGGGACGCAGCGCACCTGGGGTACGGAACAGATGCCACAGAGCGGAGGTGTCGACCAGATACGTGATCACTCGAAGGCCTCGCGCCGCGCACGCTTCTCGGCTTCATGCGCCGCTGCGGCCTGCTCGAACTCGCCGCGCTCACCTCGCGCGGCCAGCTTCTCCGCGGCCTCGAGCCTCCTGATCCGTGCCACGTAGTCCCGAAGCGCCGCGTTGACGGTCTCCTTCTTCGTCGTGGCACCCATGAGCCGCATGGCCTCGGCCAGTGCCTCGTCGTCGAGATCAATCTGCGTGACGGACATCGCACACCTCCAACGTCCACGATGTATGCACCCAGGATACATCACCAACATCGAGCGCGACCATCAATCACAAACAGACCACGCAGGGGAGGCGCGCCGGCGTCAAGGCGTTCACATGGACCCACTTCTCACTGCGGGGCGAGCCAGCGGAGACTTGTCCGACGCCGACACGAAACACCCCATAAGCGCCATGCCTGACTTAACCGGAATCGGCGTCCAGACTTTGTCCAGACGATCAAGAAATCATGATCACCACGAGGTCGCCAGGACCCTCAGACTCTCGCCCTGACCAGGAGAATGCCTGGTCAGAAGGTTTCTCCTCGCGTAGCGAAGAGTGGGGCGGGTGGGACTCGAACCCACGGCCGACGGATTATGAGTCCGCTGCTCTAACCGGCTGAGCTACCGCCCCGTACGGCGTGTCGCGTACATGTGTGCGCGCCGTCTGCCGCAGCATAGCCGCTCATACGATCTCCTGCTTCGGATGGTCGGCCTTCGCATGCGCTTCTTGACCTTGAAGACCTCGGCGCGGCGCACACGGTTCCCCCGAACATGAAAAAGGACCCCCACGGGGTCCTTCCTCGGTCCATCCTCGCTGGCTCTCCCGACTGGACTCGAACCAGTAACCTGCCGGTTAACAGCCGGCTGCTCTGCCAATTGAGCTACGGAAGATCGAAGCTCCCCCGACTGGACTCGAACCAGTAACCTGCCGGTTAACAGCCGGCTGCTCTGCCAATTGAGCTACGGAGGATCGCCTCGCTGCATCGAACGTATCTCCCTGGGTATTCGCCAGGGGGCGTGCGCTCGCTGCGACACATACATTAGCGCAAGCAGGGGGGTGCTCCGCCAATCGGTATCCCCCGCGCCCGTCGCCCGCGCAGGGCAACGCAAGGGACCGACGCAGACGTAAGGGAAGGGTGGTCGCCATGCGCTATCGGCTCACGTTCTTTGC
This sequence comes from Streptomyces sp. SP18BB07, assembly GCF_036322545.1. Lineage (NCBI taxonomy): Bacteria > Bacillati > Actinomycetota > Actinomycetes > Kitasatosporales > Streptomycetaceae > Streptomyces > Streptomyces sp. SP18BB07. The sequence continues at coordinate 489,411 of NZ_JAQYWT010000370.1, forward strand.
CGGACTGGCCCTGGGGTACGTGCTCGGCACGAAGGCCGGTCGCGAACGCTACGAGCAGTTGAAGAAGTCGGCACGGCAGGTCGCGCAGAACCCCGCTGTGCGGAACACCGCCGAGTCGGCCGCCCAGCAGGGGCGGGTCTACGCCGGCAAGGCCTACCACGTGGTCAGCGAGAAGGTCGGTGACCGTATGCCCGATCTGGTCGCCGAGCGGGTCCGCTCGCTGCGGGCACGCAACGCCAACGGCTCGGCCGGGGACGACTGGGGCACCAGCAACACATAGGAGCCACATCGCACCCACCGGACCCGCGCGCGGCGCTCCCACCCCTTCCCGTGCGGCAGAATTTCTGCCATGGGGATAGTCGCCGGGCTGGACAGTTCGCCCGATTTTACGCGCATTGTCGTCTGTGACTCGGACACAGGGGCCGTGCTCAGGCAGGGGTATGCCCCGCACCCGTTGGAGCCGGCGGAGAGCGGGGGGCGTCCGGCGGACGTCGACCCGCAGGCCTGGCTGCTGTCCCTGGGCGAGGCGGCCGGCGGCGGGCTGCTGGAGGGCGTGCAGGCCATCGGGGTCTCGTCCCAGCAGAACGGGCTGATCGCGCTGGACGCACAGGGCAACACCGTGCGTCCGGCGATGGTCGGCGGCGACAGGCGGACCCAGGTGGCGGCCGCCGACCTCGTCGACGCGCTCGGGGGGCGCGGCGCGTGGGCGGAGGCCGTCGGCTGCGTTCCGGGGGCCGCGCAGCCGGTGACCAAGCTGCGCTGGATGAGCCGTACGGAACCGGACGCCGCGATGCGGACGGCCGTACTGCTCCAGGCGCACGACTGGCTGGTCTGGCAGCTGCTCGGGCGGCCGGTCAGGAGGACGACGGACCGGGGCGGGGCGTCCGGGACCGGGTACTGGAACGCGGCGACCGGGCAGTACCGCACGGATCTCGTCGAGATGGCGCTCGGGCACCAGGTGATGCTTCCCGAGGTGCTCGGCCCCTCCGACGCCGCCGGGACGACGCCGGAGGGACTCCTCATCTCCGCCGGCACCGGCGAGACCATGGCCGCCGCGTTCGGGCTCGGCATCGGGCTCGGGGACGCGGTGGTGTCACTGGGGGCCTCCGGGTCGGTCATGGCCGTCCACACCCAGGCGCTCGTCGACTCCTCCGGGATGATCACCTCGCTGGCCGACGCCACGGGCATGCATCTGCCGGTCGTCACCACGCTCAACGCCGTACGGACGCTGCGCGGGGCCACCGAACTGCTGGGCGTGGCCGATCTGGAGGCGCTGTCCGACCTGGCGATGAAGTCGACGCCCGGGTCGCACGGGCTGGTGATGCTGCCGTACCTGGAGGGCGAGCGGACGCCGAACCTGCCGCACACGGCGGGGACGCTCGCCGGGCTGCGGCGGGAGTCGATGAAGCCGGAGCACCTCGCGCGGGCCGCGTTCGAGGGCATGCTGTGCGGGCTCGCGGACGCGCTGGACGTGCTGCGCGGGCGCGGCGTGGACGTACGGCGGATCTTCCTGCTGGGTGCGGCGGCGGAGCTGCCGGCCGTGCAGGCGGCGGCGCCGGCGCTCTTCGGGGTGCAGGTGGTGGTGCCGCAGCCGGCGGACTACGCGGCGGTGGGCGCGGCCCGGCAGGCGGCGTGGGCGCTCGGGGTCTCGCAGGGGGCGCTCGATCCGCGTACGCCTCCGATGTGGCCGGGGGCGGCGGCGCAGGTGCTGGAGCCGGGGGACGAGCTGGCGGTGGGGCAGGCGGTCCGGCAGCAGTACGTGGCGGTCCGGGAACAGACGCATCCCGGGGCGTTCCGGACGTGAGCGCCTCGGGTGCGCCTGCGAGATTCGGCCATCGATCCCTCACCGTCGGGTTAATTCGGTTGAGGTAACGCGGGTGGAGTGTTCGACGATGGGGGCTGGTGCGTCCCGAACCCCGTCTTCGACTCCGAGAGATCTCGCGTGCTCATACGTCTGCTGAGAAGTCATCTACGTCCCTATCGGACACCGATCACCCTGCTGGTGCTGCTGCAGTTCGTGCAGACGTGCGCCACGCTCTACCTGCCCACCCTGAACGCGGACATCATCGACGAGGGCGTGGTGAAGGGGGACACGGGCTACATCCTGTCCTTCGGCGCGCTGATGATCGGTATCTCGCTGGTGCAGGTCGTGTGCAACATCGGGGCCGTGTACTACGGCGCCCGCACCGCGTCGGCGGTCGGCCGGGACATCCGGGCCGCCGTGTTCGACCGGGTGCAGTCGTTCTCGGCGCGTGAGGTCGGTCACTTCGGGGCGCCGTCGCTGATCACCCGGACCACGAACGATGTGCAGCAGGTGCAGATGCTGGTGCTCATGACGTTCACGCTGGTGGTGTCGGCGCCGATCATGTGCGTCGGCGGCATCGTGCTGGCGCTCGGGCTGGACGTGCCGCTGTCCGGGGTGCTGCTCGCCGTCGTACCGGTGCTCGGGATCTCCGTCAGCCTGATCGTGCGCCGGCTGCGCCCCCTGTTCCGCACGATGCAGGAGCGGCTGGACACCGTGAACCGGGTGCTGCGGGAGCAGATCACCGGCAACCGGGTGATCCGGGCCTTCGTGCGGGACGACTACGAGAAGGACCGGTTCCGGAAGGCGAACGTCGAGCTGACGGACGTGTCGCTGGGGACCGGGCGGATGCTCGCGCTGATGTTCCCGATCGTGATGACCGTCATCAACCTCTCGTCGATCGCCGTGGTGTGGTTCGGAGCCCATCGGATCGACAGCGGCGGCATGGAGATCGGCGCGCTCACGGCGTTCCTCGCCTATCTGATGCAGATCGTGATGGCTGTGATGATGGCCACGTTCATGTTCATGATGATGCCGCGCGCCGAGGTGTGCGCCGAGCGCATCCAGGAGGTGCTGGACACCGACACGAGCGTGGTGCCGCCGGTCGAGCCCGTACGGGAGCTGCGGCGCCACGGGTTCCTGGAGGTCCGGGGTGCGGGGTTCCGCTATCCGGGTGCCGAGGAGCCGGTGCTCAGGTCCATCGAGGTCGTGGCGCGGCCCGGTGAGACCACGGCCGTCATCGGGTCCACGGGCAGCGGGAAGTCGACGCTGCTCGGGCTGGTGCCCCGGCTGTTCGACGTCACCGAGGGCGAGGTGCTGGTGGACGGCGTCGACGTACGGACGCTCGACCCGAAACTGCTGGCGAGGACGGTGGGGCTGGTGCCGCAGAAGCCGTACCTGTTCTCCGGGACCGTGGCGACGAACCTGCGGTACGGCAATCCGGACGCCACCGACGAGGAGTTGTGGCACGCGCTGGAGGTGGCGCAGGCCAAGGAGTTCGTGGAGCGGCTGGAGAACGGGCTGGACTCCCCCATCGCGCAGGGCGGGACGAACGTGTCGGGCGGGCAGCGGCAGCGGCTCGCGATCGCGCGGACGCTGGTGCAGCGGCCGGAGATCTATCTGTTCGACGACTCCTTCTCCGCGCTCGACTACGCGACCGACGCCGCACTGCGGGCGGCACTGGCACGGGAGACCGCCGACGCGACCGTGGTGATCGTGGCCCAGCGGGTGGCGACCATCCGGGACGCCGACCGGATCGTCGTCCTCGACGAGGGCCGGGTCGTCGGCACGGGCCGGCATCACGAGCTGATGGCGGACAACGAGACCTACCGGGAGATCGTCCTCTCCCAGCTCACGGAAGCGGAGGCAGCCTGATGGCCGGGCCGTTGGCACGGATGGCGGGGGCCGGGGCCCCCGACCAGCACTCCATGGACTTCAAGGGGTCCGGGAAGCGGCTGCTGGCGCAGTTCAGGCCCGAGCGGTTCACGATGTACGCGATGGTCCTGTGCGCGGTGCTCAGCGTCGGGCTGTCGGTGCTGGGGCCGTGGATCCTCGGCAAGGCGACCGACCTGGTGTTCGCGGGTGTCGTCGGGCGGGAGATGCCAGCGGGCGCCACCAAGGCCGAGGTTCTCGCGTCCATGCGCGAGCGCGGGGACGGCGCGGTCGCCGACATGCTGGCGGGCACCGACTTCACGCCGGGCAAGGGCATCGATTTCGACGCCGTCGGCACAGTGCTGCTGGTTGCCCTCGGCATCTTCCTGGTGGCGGGGCTGCTGATGGCGGCGGCCACCCGGCTCTCCAACCGGGCCATCAACCGGACCGTCTACCACATGCGTGAGGAGCTCCAGGCGAAGCTGTCGCGGCTGCCGTTGTCGTACTTCGACAAGCGGCAGCGCGGTGAGGTGCTGAGCCGGGCGACCAACGACATCGACAACATCGGGCAGACGCTGCAGCAGTCGATGGGGCAGCTCATCAACTCGCTGCTCACCATCATCGGGGTGCTGGTGATGATGTTCTGGGTGTCGCCGCTGCTGGCGCTGGTCGCGCTGGTGACCGTACCGGTGTCGTTCCTGGTGGCCACGCGGGTCGGCAAGCGGTCGCAGCCGCACTTCGTCGCGCAGTGGCGGGTGACGGGCAAGCTCAACGCGCACATCGAGGAGATGTACACCGGGCACACGCTCGTAAAGGTGTTCGGGCGCCAGGAGGAGTCCGCGCAGCGGTTCGCCGAGGAGAACGAGCGGCTGTACGAGGCGGGGTTCAAGGCCCAGTTCAACAGCGGGATCATGCAGCCGCTGATGTTCTTCGTGTCCAACATCAACTATGTGCTGGTCGCGGTGGTGGGTGGACTGCGGGTGGCAACGGGGTCCTTGTCCATCGGTGATGTGCAGGCCTTCATCCAGTACTCGCGGCAGTTCTCGATGCCGCTGACGCAGGTCGCGTCGATGGCGAACCTGGTGCAGTCGGGGGTCGCGTCGGCCGAGCGGATCTTCGAACTGCTCGACGCGGAGGAGCAGGAGGCCGACGCGGTGCCCGGGGTGCGGCCCGAGGAGCTGCGGGGGCGGGTGGCGCTGGAGGGCGTGTCCTTCCGGTACGAGGCCGACAAGCCGCTGATCGAGGATCTGTCGCTGGTGGTGGAGCCGGGGCACACGGTGGCGATCGTGGGGCCGACGGGTGCGGGGAAGACCACGCTGGTGAACCTGTTGATGCGGTTCTACGAGGTCACCGGGGGGCGGATCACGCTCGACGGGGTCGATGTCGCGTCCATGTCGCGGGACGAACTGCGCGACGGGATAGGCATGGTGCTCCAGGACACCTGGCTGTTCGGGGGGACCATCGCGGAGAACATCGCGTACGGGGCGTCCGCCGCGCGGAAGGTGACGCGGGGGGAGGTCGAGGAGGCGGCTCGGGCCGCGCACGCGGACCGGTTCATCCGGACGCTGCCGGACGGGTACGACACCGTGATCGACGACGAGGGGAGCGGGGTGAGCGCGGGTGAGAAGCAGCTCATCACGATCGCTCGGGCGTTCCTGTCGGATCCGGTGATCCTGGTGCTGGACGAGGCGACGTCTTCTGTGGACACGCGTACGGAGGTGCTGATCCAGAAGGCGATGGCGAAGCTGGCGCACGGGCGGACGTCGTTCGTGATCGCGCATCGGCTGTCGACGATTCGGGACGCCGACACGATTTTGGTGATGGAGGACGGTTCCATCGTGGAGCAGGGGGCGCACGAGGAGTTGTTGGCGGCGGGTGGGGCGTATGCGCGGCTGTATCGGGCGCAGTTCGCTGAGGCGGTTGCTGAAGTGGACTGAGGGGGTGGGCTGAGAGGTGCGTCGTCGGGTGCGGGCCCGGTGGGGCTTCTCGCGCAGTTCCGCGCGCCCCTGAAAGGCCTACGGCCTTTCGGGCCGAAAAAGCAGGGCGCAGCCCCGCTTTTTCAGGGGCGCGGGGAACCGCGCGACCAGCCCCCACGCACCCGCGCCCGACAGCGCACCCCCTCAGTCCAAGTAACCCCGCAGCTGGTCCGCGAAGGCGTGGTCCCTGAGCTTGTTCAAAGTCTTGGACTCGATCTGCCTTATGCGCTCCCGGGTCACGCCGAAGATGCGGCCGATCTCCTCCAGCGTGCGGGGGCGGCCGTCCGCGAGGCCGTAGCGGAGTTGGACCACCTTGCGTTCCCGCTCGCCCAGGGTGGAGAGGACCGCCTCCAGATGCTCCCTGAGCAGCAGGAACGCGGCCGACTCCACGGGGCTCGCCGCGTCGCCGTCCTCGATGAGGTCGCCGAGGGCCACGTCGTCCTCCTCGCCGACCGGTGCGTGGAGCGAGACCGGTTCCTGGGCGAGACGGAGGACCTCGCTGACGCGCTCGGGCGCCAGGTCGAGGTGGGCGGCGACCTCCTCGGGCGTGGGCTCGTAGCCCCGCTCCTGGAGCATGCGGCGTTGGACGCGGACGACCCGGTTGATCAACTCGACCACGTGGACCGGGACCCGGATGGTGCGGGCCTGGTCGGCCAGGGCTCGGGACATGGCCTGGCGGATCCACCAGGTGGCGTAGGTCGAGAACTTGTAGCCGCGCGCGTAGTCGAACTTCTCGACGGCCCTGATGAGGCCCAGGTTTCCTTCCTGGACCAGGTCCAGCATGGTCAGGCCGCGGCCGACGTAACGCTTCGCCACGGAGACGACGAGCCGCAGGTTCGCCTCGATCAGGCGGCGTTTGGCCATGCGGCCCATGACGACCAGCTTGTCGAGGTCGAGGGCGAGCTGGGTGTCGAGGTCGCGGGCGTGGCCGAGCCGCTCCTCGGCGAAGAGGCCGGCCTCGACGCGGCGGGCCAGCTCCACTTCCTCCGCGGCCGTCAGGAGCGGGATACGGCCGATCTCACGCAGGTACTGGCGGAAGAGGTCGGAGGAGGGTCCGCTGGTGTCCGGGCGGGCGCGTGGCAGCTCCACGGGCTCGGGAGGCTCGGCCGTCTCCAGGGCCTCGACCGCCGCGGCAGGCGGTTCGTCCAGGTCGGGCGGGCCGTCCGGGGCCGCCTCGGGGTGGTGCGCGGCGCGGCTCTGGGCGGGCACCGCGGTGATGACATCGGTCTCCGCGGCCGGCTCCGAGCCGTCGGTACCGATGGCCGTACTGGTGTCGTTCTGTATGAGGGTCTGGGTCTGCACGGGGGCGACCTCCAGGAATGTCGCTGCCAGGGCGTACGGCAGCGGTACGTCTGGGATGGCGCGGGCGGCTTCTCCGCCGTCCATCCCGTACTCATCGAGCGGAACCGCGGGGATCTCGGACCCGTGGGGGACGGGTCGGCCGCGCTCCGAGGACTCAGGCACCGGAACCCAGTGTGGAGTACGACACACAGCCGCCACGAGGGGCGTGCGGTGACTTTTTGCGTCCGGCCCGTGACCTCACGGTTACCTGTTCCACGAGTGCGCTGCTGGCCGGGTCGCAAACAGCTTGAAGGGCGTACCGACCGGGGTGGCTCCGGCGCGGATTGGCATGTGCTCCGGGGACGTGCGCGGCCGGGGGCGCGAACCGCCGCGGTTCAGAGCGCTTCCGCGCCCCGCTCCCGCAACGCCTGGTCGTACTGCTGGAGGACCCACAACTCGTTCTGTACGGCGGCCAGCTGGGCGGGGTCGCCCTGGGCGGCCGCCCTCGCCAGGCTGCCCTGGACGTCGCGCACCCGGCGTTCGACGGCCCGGCGGCGCACGGTGACCAGTTGTGCGCCCGCGTAGACGTCGTCGACCGTCTTGCGCATGATCGCCTCGACCGCCAGCTCGGTCACCATGGCCCGCACGGTGTCGTCCGGTGCCGCCTCGCGGACGCGGACCAGGTACTCCTGCGGGTCCTCGGCGCCGTACTCCACGCCGCCCGCCTCGATGATCGCCTCACGGACGGCCGCGTACGGGGCGGCGGTGAACTCGTCGACGCCGTACGCGTCGAACGCGGGGGCGACCAACTCGGGGCGTTGCAGGGCGAGTTTGAGGAGTTCGCGTTCGGTGGCGAAGACCGGGTTGCGCAGGGTGAGGGCCGGGCCGGACGGGGGCCGGGCGGTGGGCTCGTAGGGCCCCGCCCCGCGCTGAGCGGCCGGGGCGGGGCCCTGGCCGCCGCGCTCGCGCGCCCAGCGGGCCAGCTGGGCGACGCGCTTGACGACGAACTGGGTGTCGAGGATGCCGAGCATGCCGGCGAGTTGCACGGCGACCTCGTGCTGGGCGCCGCTGTTCTTGATGCGGGCCACGATCGGCGCGGCCTCGTCGAGGGCGGCGGCGCGGCCGGCGGGGGTCTCCAGGTCGTAGCGGGCGACGATCTGGCGGAGGGCGAACTCGAAGAGCGGGGTGCGGGGTTCGGCGAGTTCGGCGACGGCCTCGTCGCCCTTGGCCAGGCGCAGTTCGCAGGGGTCCATGCCGTCGGGGGCGATCGCGATGTACGTCTCGGCGGCGAACTTCTGGTCGTCCTCGAAGGCGCGCAGGGCCGCCTTCTGGCCGGCCGCGTCGCCGTCGAAGGTGAAGATCACGCGTGCGCTGCCGTTGTCCATCAGGAGCCGGCGGAGGATCTTGATGTGCTCGCCGCCGAAGGCCGTGCCGCAGGTGGCGATGGCGGTGGTGACGCCGGCGAGGTGGCAGGCCATGACGTCGGTGTAGCCCTCGACCACGACGGCCCGGCTGGCCTTGGCGATGTCCTTCTTGGCGAGGTCGATGCCGTACAGGACCTGGGACTTGCGGTAGATCGGTGTGTCGGGGGTGTTGAGGTACTTCGGGCCGTTGTCCGCCTCGTAGAGCTTGCGGGCGCCGAAGCCGACCACGTCCCCGCCGATGTCACGGATGGGCCACATCAGGCGGCCCCGGAAGCGGTCGATCGGACCCCGGCGGCCCTCCTGGGAGAGGCCGGACAGCAGCAGTTCCTTGTCGGTGAAGCCCTTGCCGCGCAGGAAGCGGGTGAGGTGGTCCCAGCCCTGGGGGCTGTAGCCGACGCCGAAGTGGACGGCGGCGGCCTGGTCGAAGCCGCGCTCGGCGAGGAAGATCCGGCCCGTGTCGGCCTCGGGGCTGGTGGCGAGCTGTTCCGCGTACCACTCGGCGGCGATCTTGTGCGCCTCGACCAGGCGGATCCGCTCGCCGCGCTGGTGGGAGGGGTTGTATCCGCCCTCCTCGTACCGCAGGGTGATGCCGGCCTGGCCGGCGAGGCGCTCGACGGCCTCCGAGAAGGACAGGTGGTCGACCTTCATCACGAACGTGATGGTGTCGCCGCCCTCCTGGCAGCCGAAGCAGTGGAAGAGCCCCTTGCTCGGGCTGACCTGGAAGGACGGCGACTTCTCGTCATGGAACGGGCAGAGGCCCTTGAGGTTGCCGCCGCCCGCGTTGCGCAGCTGGAGGTACTCGGACACCACGGCGTCGATCGGGACCGCGTCCCGTACCGCCTTCACGTCCTCGTCGTTGATCCGTCCTGCCACGCGGAGATTCTACGGTGACCCACTGACATGGCTGTGCTGCGGAAGGGGCGCGGGGAACCGCGCGACCAGCCCACGACGGCCCGCAGTCGCCCCGCCACCGAACCCGGCAGCCCCCTAGGCGGTCAGACTCTCCAACGGCACCTGGGGATTCGAGAGCGCGTCCACGTCCACCCGCGCCCGGGAGCGGATCAGTTTCTGGATCGGCTCAGTGACATCCCACACGTTCACGTTCATCCCGGCCAGCACCCGCCCCTCCTTCACCCAGAACGCGATGAACTCCCGCTTCCCCGCGTCCCCCCGGATCACCACCTGGTCGTACGACCCGGGCGGCGCCCAGCCCGAGTACTCCATCCCCAGGTCGTACTGGTCGGAGAAGAAGTACGGAACCCGGTCGTACGTGATGTCCCGCCCGAGCATGGAGCGGGCGGCGGCGGGGCCGCCGTTGAGCGCGTTGGCCCAGTGCTCGACGCGGAGCCGGGTGTCGAACAGGGTGTGCGGGAAGGACACGACGTCACCGGCCGCGTAGATGGAGGGATCGGACGTGCGCAGCCCCGCGTCCACCACGATGCCCCCGCCGTGGGCGCGGTCGGCGATCTCCAGCCCGGCGGCCTCCGCGAGGCCGATGCGCGGGGCGGCTCCGATGGCCGCGAGGACGTCGTGCGCCGGGTGCTCCTCCCCCGTGTCCGTGCGGGCCGCGAGGACCATCCCGTCCTGGCCGACGATCTCCGTGAGCCTCGCCCCGAAGTGGAAGCGGACGCCGTGCTCGCGGTGCAGTTCGGCGAAGAGGTTGCCGAGCTCGGGGCCGAGGACGCCGTGCAGCGGCGTCGGTTCCGGCTCGACGACGGTGACCTCCGCGCCGTACTCGCGGGCCGCCGCCGCCACTTCCAGGCCGATCCAGCCGGCGCCGGCGATGACCAGGTGGCCGTTGTCCCGGCCGAGGGCGGCGAGGACGCCCTTCAGGCGCTCGGCGTGGGCGAGGCGGCGCAGATGGTGGACGCCCGCGAGATCGGTGCCCGGGATGTCCAGACGGCGGGGCTCGGCGCCGGTCGCGAGCAGCAGTTTGTCGTAGTGGACGAGGGTGCCGTCGTCGCCGAAGCGGACGGTCCTGGCCGTGCGGTCGATCGCGTCGACGGTCTGGCCGAGGTGGAGCTCGATGTCGTGGCGCGCGTACCAGGACGGCTCGTGGACGAAGACGCTGTCGCGCTCCTCCTTGCCGAGCAGGTAGCCCTTGGAGAGCGGCGGACGCTCGTAGGGGTGGTCGCGTTCGTCGCAGATCAGTATCACGCGGCCGGTGAAGCCCTCCGCTCGGAGCGTCTCGGCCGCCTTCGCGCCGGCGAGACCGCCTCCGACGATGACGAATGTCTGATCCGCGTCGACCACTTGATGCCTCCTCTTAAGGGTGCGTCCACATGCGAGCGTCCCGCACGGAGCGTGATGCGGGAAGAGGTAGTGACCCGATCAGGCCACGGAGGGTCACGTTTTTGTCACATCCGACCCGTCAGCCTCGCGTGCAGCGCGCGGGCGGAGGTGTCGGTCAGGGAAGCGATCTGGTCGACGATCACCCGCTTGCGGGCGCGGTCGTCCGAGGCCGCGTCGAACAGCGCACGGAACTGGGGTTCGAGTCCCTCGGGTGCGCGGGCGGTGAGCGCCTCGGCCAGCTCGGCGACGACGATCCGCTGGTCGGCGCGGAGCCGCTCCTGCTCGGCCCGCTGCATCACATAGCGGTCGGCGACGGCCTTCAGCACGGCGCACTCCAGCCGCGCCTCGCGCGGGACGACCAGTTCGGCGGCGTACCGGGTGAGGGGGCCGCTGCCGTACGCCTGACGGGTGGCGGCCTCGGCGGCGAGGCAGAAGCGACCGATGAGCTGGCTGGTGGCGTCCTTCAACCGGGCCTGGGCGACCGCCGTTCCGTCGTAGCCGTGGGGCCACCACTCCTGGTCGAGGAGGCGGTCGAGAGCGGCGGCGAGTTCGGCCGGGTCGGTGTCCGCGGGGACGTAGCGGCCGCGGGCCACCTCGAACACCGCCTGGCGTTCGGGGTCCGCGTGCAGGCAGTTGGGGTCGATGTGGCCCGCGTGCAGGCCGTCCTCGACGTCGTGCACGGAGTACGCCACGTCGTCGGACCAGTCCATGACCTGGGCCTCGAAGGTCGTGCTGGTGCCGGGGGCGTCCTTGCGGACCCAGTCGAAGACGGGCCGGTCGTCGTCGTACACGCCGAACTTGGACGACGCGGGGTCGGTGGGGTGACTGCCGCGCGGCCAGGGGTACTTGGTGGCGGCGTCCAGGGCGGCGCGGGTGAGGTTGAGGCCGACGCTGACGAGGTCGCCCGACTCCGGGGAGCGCACGAAGCGCTTGGGCTCGATGCGGGTCAGGAGGCGCAAGGACTGGGCGTTGCCCTCGAAACCGCCGCAGTCCTCGGCGAATTCGTTGAGTGCCTGTTCGCCGTTGTGGCCGAATGGGGGGTGGCCGAGGTCGTGCGAGAGGCAGGCCGCCTCCACGAGGTCGGGGTCGCAACCGAGGGCGGCGCCCAGCTCGCGGCCCACCTGGGCGCACTCCAGGGAGTGGGTGAGGCGGGTGCGGGGGCTGGCGTCCCAGACCTGGCTGCGGGTGCCGGGGGTGACGACCTGGGTCTTGCCGGCGAGTCTGCGCAGGGCCGCGGAGTGCAGTACGCGGGCGCGGTCGCGTTGGAAGGCGGTGCGGCCGGGGCGTTTGTCGGGCTCCGGGGCGTAGCGCTCCGCGGAGGGCGGGGGGTAGGCGGCCTGGGTGTCGTGGGTGGGCGGGGTGTCGTGGGTGGGGGGTGCGGTGCCTTCCATGATTCGACAGTACGGGGAGGGGGTGACAAATGGGTGCCTACTCGTCTGCCGGGTTCTGTTGTTCGGCGGGTGCGGGTGCGTCGTGGCTGGTCGCGCAGTTCCCCGCGCCCCTGGAGGGGCGCTGCTGCGGGCCGGAAGTCACAGGGCCCCTATGCCACTGCCAGGGCTCGTTCCGTTGTCGTTCCGGGGGCGGTCAGGGACTCGTCGTAGCGGTGCAGGATCAGGCTCGCCATCGAGGGGTGGGCTCCCAGGGGGGCCGCGGTGATGCCCGGGGCCGCTTCCGCGCACTCCCTGGCGAAGCGGCCGGGGGCCGTGAAGTAGGAGGCGAGGGCTATGCGGGTGCGGCCCTGGGCGGTGAGGGTGCGGACGGCTTCGGGGACCGTGGGGGCGGCGGCCGAGGCGTAGGCGGGGACGACCGGGACGCCCAGGCGGTCGGCGAGGAGGCGGGCCGTGCGGCCGGTGTCCTCGGCGGCCTCGGGGTCGCGAGAGCCCGCGGCGGCCAGCACCACGGCGCTCGTGCGGCGGCGCGCCTCGCTCATCCGGGTGCGCCAGCCGGCCTCGACGAGGCGGGCGTGCAGGGTCTCGACGAGGAGGGGGTGCGGGCCGAGCGGCGCGGCCAGACGGGTGCGGGCCTCGGCGGCCGCGGCCATCTCGGGGATGTCCTGCTTGACGTGGTAGCCGCGGCTGAGGAGGAGGGGGACGAGCACCGCTTCCCGGTCGCCGAGCGCGGCGAGGGTGTCGGGGAGCAGCGGTTCGTTCAGCTCGATGTGGCCGAGGTGCACGGCGAGGCCGGGACGCTGCTCGCGGACGCGCTCCATGAGGGTGCGTACGGTCGCCAGGGCGCGTGGGTCGCGGCTGCCGTGCGCGACCAGGACGAGCGCCGGTGAGGCGGGGCGCCGGGTTCCGTCGCGGGAGACGAGGCTGAGCTGGGTGGCCAGCTGGTCAGTGATCAGGTTCATGATGTGCGCCGTACTGTCGAGGTCCGCGTTCGACTTGCTCGTCGTCGCCGTCATGCACCGATGGTGCCGGGAGGACGTTGCCTTCCCGTTGCGCGCGTGGTGACGGGTGTTTTCCAGCGCTTCACCGTGCGCGGTACGGGTGTGTGAACCTCCGTGACCTGGCGTTTCGACTCGTTCGAGTGAAGCTTGTCACGCCGGGCGGTGAACCGGATCTCCACGGATGACGTCTTCGTTGGGCGGGAGAGCGGGCACGGACGGGTCCGCCGGAAACACGCAGGACACATGAGCGGGTCCGGCGGGACGGGGGCGCAGTGAGGCGTATCGGGCGGGTCGTGCGCGCCGTTCGGCTGCCGCGTACGCGGGCGGGGCGGCGGCGGGCCGTGCAGGTGGTGATGCTGCTGTGCGTGCTGGCGCTGCTGCCGTCGACCTGGATGTTCACGGCGGCGGGTGACCGGCTGCGGACCACGGCTGACGCGCCGCGCACGGAGGTCGCGGTGGTGTTCGGCGCCGGGCTGTGGCAGGGCGAGCCGTCGCCGTATCTCGCGCGCCGGCTGGACGCGGCGGCCGAGCTGTACCGGTCGGGCCGGATCAAGGTGGTCCTGGTCACCGGCGACAACAGCCGCGTGGAGTACGACGAGCCGGACGCGATGCGCGGGTACCTCACCGAGCACGGCGTGCCCGACGACCGGATCGTCAGCGACTACGCCGGGTTCGACACCTGGGACTCCTGTGTCCGCGCCAAGAAGATCTTCGGCGTGGACCGGGCGGTCCTCATCAGCCAGGGCTTCCACATACGCCGGGCGGTCGCGCTGTGCGAGGAGGCGGGCGTCGAGTCGTACGGCGTCGGTGTGCAGGACCGGCACGACGCGACCTGGTACTACGGGGCCACCCGGGAGCTGTTCGCGGCGGGCAAGGCCTCCCTGGACGCCCTGTTCGAGCCGGACCCCCGCTTCCTCGGACCGGAGGAAACGGGGGTCGAGAAGGCACTCGCGTCGGCGGGGCGAACCCCCGCGGAAGCGCCTTAGTGCTTGATGGTGCCCCACCAGCCCTGGTCCACGGCGCAGCCCCACTTCTTGCCTGCGGCGGTCTTGCCGTGGACGGTGAAGCGGACCTCGTAGGGCTTCTTGCGGTTGGTCATGTAGGCGCTGATGCGCAGACCGGTGGTGCCCTTCTTCTTCAGGGTCTTGGTGTGGACGGTGGCGACCTTCGAGGTCCGCTTGGTGATCTTGCTGCCCTTGGTGGCGGTGGCGTAGGTGAAGGTCAGGTTGACGGGCTTGCTGACGGTCAGGCTGACGTCCTTGAAGCTCGCGGTCTTGCTCTTGTTCTTGAGAGCGAAGTAGAGGCCGCCCTTCACCCGGTTCTTCGAGTCCAGGGTGAAGCCGCCCGGCGAGACGAGCTCGATCGGGCAGCCGGCGGCCTGCGGCGCGGCGGAGGCGGCTCCGGCGAGGCCCAGCTGAGTGGCGGTCAGGGCGCCGACGGCACCCAGGACGGCGGCGGTGGTGCGCATACGGTTCACGTGATGGTCCTCTTCCCCCTACGGCCCGCGTGCGGGCCGGGTGACAGGTCGTACGCCACACGGGGCCCGCGGCACGACCCCCGTGTCTGTGGCGCCCGTAGTTCTTAGCACGCGGGACCCGAACGCGTGGACGGAAAGCGCTGGCGCGACCGCATACGGTGACAGAATCGCGACATCCAGCGGCACGCTCCTCGACATCCGACGGCACGCCTCCGCGGCATCCCGCAGCCCGCCTCCGCGGCATCCCGCGGCACGCTTCCTCACGCCGGGGCCGATGCCGCCGGGAGGTCCCCGTGCCGGTCGTGTAACGAGGGGCGCCCCGGCGCGTAACACGTGCGACGCACGCTGGACGGTATGCCGAACTCCGCGACGCCCACCCACTGCCCGTACTGCGCCCTGCAGTGCGGGATGAACCTGACGCCCGGTGCGGACGGGACCGAAGGGGTCGTAGTGGTCACGGAGCGCGCGGACTTCCCGGTGAACCGGGGAGCGCTGTGCGGCAAGGGCCGTACGGCGCCGGCGGTGCTCTCGTCCCGGGTCAGGCTGACCAGTCCCTTGGTCAGAAGGGCGGGCAACCTGGAACCCGCCTCCTGGGACGAGGCACTCGACCGGGTCGCCGAGGGGCTCACCCGCACGCGGACGGAACATGGCCCGGACGCGTGCGGAGTGTTCGGCGGCGGCGGGCTGACCAACGAGAAGGCGTATCTGCTCGGCAAGTTCGCGCGGATCGTCCTCGGCACCTCGCAGATCGACTACAACGGCCGCTTCTGCATGTCCTCGGCGGCCGCCGCCGGAATCAAGGCGTTCGGGCTGGACCGGGGGCTGCCGTTCCCGCTGGAGGACATCCCGAGGACAGGATGCGTGATCCTCGTCGGGTCCAACCTCGCGGAGACCATGCCGCCGGCGCTGCGCTACCTCACCGAGCTGAAGGAGAACGGCGGCACGCTGATCGTCATCGATCCGCGCCGCACCCGTACGGCCGAACAGGCCGACCTGCACCTGTCCCCGCGGCCCGGCACCGACCTCGCCCTCGCCCTCGGTCTGCTGCATCTGATCGTGGCCGAGGGGCGGGTGGACGAGGAGTACATCCGCGAGCGGACCAGTGGATGGGAGGAGGCGCGGGCGGCGGCCATGGCGCACTGGCCGGAGTACGTGGAACGGATTACGGGGGTGTCCGTTCCCGAACTCCGCGAGGCGGTACGGCTGTTCTGCGAGCCCGAGCACGCGATGGTGCTCACGGCGCGCGGGCCCGAGCAGCAGTCCAAGGGCACGGACACCGTCGGCGCGTGGATCAACCTCACGCTGGCGACGGGCCGCGCCGGACGACCGCTGTCCGGGTACGGGTGTCTCACCGGGCAGGGCAACGGGCAGGGCGGGCGCGAGCACGGCCAGAAGGCCGACCAACTGCCCGGCTACCGCAAGCTGGTCGACCCCGAGGCGCGGCGGCATGTCGCCGAGGTCTGGGGCGTCGACCCGGACAGCCTTCCCGGGCCGGGCCGCAGTGCGTACGAGTTGCTCGACGCGCTCGGCACCGACATCAAGTCCCTGCTGCTGATGGCCTCCAACCCGGTGGTGTCGGCGCCGCGTGCCGCGCACATCGAGGACCGGATCAAGTCGCTGGACTTCCTCGCGGTGTGCGATGTCGTGCTGTCGGAGACGGCGGCCCTCGCGGACGTCGTCCTGCCGGTGACGCAGTGGGCGGAGGAGACCGGCACGATGACCAACCTGGAGGGCCGGGTGCTGCTGCGGCGGCGCGCGATCACACCTCCCGACGGGGTCCGCAGCGACCTGGAGATCATGCACGAGCTGGCCGACCGGCTGGGCGTCGAGAAGGGCTTCCCGACCGACGCGGAGGAGGTCTTCGAGGAGCTGCGCCGGGCGAGCGCGGGCGGGCCCGCCGACTACTCGGGCATCACCTACCGGCGACTGGCCGAGGAGAACGGGGTGTTCTGGCCCTGCCCCACGCCGACGACGGAGGCGGGGGACGCGTCGTCCGCCGGAGCGCGCACGGCCGCGGGTGCCGAGGGGACTTCCGTTCCGTCGTCCGCCGAGGTGCACCCCGGGACGCCGCGGCTCTTCCTCGACCGGTTCGCCACGGAGGACGGCCGGGCCCGGTTCGTGCCCGTCTCGCACCGGGCCGCGGCCGAGGAACCGGACGCCGAGTACCCGGTGCTGCTCACCACCGGGCGGGTGGTCTCCCAGTACCAGTCGGGCGCCCAGACCCGGCGGGTCGACGAGTTGAACGCCGCAGCGCCGGGGCCGTTCGTGGAACTGCACCCCCGGCTGGCCGAGCGGCTCGGCGCGGCGGAGGGCGACCCGGTGGCCGTGGTCTCCCGCCGGGGCCGGGCCGTCGCCCCGGCCCGCATCACGACCGCCATCCGCCCCGACACGGTCTTCATGCCGTTCCACTGGCCGGGCGAGGGCCGCGCCAACACCCTCACCAACCCCGCCCTCGACCCCACCTCCCGCATGCCGGAGTTCAAGACGTGCGCGGTGCGGGTGGAGGCGGTGGGGAGTTAGAACAACGGGGCAGGCCGGGGCGGAGTGGGCTCAGAGGGTCATGCGCACCGTGGCCGCGTCCTCGGCGTACTTCGCCGTCTCCTCGGGGGTGAAGTCACGGCGTTCCGTGAAACCCAGACCGACGACGGCGACGAGGGTCTCGTCCGCCGGGTCGAAGACGGGGAGGGTGAGGGAGCCCAGGGAGCCGGCGGCGCGGCCCGCGCGGACGGCGACGCCGGTCGTGTCGGTCTGGAAGTCGGGGACGGCGACGGGCTCACGGCGCTGCGCGGCCGTCCCGGCCATGCCCTTGCCGATCGGGATCACGGCGGTGCCGTTGCGCACCGAGACCGGCAGGTTGTACGCGGCGACGAGGGCTATCTCGCCCTCCTCGGCGGGCTCGGAGAGGTGGACGGAGCCGGCGAAGCCGCCGTTGCGCTCGACGAACTCGGCGAGCCACGCCTCCACTTCGGGGCGGGCGTTCTTCAGGACGGTCTCGCTCAGGGCTGTTTCGCGCGGGGCTGTCTGGTTCAGGACGGTCTCGTTCGGGGCTGTCTCGTGCATGTGGGGGCTCCTCGTGCTCGCGGCTCAGGTGCCGCTGTCGTGATCAGCATCGTTACCCCACTCACTTGAACATTCACGCGTCGGATACGTGGATCCTGTGTCGGCGTGGATCCTGTGTCGGCGCCCGTCCGGCCACCGGCGTTCAGCCCCGCAGGCGCCAGTCACCGCTCTCGATCAGCTTGCCCCTGGCCCGCAGTCCGGCCGCGACGGTCGGGGCGGCGACGTAGACCCAGGCCCGTACGGCGGTGCCGTCGGCGAGGGTGGCGGGGCGTTCCACCCGCTCGTAGAGGTTCGCCGGGTCGCCCGGGGCGTACTCCTCCAACCGGTCCAGGGTGCGCAGGAGTTCGGCGTAGTCCTCGGGAGCGGCCGTGACGATCTCGCCGCTCACCTCGACCGCTCCCCCGCGCCCTTCTCCGGCACCGTCGCCGAGGCTCTCCACCGCGTACGGGTACCCGGGGCCGTCGTAGAGCGCCATGCCGCGCATCCGGGCCGGTTCCTCCGCGACGGTGCGGCCGCGCAGGAAGAGGTCGTGGTTGGGCTCGCCGGGGCGGAGGGTGCCGTAGACGAAGAAGGGCAGCACCGCGCTCGCCTCTCCTCTCCGAGGGGATCGGGACTCTTTGCAGAAACGATTCTCACCCCTCACACTTCCCCCCACCGACGCCCCTGGACCGCATCTGTCATGCCCACTTAAATCTGACGAGATCGTGGTCGGCCCGACGACCACCGTCGCCCCTCGTCCCTGGGAGACAGATGCGCCGAGCACGGCACCTCCGACGTCCGCACCTCGCCACCACCGGCACCACCGTCGCGGCCGCCGCGCTGCTGGCGGCGACGCTCACCCCCACCGCGGGGACCGCCGGAGCCGCCGACAGACCTGACCGGAGCACCGCGATCGCCCATGCCGCCGACGTCCTGCGGGACCGTGCGGCGAGTCTGGGGCTCAGCTCCGCCCAGAAGACCACCGTACGGGACGTGATCGTGGACGCGGACGGCGCTCAGCATGTGCGCTACGACCGGACCTACCGCGAACTCCCGGTCCTCGGCGGCGACTTCGTCGTCCATCTCAGCCCCGGCGGCGAGTTCCGGAGTGCGAACAGGGCGACGGCCCGCGCCCTCGACATCCCCAGCGTCACGCCCACGGTCAAGGCGCCCCGGGCCGCCGACATCGCCGCCGCCGCGCTGCGCGCCGCGAACGTCGGCGAGACGCTGCGCGGGCTGACGTCCAAGCCCCGGCTGGTCGTCGACGCCCTGCACGGCACCCCCCGGCTGGCCTGGCGGACGGATGCGCTCGCCCAGGACGAGGCCGGCAACCCGGTCGCCCGCACCGTCGTCACGGACGCCACGACGGGCAGGCAGATCGACGCCTGGGACGCGCTGGAGAGCGCTGCGGGCGACGGCAGGTCGCTCTACGGCGGCACGGTCCCGCTGGAGACGACCGTCTCCGGGTCGACGTACCAGCTGAAGGATCCCACCCGCGGCGACACGTACACCGGGGACGCCGCGAACCAGACCGACCTGTGCCTCCTCGGCATCTGCGTCCGGCGCGCCCCCGCGACGCTCCTCACCGACGCCGACAACCACTGGGGCACGGGCACGGCCACGGACCGCGCCACCGCGGCCGTCGACGCGCAGTACGGCACCGACACCACCTGGGACTACTTCAAGGAAGTCCACGGCCGGAACGGCATCGCCGGCGACGGCCGGGGCTCGTACAACCGGGTCCACTACGGCAACGGCTACAACAACGCCTTCTGGGACGACAGTTGCTTCTGCATGACGTACGGCGACGGTGACGGGAACCTGCTCGGCCCGCTCGTGTCGCTGGACGTGGCCGGTCATGAGATGACCCACGGTGTCACCTCCGCGACGGCCGACCTGACGTACTCGGGCGAGCCGGGCGGCCTCAACGAGGCCACCTCGGACGTCTTCGGCACGCTCGTCGAGTTCTCCGCGGAAAACGCCTCCGACCCCGGGGACTGGCTCGTCGGCGAGAAGGTCGTCCGCCCCGGCCTCGGAAGGCCGGCGCTCCGCTTCATGGACCAGCCCAGCAAGGACGGCTCCTCGGCGGACTGCTGGAGTACGGCGGTGCGGAACCTGGACGTCCACTACTCCTCGGGCGTCGCCAACCACTTCGCGTATCTCCTCGCGGAGGGCAGCGGCACCAGGACCATCGGCGGCGTGCGCCACTCCAGCACCACCTGCGACGGCTCGACGGTGACCGGCATCGGCAAGGACAAGCTGGGCGCGATCTGGTACCGGGCCCTGACCGTCTACATGACCTCGTCCACGGACTACGCCGGGGCGCGTACGGCGACCCTGAACGCGGCACGGGACCTGTACGGGGCGGGGAGCGCCGAGCACGACGCGGTGGCGGCGGCGTGGAGCGCGGTGGCGGTGGGCTGACGGGCAGGCATACGCGGCGCCGAGCCGTGCGGGCTCAGCGTCGCGCGTGCCACCACCGGGTGAGGATCTCGACCTTCCGGTCGAACTCCCTGTCCAGGAACGACGTCGGGGTGCGCAGGGTGGCGCGGCGGCCGTCGGCGGTGTGGACGGTGATCTGGCGTACGCCGACGACGCGACGGACCTCCAGGTGCCGTATGCCGGTCCAGGGGATGCGCCGGCGCCGGAGGCCCCGCACCACGAGGGCGTCCTCGGCCAGGGTCACGCCGTCGCCCCGGCGCAGGACCGCGACGACCACGGTGGCGGTCAACGCACCCACGACGCACTGGCGCAGCGTGTCGCGTCCCATGGGGTCGGGGGTCAGGGCGAGGGCGGCCCACAGCAGCGCCGTGCCACCCAGGAACCCCAGCACGACGGGCAGCACGGACTGGAGCAGGCCCGGCCTGTACGTGATCGTTTCCATCGTCTGCGAGTCCCAGGGTGCGTGCGCGAGGGAGTGCGCGAGTGGGCGGAGGGGGCAGCGGTGAAGGTCAGTTGGTGAGGGGGACGGCGTCGGCGTAGGCGTTGGGTGGGCGGGGGGCCTTCTTCACGGTGTGGGCGTCCAGGCCGGCCACGGCGGAACGCGTGCCGAGGGTGCCGGAGGGGTGCCAGGTGCCGGTGAGGGTGACCCAGGTGTCGGCGGGCGGGGGCGGGGCGCCGTGGACGCGTACCTTCACGAACTGGGCGTCGGCGGCACAGCAGCTGACGATGGCGCGGGTCAGGTACCAGCCGGTGGTCCCCTCCCCACCGCCGCCCTCGGCGGACGCTCCCTTGTCGGGGGTGACGAAGCCGGTCATCTCCACGGTGCGGCCGTCGATGGCCCGGTCGCGGTCCTGCTGCACCCGGCTGGTGAAGTCGGTGAGGGTGATCGGGAGCGGTGAGGTCTTCGGCAGGGGGTCGAAGTCGTCCTGGTCCGTGACCGCCACCGCTTTGGGCGCCTCCCGGGAGGCGGTGTACGCGCCGATCGCCGGCGGGGCGTAGAAGAGCAGGCTCAGCGCGGGGAGAAGCAGGAGCCAGGCGACTCGGGGCGGGGTGGAGTGGTCGTGGCCGTGGTCGTGGCCGTGACCTTCGATGTCGGCGTCGGTGGCGGCCTCGGTGGCGGTCTCGGCGTCGGTGGCGGTCTCGGCTTCCTGTTCGTCTCCTGCGGTCGGTCTCCACAGTGACCATGCCTCCGCCGCGCCCAGCACGAGCAGCAGCACGCCCGAGGCCACGAGCAGGGGGTGCATGCCCGGCTTGACGTAGCGCAGGTAGTGGTCGGTGACGACGGTGGCGTGCAGGAGGCCGAGGCCGCTGAGGAGGAGCAGGAGCGCCTGGAGGGGTCGTTTCACAGGAGTACGGCTCCGATCAGCACGCTGCACAGGATCGCGACGACGACCGTCGCGGTGGAGAAGCGGACCGCGAAGGCCCGGCCGAAGGTGCCCGTCTGCAGGGCGATCAGCTTCAGGTCGACCATGGGGCCGACCACCATGAAGGTCAACCGCGCGGTGGGTGAGAACCCGGTGAGGGAGGCGGCGACGAAGGCGTCCGCCTCGGAGCACACCGACAGGAGGATGGCGAGCGCCGCGAGGAACAGCACCGACAGCCAGGGCGAATCGGCGAAGGTGTCGAGGACGGTGCGCGGGACGAGCACATTGAACGTGGCCGCCGCCATCGCGCCCACGACGAGGAAGCCGCCCGCGTGCAGGAAGTCGTGCTGGAAGCCGGTCCGGAACTCGTTCCAGCGGCTCAGCCCGGGCCGGTGTCCCGTGTGCCGCGCGACCGGCTTGAGCCACTCCGCGCGCCCCAACCAGAGCCACAGCCAGCCCATCGCGGCGGCGGTGACGAGGGAGGCGAGCAGCCGGGCCAGCACCATCGCGGGGCTGCCGGGAAAGGCGATGGCCGTGGCCGTGAGGACGATCGGGTTGATGGCCGGGGCGGAGAGGAGGAACGCGAAGGCGGCGGCCGGGTCGACTCCCCGGCGTATCAGGCTCTGCGCGACCGGCACCGAGGCGCATTCGCAGCCCGGCAGCACAACGCCGGCGGCACCGGCGACCGGGACCGCGAGCGCCGGTCTCCTGGGCAGCACCCGGGTGAACACCCTTGCCGGGACGAAGGCGTTGATGGCACCCGACAGGGCCGTTCCGAGCAGCAGGAACGGCAGCGCCTGCACGGTGATGGAGAGACAGACGGTCCGCCACGCCTGAACCGCCGGGTCCTCCAGCCACCGCCCCACCGCGAACAGCACGACACCGGGGACGACGGCCGCGCCGAGGAGCAGCAGGGGCCAGTGCCGGGGCCAGGTGGGGCCGGGGTGGTCGGGCTCGCCGGGGTGGTCGGGGTGGTCGGGCTCGCCGGGGTGGTCGGGGTGGTCGGGCTCGCCGAGGTGGTCGGGGTGATCTGCGTGAGCAGGGGTCGCGGCGTTCCGGGGCGTCTTCGTGTCGGGGGGCGCGTCGGTCGGGTCGGGCGCTTCGGGCGCGTCGGTCGGGTCGGGCGCGTCGGTCGCTTCGGGCGTGTCGGTGTCGGTGTTGTTCGACGTCCTGCTCATGGCCTTGCTCACGGTCTTGCCCCCACCCCTGTCCGCCCGGACGGTCCAGCTGCCTTCTGCATGTCCACTCCGAATATCCGGACGATCGGATCGAACATAGCGGGCGCTCCGGGCCGACGCGTCAGACCCCGCCCAGCAGAGACGTGAGGCCGTCGTCGAGCGCCGGTTCCAGGTCCTCGTCGCCGAGCGCGACCACGGCGTACGAGCGGTGCAGGAAGCGGCGGAGCGAGGGGGTGTCGAAACGGACCATGGCCATGCCGTACGGCGAGTGGAGTTCCACGACGGTGTGCGCCGGGCCGCAGGGCCACAGGTGTACGTCACCGATGCCGGCCGGGGCGGTCAGGCCCTCCGCGAGGAGGGTGCGGGCGAACGCCCACGTCACCTCCGCGTCGTCGGCGGAGGCGCCGGAGGGGAAGTCGATGTGCACGGCGTAGGGGTCCTCGGCGATGTAGCGCAGGGTGGTGCGCACCGGGATCTCGTCGTAGTCGGGGGTGATCAGGCGGGCGCGGGCGGTCTGTTCGAGGGCGGGAGGCGTCGGGCGGGCGGGCCGGGCGGTGGGCATGGGCGGTCTCCAGTTCGGGCGCTTCGGGCGGCGCTTCGGCTTCTTCACGGGGTTCGGGCTCTTCGGATGCTCGGTTGTTGCGGGTTCATGCGTTCGTCAGATGTTTCTTCGGGCGTCACACCCTGTCGACCGCGCCAAGCCCCCATGTATTACGCCGGTTTGGATGTCACCCGCTGTGATGCGTGTCACTTTGTGTAATTACTTGAGATTTTTGTCATCTCCGCATACAAAATCGTCGTCACCCCATCAGCAGTGCGACTGGAGAGCGTTCCCGCCATGACCGACGGCCTCTCCGGGTCCGCGACCGCCGCGTACACCCGGATCTACGAGGAGCAGCACCCGCGCCTCGTCGCGTACGCGCGCTCCCTCACCCGGAACTCCTGGACCGCCGAGGACCTCGTCGCCGAGGCCCACTTCCGGGTGTGGCGGCGGCTCTCCGGGGGGCACGAGATCGACAACGTGCCCGCGTATCTGATGACGACGGTGCGGCACCTCGCGGCGGCGGTGGGCTCCACCGCCACGCGGGAGACGCCGCTGGATCCGACGGCTCCCGAGCGGGTCGAGGTCGATGTGCGGGTGGCCGACGCCGCCGATCCCGCCGAACAGGTCTCCTCCGTCGATCTGTTGGTGCGGGTGCTGGGGCAGCTGCCGGAGCGGTGGGTGCAGGCGCTGTGGCTGGCCGAGGCGGAGGGGCAGCCGCTGGAGGCGGTCGGGCAGCGCATCGGCGCGAAGCAGGGCGCGACGGCGGTACTGCTGCACCGGGCGCGCGAGGGGATGCGCCAGGCGTTTCTGCGCGAGCAGCCCGGGGCGCCGATCGATCCGGCGTGCCAAGTGCGTTGGGGGCGTATGCCGGCGTATGTGCGCGGTACCGCGACGGCCCGGCAGTCCGAGCAACTGCTCAGCCATGTGGACGCGTGCGACGACTGCCGGGCGCGGCTCGCCGTGCTGATGCGCACGAACGACCGGCTGCCCGCGCTCGTCGGTCCGGCTCTGCTGGTGTTCGTGGTGGGCGGGGGTGGGGGCAAGTTGCTGATGGCCCTCACGGGGGGCTCCGCCGGTACGGCCGCGGTGTTCGGTTCTGCGGGTGCGCACGGGAGTGGCGGGGTGCTGCATGCCGTGCGGCAGGTGGCGAGCGGGGCGAGTGGGGCTGGCGGCGTGGGTGGGGTGAAGGTGCCCACCGTCGCGGCGGTCGGGGCGGCTGCGGCTGCCGCCGCGGTGGTGGCCGGCATCGTGCTCGGGCCCCTCGACTCGGGGGCGGGTCCCGCGCAGCGCGTACCGGTCGCACAGGCGCCGGCACCGCATCGGCCCGAGGCCGCGTCTCCTGACGTCGTCGAGCGCCGGGGGGCCGTCACGGATGCGGTCGTCTCGACGGGCGTGGAGGGTGACGGCGGGGCCGTGGAGCGGCGGGCGGTTCGGGGCGCGGATGAGGAGGAGGTCGTGGTCGTGGCGGCGCCGGGGGGCGGGGGCGCGGAGCCTGAGACGCCGGGGGGTGAGGAAGCGGGGGGTGAGGAAGCGGCCGGGGAGGAACTTGGGGGCGTGGAGCCGGGGGCTGAGGAACCTGGGGCTGAGGAACCAGGGGCTGAGGAACCGGGGTACGAACTGCCGGGGGGTGAGGAGCCGGCGCCTGATGGGCCGGGGCCTGCGGAGCCGGGGCCTGCGGAGCCGGCTGGGCCTGTGGTGGAGCCGCCCGTAGAGGAGGTGCCGGTTCAGGAGGCGCCGCCTGTGGTGGAACCGCCGGTTGAGGAGGGTCCTCCCGTGGTGGAGCCGCCTGGGGTAGAGGGGCCGCCTGTCGTGGAGCCACCCGTAGAGGAAGCGCCGCCCGTGGTCGAGCCACCGGTTGAGGAGGGTCCTCCCGTGGTGGAGCCGCCTGGGGAAGAGGGCTCACCCGTCGAGGAACCACCCGTAGAGGAGGCGCCGCCCGTGGTCGAGCCACCGGTTGAGGAGGGTCCTCCCGTGGTGGAGCCGCCTGAGGAAGAGGAACCACCCGTAGAGGAGGCGCCGCCCGTGGTGGAACCCCCGGTAGTGGAACCACCCGTGGAAGAAGCCCCGCCCGTCGTGGAACCACCCGTAGAGGACGTTCCTGGTCCGCCGGATGTGGTTGAGCCGGGGGACGGGGAGGCTGCGCCGCCTGGTGAGCCGTTGCCTGAGGATCCGGGGAGTGGAGCCGGGGGGCCTGGAGGCGGTTGTTGATGTCGTGGGGGTGGCGGTGGGGCGGGCGTGTGGTTTTCTCGCCCCCGCCGCCCCTACCCGTCCCATCCCCAGGGGCTGCGCCCCCTCACCCCCCACCCCAGGGGGCGTATCCCTCGATCCCGTTCCCCAGGGACGGTGCCGTTTGGCCCCCATTCCCTAGGGGCGGCGCCCCTCGACCCCCTCCGTTTCCAGAGGCCGTACCCCTCGCCCCTGGTTCTCCAAAGGCCGTGCCTCGACCCCCGTTCACCAGAGGGCCGTGCCTCGACCCCCGTTCACCAGAGGCGTGCCCCCACCCCCGTTCGCGCCGTTCGTCATTCGGTTGGTGCTTG
The DNA here is from genome assembly GCF_036322545.1 of Streptomyces sp. SP18BB07. Lineage (NCBI taxonomy): Bacteria > Bacillati > Actinomycetota > Actinomycetes > Kitasatosporales > Streptomycetaceae > Streptomyces > Streptomyces sp. SP18BB07. Next base: position 515,027 of record NZ_JAQYWT010000370.1, read on the forward strand.
CTGTGCCTTCGGGGTGGACGAGGGCTCGGGGGGTGGGTGGGTGCGGGGTGTTTGGGGTTGCTCGCGCAGTTGCCCGCGCCCCTGGGGGGCGCGGCGGGCGGAGTTCAGCCGTATGGGCGCCTCTTCTTCGCCTCTCGCAAGGCCTGGGCCCACCAGGACAGTTGGTCCAGCATCAGTTGGGCCGCCTTGTTCGGGGCGGTCGGGTCGTGGGGGTGGCCGGTGTCGTCGAAGGCGGTGTGGGCGTGGTGGAAGGAGACCGTGTCCCGGACCGTGGTCGCGTGGAGTTCGGCGAAGACCTGGCGGAGGTGCTCGGCCGCGCGGAGACCCCCTGAGATGCCTCCGTACGAGACCAGGGCCACCGGTTTGGCTCGCCACTCGTCGTAGTGCCAGTCGATGAGGTTCTTGAGGGCCGCCGGGTACGAGTGGTTGTACTCGGGCGTCACCACGATGAACGCCTCCGCTCCCGCCAGCTTCGGGGTGATCTCGGCGAGCCGCGCCGTGGCCTCGGCGGTCGGCGCGAACGTCGTCGGCAGGTCGGCCTCGGCGACGTCCACCACGTCGACCTCGAAGCCGTCGTGATCCCGGACCCGGCCCAGCAGCCAGTCGGCGATCACCGACCCGAAGCGGCCGGTGCGGTTGCTGCCGATGACCAGTGTCACCCGCACCGGCGTGGCGGAGGACGGAGCGGAGGCGGGCGTCGGGACGGTTTCCGTTTGGGTGTGCGTGACTGTCTGCATGCCCATCAGCGTGGTACCTCAACTTTGGTTGAGGTCAAGTCGCGTCGCCACCTTGCGCGATTCCGTCTTCTTCCGCAGCTTTGCTCCGCGCCCCGCCCCCCTCGGTCACCCGTTCACACCCTCAGCGGTCACCCAGCACGTCCCCCTTCTTCGCGCCCCTCGCGCTCACCCCTATGACCTGCCCAAATACCCACCGTCGCAACTTTCCCCGCCCGCCCCCTGACACCCATTCACCTCATTTCCACCCCCTTTCTGATGCCCCATCAGGAAGCGCGTGGGCCGGAGAGCCACTTACCTCGGAGGGGAACGGAGGACTCACGGAGGAGGCAGCACGATGCGACGTACCGCCCGGCCGCTGACCACGACCGCGCTCGCCCTCGCCTTCGCGGCCCTCGCCACCGCGCCCGCGTACGGCGGTGCGGGCACCGAGCTGCTGGAACTGTCCCCCGCCACTGTCGTCCCCGGCGACGAGGTCACCGTCCGTACGGCGGCCTGCGGCGCGGGCGGTACCGCAACGGGGGACGCCAGCGCGGTCGGCGCCGGCTCCTTCTCGCTCACCCCCGTCGCCGGGCAGCGGCTCGGCGGGCGCTTCGAGGTGCCGCCGAGCGCGCAGCCGGGGACGTACGAGATCGTCGCGGCCTGCACGGACGGGGACGGTCGGATCACCGGCGACCTGGTGGTCTCGCTCAACGGCACCCTGACGGGGCAGCCGACGTATCCGAGAGGCAGTGTGAAGACGGGAGTCGGTGGCGCACTCGGTCCCGACCCCGTGCAGACCGCGGCGGGTGTGGCGGCCCTGGCCGTCGCCGCCGCGGGCGGTACCTGGCTCCTGCATCGCCGGGCGAGAGGCGACGGGATCTGACGGACACCCTCCGCCGTCCGTCCGCCGGTACCGCCGTCCCCTCCTCCCCTCCGGGCCCGACGCCCCTCGACCCGGAGGGGAGGAATCAGGGGGCACCCAGCTCGCGGCGTGCCCTGCCGGGCCGTGCCGGGCCCCGTCGGCCCATGAGGAGGTTTCCGTGCGTCGGGTCGCCAATGCCGTCATAGCCGGGGTCACCGTGGTGGCCCTCTGTTCGGGCGCGTGGTTGCTGCACAACGGCACCACGTCGCACGCGCCGCCGCAGCCGTCGGCCGCGCAGGCCCACAGCCGGTCCGGTGGTGCGTCCGGCACGTCGGGCACGTCGGGCACGTGGCGCGAGTCGGGGGGCGACGGACCGGCGGCCGCCGCGCTGCCGCCCTCCCCGCCTACTCGGATCCGCATTCCCTCCCTCCGCGTCGACGCGCCGCTGATGGGGCTCGGCCTCACGCCCACCGGCAGCCTCGACGTCCCTCCCGCCGAGAAGGAGAAACTCGCGGGCTGGTACGAGGCCGGCACGACGCCGGGTGAACGGGGTACCGCCATCGTCGCCGGGCATGTGGACAACGCCGACGGTGCCGCGGTCTTCTTCCGCCTCGGCGCGCTGCGGCGGGGCGCGACCGTCGAGGTGGACCGGGGGGACGGCGGGACCGCCCTGTTCACGGTGGACGCGGTGGAGGTGTACGACGCGCGGAACTTCCCCGACGAGAAGGTGTACGGGGCCGCGTCGCGGCCCGAGCTGCGGGTCATCACCTGCGGCGGCGGATACTCGCGGACGAGCGGCTACCGGGGGAACGTGGTCGTCTTCGCCCACCTCACGGGCCACCGCACCACCGAGCCGGCACCGACCACCGGGGAGCGGAGGGGATAACGGCCGGCAGGTGAACAACCGGGGGGTCGGCAGCCGGCAGGCGGACAGCCGACCGGCGGGCACTCGGCGGGCCCGTAGCGCGCGCGGACGGCAGGAATGTTTCGCCGTCGGCGCCCGCCGACGTGACCTACGGCACCGTGTCGCGGCGGGGCCGTCGCCGCCGGTGGGCCGGGGCCGCCTCCCGTATACGCCCGCATGAGTCTCGTATCACCAGGTCAGCGCGGTGATGCCGGGCGTCCTCACACCCCACCCGGCCCTTACGGAAACCCCTCACACTCCACTCGGGGCCGCAGGGAGGGCAGCGTTCCTCGTGGGAAACAGATGCGATGCGGTCGGGTAACACCGGCACCGCACGCTCAAGGACATGACCTCGAATGAGCGTGTGGTGGTGATCGGCTCCGGCCTCGCGGGCGTACGTCTCGCCCGGCGGCTGGGAGAGCTCGGCATGCCCGCCACGCTGGTGGGCGAGGAGGAGCACACACCGTACAACCGGGTGCTGCTCGCCGAGGTGCTGGCCGGGCGGTACGCCCCCGAGGTCATCGCGTTGCCCGCCCCGGCCGAGCTGACGCGCGGCCGGGTGGTCCGTATCGACCGCGAGATGCGAGCCGTACATCTCGCGGACGGTGCGGAGATCACGTACGACAGGCTGGTCCTCGCGACCGGCTCGAACCCGGTGCTGCCGCCGCTGCGCGGCCTCTGGGACCCGGAGCGGCACGAGTTCCCCGACGGGGTGCACGCCTTCCGCACCATGGACGACTGCCTGCGGCTGTCGAAGGCCGTACGGCCGGGCGCGCGGGCCGTCGTCATCGGCGGCGGGCTCCTCGGGGTCTCCGCCTCCCGCGCGCTCGCCCTGCGCGGCGTCCAGGTCGTCCTCGCCCAGCAGGGCGAGCGCCTGATGGAACGTCAACTCGACCCGTCCGCCTCGAAGTTGGTCCGGCGGCACCTCGTCGACCTCGGTGTCGAGGTGCACACCGAGACGCGCGTACGTGCCGTGCGGAGCGTCGGCGGGACCGTGCGGTCGGTGTCGATGGCGGACGGGTACGCGCTCGACGCGGACCTCGTGGTCATCGCCTGCGGCGTCCACCCCCGGGTGGGTCTCGCCCAGGAGGCGGGGCTCGCGGTGCACAAGGGCGTCATCGTCGACGAGGAGCTGCGCAGCTCCGACCCCCGCATCCACGCCATCGGCGACTGCGCCCAGTTCGAGGGCACGGTCTACGGGCTCGCCACGCCGGCGCTCGAACAGGCCGATGTCCTCGCCGAGTTGCTCGCGGGGAACACCGGCTCCCGGTACACCGGCACCCGCGCCCTGACCCGGCTGACGCTCGCCGGAGCGGAGTTCCTCGACCTCGCCGCGTTCGGCGAGACCGACCCTCTGCCCGGTGACGACGTCATCCAGCTGGCCGACGCCACACGCGGCACCTACCGCAAGGTCGTCGTCCGCGACGACCGCCTGGTCGGCGGAGTGCTCGTCGGCGAACTCGGCACCGTGGGCGCGCTCGCCCGCGCCTGGGAGGGAGCGGAGCCGCTCCCCGCGAACGGCGCTCCCCTGCTCCACCTGCTCACCAACGATGGAGGCTCCTGAATGTCCGCCACCCTGGGGGCCACCCCCACGATCGTGCTCGTCGGCCACGGCATGGTCGGCCAGCGCTTCCTCGAAGCGCTCGCCGAGCGCGGCCTGACCGCCACGCACCGCGTGGTCGTGCTCTGCGAGGAGCCGCGCCCGGCGTACGACCGGGTGGCGCTCACCTCGTACTTCGCGGGCAAGACGCCCGAGGACCTCTCCATGACCGACATGGCGTTCATCGAGACGCACGGCATCGAGCTGTTCGTCGGCGACCCGGCCGAGACGATCGACCGTGAGGCGAAGAAGGTCACCGCGCGCTCCGGGCAGGTCTTCGAGTACGACATCCTCGTCCTCGCCACCGGCTCGTTCCCCTTCGTGCCACCGGTCCCCAACAAGGACGCGACCGGCTGCTTCGTCTACCGCACGATCGAGGACCTGCTCGCGATCGAGGAGTACGCGAAGACGGCCGAGGTCGGTGCCGTGGTCGGCGGCGGTCTGCTCGGTCTGGAGGCGGCGGGCGCGCTGAAGGGTCTCGGACTCACCTCCCACATCGTGGAGTTCGCGCCCCGGCTGATGCCGGTGCAGGTGGACGACGGCGGTGGCGCCGCGCTGCTGCGCACCATCGAGGACATGGGTCTGTCGGTCCACACCGGTGTGGGCACGCAGGAGGTCGTCGTCGACGAGTCCGGCGCGGTCACCGGGATGAAGCTCTCCGACGGCTCCGAACTGGCCACCGACCTGGTGGTGTTCTCCGCCGGTGTCCGTCCCCGCGACCAGCTCGCCCGCGACTGCGGTCTGACGGTCGGCGAGCGCGGCGGCATCAGCGTCGACGAGCAGTGCCGGACCGTCAACGACCCGCACGTCTTCGCGATCGGCGAGTGCGCGCTGGCCTCCGACGGCCGGGTCTACGGTCTGGTGGCCCCCGGTTACGAGCAGGCCGAGACGGCCGCCGCGACCATCGCCGCCGACGAGGCCGCCTTCACCGGCGCCGACCTGTCCACCAAGCTGAAGCTCCTCGGCGTGGACGTGGCCTCCTTCGGTGACGCGCACGGCGCGACCGCCGACTGCCTGGACGTCGTGTACTCCGACTCCCGCTCCGGCATCTACAAGAAGCTGGTCATCGGCCGCGACGGCGAACTGCTCGGCGGCATCCTGGTCGGCGACGCGGACGCGTACGGCACGCTGAAGGCGTTCACCGGGTCCGTCCCGCCGGTCTCCCCCGAGTCGCTGGTGCTCCCGGCGGGCTCCGGCGGCGGCGCCCAGCTCGGCCCGTCCGCGCTGCCGGACGACGCGATCATCTGCTCCTGCCACAACGTGTCCAAGGGCGCGATCCGCGGCGCGGTCACCGACCACCAGTGCACCACGGTGCCCGAGGTCAAGAAGTGCACCAAGGCCGGTACGGGCTGCGGCAGCTGTGTGAAGGTGCTGGGCCAGCTGGTCACCGCCGAGCTGGAGGCGTCCGGCGTCGAGGTCGACAAGGGCCTGTGCGGCTGCTTCTCGCAGACCCGCGAGGAGCTGTACGAGATCGTCCTCGCCCTGCGCATCAACACGTACCAGGGCCTGCTGGACCGGTACGGCCGCGACGAGGCCAAGGGCGGCGACGGCTGCGAGATCTGCAAGCCGGCGGTCGCCTCGATCATCGCCTCCCTCGCCCCGACCATCGGCGCCAGCGGCTACGTCCTGGAGGGCGAGCAGGCGGCCCTGCAGGACAGCAACGACCACTTCCTGGCCAACCTGCAGAAGAACGGCTCGTACTCGGTCGTCCCGCGCATCCCCGGCGGTGAGATCACCCCCGAGGGCCTCATCGTGATCGGCGAGATCGCCCGCGACTTCGGTCTCTACACGAAGATCACGGGTGGTCAGCGGATCGACATGTTCGGTGCGCGGGTCGAGCAACTGCCTGTCATCTGGACCCGGTTGGTGGACGCCGGCTTCGAGTCGGGCCACGCCTACGGCAAGTCGCTGCGGACGGTGAAGTCCTGCGTCGGCCAGACCTGGTGCCGCTACGGCGTCCAGGACTCGGTCCGCATGGCGATCGACCTGGAGCTGCGCTACCGGGGCCTGCGTTCCCCGCACAAGCTGAAGTCGGCGGTCTCCGGGTGCGCCCGTGAGTGCGCCGAGGCCCAGTCGAAGGACTTCGGCGTCATCGCGACCTCCAACGGCTGGAACCTCTACGTCGGCGGCAACGGCGGCGCCACCCCGCGCCACGCGGACCTGCTGGCCCAGGACCTCTCCGACGCCGAACTGATCAAGCTGATCGACCGGTTCCTGATGTTCTACATCCGCACCGCCGACCGCCTGGAGCGGACCTCGACGTGGCTGGAGCGGATCCCCGGCGGCCTGGACCACGTCCGGGACGTGGTCGTGGAGGACTCCCTCGGCATCTGCGAGGAGCTGGAGTCCCTGATGGCGGACCACGTCTCGCACTACGCCGACGAGTGGGCCTCCACCATCAACGACCCCGAGAAGCTCGCCCGGTTCGTGTCCTTCGTCAACGCCCCCGACACCCCGGACCCGGTCGTCGGCTTCGTCCCCGAGCGCGACCAGATCAAGCCCGACCTGCCCCTGCTGTCCATCGGCCTGCGGCCCGCCGATGTCCTGGAAGGAAGCGCCCAGCGATGACCCTCGCCCCCGAGAAGATCGACGTCAAGGTCCAACTGCGGCTGACGGACGGCTGGTTCACGGTCTGCGACCTGGCCCTGCTGACCCCGGGCCGCGGCGTGGCGGCCCTGCTCCCCGACGGCAACCAGGCCGCGCTCTTCATGGACCGCGCGGGCAAGCTGTACGCCATCGACAACCGTGACCCCTTCGGCGGCGCCGCGGTCCTCTCCCGGGGCCTCACCGGCAGCCACCAGGGCCGCCCCTTCGTCGCCTCCCCGCTCCTGAAGCAGCGCTTCGACCTGGAGACCGGGCAGTGCCTGGACGACGAGACGGTCCGGATCACGGCGTACGAGGTACGGGCCGCGTAGCCCGTCGCCGCTCACCCTTCAGTCGCGCGTGGCGCGCGGACGACCGTACGAGGGTACGGGCGTCCGCGCGTCGCGCGCGTTCCGTCGCGCGCGTTCCGTCGCGCGCGTTCCGCCGCGCGGCGGACCCGGTGGTGGCGTCAGGCCTTCAGTGCGTCGTACGTGACGCCCGTGAGGTGCTCCGAGGCGGACCAGAGGAGTTCGCCCGCGCGGTCATCGGCGGTCCAGGGGGCGCGGAGGGACGGGGCCGGGGCGCCTCGCCACATCGCGAACGACGGGCCGGTGAAGGAGTCGGGGCGTACGTCGGGGGCGGTCGCCGCGTAGAGGGTGGGCAGGGCGCCCCCTTCGGCCGACTGCGCGAAGAAGCGGTTGCCGACCCGCATGAAGCGTTCGACGCCCTTGCGGCCCTCGGCGCTGGGCCCGGCCGTCTGGAGATTGGTCGACGCGTAGCCGGGGTGCGCGGCCGCGGCGACGACCTCCGAGCCGTTCGCCGCGAGCCGCCGGGCCAGCTCGTGGGTGAACAGCAGGTTGGCGGTCTTGGAGCGGCCGTAGGCGAGCCAACGCCCGTATCTGCGCTCGCTGTTGAGGTCGCCGATGTCGATGTTGGCCCGCAGGTGCATCAGGCTGGAGACGGTCACGACGCGGGCGCCGGGGGTGGCCAGCAGGGCCGGCAGGAGCAGACCGGTGAGGGCGAAGTGCCCGAGGTGGTTGGTCCCGAACTGCGTCTCGAAGCCGTCGGCCGTACGGCTCCGCGCCACGGCCATCACGCCCGCGTTGTTGACGAGCAGGTCCAGCCGGTCGCTCGCCTGCGCGTAGGCCTCCGCGAACTCCCGTACGGAGCGCAGGTCCCCCAGGTCGAGTTGCATCAACTCGACGCTCCCGTCCGGCACTTCGGAACTCATCCGCTCCAACGCGGCGGCCCCGCGTTCCGCGCTCCGACAGGCGAGGACGACATGCGCACCACGGCGGGCGAGTGCCCTGGCGGCGGCGTATCCGATACCGCTGTTGGCACCGGTGACGATGGCGGAGCGGCCGTGCTGATCGGGGATGTCGCGCATGTTCCAGCCGGTCATGACCGCCGCCTTCCCGAAGGGCCTCTGGGGCGTTTCCAGCGTAGACCGGGTGGGGGTGTTGCGGGAGGTGGGGGCGCTACCGGGGTGGGGCTTTGCGGGAGGCGTGGCGGCTGCGGGTCCGGTGGGGGCTGGTCGCGCAGTTCCCCGCGCCCCTGAAAAGCAGGGGCTGCGCCCCGTGCTTTTCAGGGGCGCGGGGCCGTGGTCTTTCAGGCCCGCAGAGCCCGGTCTTTCAGGCCCGCAGGGCCTGGGCTTTTAGGGGCGCGGGGAACTGCGCGATCAGCCCCCACCGACCCGCACCCGCCCACGAGCCCCCGGTCACTCCCCCCAGTCGCGCCCCCGGCGCAACAACGGCGGCCGGGCCTCCGGCGCCCCCGGCATCGGCCGGGTGTCCAGATAGAACCACTCGGCGTCGGGCCCCGGCCCGGCCCCGGCCCCGCCCGGCATCGGCCCCGTACCCCCCACCGCCGCCGTACCGACCGTCGCGTAGTCCCACACCTCCGTCGACACCGGCTCCGGCGTCTCCGTGGACGCCGGCTCCTCGGCCGCCGCGGCCGGCTTCGTGAGGTCCGGCATCAGCAGCTCCACCCGCAGCCCCGCCCCCCGCTGCTGCGCCACGAACTCCTCGATCTGGCTGCGGCAGGCGTGGTCGAGGTGGGTCACCCCGAGCAGGTCCAGCCGGATGCGCGGCTTGCCGGACGCCGCCGCGCCCTCCAGCGCGTCGATCAGCTTCGGCAGCCGCAGGAACGTCGCGTTGCCCGCCATGACGACCTTCGCCGTGTCGTCCTCGATGTGCTGCCGGACGACGGTCTGCGACATCCGCAGCGCGGCCAGCACCACACCCGCGGCCAGCCCGAACAGCACCCCTTCGAGCAGCGCGGTCGCCGTGATGACCAGCGTCGTCAGCGTCATGACCGCGAACTCGCCCCGGTCCTGCCGCCACATCTTCGGGAACTGCTCCGGCGCGAACAGCTTCCACCCGCTGTGCACGAGGACACCCGCGAGCACCGAGATCGGGATCAGCGCCAGCACCTGCGGCAGCAGCAGCGCGAAGGCCAGCAGCCACAGGCCGTGCAGCGTACGGGAGAGGCGGGTCTTGGCGCCGGCCTGCACGTTCGCCGAGCTGCGCGCGACGACCGCCGTGATGGGCAGCGCGCCGAGGATGCCGGCGACGGTGTTGCCCGCGCCCTGGGCGATGAGCTCGGTGTTGTAGCGGGTGCGCGGACCGTTGTGCATCCGGTCCACGGCGGCGGCGGTGAACAGGCTCTCCGCCGACGCGATCACGGTGAAGGTGAGGATCGCCGTGATGATCCCGACATCGGCGAGCCCGGCCAGCTGGTCCGGCCCGGGTACGTCCACGGACGCCAGCAGATTGCCGACCTGGAGCGTCTTCACCTCGACGCCGGGCAGCGAGGCGACCGCGATGCCGATCCCGACGGCCACGAGCGCGGCCGGGATCTTCTTGACCGGCCCCGGCACCTGCTTCCACACGAAGCTCAGCACGATCGTGACGATGCCGAGCCCGGCCGCGATCAGCGCCTGCGGGTTCGTCACGGTGTCGGCGATCAGTCCGGGGACGCCCGCCATGTTCTCCAGGGGGGTGCCCGGCGCCTTGGAGTCGGACATCGGATACAGCTGGCCGAACATCAGCGGCAGCCCGATGCCGGCGAGCATGCCCTGCACGACGGCGAGGGAGATCGCCTGGAACATCCGGCCCAGTTTCACCAGGCCCAGCACGATCTGGAGGATGCCGGAGAAGAGGACGATCACGCCGAGCATCGCGACGCCGAACTCCATGACCGTCTCCGCGACGAGCGCCGCGAGCCCGGCCGCCGGGCCACTGACCTGGAGGGTGCTGCCCCGCACCGCGCCGACCACCAGACCGCCGATCACCCCGGAGATGATGCCCAGTTCGGCCGGCACACCGGAGGCGACGGCCACGCCGATGCAGAGCGGCAGCGCGACCAGGAAGACGACGAGGGACGCGGTGATCTCGGTGGCGAAGTCGACACGACCGGCGGAGGCCCCGCCGCGGGGTCCCTTGGCACTCGGGGGCGGACGATCCGTGCCCAGGGACTCGGTGACGGCCCACTCCGGGGAACCGCCGTCGCCCTGGGCGAGGTTCGGGGGGAAGTCCGGGGCGTAAGGGGGTGGGCCGGGGATGTGCCCCGGTAATCCCGGCCCGCCGCTCTGGCCGTTCCCGTGGGAGCGGTGGGCGCCGCCGCCCGCCGCGTGCCGGCGTCCGTGCGCGCCGCTCATGAGCCGTGCACCTGAAAACCGCCGTCCGCGTCCAGTTCGTGGACCTTGCCGGTGTCGATCTCGTAGTACCAGCCGTGCAACCGGAGCCGTCCGGCGTCGAGTTGCTGCCGGGCGACCGGGTAGTCCCGCAGGACGGCGAGCTGGTTGCGGATGTTGAGCTGGACGACCTCGCGCAGTCCGGGATCCTCGGACGAGGCGCCGGCCCTGCCGGAGCCGCCGCTCCCGGAGCCGCCGCTTCCGGTGTCGCCCCCGGCGGAGCCGTTCTCGCCCGCTCCGGCCCCCAGGACCGGTTCGAGCGCGGGCCTGGCGTAGTCGAGCCACGCGTCCACCCTGGGCAGGCCGGACAGATCGGCGCCGTACTTCAACGCGCCCATCGCACCGCAGTGGGAATGACCACACACGACGATGTCCTGAACGCCGAGCACCTCCAGCGCGTACTCGATGGTGGCGGCCTCGCCGGAGGCGGCCCCGTACGCGTCGTGCGGCGGCACGATGTTGCCCGCATTTCGCAGCTCGAATATCTCGCCGGGCCGCGCCCCGGTGATCAGGGCGGGAATCACCCGCGAGTCCGAGCAGGTAATGAACAGCGCCTCGGGAAATTGCCCGACGGCGAGTTTACGATATTCGTCGCTCTCGAAGTCCACCCGCCGCTTGAACGACCGGGCGCGATCCAGCAACGCCTTCATCATGCCTCCCTGCAACGACTCTGACCAGCTCTTACGACCGTAGAGGGGCGATGAACAGAGGAAGGTTAAGAGAACACTAAAGCACGACCAGATTCTCCACATCTTTCGGCCAGCAACCCCTTCACCGCAGGTCGGGCGACCGAATACAAGCGGTTTCTGAGGGTCATTTCACAATGCTCCGGATTCCCTGCGCACAGCTGTTCGTTCTCTTGTAGCGTGGCGCCCCACAGCACGGCTCTCGTGTTGTCCCGACTTTCTGGAGAGACAGGCGGCCATGGGCGTACGAGTGCTGCTCATCGAGGACGACGAGACGATCGCCGAACCGCTCGCCGACGGGCTGCGGCACTTCGGCCTGACGGTCCACCACGTGGCGACCGGCGCGGACGGGTTGAGAGGTCCGCACGGCGATGTCGTCCTGCTCGACCTCGGCCTGCCCGACATGGACGGCATCGACGTCTGCCGCGGGATCCGCCGGACCTCCGACGTCCCGATCATCATCCTCAGCGCGCGCGGCGAGGAGGCCGACCGTGTGCTGGGCCTCGAACTCGGCGCCGACGACTACCTGGCGAAACCATTCAGCATCCGCGAGCTGGTCGCCCGGATACGGGCGGTGTCGCGCCGCCACCAACGCCCGGGCAACGGAGGCGACGGAGGCGCGGGCGAAGTGGTGGCCGGGGTCGTCCTGGCCGAGGTCGGGAGGGCGACCGCCGCCGAGGGGACGGCTGGAGTCCGGGCCGGATTTGGGGACGGCTTTGGGAACGGCTTTGGGCTTGGGTCCGTGGCTGGGGCTGGGGCTAGGGCTGGTGAGGCGGCCGAGTTCGACGCCCTGGGCGGGACCCTGGGCGGGAGTTCGGCGTACGGCGCCTGGGCGGCGTCCGCATCGGAGTCGGCGCCGGAGGCCTCAGGTCGGCGGGAGTCGGCGACCGGGGGCAGGGACCGGGCCGGAAGTCGTTTCGGGGCCGGCAGCGACTTCTCGGCCGGCGGTGACTTCGGGGCGGAGGACCGCTACCGGGCGGAGGACCGCTATCGGCCGGGCGACGCTTTCGCGGGCGAGGACTCGGGCCGCGTCGGAGGCGACGGCGCGGGTCGCTCGGGCATCGGGGACGGTCGCCGGGGAGCCGGTGTCGACGCGGCGGGTACGGAGGTCGACGCCACGGGGACCGGCGGTCGAGCAGCGAGTGTCGGCGCTGGAGCCGAGTACGACTGGTCGGCCCCGTACGAAACCCCGGCGCACGGGACACCCACGTACGCCGACCCGCCGCACCACACCCCCGTCTTCGGAAGCCCCGCGCCCGGGGCATCCGCCGCGAGCGCCCCGGCGTACGGCACCCCGGCGTACGGCAGCCCGGCCTACGAGCCCCCGGCCTACGAACCCCCCATGTACGAGCAGGCCCCGCCCGAACCCCGTGCCCCGTCCGGCACCACGGCGGCCGGCGACGGGTCGGCCCCGCCCCCCGGTCCGCTCGTCGTGGACCGGCGAACCCGGCAGGTGTGGGTGGGCGAGGTTCCCGTCGCGCTGACGCCGAAGGAGTTCGAGCTGCTGGCGCTGCTCACCGAGGATCCCGGGGCCGTCTACTCCCGGCAGCAGATCCTCAACCGGGTCTGGGACGACCACTATCAGGGCCCCACCAAGACACTGGACGTCCATGTCGCCACGCTGCGCCGCAAGTTGGGCGACCCGGCGTGGATCCAGACCCTGCGCGGCGTGGGCTTCCGGCTCGCCGTGCGCACGCCGGGGCAGGGACCGGGGAGGCATCGCACGCCGGAGGCGAGGGCGTCATGACCCGGCGTCTGCTGCTGAGTTACCTCAGCCTCGCCGCCCTGGTCCTGCTCGGCCTGGAGATCCCGCTGGGCTTCGTCTACTCCCGGGCCGAGCGCGAGCGGATCGTCAACTCCGCTAACGACGAGGCCGAGTCGGTCGCCGCGTTCGCCGCGCTGTCGCTCTCCGCCCGCCGTCCGGACGAACTCGCCGAACGGGCCAGACACTGCGCGGAGCGCATCGGCGGCAAGGTCGTCATCGTCGACGCGGACGGTGAACTGCTGGCCTCCTCCCACTCCTTGTCCGACGAGGAGAAAGAATCCCTCTCCTCCCTCCCCGAGATCTCGTCCGCGCTCCGGGGCCGCGCCACCACGGACGTCCGTACGACGACGACCGGCGGCGTCCACTACCTGTCCGTGGCGGCCCCGGTGGGCCACGCGACAGCGGACCCCGACGCGGGCACGGAAGGCGACTCGGGCTCGGGCACGGAAGGCGAGCCCGGCTCGGGCGCGGAAAGCGACACGGGGACCGCCGCGGTCTCGTACACCGGCCCCCTCACGACGACCGGCTCGGACACGGCATCGGCCGCCCCCGCGCAGGGCGCCGTGCGGATCACGCTGCCGACCACGATGGTGCACGCTCGGGTGTTCGCGGTGTGGCTGCTGCTGGCGGTGGTCGGGCTCGCCGTGCTCACCGGCGTCGCCGCCGTGGCGTTCGCGTTCGCGCGCTGGACGGGGCGCCCCATCCGGCAGTTGGAGGAGGCCACGCACCGGTTGGCCGAGGGCGGCAGGGCGACCAGTGTGGTGGTCACCTCCGGCCCGCCGGAGGTGCGGAGTCTCGCGGCGGCCTTCAACACGACCGCGGCCCGCCTCGAACATCTGCTGGCCTCCCAGCGGGCGTTCGCCGGCGAGGCCTCGCACCAGCTGAAGACCCCGCTGGCGGCCCTGCGGCTGCGGCTGGAGAACCTGGAACCGGACATCGCCCGGCGCGCCCGGCCCAGCCTCGACGCGGCCGTCACCGAGACCGACCGGCTGGCCCGGATGGTCGAGGGGCTGCTGGCGATGGCCCGGCTGGAGGAGTCGGCGGCCGTCCCCGCCCCGGTCGACCTGGGGGCGATCTGCGCGGAGCGGCACCGTACGTGGGGGCCGTTGTTCGAACGCGAGGGGGTTTCCCTGGTCCTCTTCGCCGGTGTGGTGGGCCCGGTGACAGCCGTCCCCGGAGCCGTGGAGCAGATCCTCGACAACCTCCTCTCCAACGCCCTGCGCGCCTCCCCCGTCGGCAGCACGGTCACCATGGAGCTACGGCTCCTCGTCCCCGCTCGCCGGGCACTGCGCGACGCCCGGCCCAGCTGGGTCGACCTGCATGTCACCGACGAGGGCCCCGGTATGACGCCCGAGCAACGCACCCGCGCGTTCGACCGCTTCTGGCGCGCCCCCGGCGCACCCAAGGGCGGCACCGGGCTCGGCCTCTCCCTCGTCCAGCGGCTCGCCCACGCCAGTGGGGGCGAGGTGACGCTGCGGGAGGCGGCCACGGGCGGCCTGGACGCGGTTGTCCGCCTGCCTTCAGCCGAACCGCCGGGACCGGCCCACGGTCACGGCCACGGCCACGGGTTCGGGGGCCGGCCGGGGCAACGGCGCCGTGAGGCCCCGCCGTTGCCGGCATGAGCGGACGCCGCCCCGCGCCCCTGTCGCGGTCCCCTCGCGCCCTCGTCGGGGCCCTGTCCGCCACGACGTCATGAATTGTCCATGCCCTGTCAACACTGCTCCCCTAAGTTCCATCAGCGCGCGACCCCGCCGCCGACCGTGCGGCGGGCCGGTCAAGGCACACCTTGGAGCGACTGTGGAACGTCGTACTCTCCTCCGCGCGGCCGTACTCGGCGGCACATCGACCGCTTTCGGCGGCACCCTGTGGCGCGGCGCCGCGTACGCCGCGCCGGCCCAGCCCGGTCCCGGCCCGTACGGGGCGCTCGGCTCGGCGGACGCCAACGGCATCCGGCTGCCGAGCGGCTTCACCAGCCGGGTGATCGCCCGTTCCGGCCAGACCGTTCCCGGGACGGCGTACACCTGGCACAACGCCCCCGACGGCGGCGCCTGTTACGCGGACGGCAGCGGGTGGATCTATGTCTCCAACTCGGAGATCAACCCGTCCGGGGGCGCGAGCGCGGTGCGATTCTCGTCGACGGGCGCGGTGACGTCGGCGTACCGCATCCTGTCCGGCACCCGGCAGAACTGCGCCGGCGGGCAGACGCCCTGGAACACCTGGCTGTCCTGCGAGGAGGTCGACCGGGGCTACGTCTACGAGACGGACCCGTGGGGTGCGAAGGCGGCGGTCCGCCGGGACGCGATGGGCCGTTTCAAGCACGAGGCGGCGGCCGCCGACCCCACCCGGGGCGTCGTCTACATGACCGAGGACGTCACCGACGGCTGCTTCTACCGCTTCCGGCCCACGACCTGGGGCAACCTGTCGTCGGGCACGCTGGAGGTCCTGGTGGCCGGCAGCGGCACCAGCGGGCCGGTGACCTGGTCCCGGGTCCCGGACCCCACCGGTGCCACCGCCACCCGCAACCAGGTGTCCGGCGCCAAGCGCTTCAACGGCGGCGAGGGGTGCTACTACGCCGACAACACCTGCTGGTTCACGACGAAGGGCGACAACCGCGTCTGGCAGTACGACGCCGCCGCCCAGACCATCGAACTCGCCTACGACGACTCGCTGGTCACCGGCGGAACGGCCCCGCTCACCGGCGTCGACAACGTGACAGGTACCTCCTCGGGCGACCTCTACGTCGCCGAGGACGGCGGCTCCATGGAGATCTGCCTCATCACCCCGAACGACACCATCTCCCCCTTCCTCCGCGTCGAAGGCCAGTCCGCCTCCGAGATCACCGGCCCCGCCTTCTCCCCCGACGGCCGCCGCCTCTACTTCTCCAGCCAGCGCGGGACCAGCGGCAGTTCGTCGGGCGGGATCACGTACGAGGTGACGGGTCCTTTCCGGTCCGCATAAACGCAAACCGCGGAAAGAAATATCGAACTCATTGTCATCCCAGACTTGTTCGATTTTCCTTCTGCTAGGTTCAGCGCGTGGTCATGCCCAATGAATCGGGGCCGGAGAGCTTCGGAGTCGGCGCCCGTCCGCGCAAGGTTCTTCTGGCTGCATGCGGTACTCGCGGGGATGTACAACCCTTTCTCGCATTGGCCGTGGCGCTGCGTCGCCACGGCCATCAGCCGTTATTGGCGGCACCTTCCGCATACGCTCCCGAAGCGGCCGCGTACGGCGTCGATTTCGCCGCGATCGACGACGGACCGACCCGGATCCTCGACGAGACGGCGACCCGGCGGATCATCGACGGCGGCCTGATGGGGATGCGGGGGAAGATCGCGGCCGCGCGGACCGTCGCCCGGCTGAAACACCTGATGATCGCCCCACTGAGGGACGTGGCGGCCATCGCGCACGACCACGGTGACGTGGCGGCGGTGGTGCATTCGGCGGCGTTCCCCGTCCAGCACGTCGCCGACATACTGGGCGTGCCCGCCGTCGTCGTGGCGCTCCAACCGGGCTGGATCCCCACCGACGCGTTCCCCTGCCCGCTGCTGCCGCTCCCCCGGGTGCCGCGCTTCCTGAACCGGAGCACGTACGCCGTGGTCGCGGCGGCCCAGCGGTCGCCCGAGGTGGAACGCTGGCGGACGGGCGAACTGGGGCTGGCGCCACGCCGGCCCGGTGCGTGGCAGTGGCTGCGGGACCCCGAGGGCCGACGGCGCCCGGTGTTCCAGCCGTTCAGCCGGCACATCACCCCGGTCGACCCGGCGTGGGGCGCGTCCGTACGCACCACGGGGTTCTGGTATCTGCCGGCGCGCCCCGACTGGACGCCGCCCAGGGCGCTGAGCCGGTTCCTGGACGAGGGCCCGCCCCCCGTGTACATCGGCTTCGGCAGCATGACCGGCACCCGGGCCCGCCGGAACCACGCGCTGGTCACGGAGGCGGTCCGCCGCACCGGCGTACGGGCCGTCGTCGCGACCGGCTGGGGCGGCATCGGCGCGCCGACCAGGAACTCCGCCCCGCTGCCGTCGAACATCCTGATGATCGAACAGGCCCCGCACGACTGGCTCTTCCCGCGTACGGCCGCGATCGTCCACCACGGCGGCCCGGGGACGGTAGGAGCCGCCCTCGCCGCGGGCCGCCCCCAGGTCCTCTGCCCCCACATGGGCGACCAGACCCACTGGTCCGCCCGGATGCGAGCTCTGGGCGTCGCCCCCGCTCCCCTCACCGCCCACGCCCTCACCGCGCCCCGGCTCGCGGAGGCGATCAGCACGGCGGTGACGGACCGCCACCTGGCCCACCGGGCGGATGAGATCGCAGGCCTCGTCCGGGCCGAGGACGGTGTCGACGCGGCGGTGAATTCCCTACTGGGCCATGTCAGGTGATCCCGTCCTCTCCCCATTCAGTCCGATCCCGTCCTCTCCCCATTCAGTCCGATCCCTGTCCTCTCCCCACTCAGTCAATTCCCCTCGACTTCCCCCTCGACTTCCCCCCACAAGTCATGAACAGAAAGCCCCCGAGTGCTGCAAATCCCTTTCTCCGACGTCACCATCGAGCCCGGGACCGTCATCTCCTGGTCCCTGCACACGAGGCACTCCCCCCACGACGGACAGAATTCCCCCACCGAATCGGCCCCGTGCACATCGGCCTCGTTCAATCAGGACAAGCACCATTCGTCGTCCGAGGCGACCCGGAGTACGAGCGACGGGATCGCCAGTTCGATCACGGTCACCTTCGAGATCGCGGGCCGACCGGACACCGCGGCCCTCGAAGGGGCGCTCCTGCTCCTCGTACGGCGCCACGAGGTGCTCCGCAGCCGGTTCCGGCGTCTGGCCGGTGACCTCAACTGCACGGCGCTGGCGCCCGACTCCATCGCCCTGGAGGCGGACGTGGTCGGCCACTTCCACAGCGGGGACGATCTGCACATCCACCTCGACAAGACGTTCAAGAGCATCGACACGCTCTCCTGGCCGCTGTTCCTGATGGGCGCGGTGGTCCGCGAGAACAGCGCGACGGTCTACCTCTGCTTCGACCACATCGTGTGCGACGGCCTGTCCATGCCCGTCGTCGTGAACGAACTCCAGAGCTCGTACGCCGCCCTCTCGGCCGGACGCACCCCGGAACTCCCGCCCGCTGCCAGCTACTTGACCTTCGCCGACGACCAGCGGCGTCGCTACGCCTCACTCGGCCCCGACGACGACCGCCTGCGCTACTGGAAGGACTTCATCCGCGGCAACGGCGGCCTCTTCCCCAGGTTCCCCTTCGACCTGGGCGTACCGGAGGGTGACCTGTACCCCTTGGCGAACCGGGCGTACCCCCTCCTCGACCCGCACCGAACCGAAGCCCTGGCGGCGGGCGCCCGCGCCTCGGGCGGCAGCGTCTTCACCGCCGTACTGGCCGCGGCGGCGACGGCCCAGCACCGTTTCGGGGGGCCGGGGGTCTACCGGGGCCTGCTCCCCATCAGCGAACGGACGGACGAGGGGCGGAACGGAGCGGCGCCGAACCCGTGGCAGCACTCCGTCGGCTGGTTCGTGAACACGATGCCGATCGAGTTCCGGGTGGGTGAGGGCGGCACGGACCACGCCACCACCATCGCGCGGGCCCGCGCGGCGTACGGCGAGCTGCAGCGGCACACCGACGTCCCCTTCGTACGGGCGTGGGAGTTGCTGGCCCCGGAGAGCTTCGCGCTGCACCACTGGCCGCACCCGGTGAACTTCTTCTCCTACATCGACTTCCGCAGGACCCCCGGTGGCCCCCGACACCCGCTGTGGAAGCCGATGTTGCACGTCTGGGCGGCCCGCGGCAACGGCATCAGCCACTGGTTCCACCGCACCGCGACCGGCCTCCACGTCAACATGCTGCACGTCGACACACCCCAGGCACACGAGATCGGCGACGCCCTCCACGACGAACTCCTACGGGTCCTCCGGGAGATCGCGGGCGAACGGGACAGCGTGCCGGTCCCCATCCCGCGCCCGTCCCGGGAGAGGCCGGCTGTGCGGAGCTGACCGCCGCGGCACCACATCGAGGGGCGGCGGCCGGCCCTTCGCCCTGCCGCCGCCCCTCACGCGAACTCGTGCACGACCTCGATCTCGCCCACGATGTGCGCGTTGAACTCCTCCAGTTCCTCCGCCGGCACCCAGAGCTCGAGAATCGTCCTCCCGCCGGCCTGCCGCACCGGGTACCGCCGCAGGAACTCCGTCTCGACCTCGAACCGCGTGACGTACCCCGCCCCGTCGTGCTTCACGTTCCAGTCCCGAGCGATCTTGACGGCGTACTCCTCGTCGAGCACCGGGTAGAAGATCGGCTGCTCAGGAAGCCGGGGCGGCCAGGCCCGCCATCCCGCTTCCCGCACCAACCCCAACTCCACGGGGCCGGTCGGCCGCCACAGGGTCGTCGTCTCTCGCTGCCCGCTCACGGAACGCACCACTCTCCGAACCCGGCGCCCGCGGTTCGGCACGCCGGGCGGCGACACTACCGACACGCGGGTGGGAGAGGCACGGGAAATACGGCCCGCGCCGGCCGTCCCGGAGGCTCAGCGACCCACCTATCCCTGTGACCCACGTCACACCCGACTTCTGTCAGCAACCGGGGCGCCATCTCGTTCAGGAGGCACGCGAACGAGACAGGAGCATCGCCATGAAGCACCGCATCGTCGTTCTCGGCGCCGGATACGCCGGAACCTTCGCCGCCGGGAACCTGGCCCGTCGGCTCTCCCCCGCCGACACCGAGATCACCGTCGTCAACGCCGTACCCGACTTCGTCGAGCGGATGCGGCTCCACCAGTTCGCGAGCGGACGGGACCTCACGCCCCGCCCGCTCACCGACGTGTTCGCGGGCACCGGGGTGCGGCTGCGCGTGGCGCGCGTCACCGGCATCGACCCCGAGAGCGGGACGGTCGCCGTGACGGGCGAGACCGGGGACGGCCGGCTCACCTACGACACCCTGCTCTACGCGCTCGGCAGCTCCGTCGCCGACCACGGCGTGCCCGGGGTGGCCGAGCACGCCTACGACGTGACCGGCAGGGCCTCGGCGGTACGGCTGCGGGAGCGCCTGGCCGAACTGGACGCGGGCGGCACCGTCCTGGTCGTCGGCGAGGGGCTGACCGGCATCGAGACCGCCACCGAGTTCGCCGAGTCCCGGCCCGACCTCTCGGTCGCGCTCGCCGCCCGTGGTGAGCTGGGCGCCTGGCTGAGCCCCAAGGCCCGCCGACACCTGCGCCGGGCCTTCGACCGGCTGGGCGTCACCGTCCACGAGCACACCGACGTCACCGCC
Organism: Streptomyces sp. SP18BB07; assembly: GCF_036322545.1. Lineage (NCBI taxonomy): Bacteria > Bacillati > Actinomycetota > Actinomycetes > Kitasatosporales > Streptomycetaceae > Streptomyces > Streptomyces sp. SP18BB07. The sequence goes on from NZ_JAQYWT010000370.1 coordinate 535,103, forward strand.
GTCGAGCCGACACGGGCGATCAGCGCCGACGGTACGTCCCTCGCGGCCGACGTGACCGTCTGGTCGGCCGGATTCGCCGTGCACCCCATCGCGGCCGCCGCCGGCCTGCGGGTCGCCGAGACGGGCCAGCTGGTCGTCGACCGCACCATGCGCTCGGTGTCGCACCCGGACATCTACGCCGCCGGCGACAGCGCCTACGCGATCGGCGACAACGGCCGGCCGCTGCCGATGTCCTGCGCCTCGGCCGGCTACACCAACATGCAGGCGACCGCCGCGATCATCGCGCGCCTGACCGGCCGTGAGGTCCCGACGGTCGGGCTGAAGTACGTCGGCAACCACATCAGCCTCGGGCAGCGGGACGCGATCTTCCAGATGGTGGACGGGGAGGCCAGGTCGAAGTCCTGGTACCTGGGCGGCCGAACCGCCGCCCGACTCAAGGCGGGCGTCCTCAGGGGGGCCGCTCTGAGCATCGCCCACCCGACCTTCGGCATACCGAAGCGAGGGCGACGGCTGGCCGCCGTGCCCGACCGGAGTGGTGTGGCCGTGGCGGGGACAAGGTGAAGGCCGCTGGTGCGAACCCCACGGCGTGAAGACCCAGTTGTGAAGACCCAGTTGTGAAGACCCAGTTGTGACGGCCCAGTTGTGACGGCACTGCGGTGAAGGCACTGCGGTGAAGGCACTGCTGGTGATGGCGCTGTTGTGAAGACCGCCGCATAGGGTCGTGTGTATGGACACCGCAGCCATCGACCGATTCGAGGCCGGCCGGGGACGGCTGGCCTCGCTCGCGTACCGTCTGCTCGGCTCGGCGGCCGACGCCGAGGATGCCGTGCAGGACACGTTCCTGCGCTGGCAGGCCGCGGACCGGGACCAGATCCAGGTGCCGGAAGCCTGGCTGACCAAGGTCGTCACCCATCTCTGCCTGGACCGGCTCCGCTCGGCGCATGCCCGCCACGAGCGCGCGGTCGGAGACTGGTTGCCCGAGCCGCTCCTCGAGGGCGACCCGATGCTGGGCCCCGCCGAGACCTTCGAACAGCGCGAATCGGTGTCCCTGGCCGTGCTGACCCTGATGGAACGCCTCTCGCCGGTGGAGCGAGCCGCCTATGTCCTGCGCGAGGCCTTCTCGTACCCCCACGCCGAGATCGCCGGGATCCTCGACATCACCGAGTCCGCGAGCCAGCAGCATGTGCACCGGGCTCGGCGCCGGGTCGCCGCCGAGCGTCGCGGTGGCGAGGCGGTGGATCCCGCGTCCGCGCGCAAGGTCGTCGAGGAGTTCCTCGCGGCGGCCACGTCGGGGCGCACCGAACGGCTGGTGGCGCTGCTCACCGCCGACGCGACCGCGGTCTCGGACGGGGCCGGGCTGGCCAGGCGGCTGCTGCGGTACAGGACGCCGGAGCGCATCGCGTCCCTCGTGCGGGCCGGCTTCAAGCCGACCGCGGCGAAGCGGCGGATGGCAGGCGGGTCCCCGGTGATGCACATCGCGACGGTCAACGGCTCGCCGGCCGTCGTCGCGGTGGTCGAGGGCCGGGTCGTGGGGGCCGTGGCGTTCGATGTAGCGGACGGCAAGGTGGCGGCCCTGCGGGGCATCGCCGCGGCGGACCGCCTCGGCCGCCTGAACGAGGCCTGGCAGCGGCACGAGCCGGGGGCGCCGGTCGTGAGCGCGTGGTGAGGGAGAGCGGCGGGACGCTGTGACCTGGGTCGGCGCGGGAACAGCGGCAGGCGGCGCCTCTGTCGATGACGCCGCCTGCCTCTAGCCTTCGGTGACCCTTCGCTGGCTCAATCCCGCCGGATCAGTTCCGGGTCGATACGGCGTCCGACGAGCGGCAGGGCGCCGAGCGCGGCGACGGCGACCGCGCCGAGTGCGCAGGCGAGCAGCAGGGGGATGCCGGCGCCGTCCCAGTAGACGGCGCCGCCGCCGGTCACGAGGTAGCTGGACTCGGCGAGCTTGCCCAGCACGACGGCGAGGGCCAGGCCGACGGCCAACGGCACGACGACCTGGGCGACTTGGACGGCCCGCAGCGTACGGGGCCGCGCCCCCAGCAGCGACAGGGCGGTGACCTGGGGCTTCCGCTCGACGGCCCGGTCCGTGGCGGCGACGAGGTAGGCGGCGACACCGATGACGAGCCCCAGCACCATCCCGATGCCCAACAGACTCTTCACCACGGTGATCTGCTGCAACGACGTGACCACCACCCCCGGCGTACCGACCTCGGTGGTGGGATCCACGCCCCCGATGCCATCGAGCACGGCACGGACGGTTTCGGGGGCGGAGCTGCTGTAGAGGTGGAGGGTGGCCCGGTCCGGGCGGAAGCCCTCCGGCAGGGCCGAGGGCGGCAGGAGCACGTCTCCGCTGCTGAAGATCGGCCAGCCCGAATAGCCGCTGAACCTCACGGTCTCTCGCGGCACCTCCACGCTCACGGCCCGCCGGTCGTTCCCTCTCCGCATGTCGAAGAGGAAGCTCGCGCCCGGCTTGCTGTCCTCTTCGTAGACCTGCGTCGGATCCCAGAGGCGTACGGGGCGGTCGTCCACGCATCTGTCGATCCTCGGCAGGATTCCGCGCAGATGGTCGCAGGTGGCCACCACGGCGTAGATGCTCGGCACCACATGGTCGACGTCGGTGTTCGTGCGGGACCCCAGGACCAGGGCATGCGCGCGTACACCCTTCACGTCCTGCAGGGCCCGTTGCTTCTCTTCGGTGACTCCTTCGAGGGGGACGTTGTACTGCTGGATGGGCAAGGTGTTCTTGCTGACCTGGTCGAGTTCGATCAACACTCCCTGCACCAGCGACGCCGCGAAGACCAGGACCACGAGTCCGGTGGCCACCCGGAGCGCGCCCCCGGGTTCTACCTCGTTGCGCCGCATGGCCAGGCCGAGGGAGATCGAGTGGGTGGAGCGGGCAGCTCTTCGGGCGAGGCTCCGTGAGAAGACCGGCAGCAGCATCACGAGCCCGGTGCCGACCAGGAGCACGGCGAGGGGCATGAGGATCGAGGAGAGGTCGGTGTCGCGGGGAGCGTGACCCGTAGCACCAGCCACGCAGTACCCGAGGACGATGCCAAGCCCCGGGACCAGCGGAAGCAGCCCCCATTTCCCGGGCGCCCTCTCCACCGCACCGCGCCGGACGGCCAGTGGCTCGGCTGCCGCTTTCCTCGCGCTCGCCCGGCCCACGAACCACGCGAGTGCGGGACAGCCGACGAGACAGACGAGGGCGGTGGACAAGGAGAGCGCTCCGTCGGAGGGGTACCACTTGAAGCCCGGCACCCCCACGCGCGAGATGAGCTGGTTGGCGATGCCGTAGACGCCCAATCCCAGCACGGACCCCAGGAAGGCCGCCGCCACGGTCTCGGCAGCGTTGACTCTTTGGGTGCCCTTCCTGCTCAGACCCAGCAGCCGAAGCGCGGCCAGCCGGCGGGTGCGAGCGGCCGCGGAGAGCCGGGCGCACACGGAGAGAAAGACCGCCAGGGGCAGGAGGACGACCCCCGCGAGGGTGAAGCGAACGATGTCGAGAGTCGACGGTTCCACGGTGGGCGAGTCGGCGTACTCATTGCCGAAGAAGGCGACGGACTCGCTGTCCACTGCCAACTCGTCCTTGCGGGATCCGATGTACGCGTACAACTCGTCGGGGTGAGCCAGCCCCCGGGGGCCGATGATCCCTCGCTCCGCACCTGGCAGAAGTTGCCTCAGGTGGGACTCCCGCCGCAGTACCTCGCTCAGCCGGGGCGAGACGTACAACTCGCCCGGAGCGGGGATGTCCCGCAGACCCGGCGGCGGCTCGAGCGGTTCGCTCCCCCGGGCCAGAAAGACCCGGGTGAGCGGTTCCGAACCGTAGGGGTCCGTCCGGACCACCCCGTAGGAGTCGCGTGCGGAGGCGGCACAGGCGTAACGGTGGGGGTCCATGGCGCACCCCGGTTGACGCGCCGCCTTCCGCGCGTCCTGTGCGGCCAGAATCCCGGGGATCGTGAGAACGACGGCCAGGCAGCTCACTCCGACTGCGCTGCCCACGACCATGAGCAGGAAGCGCACCCGGCTCCCCCTCCCGGCCCCCATCAACAGCCTTAGCCCCAGGGCGAGTTCCCTCACGACACCTCCCTCACCTGAGCCGAGAGAACGCCGTCGCACATCGTGTAGCGGCTGTCCGCGCGGGCCGCTACCTCGGAGTCGTGCGTCACCAGCACCACCGCCGTCCCTTGCGAACGGGCGAGGGTCAGGAACTCGTCGAGCACGGCCGTGGCGTTGGCGCTGTCCAGTGATCCGGTCGGTTCGTCGGCGAAGACCACGGCGGGGCGGTGCACCAGGGCACGGGCCACCGCGATGCGCTGGCTCTGCCCTCCGGACACCTGTGAGGGCCGGCGCTCCCGCAGGTCCGCGAGGCCGAGCCGGCCCAGCACCTCTCCGGCTGCGGCGAAGGCCTCCTTCTTGCGCTGTCCGGCGAGCCGCAGGGGCAGCGCCGTGTTCTCCTCCACCGTCAACTCGGGCAGGAGTTCGCCGTATTGGAAGACGAACCCGAACCGTTCCCGGCGCAGCTTGCTGAGGGCCTCGTCGTCGAGACCGCCGAGGGAGCGCCCCTCGAAGCGGACTTCGCCCCGGGCCACGGGCAACACTCCGGCCAAGCAGTACAGCAGGGAGGACTTCCCCGAACCGCTCTGTCCGGTGATCGCCGCGACCTCCCCCCGGCTCAGGGCGATGTCGGCGTTCTTGACTGCGGGAGTCTCACCGTAGAAAAGGTCGACACCCTTGGCGAGCAGGACTTCTGACGTCTTGATCTCAATCCCCTAAGAAGAGCACGAGCCCAGGCGGTTGACGCCTGGGCCGCGGGTGCCGGGTGGGTTCAGCGCAGCGTGTACGAGAAGCTGCGGGTGGGTGAGCAGTTGTCCGGCCGCAGCGAGCCACGGTCCCGGCACGCCCGGAGTTTCGCGTCGTCCGTGTACTGCTGCGCGCCGCTCCAGTCGGAGTGGCGCATCTCCACCGTCCTCCCCTGCTTTCCGTAGTACCGGGCCCAGCCGTGCCCTTCGACCCGGACCTGCACGTACACGTTGTGGCCGTCCTCCGGCTCCGCGTCCTTGAGATCGCCGGTCCACTCGAAGGAACCGTGGTCGGTACCGGGGGGATTGAACTCGTACACTCCCTTCGAGAATTGGACGCCGGTCGACCTGAGCGTCGGGATGCTCCCCTTCTGCGCCGCCAGCGCGGCACCCGCCCCTGTGAGGATCAGCCCGGCCGCCACCACCCCGGCCATTGCCTTCTTCATGCGCACCTCCGCGATCACCAGTAGCCCAGTCGCCACCGATCATCACGGACTGTAACGCCCCAACTTCACACAGAAACGATCGATCTACCCAACCGCCACCGAAACAGGTGATCTTGAAGCACACGGAGCGCAACCACCCAAAACCCCAAGCCCCAAGCCCCAAAACACAGAAGGCGGCACCCCCCGCACGGGGTGCCGCCTTCTTTCGTGGGCCGGAGCCGCCGCCCATCGGTGAGGGTCGGTCGGGGACGAGCGGCGGTTCCGGGGCTGGTGGGAGCCGGAGGCTACCGGTGGTCGCTCCCCGTCGACTGCGACGCCGCGCGCCCCGCCTCCAGGCGGGCCACGGGGATGCGGAACGGGGAACAGGAGACGTAGTCGAGGCCGACCTCGTGGAAGAAGTGGACCGACTCCGGGTCACCGCCGTGCTCGCCGCAGACGCCGAGCTTGAGGTCGGGGCGGGTCGCACGGCCCGCCTCCGCCGCCAGCTTCACCAGGGAGCCCACGCCGTCCTTGTCGATCGTCTCGAACGGGCTGACCCCGAAGATGCCCTTCTCCAGGTACGCCGTGAAGAAGGACGCCTCGACGTCGTCGCGGCTGAAGCCCCACACCGTCTGCGTCAGGTCGTTCGTGCCGAAGGAGAAGAACTCCGCCGCCTCCGCGATCTGACCGGCCGTGAGCGCGGCGCGTGGCAGTTCGATCATCGTGCCGATCGACAGCTTCAGCGACACCCCCGTCGCCGCCTCGACCTCCGCGATCACCGCGTCGGCCTCCTCGCGGACGATCTCCAGCTCCTGGACCGTGCCGACGAGGGGGATCATGATCTCGGCGCGCGGGTCGCCCTTGGCGTTCTTGCGCTCGGCGGCCGCCTCCGCGATGGCGCGGACCTGCATCGTGAACAGGCCGGGGATCACCAGGCCGAGGCGTACACCGCGCAGGCCCAGCATCGGGTTCTGCTCGTGCAGGCGGTGGACGGCCTGGAGCAGGCGCAGCTCGTTCTCGTGGGGCTCCTGGCGGGACTCCGCCAGGGCCACGCGGACCGAGAGTTCCGTGATGTCGGGGAGGAACTCGTGCAGCGGCGGGTCGAGGAGGCGGACCGTCACCGGGAGGCCGTCCATCGCGGAGAACAGCTCCACGAAGTCCTGCTTCTGGAGCGGCAGCAGGGCCTTCAGGGACTCCTCGCGCTCCACCTCCGTGTCGGCCAGGATCAGGCGTTCGACCAGCTCACGGCGGTCGCCGAGGAACATGTGCTCCGTACGGCACAGGCCGATGCCCTGGGCGCCGAAGCGACGGGCGCGCAGCGCGTCCTCGGCGTTGTCGGCGTTGGCGCGCACCCGCAGCCGGCGCTTGCGGTCGGCGAAGGCCATGATGCGGTGGACCGCCTCGACCAGTTCGTCGGCGTCCTGGGCACCCGCGTGCATCCGGCCCTCGAAGTACTCCACGACGGGGGACGGCACGACCGGGACCTCGCCCAGGTAGACCTTGCCGGACGAGCCGTCGATGGAGATCAGGTCGCCCTCCTCCACCACGTGGCCGCCCGGCACCGTCATCCGGCGGCGCTTGGTGTCGACCTCCAGCTCCTCCGCGCCGCACACGCACGTCTTGCCCATGCCGCGCGCGACCACGGCCGCGTGGGAGGTCTTGCCGCCGCGCGAGGTCAGGATGCCCTCGGCCGCGATCATGCCGTCGAGGTCGTCGGGGTTGGTCTCGCGGCGGACCAGGATGACCTTCTCGCCCGAACGCGACCACTTCACGGCCGTGTACGAGTCGAAGACGGCCTTGCCGACCGCCGCGCCCGGGGAGGCGGCGATGCCGCGGCCCACCTGCGCGACCTTCGCGTCCTCGTCGAAGCGGGGGAACATCAGCTGCGCGAGCTGGGCGCCCGTGACCCGCTGGAGGGCCTCCGCCTCGTCGATCAGACCCTGGTCCACCAGCTGGGTCGCGATACGGAAGGCCGCGCCTGCCGTGCGCTTGCCCACCCGCGTCTGCAGCATCCACAGCTGGCCGCGCTCGATGGTGAACTCGATGTCGCAGAGATCCTTGTAGTGGTTCTCCAGGGTCTCCATGATCTGCATCAGCTGGTCGTACGACTTCTTGTCGATCGACTCCAGCTCCGCCAGCGGGACGGTGTTGCGGATGCCCGCGACCACGTCCTCGCCCTGGGCGTTCTGCAGGTAGTCGCCGTAGACGCCCTGGTGGCCGGAGGCGGGGTCGCGGGTGAAGGCGACGCCGGTGCCGGAGTCGGGGCCCAGGTTGCCGAAGACCATCGAACAGACGTTGACCGCCGTGCCGAGGTCGCCGGGGATGCGCTCCTGGCGGCGGTAGAGCTTGGCGCGGTCGGTGTTCCAGGAGTCGAAGACGGCGTGGATGGCGAGGTCCATCTGCTCGCGCGGGTCCTGCGGGAAGTCCCGGCCGGCCTCGGTCTTGACGATCTTCTTGAACTTGGTGACGAGCTTCTTGAGGTCGGCCGCCTCCAGCTCGGTGTCGACCGTGACCTTCTTGGCCGTCTTCGCCGCCTCCAGCGCCTCCTCGAAGAGGTCGCCGTCGACGCCGAGCACCGTCTTGCCGAACATCTGGATGAGGCGGCGGTAGGAGTCCCAGGCGAAGCGGTCGTCGCCGGCCTGCTTGGCCAGGCCCTGGACCGACTTGTCGGAGAGGCCGATGTTGAGGACCGTGTCCATCATTCCGGGCATCGAGAACTTCGCGCCGGAGCGGACCGAGACGAGGAGCGGGTCGTCGGCCTGGCCGAGCTTCTTGCCCATCTTCTCCTCGAGGGCCACGAGGTGGGCGGTGACCTCGTCACGCAGTGCCGCGGGCTCGTCGCCGCTGTCGAGGTAGACCTTGCAGGCCTCGGTGGTGATGGTGAAGCCGGGAGGCACGGGGAGACCGAGGTTGGTCATCTCGGCGAGGTTCGCACCCTTGCCGCCGAGGAGGTCCTTGAGGTCCTTGTTGCCTTCGGTGAAGTCATAAACAAACTTCACGCCCTCAACACTCTGAGCTACGTGGCCTACGTGGGGATCTTTGTTTTCCGACACAGGTCCCAACTCCTTGAGGACGCGGTGGCTGCCCTGACGGCGAGGAACATACCCAGATCGAAGGCACCTGGGTACGTCCACTTGCGCGTCATGCGCCTGTAACCACCCGTCCGCCAGGAGATCGAAAGTCAAGGCTTGGCAAGGAACGGAGCCGATATGTGTTCACTTCTTGAAGGCGGCCAGCCCCACCTGGCCGCCATTCTGCTCACATGAGCAGCATTCGGCACGCCTGAGTTCGCTCGATGAACGATCAAAGGGTGGCACCGAGTGCCACCCTTTGAAGTCGCAGAGCCGCCCACGATTCGCTCATCTGAGCGCAGCCTCTATCAGAGGTGGCGAGAATCACGCCGTTCGAAGGGGCCCGGTTTCACCATGCGGACCGCTCCACGGGACGGAAACACCCCCGTCACACCCCCAGCGCGACCAGCCGCTGCTCGGCCCGCTCCGGCGCGTACAGATGCTCGACGACCAGTGCACCCGCTCCCACCAGCCCCGCCCGCTCCCCCAGCTTCGAGGTCACCACGTCCAGATTTGCCGTGGAGCGGGGCAGGGCACGCTGGTAGAGCAGTTCACGGACGCCGGTGAGGAAGGGGGTTCCGGCCAAATCGCCGGCGATCATCAGGACGCCCGGGTTCAGCAGGGTCACCACCGTCGCCAGGACGTCCCCCACGGCCCGGCCCGCCTCCCGCGCGAGCGCCGTCGCCCCCGGGTGACCGGCGACCAGCAGATCCCGCACATCTGAGCCGGACGCCGCCGGAACCCCGGCCTCCGCCAGCCGTCGGGCCACCGCGCCGCCGCTCGCGACCGCCGCCAGACAGCCGTACGAGCCGCACTTGCACAGCGCCTCGGCGCCCTCCGGGACCCGGATGTGGCCGATGTCGCCGGCGCCGCCGTCGATCCCCCGGTATATCGAGCCGCCGACCACGACTCCGGCGCCGATGCCCGTGGAGACCTTGACCAGCGCGAACGCCGAGCAGTCGGCGTATGCCGCGCGCTGCTCCCCGTACGCCATGAGGTTGGCGTCGTTGTCGACGAGGACCGGTGTCCCGGCGGGCCCGGACGCGTGGTCGGTGAAGGCGCGGGCCAGGCGGCCCCTTATGTCGTAGCCGTCCCAGCCGGGCATGATCGGCGGCTGGACGACACGGCCGGTGTCGATGTCGACCGGGCCGGGGACCGCGAGGCCGATGCCGCAGACCGCGTCGGCCGGGCGGCCCGCCTTCTCCAGCAACTCGGCGAACCAGCGGCCGAGTTCGTCCAGTACGGCGTCGGGGCCCTCCTCGATGACCAGGGTGCCGGTGTGCTCGGCCTGGATCTCGCCCGTGAGGGAGAGAACGGCGGCGCGGGCGTGGCGGGTGTCGAGGTCGGCGACGAGGACGACCGCGTGCTCGTCGTCGAACTCCAGGGTGATGGAGGGGCGGCCGCCGAGCGGCGAGTCGACGGGGCCGCCGGCGCCCTCGCGGAGCCAGCCCGCGCGGAAGAGCCGGTCCAGGCGCTGGCCGACGGTCGCCCGGGAGAGCCCTGTGGCCTGCTGGAGCGCGCCACGGGTGGTGGCCCGGCCGCTGCGGACCAGCTCCAGCAGATCTCCTGCGCCGGCGTGACTGCCCACCTTCACGGCCCTTCCGCTCATGTCGTCCTCGGTGCCGCCATTGTCGCGGCCTCAGAAGAATCCGTTCCCGCTCACCCTCTTGCGTTCACCAACTCTGCATTACATATTGAGTTTTGCGTGTTAAGTAGACGTAACCCTACGGTAGCTACCGCCGAACCGGTCGGCACCTTCTCCTCAGGGAGCCCCGCGTGAACCGCACAACCCAGCTCACCGCCCGTCGGCCCGGCACGAGAATCCGCGCCGGGGTCGACGTATACGATCCGGCCGGTTCGACGCACCGCGCGGCGGCCGAGGTGCTGGCGGCCAACTGGACGGGCCGGTCCACCGTGCCGTCGCGCACGCTGTATCCGCACCAGTGGTCGTGGGACTCGGCGTTCATCGCGATCGGCCTGCGGCATCTGTCGCCGCTGCGGGCGCAGACCGAGCTGGAGACGCTGCTCGCCGCGCGGTGGGGGGACGGGCGGATCCCGCACATCGTCTTCAACCCCTCGGTGCCGCTGGACGCGTACTTCCCGAGCCCCGACTTCTGGCGCTCCTCGACCGCGGGACGCGCCGCCGGTGCCCCGCGCACGACCGAGACCTCGGGCATCGTGCAGCCGCCGGTGCACGCGCTGGCGGCGTGGCTGGTGCACCTGGCCGATCCGGAGCTGTCGCGGGCGCGTGGCTTCCTGGCCCGGGTCTATCCGGGGCTGGCCGCCTGGCACCGCTATCTGCTGGACCGCCGGGACCTGGGCGGCGGCGGACTGGCCTCGGTCGTCCACCCCTGGGAGCAGGGCATGGACAACAGCCCCTCCTGGGACGCGCCCCTCGCCCGGATCACCCCGGCCCCGGCCCGTTCCTTCCGGCGTGCCGACCTCGACCACGGAGCGGCCGAGGACCGGCCGACGGATCTGGACTACGGGCGGTACGTGCGACTGGCGGCGGACTACCGGGACGCGGGATACCGGGATCGGCCGGGCAGGGAGAGCGGAGCCGGGGCGGGGGAGTTCGCCGTCGAGGATCCGGCGTTCAACGCGCTGCTCATCGCCTCCGAGTACGCCCTCGCCCGGATCGCGAAGGAGTTGGGCGCGTCGGGGACGGCCCGGCACGCGCGCGCCGAACGGCTGACGGCGGCCCTGGTGGAGCGGCTGTGGGACCCGGCGGAGGGCATGTTCCTCTGCCGGGACGTCACCACCGGCACCCTCCTGCCCGAGCGCGGTGTCTCCGGTCTGATCCCCCTCCTGCTCCCGGGGCTGCCCCGGGACATCGCCGCCGCCCTCGTCCGCACGGTGCACGGCCCGCACTTCGGGCTCGGCGACACCACCCTGCTCGTCCCGTCGTACGACCTGACCGGCGAGGCCTTCGATCCGCACCGCTACTGGCGCGGCCCCGCCTGGTTCAACACCAACTGGATGCTGGAGCGGGGGCTCAGGCTGCACGGGGAGCCGGGGCGGGCCGACGCGCTGCGGAGGGCGTTGCTGGAGACGGCGACGGCGTCCGGGTTCGCCGAGTACGTGGACCCGTACACCGGTGAGGCGTGCGGTGCGGTCGGTTTCGGCTGGACGGCCGCACTCACCCTCGACCTGCTGCATCGGGACGACCACGGTCACCCGCCCACCCGGGAGCGGCACCACGGCCGGGAGCGGCACCACGTACGGCACCACGACACCAACGAGGCCAAGTTCGGCATGAGTGACCAGGGAGGGGACCGGGGATGACGGACCGGCATCACCTGCTCGTGCGCGGCGGGACGTTCGCCGCCGTGAGCGACGGCGGCGACATCAGCGGGGTGCGGGGCGGCAGTTCACCGGACGGGCTGTTCGTCCGGGACGCCCGGCATCTGAGCCGGTGGCAGCTGACCGTCGACGGCGCGGTTCCCGAGACGCTGACACCGGTCGCGGACGGCGACGTCGCGCGCTGTGTGCTCGTGCCCCGGGGCGGCCGCCGGGAGCCGCCCGCGTACACGCTCTTCCGTGAACAGGCCGTCTCCGACAGCGCGTTCGTGGAGACGCTGCGCGTCACCAGCAACCGGCCGGTGGCGTCGACGGTCCGGATCGCCCTCACCGTCGACGCCGACTTCACCGACCAGTTCGAGTTGCGCTCCGACTTCCGTACGTACGCCAAGAGCGGCGTCATCAGGAGGCGTGAAGTCCTCGACGACGGGGTGGAGTTCAGCTACCGGCGCGGCGAGTGGCGGTCCTGCACGACGGTGACGGCCGAGCCCGCGCCGGACGGTGTGGAGGAGACCGGGACGGGCGCGCGGCGGCTCGTCTGGGCCCTCGATGTCGCGCCGCACGGCTCGGCGGAACTGACCTGCCGGGTGATGGCACGGACGCACGGCGACCGCCGGGCCCTGCGGGTGCCGCGTTCCCCGGCCGCCGTGCACGAACAACTGCGCGCGGCGGAGGACGAGTTCGTGGAGGGCGTGGCCTTCCCCACCGGCTGGCCCGAGCTGGCCGCCGCGTGTGCGCGCGGCCTCGCCGATCTCGCCGCGCTCCAGGTCCCGGCGACTGGTCCGGACGGCGAGACGCTCCGGGTGCCCGCCGCCGGGGCGCCCTGGTTCCTCACCCTCCTGGGCCGGGACGCCCTGCTGACCTCACTCTTCACGCTCCCCTACCGGCCGGAGCCGGCCGCCGCCACGCTGCTCGCGCTCGCCGCCGCCCAGGCGACCGAGGTCGCCGCCGACTCGGTGGCCCAGCCCGGCAAGATCGTGCACGAGATGCGTCACGGTGAGCTGGCGCACTTCAGGCAGGTCCCGTACGGCCGCTACTACGGCTCGGTGGACGCGACCCCGCTCTTCCTCGTCCTGCTCGGCACGTACGTCGAGCAGACCGGGGACGTCACCCTGGCCCGCCGTCTCGAACCCCACGCGCGGGCCGCGATCGGCTGGATGCTCGACCACGGCGGCCTCACCTCGCGCGGCTATCTCGTCTACCGCGCCGACCAGGGCGGCCTCGCCAACCAGAACTGGAAGGACTCCCCCGGCGCGATCTGCTCCGCCGACGGCAGCCGGCCCGTCGCCGGGCCGGTGATGGCGGCGGGCGCGCAGGGCTACGCGTACGACGCGCTGCGTCGTACCGCCGTGCTGGCCCGCACGGTGTGGGAGGACGAGGTGTACGCGGCGCTCCTGGAGCAGGCCGCGGGTGATCTGCGCGACCGGTTCCAGCGGGACTTCTGGATGCCCGGACACGGTTTCCCCGCGCTGGCGTTGGACGCGGAGGGCGGGCAGGTCGACGCGCTCGCCTCGGACGCGGGGCATCTGCTGTGGTCGGGGCTGCTGGACAAGGAGTACGGGAAGGTGGTGGGGCGGCGGTTGCTGGAGCCGGACTTCTTCTCCGGGTGGGGGGTGCGGACGCTGGCCGCCGGGCAGCCGGCGTACCACCCGCTGTCGTACCACCGGGGATCGGTGTGGCCGCACGACAACGCGCTGATCACGCTGGGGCTCGCGCGGTACGGGCTGCACGACGAGGCGCGGGCGGTGGCCTCCGGCATGGTGGACGCGGCGTCGGCGGCCGGGCATCGGCTGCCGGAGGTGTTGGCCGGGTACGGGAGGGACACGCATCCGGCGCCGGTGCCGTATCCGCACGCGTGCGTGCGGGAGTCGCGGTCCGCGGCGGCGCCGTTGGCGTTGTTGACGGCGGTGGGGGGCGCGTAGGACGCCGTCGGGGGGTGGGGTGCCTAGGCGCCGTTGGGGCGGGGGTTCGTGGGCGGGTGCGGGTGCGTGGGGCTTCTCGCGCAGTTCCCCGCGCCCCTGAAAGGCAGGGGCTGCGCCCCTTGCCTTTCGGGCCGGAGAGCCGGGCGTCCGACCCCCCAGCCCCCGCACCCGAACCCGAACCCGGCCGCCCCAACGCCCCGCCGCGGCCTTCCATCGCCCCTTACGCGGCCCGGACGGTCTCCAGTAGGCGTTCCGCTGTGCGCCTCGCCTCTGTTTCCGTCCAGGCCCATTCCGTTGTCGGGGGGCGGTGGGTCGTCCAGGTGTCCCAGTAGCTGCGGGCCTTGCCGTAGCGGTCGGCGACCAGGACGTGGGGCAGGCCCAGGAGAAGGGCGAGGACGTGGCCGTGGAGGCGGTCGGTGACGGCGACCCGGCCGGCGGTCAACAGGCGGCAGCCGCGCGCCAGTTGGAGGAGGGCGAGGCCGTCGTAGGCGGCGAGGAGGGCGGGGGCGGCGCCGGACGGGTCGCCCGAGCCGGCTCGGCACAGCGCACGGGCCCGGCTCCGCCACAGCGCTTCCTTGGCCCGCCGCCAGTCGGTGTCGTCGCCCTCCCGGGTCCAGTCGAAGACGTACGGGCCGCCGCGCCCCTCGCGGGCCGCGCCCCGCCCGGCCGGTGGGCCCTTCGCCGATTCCTTGTCCTCCCTGGCCAGCCAGACCACGTCGTGCGCGACCGTGCCACCGGTGAGCGCGTCCCTCGGTACGGCGAAGGCCAGGTCGGGGGCGAGCAGCGAGGGGGCCTCGAAGACGGTGCGGCAGCGGTGCAGGCTGTGCCGGTCGCGCAGGAGCAGCGTGAGGTCGGGGTGGGCGTCGAAGACGCGGCGGGCCCGGGTGAGGTTGGCGTGGTCCGTGAAGTACACGGACTGGGGCAGTTGGACGATCCGGCGGTCCGGGAAGTCACGCAGCACCTGTTCCCGCAGGAGTTGGCTGTCCTCCCACAGGTCACCGAGGGTGCCGCCCCCCGTCAGCATGATCGGGCCCTCCGGGAGACAGGCCGCCAACCGCCCGGCGTCGTACGACATCAGGTCGCAGGCGTAGCGCACCTCGGCGCCGAGCGCGCCGAGCAGGGCGCGCTGGCCGAGCCAGATCGCGCTGTCACCGACGTTGGAGCTGAGCGGGGCCCCGATGAGCGCGCAGCGGGTGCCGGCCGGGACCAGCCGGTCCAGGACGGTCAGGACGTACGAGACGTGATGGGCGCAGTGGGGGACGTAGGGCGGGGGCGGGGTGTGCGGGGCGGGGGGCCGCGGCGGTTCGCACGGCCGGGCTGTCGGCCGGGGCGTCGGCGGGGCCGTCGGTTTGCGCGAGGGCCGCTTCGACGCTGCCCTGGCCGGCTTCTTCGGTGTCTCGTTCGCTCCGCACACCAAAAGGCGCTACCCGGACATTTCCCCACCCATTCCGAGATGACGGAAACCGGCCGCACAACGACCGGAACACCGACAGAACGGGCAGTTCCGAAGCAACTACCCGCCGGACGTGTCGAGTTCGGCCTCCTCGCCCACGCCCGCGCAGTCGTACGGGTCCTTGAGCCAGCCGTCCGGCAGGACGACGCGGTTGTTGCCGGAGGTGCGGCCGCGCGGGCCGTCGGCGCCGGTGGGCCAGGGCTGGTCGAGGTCCAACTCGTCGAGCCCGGTGCGCAGTTCGGCGAGGGAGGAGGTGATGGCGAGCCGCTTGCGCATCTCGGAGCCGACCGCGAAGCCCTTGAGGTACCAGGCGACGTGCTTGCGGAAGTCGACGACGCCCTTGGACTCGTCGCCGATCCACTCGCCGAGGAGCGTGGCGTGCCGGACCATGATGTCGGCGACCTCGCGGAGAACGGGCCGCGCGATGTCCTCGGTGCGCCCCTCGAAGGCCGCCACCAGGTCGGCGAACAGCCACGGGCGGCCGAGGCAGCCGCGCCCCACGACCACCCCGTCGCAGCCGGTCTCGCGCACCATCCGCAGCGCGTCCTCCGCCGACCAGATGTCACCGTTGCCGAGGACGGGGATCTCGGGGACGTGCTCCTTGAGGCGGGCGATGGCGTCCCAGTCGGCCGTGCCGCCGTAGTGCTGGGCGGCGGTGCGGCCGTGCAGGGCGATCGCGGTGACGCCCTCCTCGACAGCGATCCGGCCGGCGTCGAGGTAGGTGATGTGGTCGTCGTCGATGCCCTTGCGCATCTTCATGGTGACCGGGAGGTCGCCGGCGCCGCTGACCGCCTCGCGGAGGATCGCGCGCAGGAGGTTCCGCTTGTAGGGGAGGGCGGAGCCGCCGCCCTTCCTCGTCACCTTCGGGACCGGGCAGCCGAAGTTGAGGTCGATGTGGTCGGCGAGGCCCTCCTCCGCGATCATGCGGACGGCCTTGCCGACGGTGGCCGGGTCCACGCCGTACAGCTGGATCGAGCGCGGCTTCTCGGTCGCGTCGAAGTGGATCAGCTGCATGGTCTTCTCGTTGCGCTCGACCAGCGCCCGGGTGGTGATCATCTCGCTGACGAACAGCCCCTTGCCGCCGCTGAACTCCCTGCACAGGGTGCGGAAGGGCGCGTTCGTGATCCCGGCCATCGGGGCCAGGACGACGGGCGGGGTGACGGTGTGCGGGCCGATCCGGAGGGGGGCCGGGGCGAGGGACACGGGCGTGGACATTCCTCCATTGTCACGCACCCGGACCCATGCCCGCGATTCATTAGTTAGGCGCACTATAGAGTCGGGCGTACGATGGGGCGCATGCCCGAGCTCAGCCGCCGCCACCGTCTGCTGGTGCTCGCGATCTGCTGCACCAGCCTCCTGATCGTGAGCCTGGACAACACCGTCCTGAACGTCGCCCTGCCCTCGATGCAGCGCGACCTCGACGCGAGCCTCGCCGGTCTGCAGTGGACCATCGACGCCTACACCCTGGTCCTGGCCTCACTGCTGATGCTTGCAGGCTCCACCGCGGACCGGATCGGCCGCAAGCGGGTCTTCATGGCGGGCCTGGTCGTCTTCGCGATCGGCTCCCTGCTGTGCTCCCTCGCCCCGAACCTCGAATCGCTGGTGGCCTTCCGGATGGTGCAGGCGGTCGGCGGCTCGATGCTCAACCCGGTCGCGATGTCGATCATCACCAACACGTTCACGGATCCGCGCGAGCGGGCCCGAGCGATCGGGATCTGGGGTGCGGTGGTGGGCATCTCGATGGCCGCCGGGCCGATCATCGGCGGGCTCCTCGTGGAGTCGGTCGGCTGGCGCGCGATCTTCTGGATCAACCTGCCGGTCGGGCTGGCCGCGCTGCTGCTGACCTGGCGGCACGTCCCCGAGTCCCGCGCGCCGAAGGCCCGCCGCCCCGACCCCGTCGGGCAGCTCCTCGTCATCGTGCTGCTCGGCTCCCTCACGTACGCGATCATCGAGGCGCCGACCGCGCCGGTCGCCGAGACCCTCGCCCTCGCCGGTGTCGCGCTCGCCGCGCTCCTCGGCCTCCTGCGCTACGAGCCGCGCCGCGCGGAACCCCTCATCGACCTGCGCTTCTTCCGTTCGGCGCCGTTCAGCGGGGCGACGGTCACGGCGGTCAGCGCGTTCGCCGCGCTCGGCGGCTTCCTGTTCCTGTCGACGCTGTACCTGCAGAACGTCCGCGGCCTCGACGCCCTGCACGCCGGGCTGTGGATGCTTCCGATGGCACTGCTGTGCTTCGTCTGCGCGCCGATCGCCGGGCGGCTGGTCGGCGGCCGGGGACCGCGTCTCCCGCTCCTGATCGCCGGGGTCGCGATGACCGCGAGCGGGGTGCTCTTCGCGGCGTTCGAGGCCGAGACCGACAACGTCACGCTCGTCATCGGCTACGTCCTCTTCGGCCTCGGCTTCGGCTTCGTCAACGCGCCGATCACCAACACGGCCGTCTCCGGCATGCCGCGCGCCCAGGCCGGGGTGGCCGCCGCGGTCGCCTCCACCAGCCGCCAGATCGGCCAGACGCTGGGGGTCGCGGTGATAGGCGCGGTCCTGGCGGCGGGCATCGGCTCGTCCTCGTACGCCGACTCCTTCGTCGCGGCGGCCCGCCCCGCCTGGTGGATCGTCGCGGCCTGCGGCTTCGCCGTCCTGATCCTGGGCGCGCTCACCACGGGCACGTGGGCCCGGGAGACCGCCGCGCGTACGGCGAAGCGCCTGGAGTCACCGGAGGTACGGGACACGGAGTCGCTCCGCTCGTAGGGCGGGTTCGCTCCGCTCGTAGGGCGGGTTCGCTCCGTTCGAGGCGAGTGCGGGTGCGTCGTGGTTGCTCGCGCAGTTCCCCGCGCCCCTAAAAGCATGGGGCGCGCCCAGTGCTTTTAGGGGCGCGGGGAACTGCGCGAGAAGCCCCACCGGGCCGCACCTTTCCCTGTTCCTGAGACGGCACATGAGGTAACGCCTGGGACAACTCCTCGGACCATCCCCCCTGTTGATGTTGGTCTTGCCGCACACTCCTCACAGACCGCACGCACCACACGGACTTCACGGTCGCGGAGCCGTGAGGGTGTCGGCTGGAGACGTCATGGAGCAGATCAACACGAGCAGGGTGAGCCGCTGGGACCAGCACGGCCGGCAGCACACCGTGCACGTCCAGCGCTCGGGCGTGCAGCGCACCGTCAGCTGCGACACCTGCGGCTGGCGCAAGGGCGCGCAGTTCCTCCCGTGGCTGAAGGCGGAGGAGCACCTCGCCGAGGCCCACCAGGCGACGGTGGACCCCACGGACTCGTGACCGCCGCGGGCTCCCCACGCCCCTGTCGTCAGGCCGGTCGGTCGAGTTCCTCGGCGACGCGGTCCATCACCCGCCGCCAGTGCGCCCGTTGACGTTCCCGCTCCTCGGGCCCCGCCATGCGCTCCTGGTGGAAGACGAGTACGGACCTGCCGCCGCCGGCCGCCGAGACGGCGACCTGGACGGTCGTGTCGCCGTAGGTGACGCGGATACGGTCACCGGGGCGATAGCCGCGCACCTCGCCCGAGGCGCCCGCGTCGGTCTCGTATCCGGCACCGGGCTCGGGGGTGAGCCGCGCCCCGGCCCCGAGCCACAGCTCCAGCCCGCGCGGCCCGCTGATGAACTCCCATACGGCGGCAGGTGATTGGGGCAGCGTGCGGGAGACACCGACCTGCCATCCGGCGTCCTTGGTGAGTCCGGTGGATCGAGCGGACATGGGGATCACCCTTTCTCTAGGACTTCTGCCGTACGCGGTGGGCGCGGACCTTGTGGCGGTTGCCGCAGTGCTCCATCGAGCACCAGCGGCGGCGGCCCGGACGTGAGGTGTCGACGTAGAGGAGGTAACAGCGGTCGCCGGCGCACATCCGGATCCGCTGCGCGTACGGCCCGGTGAGGAGGTCGATGGCGTCGCGGGCGACGGTGGACAGGAGCTGCGCGCCGGCCGCCGTACCGTCGGCCCAGCCCCGGGTGCCGTCCGCGCCGATCGCCGGGGCCAGCGGGGGGCGGGCCGCGGCCTCGTTGACGAGGTCGAGGTCGGCCGTGTCCGCCGCGGCGATGCCCAGCTCGGGGAGCCCGGCGCCGCCGACGACACGCGAGACGGCCGTACGGGTGAGCGCGTCGCGCAGCCGCCGGGCGTACGCCACGTCGTCCGCCGTGACACGGAGGGCGGGGGGCGTGGGGGTGAGCCGGGACTGTTCGACCCATGCGACCAGGTCGGCGGGGGTGTGCAGCACCTCGTAGCGGGTCAGGGCGCCGGGGCCGCCGGTGACGAGCAGCTCCAGACACAGGGCGCCCGGATCGAACCGGTAGACCTTCCCGGAGTGGGACCGGAGCCGGATGCCACTCGCATCCGATACTTCCGACACTTGCGATGCACCCGACACTCCCGACACCCCCTGCGCAGCCGATGCCCTGGACGTCGAACCCATGTAACCAATATAACCGGTTACATGGCTACGACCACCGCACTGAACTGGAAACTGGTCATCGACACACGGGACGCCCAGCCATTGGCCGACTTCTGGGCCGCGGCGCTCGGCTACGAGGTGGAGGACCCGAGCACCCTGATCACCCACCTCCTCGCCACGGGCGACCTCCCCGAGGCCGCCGTGGCCGAGCACAACGGCCACCGCGTCTTCCGCGGCTACGCCGCCATCCGCCACCCGGAGGACCCGTACGACCCCTTCACCGGCATCGGCAAGGGCCGCCGTCTGCTCTTCCAGGACGTCCCCGAACCGAAGACGGTCAAGAATCGCCTGCACATCGACGTCCACGCGGGCCCCGACGGCCTGGAGGCCCTGGCCGGCCGCCTGGAGACGCTGGGAGCCACCCGCGTCGAGGAGTTCGACCGGGGCCCGGCGGGCCACTGGTGGCTGATGCGCGACCCGGAGGGCAACGAGTTCTGCGTGGCGTAGCCCGCGTCGGCGCGGGGCGGCTGCGGCTGCGGCTGCGGTCTCAGCGGGTGCGGTCTCAGCGGGTGCGCAGGCCCCGCACCACCAGCTCCACGACCGCCTCGAACTGGGCCTCGATGTCCGGCTGCCCCCAGGCGGGGGCGTAGGAGGGGTCGTGGAAGCGGGCCGTGGCGTGGAAGACGGCCCGGGCGGTGCCGGCCGGGTCGGTGGAGGCGAACTCCCCGGAGTCCACTCCGGAGCGGACGATCCGGGTCAACTGGTCGGTCAGCTCGGCGATATGGGCGCCGACCACCTCGCCGTTCTCCTCCGTGAGGACCTGGTACGTGGCGAACAGCTCCGGGTCGTCGCCCGCCTTGCGGCGCTTGGCCTCGAAGAGCGCGGCCAGCCAGGAGCGCAGCCGGTCCTCCGGATCGCGCTCCTCGGCGGCGAGGGCGGTCAGGGTGGCCGTCGTACGGTCCAGCCAGCGCTTCGTCACCGCCTCGCGCAGCACCGCCTTCGACCGGAAGTGGCGGTAGACGCTGCCGTGGCTGACGCCGAGCGCGCGGGCCACGTCGACCACGGTGGCCTTGGCGGGCCCGTGGCGGCGCAGGACCTCCTCGGTCGCTTCGAGGATGCGCTCGGCGGTCAGGGTCTCGGAGGTCGGTGACATGGGGGGAACCGTACCCGGCGGCGGGATCAGCGCTCGCTGTCGAGGTGTGCCATCTGGGCGGCCGGGTAGCGTTCGCCGGCCGCCGCGTCGGCCGGTACGGCGGCCTCGATCGCCGCGAGGTCGGCCGCGTCCAGGGTCACCTCCAGCGCGCCCAGCGCCTCCGCGAGGCGGTCCCGGCGGCGGGCCCCGACGAGCGGGACGATGTCCTCCCCGCGCGAGAGCACCCAGGCGATCGCGATCTGGGCCACCGACGCCCCCTTCTGCTCGGCGATCTTCCGCAGGGCGTCGACCAGGTCCAGGTTGTGCTGGAGGTTCTCCCCCTGGAAGCGGGGCGAGAAGGCCCGGAAGTCCCCCGGCGCCAGCTGCCGGTCGCGGGTGAAGTGGCCGGAGATCAGCCCACGGGACAGGACGCCGTACGCCGTGACCGCGATGCCCAGTTCGCGCGCGGTCGGCAGGATCTCCCGCTCGATGCCGCGCGAGATGAGGGAGTACTCGATCTGGAGGTCCGTGATCGGGGCCGTCGCGGTGGCGCGGCGGATCGTCTCCGCGCCCACCTCGCTCAGGCCGATGTGGCGGACGTACCCCTTCTCGACCAGGTCCGCGATCGCGCCGATCGTCTCCTCGATCGGCACGTCGGGGTCGACCCGCGCGATCCGGTAGACGTCGATGTGGTCGGCGCCGAGGCGCTGGAGGGAGTAGGCGGCGAAGTTCCGCACGGCCGCCGGGCGACCGTCGTATCCGGACCAGCCGCCGTCCGCGTCGCGCAGCGCGCCGAACTTGACGCTGGTCAGGGCCTGCTCCCGGTGGGCCGCGGGCGCGGTGCGCAGGGCTTCGCCGATCAGCAGTTCGTTGTGGCCCATGCCGTAGAAGTCGCCGGTGTCCAGCAGGGTGACCCCGGCTTCGAGGGCCGCGTGGATCGTCGCGATCGACTCGGCCCGGTCGGCGCCGCCGTACAGCGCGGACATGCCCATGCAGCCGAGGCCGAGGGCGGAGACCTGGGGGCCGGTGGATCCGAGGGTGCGGGTCTGCATCGTCGTCGTCATGCCTCCACGATGACATGACAGCTGACAGATTTCAATATCTGTCAGCTGTCACTTGTCAGCCCTGCCTCGGCCGCCGCTCACCCCCCGGAGGTCACGGCTCTGCCGCTGCCGTCAGCCCTGTCGCAGCGGTATCGCCAGGTCCACCACCTGGCGGCCCTTCGGGAAGGCCCCCGTCGGCCTCGCCTGCCCCGTCAGCAGGTCGACGGTGAACAGCCGTGCCCCCGTCACCGCGTACCCGGCGTTCCCTCCGCTCCTCGCCGAGCCATAGATGTCGAACCCGGTGTTCAGCGGGGCGTCGACGCCGAGCTTGCCCGTGGGGGCGAGGTTGCCCGCGTTGGCCGGGGACTGGACGGAGATCTGGTCCTGGGCGGTGTCGAGGTCGAAGAGGGTGGTCGCGGTGGCGGTGTCGAGGTCGTTGTTCGTGTACGCCGCTCCGGTCACCCCGCGGGCGGTGACGCCGGCCGTGGCGGGCGGGACCGGCGGGTTGGTGAGGACGCCGTCGACGGCCGTGGTGCCGGCGGCCGGGGCGCCCTGGGGGTCGTCGAGGTTGTGGCGGAGGTTCTGCCCGGTGTCGCTGATCACCCGCAGGCGGTTGGCGGCGGGGTTGAAGTCGACGCCGTACGCCGCGCCCTGGAGGGCGACGGTGAGCTGGGAGACCTTGGTGGCCTTGGCGCCCACCTCGCGGAGGGTGTAGACGCCGCCCTTGTCGCCGACCCCGTACAGCTTGTTGTTCTGGACGCGGTAGTCGATGCCGACGAGCCTGGTGTCGCCCTTGAGGCCGCGGACCCTGCCGAGCGGGACGGCGGCGCCGGGCTTGTCGACGCGGAAGACCACGAGCCGCTGGTCGGCGGTGAGACCGACGGCCTTCAGCCCGCCGGGCACCTTCGCGCCACCGCCGAGGACCCCACCCTTGGACTCGATTCCGGCCCCGGCGCCCGAGGAGCCGCTCGCCGAGACCCCCATGGACGCCGCCGATCCGCCCGACGCCCCGGATCCGCCCAGTGCCCCGGTTCCGACGGCACCGACCGTCCCGATCGCCACCGCCATGGTCAGTACGCCGATGACCGCTTGCTTGCGCATGAACGCCCCCGTGAAGATGCGCGGCCCGCCCTCTGCGGGCCGTGTGCCTCTCCTTCGGAACCGGCGGGGGGTCCGGATTGGTGGGTCGTAGGAGATTTTTTCCGGAACTACCGAAGTTCCCTCCACGCTCTGTTGGACACCATTCATCCGCTCTCGGAGGAACACCGAGAACTGACAGGCACCCACACACACGGGAGAGCCCTGCCGTCCGAAAGGAACCGGCAGGGCTCTCGCGATCGTACGAGCGTCAGACGCCCCGCTCCGACGAGGCCAGCCCGACGAACCCCGCCCACGCCGCTCGCGACACGGTGAGAACGGGTCCGGTGGCGGCCTTGGAGTCCCGGACATACACAACTGCCGTAGCGGCAGCGACCTCTACACACTGACCGCCCTCGGCACCGCTGTAGCTGCTCTTGAACCAGGCGAGGCCGGATACGACGGTCGAGGACTCGACGATGTTCATAGCGATCCCAGCAACCCTTCGATGAACTCCAGTGACTCTCGCGGAGTGAGAGCCTGCGATCGGATCATCCCATAACGGGCGGCAGCGAGAACCGCGCGTTCTGGGTCGGTCTGGAGAGCGCTGGTTCCCTGCGCCTCGGCGTAGACGAACCTCTTTCCGTCACTGCGCGAGACGATCGTGAACGGTCCGTCCACACCGGCGCTTTCGTCACTGTCGAGCGGCATGACCTGGAGCGCCACGTTCCTCTTCTGCCCGATCAGCAGGAGCTGCTCCAACTGCCCCCGCAGCACGCCCTTTCCGCCGTATCGGCGCCGCAGTACTGACTCGTCCATCACGAAACTCAACAGCGGTACGGGCCGCCGATCGAAGATCTCCTGCCGGGCGAGTCGTGCGATCACCCGCTGCTCGATGGTTTCCGAGTCGAGCGGCGGGCACCGCATGCCGAGCAGTGCCCTCATGTACTCCTCGGTCTGGAGGAGGCCGTTGACCACCAACGTGTCGTACACGACCAGCTCAACGGCCTCCTTCTCCAAGGCCGCCATCCCCTGAAAGAACACCGGATACTGCGCCCGCTCCACCTGCTCCTTCCACAGGCACAGCAGCCCGTCCGCCGCCAACACCTCGTCCGCCTTGTCGATCGTGCGGGGCGACGGAGTCCTCCGTCCCTGCTCGTACGACGCCACCGTGGCGGTGGAGTACCCGATCCGCCGCCCGAACTCCTCGCGATCCAGCCCGGCGCGTAACCGCAACGTCTTCATGGCCTGCCCGAACGCCGCCATCACGGCTCGCCCGGCGTCGCCGTTGCCGCTCTCGCCGCCACCCCCGGGGCTCACGATTCCTCCACCGTCCTCGCCCGGCGGAAAGCCCTCTTCCGGTCCCGCAGCCGTCGCCGTAGCCGTACGCTCAGTCATCGAACACCGCCTCCCTGGCCCAACGCCCCCGCAGGGAACGCCGATACGCCGCACGCCTCGTACCCGCACCCACCCCACGCGTACAACGGCCCGTGTCGGTGCGTCACCACCGGTCACGCTACGCCACCAGCGGGACCGTGTTCGGTACGACGACCAAGCCCGGCAGCCCCGTTGGCACCACCGCCACCACGCGCATCACCAGCCAAGCGACGCCGCACAACGCGCGCTCTACGCCGGCCAGAACCGCAGAACGTGTTCGTACCCGTACCGACGCCGTGCGTACAGCGGGAAGCGTCAGCGCGTCATCACTGGCCGCGCCACGCCACGGGCGGGACCGTGTTCGGCATGACGACCAAGCCCGACAGCCCCACCCCCGCCCCGCAGTTGAGGGCCGACTCCGGTCCCCGTGACCAGGCCTTCGAGATGTGCTTCACCTCCACGCCCCGGGGAGCCCGGCTCGCCCGTCGCCTGGCGGCCGTCCGGCTGGACGCCTGGGGGCTGCCCTACGGGACCGAGGCCCACGACGACATCGTGCTGATCGTCGCCGAGCTGACCGCGAACGCCGTCCGGCACGGGCATGTCCCCGGCCGTGACTTCCACCTCCGCCTGCACGTCGACGCACACTCCGAAACCGCCCGCATCGAGGTCACCGACACCCGCGCGGAACGCCCCCCCGCGCCGCCCCGCCGCCGTCCCGGACGGGCCGGGGGCCGAGGCGGCCGGACGCGGACTCCTCCTCGTGTCCCACCTGGCCACCCGCTGGGACTGGCACCCGCGCACCGAGGGACCGGGCAAGACGGTGTGGGCGGAGTACGCGCCCAGGGGCCTGAGCAACGAGAGGCAGGCCCCGGTCAGTCGCAGCTCCGACTCCGGCCAAGCAGCCGATCAGGAGTGCTTGTCGGGGTGGATGACATCGGCGAGTTCCCCTGCCCCGGCCAGCGCGGCGGGGAGCCCGGCGAGAGCACGGAGCCGGATCGCGTAGGCACGGCGCTGGGTGTCGGTGCCACGCTCGGCGATGGCCTGGGCGAGCTGACGGGCCTGGTCGGTGGCGCCATTGGCCGCAGCGGACACGGTGGCGAAGAACGCCCCGGTGATGCCGGTGAGCAGCGCCGGGTGGGCGGTCACGACGCGGCGCATGAGCAGGACATCTGCCTGGTCGACAGCGGCGAAGGCATGCTCGGTCGCAACGTCCGGGTCGGTGACGATCTCGTAGACCTGGTCGGAGGAGAGGCCTCCGGTGAGCTGGAGGATAGCGAGGTGCTGACGCGCCTCGGGTGCGTCTGCCCCGGCGAGCAGTGCCTGGGCTTCCGGTGCGCGCAGGATGCTGTCGTGCCCGTCGAGAAAATCTTTGGACTCCGCCCAGGTGGGAGTCGCGATCCACGCGTCGAGCGTCTGACGTACCTCGTTGTAGTGCCTTCCACGGTCCAGGATGACGTCAAGGCCTTCGGCGTCGATCTGGCCGAGGAAGCCTGTGAGTTCGTCGATGACCGGGCTTTCGGGGAAGAGAGCCGCAGCCAGTTCCAGGCCACGGCGGAAGTCCGGTTGCCGGAGCCGGTCGGCATGCGCGTGCAGGAATGCCTCGGTGGTGGGCCAGTCGATGGCGCTGGCCCATTGATCGAGAAGTTCCAGAACGTCGTCGGGGAGGGAGCCGACGGCCCAATCGGGAAGTCGCGGATCTTGGATGCCGAGACTCGTTGCGGCACCCCGTACCCGTTGCCTGGCCCGGCTCAGGGGCGATCGGTCGCCGACACCACAGGCTTGCGCCGCCTGGACGAGTTGTTCGACCGCGAGACTCACGTCAACGTGCGCGGCGAGGTACGCGGCGTAGTGGGAACGAAGTTCCGCTTGGGCAAGAGGGCTGAACTCCAGGTCCGTGATGGCGTTTTCCCAGGCGGAGGAGGCGACTTCGGCTTCGCTCTGCTGGTTGGAGAGGTTGTTCAGGGACATGGCGAGGTCGGGGAGGTGGACGGCGGGGTTGGCCTGGGTGAGGGTGCGGTAGTGGTCGACGGCTTCGGTGATGGAGGCGAGCGCTGCCTGCCAGTCCCCGTTCTCGCTCTGCCGGTTGGAGAGGTTGTTCAGGGAGCCGGCGAGGTCGGGGAGGTGGGCGGCCGGGTTGGCCTGGGTGAGGGTACGGCAGATTTCGACGGCTTCGGTGATGGAGACGAGCGCCGCCTGCCGGTCCCCGGTATCGCTCTGCCGGTTGGAGAGGTTGTTCAGGGAGCCGGCGAGGTCGGAGAGGTGGGCGGCCGGGTTGGCCTGGGCGAGGGTACGGCGGATTTCGACGGCTTCGGTGATGGAGACGAGCGCCGCCTGCCGGTCTCCGGTCTCGCTCTGCTGGTTGGAGAGGTTGTTCAGGGACATGGCGAGGTTGGGGAGCTGGGCGGCGGGGTTGTCTTGGGTGAGAGTGCGGAACAGGTCGACGGCTTCGGTGATGGAGGCGAGTGCTGCCTGCCGGTCCCCGTTCTCGCTCTGACAGCCGGAGAGGTTGTTCAGGGAGCCGGCGAGGTCGGAGAGGTGGGCGGCCGGGTTGGCCCGGGTGAGGGCGCGGTAGTGGTCGACGGCTTCGGTGATCGAGCCGAGCGCCGCCTGCCAGTCCCCGGTATCGCTCTGCTGGTTGGAGAGGTTGTTCAGGGAGCCGGCGAGGTCGGGGAGGTGGGCGGCGGGGTTGGCCTGGGCGAGGGTACGGCGGATTTCGACGGCTTCGGTGATGGAGACGAGCGCCGCCTGCCAGTCCCCAGTCCCGCTCTGCCGGTTGGAGAGGTTGTTCAGGGACATGGCGAGGTCGGGGAGGTGGGCGGCGGGGTTGGCCTGGGCGAGGGTACGGCGGATTTCGACGGCTTCGGTGATGGAGACGAGCGCCGCCTGCCAGTCCC
>NZ_JAQYWT010000371.1:0-396 GCF_036322545.1 Streptomyces sp. SP18BB07
CGAGGACGTTGGTGAGCATCTCGGAGACGAGGAGCACGGCGGAGTCGACCTGGTCGGCACAGGTCCAGTCGTGGAGGAGTTCGCGTACCTGCTGGCGGGCGCCGGCGATGCGTTCCGGCTCCGCCTGGGCGATGGTCAGGCCGTCGCGCCAGCCGTTCTCCGCCGCGCGGATGAACCCGTAGACCAGCGAGGCCATACCGGCGGTCGAGGTGAGCGCGCCCGCGATGTCGAACCGTCCCGGGTGCCGCTCGGACTCGCTGATGTACAGGGAGACGCGCGTAGAGGCGCTCCAGGGCATCGCCCACACCGTCGACAAGTACCGCGACCGGGTCCTCGCGCTGCGCCTCGGCGTCACCGACTTCTGCTCCTCCTACGCGCTGCGCCGGGCGCCCGACA
>NZ_JAQYWT010000372.1:0-441 GCF_036322545.1 Streptomyces sp. SP18BB07
ACAAGGTAGCCGTACCGGAAGGTGCGGCTGGATCACCTCCTTTCTAAGGAGCACTTCTAGGCTGCTACGGCAGTCCAGAGGCCAGATCATCAGCGAACGTCTGATGCTGGTTGCTCATGGGTGGAACGTTGATTATTCGGCCGGTTTCACGGGTCGGAGGCTGTTAGTACTGCTCGCAAGAGCGTGGAAAACATGATCTCCGGGCGGGAGCCGGCTGGGCACGCTGTTGGGTGTCTGAGGGAATGAACGTCCCCTCAGTGCCGGCCCCGGTGAACTCATTGGCTTGTCCAGTGGGGTGGCGGGTGGTTGGTCGTTGTTTGAGAACTGCACAGTGGACGCGAGCATC
Organism: Streptomyces sp. SP18BB07; assembly: GCF_036322545.1. Taxonomy (NCBI): domain Bacteria; kingdom Bacillati; phylum Actinomycetota; class Actinomycetes; order Kitasatosporales; family Streptomycetaceae; genus Streptomyces; species Streptomyces sp. SP18BB07. The sequence continues at coordinate 347 of NZ_JAQYWT010000372.1, forward strand.
TGTGGCCAAGTTTTTAAGGGCGCACGGTGGATGCCTTGGCACCAGGAACCGATGAAGGACGTGGGAGGCCACGATAGGCCCCGGGGAGTCGTCAA